>CANQQJ010000032.1 GCA_947625905.1 uncultured Clostridia bacterium | reverse complement strand
TTTGTTCTTTAACATTATATCATATTTGGAGTTCATTTTCCTTTTTATTTGTCACCCATCAATTGTATCGTAACAAATTTTTGATTTTTTGCGGTTTTGAGGCAAGAAAAAGGCGGAGATAATATGTCTCCGCCGATTTGTTTTATCAATAGAACTCATCCATGCTGATATTGAGGCCGTATTTTTTGTTGTACTCTCTGAGGCGCTCTTCCTTCTCGCGCTCCAGACGGCTGTCGGCGTGCTCGAACGCGGTCTTGAGGGCGGAAGCCTCGATCGCGTGCTTTTCGGTAACTCTCGCCAGCAGCGACGTGCTGACATCCTCCTCGTGCACCGCCTGATATTTAAAGATAAGCTTGAGCATTATCGGCGTTATGATCGTGGTTACCACAACGACTATGACTATCGGTGCGAAGAACTCGGGCACCATAAGCCCCAGAGCCGAGCCCTTGCTGGCGACGATCAGCGCGACCTCGCCGCGGGACACCATGCCGATACCTATCTTGGCCGCCTGAAGATTGGTGTAGCCCGTCATTTTCGCGCCCGCTCCGCAGCCGACGATCTTTGAGACGATCGCCACGATCAGGAGCAGCAGCGTGAACAGCAGTATCGAAAGGCTCATTGAGTCGATCGTGACCTTGAGGCCCACGCTGGCGAAGAACACGGGCGACAAAAACATAAACGAGACGGTCTCGAATCTGGTGATCATGAACGGGGTCCTGCGGGTGCCGGACAGGATAAGGCCGGCCACAAATGCTCCGGTTATGTCGGACACGCCAAAAACATGCTCCGCCAGATACGACATCAGCAGACAGAACGCAAACGCCAGCACGCTGAAGCGCTGGAGCTCCTTTCGATAGCTGTTCATCCAGGGGCGGACGAATTTCAGGAACACAAACGCCACCAGGCCGCAGAAGGCGAAGAACAGAACTATCTTGAAGATAACGATAGGCAGGCTGACCGACGGGTCGGCAAAGCTGGTTATTACGGTCAGCGCGATGATGCCGAGCACGTCGTCGATAAGAGCCGCGCCCAGGATCGCGTTGCCCGAATGGGTCGAAAGCTTTCCCATCTCCTTAAGCGTCTCGACAGTGATGCTCACGGATGTGGCAGTCAGGATAACGCCGGTGAATATGTTTTGAAGCAGCGTGTCGGGGCCCTTGTTGAAAAAGTGAGCGACCGCCCAGCCGCCCAGCAGCGGCACGATAACACCCATAACCGCAATGACCGTTGAGGCGACGCCGCATTTTTTAAGCTCTTTTATATCGGTCTCAAGACCCGCGCTGAACATAAGCACGATAACTCCAAGCTCCGAAACGGTAGTGATAAAGTCGTTCGCCTGCAGCCAGCCGAGACCCGCGGGGCCCAGGATCAGTCCCGCGAGCAGCGCTCCCACGACCTGAGGCATCTGCACCTTTCGGGTGAGCATGCCCAAAAGCTTGGTGCTGAGCAGTATCAGCGCCAGGTCGAGCAAAAAATCATACTCCATTTATAAGACTCCCTTGCGTTTAGAATTATATTGTTTTTCGGTCCGGATATATCATACTACTATAATCGACTTTTGTCTACAACCTTTTTCTTTAAAAATTTTGATTTTCGAATTGCCAAATTTATAATAAATTAACAAACATATAAAATAAAACCGCCGTTTTCGGCGGTTTTAAGCACATTTAATTTCTCAGGCTGTGGATAGGGGCGGGGATCCTGCCTCCTCTGTTGATGAAGTCCTCCGCGCTGTGGCGGTGCACCCGCATGACCGGGGCCTCGCCCAGCAGGCCGCCGAATTCCAGCTTGTCACCCACGCTCTTGCCCGCGGCGGGGATTATCCTCACGGCGGTCGTTTTCTGGTTTATAACTCCTATCGCCATCTCGTCGGCTATGATCGCCGATATGGTCGAGGCCGGCGTGTCGCCGGGGATCGCTATCATGTCGAGGCCCACCGAGCACACGCAGGTCATCGCCTCGAGCTTGTCGAGCGTGAGCGCTCCGCTCCTTGCCGCGCTTATCATGCCCGCGTCCTCGCTGACCGGAATAAAGGCTCCGCTAAGGCCGCCGACGTAGCTCGACGCCATGACGCCGCCCTTTTTGACCGCGTCGTTAAGCAGCGCGAGTGCCGCTGTGGTGCCGTGGCAGCCGCATTTCTCAAGGCCCATTTCCTCCAGGATATAGGCCACGCTGTCGCCAATTTCGGGCGTGGGGGCCAGCGACAGATCGACAATGCCGTAGGGAACGCCCAGCATTTTTGAGGCCTCTCTCGCCACCAGCTGACCCATTCGGGTGATCTTGAACGCGGTGTTCTTTATAGTCTCGGCAACGGCGCCAAAGTCCTCTCCGCGCACCTGCTCGAGCGCGCGCTTAACAACTCCGGGGCCGCTGACGCCCACGTTTATGACCGAGCTGCCCTCACCCACGCCGTGGAACGCGCCCGCCATGAACGGGTTGTCCTCGACCGGATTGGCGAACACCACAAATTTGGCGCAGCCCAGCGAGTCGTTGTTCTTTGACATATCGGACATCTTTTTGATTATCTCGCCCATCTCTTTGACCGCGTCCATATTGATGCCCGCCTTGGTGGTGGCGACGCCGACCGACGAGCATACGTAGTCGGTCGTCGACAGCGCCTCGGGGATCGAGGCGGTCAGCTTCCTGTCCGACTCGGTATAGCCCTTGTAGACCAGGGCCGAGTATCCGCCGATAAAGTTGATGCCGAGCGTTTTGGCGGCTCTGTCAAGGGTTTTGGCGAACGGTATGTAGTCGTCGGTTTTGCTCGCGGCCGCCACAAGCGATATCGGCGTTACCGAGATCCTCTTGTTTATTATCGGGATCCCGTATCTCCTGCCGATCTCCTCTCCGACCGGGACCAGGTTTTCGGCGGTCTTGGCGATCTTGTCGTAGATCTTTCGGCAGGCCGCCTCGGGGTTTTCGTCCGCGCAGTCAAGCAGGGATATTCCCATGGTTATGGTCCTGATGTCCAGATGCTGGTCGCGGATCATTTTTATGGTCTCGGTGATTTCTTTCGTGTTTACATTAATCATAACTGTTTCCTTTCGAAATACGCAAATTAAATTCTGTGCATCGACTTAAAAATATCCTCGTGCTGTATTCTGATTTCAACGCCCACCTCGTCGCCCATTTTGTTGAGGCTGTCGGCGATCTCGCCGAACTCGAGTTTTGAGGCGCTCAGATCGACCATCATGACCATGGTGAAAATATTCCGAACGATCGTCTGGTTGATATCCAGAATATTTATATCGTTCTCATACAGAAAACCGCTGACCTTGGCGATTATTCCTTTTTGGTCTATTCCCATGACCGAAAGTATTGCATTCATAGTTTTCTCCTTTGTGTATATTAATTTTGTTATTTATCGTTTAGTTCAGGAGCGCGATCCCCGCCGTGAGATACAGCGCGAACAGGCTCCAGAGCAGGTACGGCACAAGCAGATACGCCGCGGGCTTTGATATCTTAAAGAACACGAATATGTTCGCCGCGATGAGCGCGATCAGCATTATCAGCCACACGACCGCGAAATTAAAGGCGCGGAAATCGAAAAATATGATCGTCCACGCGAAGTTGAACGCGAGCTGTATGCCGAATATCATATAACCCAATGACTTCAGCTGCTGCGGCGCGTTCGACATCCTCACGAGATACAGCGAGACGCCCATCAAAAAATAGAGCGCGCTCCACACGATGCCGAACAGGAACGACGGCGGCGACAGCGGCGGGTTTTTGATCTCCGAGTATATATCCATCTGATTTTTTGTCAGCAGCCACGAGAGAAACGCGGCGCCGAACGGCACCAGCAGACATACCAAGAATTTCTTTAAGTTAAACGTTTTGAACATACGGATCACCTCAAAATGATATTTGTATTATTGTATGTTTAAAACGCTTATTTATACTAAATCAAGCCGAAATGCTCAAGTCCGCGGGTCACGCCCTCGTTCACCACCGACGAGGTTACGTATCCGCCGATCCCGTCAAGGCTTGCGGCGTGGCGCTCCATGATCACCGGGTTGCCGACTGCGGTAAGCATATCGTAGTCGTTCTCGCCATCGCCGAACGCGTAGGTGTCGCGGATATCGAGGCCGTACGCCTGTATCACCGCCTTGATGCCGTACGCCTTTGTGATGTATTTTTTAACCAGGTCGCCCGAGGGATTCGAGCGGTGGCGGGTTATGTTATACTTATCCCCGAACTTTTCGAGCAGCTTTTTGTAGCTCTCCTCGCCCTCGTATGTAAACATCAGCTTGTTGGCCGACACGATCTCGGGATCGTCGGGGAAGTCGTAAAAGCAGCCCATGTCCAGATTAAAGGTGCTCATCATCCTGATGAAGCCCTCGTTGTGCCGCGGACCGAAATAGCATTTCTCATCGTTCTCGGTCACAAAGCCGTATCCGTTCTCCTCGAAGTAGTCTTTAAGCTCCAGCATATCGGCGGTCGATATCTTGTCGTCTATCACAAACTCGTTATCGACAACGGCGCAGGCTCCGTTCGAGGTCACATAGCAGTCAAAGTCAATGCTTGTCTTGGGGACGTAGCACCTGGCTCTGCCGGTGGCGAGGCACGTCATGTATCCGCCGCGCTTCAGGCGTTCGATCGAGTCCTTTGTGGCGTCGGTCGGCTCGAAAAGCTCCTCCCTCTCGTCGACCAGCGTTCCGTCAAAGTCAAAGAACACCGCGCCCTTGTACTTTTTCATAGCCACACTCCTTTAGCAAATATATAATACAACAACCGCCGCGGATTTTCAACAGGTTTTATGATTTTTGTGTATTTTTCCCAAAAAAAGAGAGCGGCGCAAACCGCCCCTATTTCATACGTTCCCTAATCACTATTCGCTAATCACTAATCACTACGTTCCCACCTCCGTCTGCGGCAAGCCGCAGCCACCTCCTCCCCGGAGGAGGCAACCCTTTCCGAAGGATGGCAAGCCGGGACGTCGAGGACGCCGTCCCCTACGAACGCGGGAAATGTGCGAACGATTTTTGCCGAACTGTCTCCGCGTATTCGCTATTCACTAATCGCTAATCACTACGTTGCTACGTTAGTATTCATCCATAAAGCTGCGGTGCTCGCCGTTTTTGTGGTAGCCTATCACGGTGGACAGATTGATGTCGCGCACGCTGTTGAAAATATTCGTGTCTATATACGGATTCGTTTTCCTGAAATGCTTGATAAGCTCCTTCATCTCGAGACGCTTTGAATCGCCTATGCCGCTTTCGGTGTTTTCGGTAAAGCGGCATGCGCACTGCAGGAACCTGAGCCCGTTTCCGTTCGCCCAGTTGATTATGTCGTGCTCCTTCACCATGTACATCGGGCGTATAAGCTCCATGCCCGGGTGGTTGGTGCTGCGGAGCTTGGGCATCATGGTCTGTATCTGGGCGCCGTACAGCATACCCATCAGTATCGTCTCGATAACGTCGTCGAAGTGGTGGCCGAGGGCTATCTTATTGCAGCCCAGCCGCTTCGCCTCCTCGTAGAGATAGCCGCGCCTCATTCGGGCGCAGAGGTAGCACGGGTGGTCGCCCACATTCACTACCGAGTCAAATATCGGGCTCCTAAATATTTTTATGGGAATATTCAGTGTTTCGGCGTTGGCTTTTATAAGCTCGAGATTTTCGGGACTGTAGCCCGGGTCCATCACGATATACTCGGCCTCAAAGGGCACCACGCCGTGGCGGTGTATCTCCTGGACGCACTTGGCCATCAGCATGGAATCCTTGCCGCCCGAAATGCAGACTGCGATCTTGTCGCCCTCGTTTATCATTTTGTACTCGTTGATGCCCGACACGAACCTTTTCCAGACAGTTTTTCTGTAGGTCTTGATTATTGATCTTTCTATTTCTCTGTATCTTTCCATATTTACAGGCTGAGCTCGCCGAACCTCTCCTTAAATTTTTCCTCGATTAGCCGCGTGGGCTCGTGGCTGAAATCATGGGCGCCGAATATCTCGGGCACAAACTCCTGTATCTCGACGCCGCTGATGTTCAGGAACTCGTAGTAGAGTATCGCGTCGTCCACCGACTTTATCTTCTCCCGCTCGTCGTCCGTGAGGGGCTCGTGCAGATACTTGTCGTATATACATTCCTGGAGCAGCTTCTCGACCTCGAGATAATTCGCGAGGACAACTTTGATCGGGCGCACTATGTCCGACAGGTACGCCTCACTGGCGTCGTGTATCAGGCAGGCAAGGCAAACCTTTCTCGAATATCCTCTCGCCTCGGCCTCGACCGCGCAGCTGAGGCTGTGCTGCGCCACCGAGTAAAAATATTTCAGGTGCCCGTTGGCTCTCGGCAGCAGCGACAGCGCGTGGGCTATGTCGGTGATGTTTATCTGGCCGGGGTCCGGGTCAAGCGGCGTCACCTTCGCGCCGCTGTAGGTCAAAATATAATCGCTCATTTTATCAGCTCCTAATCATTGCCTTTGCTTTTTTCAAACAATTGATCCATCATGTCGCGTATCATTCGCTTCCTGTCGGCCGTGGCGGCTTCGTCAAGGTTCGCGCCGCCGGGACCGATATTAAGCACGCTGCCCTCCGCGGCTCCCGCGGGCAGGTTTTCCTTAGGGATGTTCACAAAGCCGGCGTCGGTCTCAACAACCGCCGTGCCGCCCTCGAATCTGTCTATGATCCCTCGCATATGTATCGCCTCCGCTTATAAATATTATATATCATATGTCAAGTCTGTAAACGCCGCCGGGGCCCGCTCCGAACGCCACGGTGCCGTCTGTGTCGGTCCTGAGCACCGCCGCCTCGGCCGCCGCCAGACGGCTCAGCGTCTTTTCGGTGGGGTGGCCGTACTGATTGCCCGCTCCGACCGAGATCACCGCGTAGGTCGGGCGCACCGCGCTCAAAAACTCGGCCGTGCTCGAGGACGAGGAGCCATGGTGGCCGACCTTTAAAACGTCCGCCTTAAGCTTGTCGCAGGCCGCGGCGCAGAGCTGCTTTTCGACTTCTTTTTCGGCGTCGCCCATGAACAGGAACACGCTGCCGCCGTAGGCCACGCGGGTCACGACCGAGCAGTTGTTGAGGTCCTCGTAAAGGGTGAGGGGCGCCAGAAACTCGATCGTGTACGAGCCGTTCTCAAGCGTCATTCCCGACGACGCGGGATAGGTCACGATCTGCTTGTCAATAAGCTTTTGCAGCATTTTTTCAAAGGTCCGAGTGGTAGTCTCCGCGTCGGGCATATAGAAAACGCCGATATCGAAATTATCGAGCACGTCGAGCATGCCGCCTATATGGTCGGCGTGGGGGTGGGTGGTGAGCACATAGTCGATGCGCGAATGACCCAGTCGTTTTATAAACGAGCAGACCGCCGCGCCGTGCTCCGAGGTGCCCGCGTCGATCAGCATGGTCTTTCCGTCGGGGAGCTCGATAAACTCCGAATCGCCCTGACCCACGTCTATAAAATAAACTTTCATATCAGAAATGCCGGAGGCGATCTCTTCCGGCATTCCTTTTTGAATTTGGTTTTCTGCTTGACTGCTCTCGTGCAGCAGCACCTCTCCGCTGCCGAAACCGCTCATGTCAAGATACGCGGCGCCGCTTTCGGGGAAGGCTCTGCACAGCACGGCGCAGACCTCGCAGCGGATGATCGGGTCGGAGCCCTCGAAGGTGCCCTGCTGCGTTCCGGTTATGTAGCCGCGCTTTACCGCCTCGGCTATATACGGCCTGTCCTGCTTGGGGATCGAGGCGTAGTCGTAAAACACGTCGGACAGCAGATCGTCTCTTATCGGATAATACTGCGAGAGGTCATAGTTCAGCACCCGCATCAGCGCCACGGTGACGTCCTCTCTGGTAGCGGGGTCCTCCGGCTTGAAGTATATTCTCTGATCCCCCGCTGTTGTGCTCTGATAGCCGGGCATCTGCGCGGTTATCGCGTTGATATACGGCAGGTACCACTGGTTTACGTCAAGGTCGGCGTACGGACTGGTCCTAACGCTTGACAGAGGGATCTCCGCCGCGTTGACCAGCATTTTGGCGTACTCGCACCGCTGGACGTTGTTGTTCGGCAGAAAATATCCGTCGCCGTAGCCCGAGACGATCCCGCGGGCCTCAAGACTCGTGATATAGGGCGCCGCCCAAAAATCGTCGGCCACATCGTAAAACGCCGTGGCGGACGCCGAAAGCATACTGAGGCATATCAGCAATATAACCAGAAAAGCCGCGGCTATTTTGCTTTTTCGCATTTTAATGTCTCCTTTTCGCGTTTGATTTTACTGTTTTTTTGATATATTTCGGGTCATTTATGCTATTATAACATTAGAATCAATATTTGTCAACCAAATAAAGATATTGATTTATCCGCGCCGCGGTGGTATAATTAAACAAATAAGCGCCGTTTATTTGACAGGAGAGATTTTATGAGCTTTTACGAGGTATTTCTGGTAGCGGTCGGCCTTGCGATGGACGCCTTCGCGGTGTCGGTCTGCAAGGGCCTTAAAATGCGCAGAGTGGATTTCAAATACACGCTGATAATAGCGTTCTTTTTCGGGTTCTTTCAGGCGATGATGCCCGCGATAGGATGGCTGGCGGGGCGGCAGTTCGAGAGTTATATAAACAGCGTTGACCACTGGATCGCCTTTATCCTGCTGGCGTTTATCGGCGGCAAAATGGTGTGGGACGCGCTGCACGAAGACGAGGCCGACGACAGCGCGATAGTATATGACTTCAAGGAGATAACCATGCTGGCGGTCGCTACCAGCATCGACGCCCTGGCTGTCGGCGTGTCGTTCGCTTTCTTAGAGGTCAGCATAATCCCCTCTGCCTCGGCGATAGGCGTTATAACGTTTCTGCTGTCGATCGTCGGAGTGTTGATAGGCAACCGCTTCGGCATGAGGTTCAAGACCAAGGCCGAGGCCGCGGGCGGCGTTATACTTATTTTAATAGGACTCAAGATCCTGCTTGAAGGACTTGGCATAATTAATTTTTAGGCAATCGGCGATTGCCGGCAAGGAGTTGATATAAATGAAAGAGGAACTCTACACCATACCGGTGAACGAGGCTCTCGAGCAGGACGGGGAATGTCTGTTCTGCACGCTGAACAAAAAATTGGAATCGGATATACTAAACTATATCCTGGGCCCCTCTTATATGGAGGAGGACATCAGAGGCGAAACCGACAAGCTGGGCTTCTGCAAAAAGCACTACGAGCAGATGTACGGCGAGCAGAACCGCCTGGGCGTGGCGCTGATGGCGAGCACCCACCTCAAGCACGTCCGCGGCGAGCTTAAAAAGCTGCTCGATCTCGAGGCGGCGCAAAAGCCCGCGAAAAAGGGCCTGTTCAAAAAGGCGGAGGAGGGCGATTCGCCCGCACACGCGTACCTCACCGAGCTTGAGGGCTCGTGCTACGCCTGCAATCGCATGGAGAGCCGCATGAAAAGCTACATCGGCACTTTCTTCCACCTCTGGAAAAAGGAGCCCGAATTCATCGAGAAGATAAAGAACTCCAAGGGATTCTGCCTGGAGCACTTCAACATGCTGCTGGCGGAGGGCAAAAAGCGCCTGAGCTCGGCGGAATACGCCGAGCTTCTGGGAGTCATAGCGCCTCTTGAGATGAGACAGCTTGACACCCTTCAGGAGGATGTGGACTGGTTCATACAGAAGTTCGACTACCGCTTTAAGGACGAGCCCTGGAAAAATTCAAAGGACGCGCTGCCGAGAGCCATACAGCGGCTGGCGGCCATAGATGTGGAGGACTGACAGTGCGCATAGTTTCAGCCTCCGAGATGAAGGAGATAGAAAGAGCCGCCTTTGAGCGCGGCGTGTCGTATTATGACATGATGGAAAACGCGGGCAGAGCCGCCGCGGAATACATAAAAAATAGCACCAAGGACTTTGGGGCCAAGCTGTGCCTTATCGTCGCGGGCACGGGCAACAACGGCGGCGACGGCTATGTGGCGGCGAGGTACATAAAAAATTTCGGCGGCACGCCCATAATCATGATGGCGGCGGGAGAGCCGAAAACGCCCGACGCGATAAAGAACTTCGAGCTCGCGAAGGATATGGGCATCGAGATAATAAAATTTGACCCGAAAATAAGCGCGGCCGTGATCTACGGCTGCGACGTTATCGTCGACTGCGTGTACGGTACCGGCTTTCGCGGCGAACTCAGAGACAGCGTGAGGCCGCTGTTTGACATTATAAACGACAGCGACGCGGTGAAGTTCGCGATAGATATCCCGAGCGGAGTTTCGGATTCGGGCAGCCCCGCCGAGGGCGCCATAAAAGCCGACCACACCATTGCCGTGCAGTACTTAAAGAACGCCCACGTTTCCGCCCTTGACCACTGCGGCAAGATAACGGTGATAAACATAGGCATAGGGACCGGGGAATAGTACAATAGTGTGCACAACCCCGTAGGGGACGGCGCCCTCGACGTCCCGTCCCATATGATTGTAATATGAAAATGTAGTAGGGGCGGATATTATCCGCCCGATTGCCTCCTCCGGGGAGGAGGTGGATTTTCGCCGAAGGCGAAAAGACGGAGGTGGGAACGCATTGATTAGAACCGACGTCAGTTTTATTCTCGCTTTTTTTGCGGGAGCTGCACTATGATGATCGCGGCGAACATCAGCACGCAGCCGAGCGCTTCCGTGAGCGTGAGCGTTTCGCTGAGGAGCGCCCAGCCGGCGAGCGCGGCGAAAACCGACTCAAGACTCATTATGATCGAGGCCGTCGTCGGCTCGGCGTACTGCTGGCCCACGATCTGCAGCGTGTACGCAACTCCGCAGCTCATAATGCCCGAATACAGGATAGGCACGGCGCACGCGCGCACAAGCGCCCAATCGGGATGTTCAAACAGGAACATAAGTATTATATTGATCGAGCCGCAGACAAAAAATTGCAGGCACGCGAGTTTCACGCAGTCGACCTCGCTCGAAAAGCGGTCGACCGCCATGATGTGGAACGCGAAAATAAACGCGCAGGCAAGGGTCATAACGTCGCCCTTGTTGACCGAGATATCCGCCCCGCCGATCGACAGCATATACATGCCGACGACGGCAAGGACAACGCCGACCGCTGTGGCGGCGCGTATTTTTTTGCCCGCGAAAAGTCCTATGATCGGCACAAAGATCATATACATCGCCGTTATAAATCCGCTTTTGCCGGACGTCGTGTACACCATTCCCCATGTCTGGAGCGTGCCCGCCGCGCACAGCAGCGAGCCGCAGACAATGCCGCCGATAAGGAGGCTTTTCCCGTCGGACGGTCTGCTTTTGCCCATTCTTTCGCGCATAAAAATAAACGGTACCAAAATAACCGCGCCGAGTATCGTGCGTATACCGTTAAAGGTGTTCGGCTTTATGTATTCCATTCCGACACGCTGCGACACGAACGAGACGCCCCATATCACAGCGGTCATCATAAGTATAAGATTGCCTTTAATAGTTGGTTTTTTCACTCTGCCGCCCCTCATTTATATATCAAGCACACAGCTTGGGCGGAGATGCCTTCCCTACGGCCTTCGAAGCCCATGCCTTCGGTGGTGGTGGCTTTGACGCTGACGCGGCCGGGCTCGATATTAAGAGCCGCCGCGATGTTTTCGCGCATTTTTTTGATATGCGGCGCCATTTTGGGCGCCTGCGCCGCGATTATCGAATCTATGTTCGAGATCGAGTATCCCTCGTTTTTAAGAAGCTCGCCCACGCGCCGGAGCAGCTCCGCGCTGTCCGCGCCGCTGTATTCCGGGTCGGTGTCGGGAAAGTGCATGCCTATGTCCCCGAGCGCCGCGGCGCCAAGCAGGGCGTCCATAACCGCGTGGATAAGCACGTCCGCGTCGCTGTGGCCGAGCAGGCCTTTTTCGTGCTCGATCTTAACGCCGCCGATTATCAGCGGCCTGTTTTCGACAAGCTTGTGAACATCGTAGCCGATGCCGATCCTCGTTTCCATAATTTATTCGTCCTCCGTGCCGCTGAGTATCATTTCCGCCATTATCAGATCCTCGGGCGTGGTTATCTTTATGTTTGTGTAGTCGCCGATTATGACCTTGACGCGCTCGGCCGAAAGATTCTCGACGACCGCGCAGTCGTCGGTGAACTCCATGCCCTTGCTCTCGGCTCTTTTGTGAGCCTTCATGATAAGGTCGTATCTGAACGCCTGGGGCGTCTGTATCGAGACCAGACTGCTGCGCTCGGGCGTTGTGCCGATAAAGCCCGACTCATCGAGCTGCTTTATCGTGTCCTTGACGGGCACGCCCACGGCGGCCGCCTCGCAGCGCTCGCTCTCGATCTCGTGTATCAGCTCCATGACGCGTTCGCGCTCGATAAACGGCCTCGCGCCGTCGTGGATCAAAACTATGCCGCGCTTGTCGGCGCCGAGCCTCTCAAGCCCCAGTCTCACCGACCGCATACGGGTATCGCCGCCCTCGATAATGTCGTCGACCTTTAAGAATTTGTATTTTTTCACAAGCTCCCGCATGGCTTCGATGTCGATTTTTCGGGTGACGATGATGATCTTCGAGACCCGAGGGATCTCCTCAAAAACCCGAAGCGTCCTCGCAATAACGGGGACGCCGCGGATCTCTGTGAATTGTTTGCTTTTTTGCGGGCCCATGCCCATTCTTGTGCCGCTGCCCGCGGCCGCGATTATGACCGAAACAGAATCCATAAAAATCCTTTCCGCTTTCGCCTTATGAGATCTTGCTCATAAGCAGATTTTCGATATCGGGATAGGTCGAGTTTTTGGACATGACCAGTTCCGATATAAGAATATTTTTGGCGTTGCTCAGCATTTTGCGTTCAAAGTTCGAAAGGCTCTTTTTTCTGTCGCGGATGATAAGCGATTTCGTGATCCTCGCCACGTCAAAGATGTCGCCCGCTTTGAGCTTTTCCAGATTGTCGCGGTAACGCTTGTTCCAGTTCCCCGCTTCGGGACACTCGCAGGTCCCGAACTCGTTTATAACCTCGTCGGCCTCGTTTTCCGACACGATATACCGAAGGCCGATCTGGTCGATTCTCGCCACCGGTATTTTGATTTCCAGCTCGCCTACGCAGGGCTTAAGGATAAAATACTGAGTTTCCTCGCCGAGTATCTTTTGCTGCTCGATGCACTTTATAACTCCCGCTCCGTGCATGGGATAAGCCACTTTGTCGCCAATTTGAAACATAATAAACACTCCCTGATTTCTGCCGATAGATCGGCGTCGGGCGCACTGCGCCTGTTTACACTTTAGGGGCCATACACGAAACACATTGAAACGTATTAAACTAAAAGACGCTCTTTAATATTTGCAGTATGTTTGAGTATTGACAAACCTCGATGTCTTTAAACCTGTTCGCCGTCTCAGCGTCTATGGGCGGCACGATGATTTTTTTAAATCCCATTTTTTCAGCTTCTCTGATACGGCTTTCGATAAATCCGCAGGAGCGTATCTCGCCGGCGAGACCCACTTCGCCGACAGCGGCCAGGTCCTCGGGCACGGGCCGGTTCTTGAAAACCGACGCCACGGCCAGCAGTATGGCCAGGTCCGCCGCGGGCTCGGTCATCTTGAGTCCGCCCACCACATTGATGTAGGTGTCGTGAGCCGAAAGCACAAGCCCCGCGCGTTTCTCAAGGATAGCCAGCAGCATGACCGCTCGGTTGAAGTCGACGCCGGTCGTCATTCGCCTCGGGTTGCCGAAGATCGTGGGCGTCGCCAGTGCCTGAATCTCGGCCAAAACCGGGCGCGTGCCTTCCATGGTGCAGACGATGCAGCTCCCCGGTATGCCCGACGGTCTGCCCGACAGCATGGCGGAGGAGGGATTCAAGACCTCCGTGAGCCCGTGCTCGCCCATCTCAAAAACTCCGATCTCGTTGGTGGAGCCGAATCTGTTTTTTATCGCGCGTATAATGCGGTGGGAGCGGTTCTGGTCCCCCTCAAAATACAGCACGCAGTCCACGATGTGCTCAAGGATCTTAGGCCCCGCGATCGAGCCGTCCTTGGTGACGTGTCCCACCAGAAACGTGGCGATCGACCTGCTTTTCGCGAGCCTCATCAGCGCCGCCGCTGTGTCGCGTATCTGAGACACGCTGCCGGGCGCCGAGGTGAGGTTCGGGTTATACATGGTCTGGACCGAGTCAACCACCAGAATATCGGGTTTTTCCGCTGTCACGCGGTTTAAAATGATCTCGGTGTCGGTCTCGGAATATACCTTCAGATTGTCGGATCCCGCGCCCAGTCGCTCAGCGCGGAGCTTGATTTGCCTGAGTGATTCCTCGCCCGAAACGTACAGTATTTTTTTGTCTTTGCCGAGATAGCTGCATATTTGCAGCAGTATCGTGGATTTTCCGATGCCCGGGTCCCCGCCCAGGAGAACCAGCGAGCCCGGAACAAGGCCTCCGCCCAGCACTCGGTCAAATTCCGAGAGCCCCGTCGATGAGCGGGGTTCCTCGCGGGTGGAGATGTCCTTCAGATACTCGGGCCTTGACTCTTCCGCGCCGCCCTGTGATATCAGGGAGGAGGACGCTTTCGAGCCGCGCCCCTTGCCCGTGATAACGGTCTCCTCGACCAGAGTGTTCCACGAGCCGCAGGCGGTGCACCTGCCCATCCATTTGGGATACTCGTTTCCGCATTCCGAGCAGACAAATACTGTTTTCGCCATTGATCAACCTCCGAAATTTGCGTTTTGCCGTTGCTGAAAAATGTCCGTTCTTCCTAAAAGTTTGCAAACTTTTGGTAAGTTTATTATACCATAATTAGGCTTTTTTGTCCAATATTTTTTAAAAATATCGGGCCGAGATTTTAATTTTGGTTAAAATTGCGCAAAATCAGTCATTCATCGGAACCGATGTGTGGGTATTGTATATAACAGCTCATATAATTGTGATAAAAATGTAATATATTTACCCTTGAAATAATACCTTTGTTGTTATATAATATCTTTTATTATTAGGCATTTTGTTGCTCAAAGGGTGGGGTGCGCAGTTGTTCTATAGCGGGATCGTCGTGGATTGTCTGGAGCTTGCACTCTTTTTTATTGGATTGTATTACGTCGCCGCGGCTGCGTTTTCGCTGCTTCCGCGCCGAGCGGAAAAAGACGGCGGGCCTATGAGCTTCGCGGTGATAATTCCCGCCCGCGACGAGGAGCGCGTGATTGCCGGAGCGGTGAAAAGCGCTTATGACGCGGCGGACGGCAAAAGCGATGTCAGAGTGTACGCCGTGTGCGACAACTGTTCGGACAGAACAGCCGAGGCCGCGGCGGGCGCCGGAGCGCGGATCATCACAAGGACGGACGGCAAGCCAAACAAGGCGCTGGCGCTTAAATGCGCGGCGGAGCGCATCTTTGATGAATACGAGCCCGACTGCGTCGCGCTGATCGACGCCGACAATCTGGTCGAAAAAGGCTTTTACGCCGAAATGGGCCGCGCGTTCGGCAGAGGCTTCGCGGCCGTTCAGGGCAGGATAGAGACAAAAAATCCGAACAGGAGCTGGCTCACCGCGGCGTACTCGCTGTGGGGCTCGCTCGAAAACAGAATGGGGCGGCTGGCGCCTTCCAATATCGGGCTTAACGTCAAGCTTTCCGGCACGGGCTGCTGCATAAGAAGCGAGGTTTTCAAAGAGCTGGCGGGCGGCGGAGAATGTCTCGCCGAGGACCTTGAGTATACCGCGCGCCTGGCGCTGATGGGCGAAAGGACGGGATATTCAAGCGGTGCGGTCGTGTATGACGAAAAGCCGAGCAAGCTCGAAAGCTCGCTGCTCCAGCGGGTGCGCTGGGCCCGCGGCATCGTCAGCGCCCAGGGAAAGTACGGCGGAAAGCTGCTGCGCAAAGGCAAAATTTTTGACTGGCTCAGCCTGTACGGAGACTTTCTCGGGGTATTCGCGTACGCGGTGTTCGCGGTGATCTCGGTCTTCGCGTCGAGGGGGATGTTCTCGGGCGAGAGCGTTCCGCTGTGCGGGCTGTGGACAAAGGCGCCGTGTTACGCAGCGCTTGAAATATATCTGGGCCTGGGGCTTTTGACCGCTCTGATAAATCTTGCGGCCGACAAAAAGCTTGACAGGTTCGCGCCGTTTAAACTCGCGGGGCTGCTGCTTTACGCGGCGACATGGATACCCGCGGGATTGATCGGACTTGTAAGTCATCATAAAAAAGAATGGTATCACACCGAACACGAAAGTTAAGGAGGTAATTAATATGTGCGGAATAGTTGGATATGTGGGCCCGAAGCAGGCGGCTCCCGTTTTGCTTGACGGGCTCTCAAAGCTGGAATACAGAGGTTATGACTCGGCCGGAGTGGCGGTCATGACCGACGAGGGGATAGCGGTCAGAAAAAAGAAAGGACGTCTCTCCCGCCTCAGCGAGATGATAGACGGCGGAGCGGCGATACACGGCACAATGGGCATCGGCCACACCAGATGGGCGACCCACGGCGAGCCGTCGGACACGAACTCGCATCCGCATCTGAGCAATTCGGGCAGGTTCGCGGTGGTGCACAACGGCATTATCGAGAACTATCTGAAGCTGCGCGAATATTTGACCAAAAAGGGATTCGAGTTCATATCCGAGACCGACACCGAGGTCATAGCGCACCTGTTTGAGTATTACTACAAGGGCGATATAATTGACGCCATGATAAAGGTGCTCGGCAAGGTCGACGGCTCATACGCGCTGGGCGTGCTCTGCGCGGACTACCCCGACTCGTTCATCGCGGTGCGCAAGGAGAGCCCGCTGATAGTCGGACTGGGCGAGGGCGAGAATTTTATCGCGTCCGACATCCCGGCCATACTGAGCCACACCAGAGACGTGTATTTCCTGGACAACAACGAGATCGTGGTCATAAACAAAGACGACGTCAAGATATACAACACCGACCGCGAGGAGATCACCAAAGAGGCCTATAAGGTCGATTGGGACATCTCGGCGGCCGAAAAGGGCGGCTACGAGCACTTTATGTTCAAGGAGATCATGGAGCAGCCCAGAGCCATAGCCGACACCGTGAGCCCCAGGATAAAAGACGGAAAAGTCGTGCTGGACGACATTTCCCTCACCGCTGATTATATCAGAAACATAAACAAGATATACATAGTCGCCTGCGGCAGCGCCTATCATGTGGGCGTTGTGGGCAAGTATGTGATAGAGAATATGGTGCGCATCCCGGTCGAAGTGATGGTCGCTTCCGAGTTCCGCTACTGCAATCCGATAGCGGACGAAAAGACTCTGGTCGTGCTGATCTCTCAGTCGGGAGAGACGGCGGACACGATAGCCGCCATGCGAGAGGCCAAGCGCCGCGGCGCCAGGACGTTCGCCATAGTCAACGCGGTGGGCAGCTGCATAGCCCGCGAGGCGGACGACGTGCTCTACACCTGGGCGGGTCCCGAGATCGCGGTTGCCACGACCAAGGCCTACAGCACCCAGCTGACCGCCATATACCTGATGTCTATCTATTTCGGACAGGAGCTCGGCACTCTGCCCAAGGAAAAGATCGCGAAATACATAAAAGCCATCGAGACCCTTCCGCAGAGAATAGAAAAACTGCTTGAAAACAAGGGTGATATCCAGTATATAGCGTCCAAGTATTTCAGCGCAAAGAGCGTGTTCTTTATCGGAAGAACGCTAGACTACGCGGTGGCGCTCGAGGGCTCGCTGAAGCTCAAGGAGATATCGTACATACATTCCGAGGCGTACGCGGCGGGCGAGCTGAAGCACGGCACCATTGCCCTTATGGAAGAGGGCACGGTGGTCGTGGCGCTCTGCACCGTTAAAGAACTGTTCGATAAGATGCTCAGCAATATAAGAGAAGTGACGGCCCGCGGCGCCGTGGTGATCGCGGTGGCCGAGGAGGGACACGAGGAGATCAAAGAAGTCGCGGATCACGTGATATACGTGCCCAAGTGCGACGCGCTCACGATGCCCAGCGAGGTCGTGGTGCCGCTTCAGCTGTTCTCGTACTATGTTTCCTCGCTCAAGGGCCTGGATATCGACAAGCCCAGAAATTTGGCGAAGTCGGTCACGGTCGAATAAAAACGTTCACTGCTTAAACGGGGTGATATTATGACAAAAACTCACGTTATCCGTTTGATATGCGCGGTTTTGGCGTTCGCGCTCACGCTCGCGCTGATGAGTATAGAGGTCCGTCCCGCAAACGCGGAGATCTCGGTGCAGCGGATACTAAAGGTGGGCCTGAACTACGGCTCGTCGGCCAAGTCGGTCGCCACGGTCACATCGGAGCGCGGCTTCTATGTGGGAAGATTTGACGACCGAACGTTCGTTGAGGAGCAAATAATCGAAAACCACACGGTCATGATCCGCCGCAGCGGAGACAGTATAGTCGTGCAGGACACCGACGGCAACACTCTCTACACCGAAAGCGGAAACAGCGGAGTCGGACTCTGCCCGTTCTACACCGACTTCTGGGAGGAGCGGTTCACGTTTGAGGGCGTCGGCTACCGCGGCAGCCTTAATCTGATAAAAGACGGCGACAACTTCGCCGCGATAAACGTTGTGGACGTTGACCAGTACCTGTACGGCGTGGTGTCCCGCGAGATGAGCGAGTCGTGGCCCCTTGAGGCGCTCAAGGCTCAGGCGATATGCTCGCGCAACTACGCGCTGCAAAACATAGGCAGGCACTCAAGCTACGGCTTTGACATCTGCGCCAACACACACTGCCAGTTGTACACCGGAATGTCCAGAGAGGCCGAGTCGATCTACGACGCGGTCGACGCGACGCGGGGCATGGTGCTCGGTTACAACGGCGAGCTGTGCGGCTGCTACTACTCGTCGTCGATGGGCTCGACCACCGAGGATGTGAAATACGTCTGGGGCAACGAGGTCCCGTATCTGGTGAGCGTCGACAACAGCTTTGAGGACACCGAGAACATACCCAACGGCGTGTGGTCGGGCACGCTGACCGCCGAGGAAGCGTCCACGATCATGCGCAACAGAGGCTACGAGGTGGGCGATGTGCAGAAGATAGAGGCGCTCGAGTATTCGCCCGAGGGCAGGGTCATAAAGCTCAGGGTCACGGGCAACACAGCCATAAAGACGGTGGAGCGCGAGGAGTGCCGAACGCTGTTCGGCTCTGTGACAAAGAGCCAGATGTTCACGGTCACGGGCGACGGCGAGGCCCAGAACCAAGCCGCTATAGCCGTGACCGACGGTGAAAAGCTGATCCGCCGCAGACCCAAACAGATCGAGATACTCAGCGATATGGGCAGGAACCAAGTAAGCGGTGACACGCTGTACACCACCAACGGAGTTTATCAAAAGACCTACGCCGACTCGGCGGAGGAGCAGACCGCGCCCAACACGTGCTTCACGTTCAAGGGCACGGGATGGGGACACGGCGTCGGCATGAGCCAGTACGGAGCCAAAGGCATGGCCGACAGCGGCTATAACTTCGCCGACATCCTGACCCACTACTTCACCGGCACCGAGATAATTAACGCTTATTAATCACAGTTTGCCTCCTCCCGGGAGGAGGTGTCAGGCGAAGCCTGACGGAGGTGGGAACATAGTGATTAGTAATCAGCGAATAGTGATTAGAATAATACTGTGCAAAATGCCGTAGGGGACGGCGCCCTCGACGTCCCGACGGGCGGATATTATCCGCCCGTCTGCCTCGCCCCTTGGGGAGAGGTGCCCGCTTGCGGGCGGAGAGGGGTTAACATATAAACCGAGAACAAGGAAAAAAACACAAAACATGACAACAAAAGATTTTTATTACGACCTGCCGCAGGAGCTTATCGCCCAGCGGCCCCTTGAGGACAGAAGCTCGTCCCGCCTGATGGTGATCGACAGAACCGACGGCGGAATCGAGCATCGTCATTTCAGGGACATAATCGAATATCTGGACCCGGGCGATTGTCTCGTTATGAACAACACCCGGGTCATTCCCGCGCGCCTTCACGGCGTAAAGGAAGGCAGCGGCGGCAGGATCGAGTTCCTGCTGCTCAAGCGTCTTGACATAAACACCTGGAACGTTATATTAAAGCCCGGAAAGCGGGCGCGGACGGGCGCTCGGTTCGTGTTCGGCGACGGATTGCTGCGGGCCGAGATAATTGAGGTCAAGCCCGACGGCAACAGGATAGTACGCTTCGAGTACGACGGCGTGTGGGAGGAGCTGCTGGACACGCTTGGCGAGATGCCGCTGCCCCCCTACATAAAAGAAAAGCTCGAGGACAAGGAGCGCTACCAGACAGTCTACTCAAAGATCGAGGGCTCGGCGGCGGCGCCCACCGCGGGGCTCCACTTCACAAACGAGCTGCTCGATGAGATAAGGAAAAAGGGCGTAAACACCGCCTGTCTCACACTGCATGTGGGACTCGGCACATTCCGGCCCGTTTCGGTCGAGAATGTCGAGGACCACGTCATGCACACCGAGCACTATGAGGTCACGCCCGAGGCGGCGGAGATCATTAACAAGACCCGCGAGGCGGGCGGCAGGATAATAGCCGTCGGCACCACCTCGGTGCGCACTCTTGAGACCGCGGCGGACGAAAGCGGTCGCATGCGCCCCGAGACAGGCGACACGAGCATCTTCATATATCCGGGGTACAAGTTCAAGATAACCGACGGGATAATAACGAATTTCCACCTGCCGGAATCCACGCTGCTGATGCTGGTCTCGGCCTTCGCGGGAAAAGAGAATATATTCAAGGCGTACGAGACCGCCGTCAAAGAAAAATACAGATTTTTCAGCTTCGGCGACGCGATGATGATAACGTAGGGAACGTAGTGATTAGCAATTAGTGAATAGCGAATACGCGGGATTAATTCGGCAAAAGCATTTGCGTATCCCCGCGTTCATAGCTCTAATCACTATTCGCTAATCACTAATCACTATGTTCGTAGGGACGGATATTATCCGCCCGCGGGACGCCGAGGTCTCATAGCGACAATCGTTAATAATTTGTGGCCTCGTTTATATCTGCTGTCGAAATACATTTGTGCCACGAACCCGCTTCGCGGCTCCGGCCGCAGTCGTCCCCTACGACGATAGTGCGCAAAATGCCGTAGGGGCGGACGACCCCGGCCGCCCGCATAGGTAGGTCACATATCGGAGGTAATTTATGTTTAAACTGATAAAAACCGAACACAACGCCAGGCGCGGACGCCTTGAGACCGTCCACGGCGCGGTCGAGACGCCGGTGTTCATGAACGTGGGCACCGCGGCAGCCATCAAGGGCGCGCTTGACAGCGCCGATCTCAAAACCGTCGGCTGCCAAGTTGAGCTTTCCAACACCTATCATCTGCATCTGCGCCCGGGTGACGAGGTCATCCGCGATATGGGCGGACTGCGCAAATTCATGAACTGGGACGGCCCTATCCTGACCGACAGCGGCGGGTTCCAGGTGTTCTCGCTGGCGAAGCTCAGAGACATAACCGAGGAGGGCGTGACATTCGCGTCCCACATAGACGGCCGCAGGATATTTATGGGGCCCGAGGAGAGCATGGCGATCCAGTCAAACTTAGGCTCAACGATCGCCATGGCTTTTGACGAGTGCGTCGAAAACCCCTGCGAGCGCGATTACGCCAAAGCCTCCGCCGAGAGGACGGCGCACTGGCTCGCGCGGTGCAAAACCGAGCACGACCATCTGAACGGACTTGACGGCACGATCAATAAAGACCAGCTGCTGTTCGGCATAAATCAGGGCTCGACCTACAGAGATATCCGCGTCGAGCATATGAAGACCATAGCCGATATGGGACTCGACGGCTATGCTATCGGCGGCCTGGCGGTGGGCGAGCCCACCGAGGTCATGTATGATATCATCGAGGCCGTGGAGCCATTCATGCCCAAGGACAGACCCAGGTACCTTATGGGCGTCGGCACCCCCGTGAACATCCTCGAGGCGGTCGAGCGCGGCGTTGACTTTTTCGACTGCGTTATGCCGAGCCGCAACGCGCGTCACGGGCATCTGTTCACATCAAAGGGCATCATAAACATCAAGAATTTAAAATACGAGAGAGACGACACGCCCCTCGACTCCGAGTGCGGCTGCCACACCTGCCGCAATTTCTCAAAGGCGTATCTGAGACATTTGTTCAAGGCGAACGAGATGCTGGGCATGCGTCTGGCGGTGATACACAACCTGCACTTCTATAACAACATGATGGCCGAGATCCGCGAGGCGCTCGACGAGGGCAGGTTCTCGGAGTATAAAAAAAGCCGAGTAGATATACTCGGCGTTAGAATTTAATTTAATAGGCGAGAGTGTATTTTTCGCGGTATCCGTCGTAGATATCCCGAATGTAGTCAACGTTGTCGCCGCTGAGACGGTCTTTGTACTCATGCGCCGAGAACAGCACGTTGTCTCTCTCCTGCAGCAGATACACGGCGATGTTTGAGCAGTGGGCGGCGATCTTGCCCAGATAGTTCAAAAGATTTGAGAAAACAAAGCCGAACTCGGTGCTGCACTCGTTTTGCCGGAGCCGCGTTATGTGGTTCTTTTTCATTTCGTGGCTTATTTCGTCTATAACGCGGTTGAGCGGCTCGATCTTGAGCGCCGCGATGCTGTCGCTTTTTTTGATGGCCGTAACGGTCAGCTCCATGATGTCGTTTATCGCGTTTGAGATCACCACGATCTCGTTTGACGCGCTCTCCGAAAGTTCAATGCTTTGGCTGTACATTTCCTTCGCGGTCCCTGCCAGACTCCTGGCGTAGTCGGATATCCTCTCAACGTCGCCGATTATATGGATAAGAGTGGTTATCTCGGTGCTCTCGGCTATTGTCAGCTGCTGCTTGGTGAGCGCCGCGAGGTACGCGTTCAGCCTGTCCTCATAGGTGTCGATCGTGCGCTCCTGATCGACTATCTGCGTCCGAGCTTCCTCGTCATATTCCTTGAGCAGTTCGAGGGCGCGGCCGACCGAGGTTTTTGTCAGCGCCGCCATGTCCACGGTCAATTCGCGGGTCTTGCCCGCCGCGAACGCGGGATAGTTCAGGAACCTGTCGTCCAGACTGTCGAACAGGTCCGTCTCCTCGCCTTTTTTCTTGAACGTCATTTCCGAAAGCTTCTCGATCGCGCCGCAGAAGGGCATCAGCACGGCGGTGGACAGAATGTTGAACACGGTGTGTATAAACGCGATCGAGAACACCGACGAGTCCGCGTCCATGAACCCGAAACCGAAAGCCGCGTTAAGGGCGTAAAACAGCGCGGCGATAACCACAACGCCGATTATTTTTATGTAAACGCATGAGGCGGCGACCCGTTTCGCGTCGGCGTTTCCGCTGATGGCCGACAGCACGGGCGGCAGCGCCGCGCCTATGTTCATGCCCAGAATAATGGGCAGCGCGGTGGAAACGGGTATCGCGTTGGTCAGCGACAGCGCCTGGAGTATTCCGACCGACGCCGAGGACGACTGTATAACCGCGGTGAACAAGGTTCCCGCCAGGATTCCCGTCAGGGGGTGCGAGAACATCACCAGCGTGTCCTTAAAATATTTGCTGTCCTGGAGACCCGCTGTGGCGTCCGACATCATTTCCATGCCGAACATCAGCACCGCGAAGCCGATCAGGATCGAGCCTACGTTCTTTTTCGCGTCGGATTTTGAAAACATGTTAAGGCAGAGGCCAACCGCCGCCAACACCGGAGTGAACGCGGACGGGGTCAGCATTTTGAGCAGGATGTTCCCGCCCGAGATACCCGATGTGCTCAGCAGCCAGCCCGTGACCGTGGTTCCGATATTGGCGCCCATCAGCACGCTGGTGGTCTGCACCAGATTCATTATGCCCGAGTTCACAAAGCCCACCAGCATGACCATAACGGCGGACGAGCTCTGGATAACGGCGGTCACGCCGAAGCCGAGCAGAAAGCCCTTTAACCTGTTTGACGTCAGTTTGCTGAGGATCGTCTCAAGCTTGCTGCCCGACAGCTTTTTCAGGCTGTCGCCCATGTAGTTCATGCCGAACAGGAACAGCGCGAGCCCGCCCAGCAGCGTTAAGATCGAAAATATGTCCATAGATATTTCTCCCGTGTCGCGTATCGTTTATTGAATTATAACGCTAAAGTCTTAAAATTTTCTTAAATTTTACACCCGAACCATTATAACATAAGGCTTTTCAATATTCAACATAAATTTTACATATATTTTTAACGACTTTTTAAGTTCAAAAACGGCCGTTTCGTGTCAAAAGTGTTGAAAATCAATTTTTTATGGTGTAATTTAAAATCAGTTTAATAGTTCATCGCGCCCTGTGGTGCCCGCCCCCGTTGAGAAGGAGCCAAACGGGCGGATAATATCCGCCCATGCGGCGTGATGAAATTTGTAGGGGCGGCAATCTGCCGCCCGCTCTAATCACTATTCGCTAATCGCTAATCACTACGTTCGTAGGGGCGGACGACCTCGGCCGCCCGCGGCTCCCTTCATTTATGAGGGGAGAGGCGGCGCTGTAAGGTGACTGAGAGGGGATGCCTAATTGCTGTGTCCCCACCTCCGACGGCGATTTCATCGCCGCCACCTCCTCCCGGGAGGAGGCAGAAAAACAGGCTCGCCCCTTGGGGAGAGCTGGCTGCGAAGCAGACTGAGAGGGGTTTGTGTTCCAAATCGCATGGGAAACCCCTCTCCGTCAGGCTTTGCCTGACACCTCTCCCCAAGGGGCGAGGCGGAAATCGGATAATATATTGCGGAAAAAATAAAAACAGGTGGGATTGAATAATGAAGGATGACACACTGAAAAAGACGTTTAAGCTGGCGTGGCCGACGGTTTTTGAGAGCGTATTCACGGTTCTCGCGCAGATGATCGATACATATATGCTGTCGGCCCTCGGCACTTCGGCTGTGGCGGCGGTGGGACTGACGGCTCAGCCGATGTATTTTCTGATGGCGCCGATCTTCGCGCTGAACTCAACGGTCGGAGCGTTGATCGCCAGGAGGCGCGGAGAAAACAATAAAGCGGAGGCGCACGGAATAGCACGCTTCGCGATTTTGATTGCGGCGGTCTATTCGCTGCTGGTGGGAGCCGGCTGCGTGCTGTTTAGCAAACAGATCATCATGTTCTGCGGCGGAAACGCGGAAACGAAGGACGCGGCGGCGATCTATTTCAGCGTTGTGCTGGGCGGCCTGGTTTTCAATTCGCTGACGATGATGCTCAACGCGATACAACGGGGCTGCGAAAATACGCGCATCGCCATGATCTCCAACGCTGCCGGAACCGCGGTCAATGTGGTTCTGAATTACTGCCTGATCTACGGGCATTTCGGTATGCCGAGGCTGGGAGTGGCGGGAGCCGCGATCGCCACGGTAACAGGCTATGCCGTATCCTTCGGCATCGCTCTGTGCTCGCTGATCTCAAAGAAAAATTATATAACGCTCGGGAAATTATTATTTGCGCGCGGACGCCGAATTTCCAAGGCCGCGGCCGCGGCGACAATTAATATGGGCGCTAACACCATGTCCGAGGATATACTGAAGCGCTTTGCTTTTCTCTATATCGGCGTTCTCGCTGCAAAGACCGGAACGGACGCGTTCGCGGCGCACCAGGTGGGAATGTCGCTTTTGAATCTTGCCTTTGCCTTTGGCTTGGGTATGCAGACAGCCGCCGTTACGCTGGCGGGAAACGCGATGGGAAGCAAGGATATTCCTCTGGCGAGGCGGTATACCATCCGCTGCCAGCTTGTGGGGCTTGCGCTGGGCATCACTGTTTCGGGGCTCATTCTGCTGTTCGGTGATGATTTCTTCGGCATTTATTTTTCCGAGGCGTCCGTGCTTGGTATCGGCGCGAAAATATCCCGCATTATCGCGGTCATTGTGCCGATACAAATCGTGCAGATCATATTCAGCGGCACGCTGCGCGGCTGCGGAGACATTCGCTATACGCTGATTTCCTCGACGGCTGTGTTCGGCGTGTTCAATATTGCCATAGATTCATTGTTTGTGCTGGTGTTCCATATCGGCATATACGGAATATGGACCGGAACGCTTTTGGCTCAGACGCTGCTCGCGGCGTCTCATTTGATCCGCTATTGTTCCGGCCGCTGGGAAACCAAAAAAATCTGACAGACGGGAGATGAAGGCACGGTGCTTATCAATTTCAGCAATCATCCAAGCGCGGGCTGGCCGCAAAAGCAGAAGGACGCGGCAAATATCTGGGGAGAAATCGGGGATATCGCGTTCCCGAGCATTACTCCGGAAATGTCGGAAGAGGAGATCCTCGCGCTGGTGGAAACCTATCGGAAGAAATTTCCGTGGGACACGGCAAATCCCGTGTTTTTGGCGGGCGAATACTGCTTCGCCTTTGCTATGACGGACCTGCTTTTAAGCGAGGGGGTGCGCGTGCTCAGCACGGAATCTGATCTGAAGCTTGTGACGGGGCCGATGGAAAACGGGACGACGCGGCGAACCGCCACGCTTGACTTCCTGCGTTTTCTGGATTACGCGGTCCTTCCGGATGAACTGACGGTCATCAACGAGAAAAACCGCGTGTTCCTGAACTGCAGCGCGAATTATCCGAGCAGCATGTGGGACGCGGCCGCGGCGCGGGAGGCGGAGGCTTACGGCAGGGTAGCGGATCTGTCCGTCAAGATGATCGACGGGGAGACCTTTGAGGACCGCTTCGCTAAGGCGAGGGAATATCTCGCGCGTATCGATGAGATACGTCCGTCCGCAATACTTTTGGACGGCTCTTTTTGGACGTTCTATCTGATGGCGGACGCCCTTCTCAGAAAGGGCTACACGGTTCTGGTAAAGTGCAGCAGCCGCATTGTGAAGGAAAGAACGGGAGAGGACGGCACGATCGTAAAAAACTACGAGTATCGTTTCGTCCGCTACCGTCAAATAAAAAGATATAAGGAGAAGAAGTATGGAAGCAAGACTTAAAGACAAAGAGGTGTTCTGTCTGATCGACACGCGCCAGATCCAGAAGTTTATTTTTCACGCGAATGATTTTGAGGCGGTGATCGGGGCAAGCGTGTTCCTGAAGGAAGTTATGATGGACGCTTTGCGTTACGCCGTCAGCCATATCGACGAGCCGCTGGCGGCGGAGGAGTACGATCTCAGCTATTCCGATACGGAAGGGCGTATTCCGTGGTTCGTCGATCCGAAGATAAAGATACAGCTGATAATGTACGCGGCGGGCAACGCCATGATTTTGTTCCGCACGGGCGAGTTATGCGAGAAGATCATCCACAAGGTGTCCCGCTATCACTTAGATCACTGCTACTGCATCGATCTGGCGGTGAGCGTGGTGGAGAAAACGGATGTGTTCGCGGACGACCTGAACGCGCTGTATCGCCGAATGGATCGCATAAAGACTGATTTCCCCACGGCGCATCCGCTGCTGCCGCTTCCGGTGACGCGCGTTGAGAAGAATACCGGAGAGCCGGCGTATCGAATCGACGCGGCGGGAGAGGCCATATCGAAGAGCACGGATATTCGGCGCGCCGCGGCGGCAGACCTTGGCTGCGCGCGTCACATCCATGGGGCGAAGGGGCCGGACGGGCGAACGTACCGCGCGGCAATGCACATTGACGGAAACAATATGGGCATGGTCATCGGGCAGATCCTCCGCCGGTTCAGCGACTACGAGGACGCGATCCGCGCTCGTCGGCGCATTGCCGTTAATATTGACAACGCTTTTGCCGGACTGGTCAGCGAAAGTCTGTCCTGGCTGCGCTCGAAATATTTTGACGAATCGGTCTCTGACACGGAGTTCGCGGAATATATTTCGATCACGCACTTTGGCGGCGACGACATCAACATCATTTCGGAGCCGCATTATGCCGTGCCGTTCATGAGACATTTGATGGAGCATCTTGATTCATACAGGATATGGGATGAGCCCGAACTTCAGGTTGGAATTTCCGTATGCGGCGGAATCGCCTTTGTCATGCAGGACCTCTCATACGTAAACGCGCACGGAGCCGCGGACGACTGCTGCTCTATCGCGAAGAAGGAAGCGAAACGGGAACAAAATCAGATCGACGGACTGGCGGGCAACTGGTTTGATTTCGACTTTTTGGACTCCGACTGCCCGCAGTCCGTGGAGAGACGGCGCGAAACCGAAAACATCACGGCGGAGGGCGTGCATCTGTCGCTGGAGCCGTACAGCTTCGATGAGAAGCAAAAGGATTCGCCGCGCTATTATAAAAAGCTGTTTGACCGCGTGGAGGCGCTGGAGCGGCTTAGGCTGCCGGAGCGCTATTATCGGCTGCTTTCGGAGTCGTACGCGCTGGGAAAGGTCGAATTCGAGCTGCTGATCGAGCGCATCGAGGAAGAGGGCTACCCATTGCGTGAGCGGCTGGGAGAGCCGATGGTGACAATAGATTCAGAGAGGTACGCGGTATGGTACGACGCCTTCAGGCTGAGCAGCGCCTATCAGCCGCGTAAGATCATTTCCGGAAAGGAGGCGGGAACATGGGACAGATAAAGATACAAACATTAAGCAAAGTTTGCCTTAACGAGGTCCGGAAGGGCAGAGAGGACGGCGGTCTTCCGGCGTATGTGGATCCGCTCGGACTTTTGTATATCCCGATGTATTCGCTGTTTTGTGAGGAGCTGCGGGACTTTAGCGGAGTTCGGCTCGGGCTTGGACGGCTCGAGGACTATGCCGGTATTGCCTCCGGCGTGCATACGCTGCTGCGCTATGAGCAGCTCTCCGTTAATATGGTGACGAGCGCGTATATTGAGCCTTATCGGGTCGAAGGACCGCAAGGAGAACGCGTGCTTTCGCTTTTGCCCGAGGGACTTGTCTTTGAGGGCAGCATCGAGGCGGAAAAAGAGGACCGTGCGAAAATCGAGGAGATCCTCGGCGGCGTCCGCACGCTCGGATATACGGACGACTATGTAAAGGGCGAGGTGAAGATCTCGGTCACATGGAACGACAGACATGCCGCGCTTAAGAAAACGAAGCGGGATCTGCCCGAGGGCGCGCGCTTCCGTCGGCTGGAATACTGCGTCGAGACCTGCTCCCCCACCTGCGTATTCTCACCTTATGAACGCCGTGTAAAGACAAAAAAATATATCCCGGGAGAGATCCTGGCTGAGTATCTGAAAAATAATATGGACGGCTTTTCCGCGGAGGATTACACGATCGCCAACGCGTATCCGAGCTTCGGGGAAAGACGCGGGATTCCCGCGCCGGTTTCCATGTCCTTGGAAAAGCTGAATAAGTCGGTATTGCATTCACGTCTTGCGCCGGAGCCGGAAGGCTACATTTCCGTGCAGACCGTCCGCATGGACGGACAGTTTATCACGGACCCGATGGCGCAGACGATCCGGCGCTTCTCGGTGCCGGATGTGAAGATATATCCCTCAAAACCCGAGATGGAGCTGTCGGGAGAGGAACGCTCCATGAGCGCGATCTCCGAGGGTTGCTGCTTCAGGGGCTATATCGAGGCCGATGACGAGAAGATCCGCCCGCTCTGCCGTTTCCTGCAGGAGCATCCCGTGTTTTCGATAGGGAGCTGCACCGAGGAGGGCTACGGCGAGGTGCGGATTCGAATAATAGACGCGCTTGAGGAGCGCAAAGAGCCGGAGCAGCTGTGCCGCGAATTTGATATTTTCCTCGCGTCGCCGTTTATCAGCATTGATGAGAAGGGAATTTACGAGTATGACGCGGACGCGTTAAAACGCGCCATAGAAAAACAGCTCGGCGCGGAGGGCGAGCTTGTGACGGTGCGGAAGTACATCGAAAGCGCGGTCTGCCAGCGTATGGATTCGGGAATGTTCCGCGACGCGACGCAAATGAACTGTATGCAGATGGGAAGCTCGGTTCGGTTCCGCACGCAAAGCGGGGAGCCGATAGATGTGTCAGCCCTTTCCGGCGCGTTCGTCGGGGAATTTACCGAGATAGGGTATGGCGAGATTTGCGTCTGTCCGGTGTGCGATTCCTATTACCGCAGCTGTGAAGAGATAGAGGCGGACATGTATCGGCTGTCCGTGCCGGGCAGTCTGCGCGAGCTGCTGAAAAACGGCGAGGTCATCACGCGCGTGCTTGAGAAGATGCTGCGGACCAGGATATCCATACTGGCATTCAATGACCGCCACGACAGCGGCGGAGAACTGCAGATACCGATGGAGCTGCTTCGGGTAATGCGCGATAAATATTGCTATACCGTGGACGATCAGGAGCTTGCGCGGATATATCAAGAAGTATTGAACACTAAATAAGGAGTTATACAATGGTAATTACAAATTTGAAAAACACGAATAAGTTTCATCTGGCGCCTGAGAGCGGGTATATTCTGGCGGTTTTCGACGACAGCGTAATTTTTGAGCGCTATCAAAAGACGAGCGGCGGCATCACCTTCCGCGGCTGTGAGGAGAAAAACGAATCAAGGCTCACAAGGCTGCATTTGTTCGACGAAACGACGGAATATCGGCTGATGACGACGGGCAGCCGCGGCGTTATCGAGCACGTCGTGAATGAAAGCGAGGAGCGGGATATCGAGCCGGATCTCATATACGAGGATAAGATGCTGATCGCGGACCGTTTTGCTCAGGGACACGACATTGATTCCCTGCGTATCATAAATCGGTACCGTTACACATGGTTCGACACCCTCACCTTGGACGATTACCGCATAGCCCCCGGCCGATAGAAGGCAGACGGGCAGGAATGGGCTTCCCCTTAAGGGGAAGCTGTCAGGCGGCAGCCTGACTGATGAGGTGGCAGCGTAGGGACTAGGAAATAGGGACTAGGTACTAGGGAACACCTCATCCGACTTTTTGCCCGTTCGGGCAAAAACCCACCTTCCCCTCAAGGGGAAGGCAAAGGATTAGATAATAATAATTAACACATATACACACAAGGAGGGTTTTTTTATGAAAAGAACTTTACGAAGGGCGATCGGGGTTTTGCTTGCGGTCGTTATGGTTGTTGGGCTTATGCCGGTTTTGCCGGGGTTTACTCTTGGCGTTTCGGCGGCGGACGGATTGGATCTTCAGGGCGCGGGCACGGAGGAAAGTCCGTATCTCATCTCAGACAAGGATGAATTCCTCGCGTTCCGCGACTGGGTCAACGGCGGAAACAGCTGCGAAAATCAGTATTTCAGGCTGACGGGCAACATTGACCTTGAGGGCAATGAAAACGATCAGCATACAGCTGTCGGAAATCCAAACGTGCCCTTTAAGGGTCATTTCGACGGCGCAGGTTACTCTGTGCTCAACATATGTATACTCAGAGGTTCTGCGTCCGCGGATAATAAGACCGGAGATTATCAAGGCTTGTTCGGATATATAGGCGAGGGCGGCTCGGTCAAAAACGTGAGCGTCAGCGGCAAGATCACCGCGCTCCGATATATCGGCGGCATCGCGGGATACAGCGACGGAGTTATCGAAAACTGCACAAACCGCTGCAGTATTTCCATGGAAAATTATTCATTTAATTATTGCGGATATGTCGGCGGCATCGTCGGCTCAAGCGGCGCCGATATAATCAGCTGCGGAAATTTTGGCAGCGTTAGCGGAGATCCCGCAAATATTGATTCGAATTTCCGTCTCAACCATTTCGGAGGCATCGCCGGAGAGAGCCGCGGCGGAAATATATTGAACTGCTATAACACCGCGGAGGTCAGAAATAACGATGCGCTTTCGGGTGACAGACCGCCCGGCGTTTCTTCTCGCTTGTATGCAGGTTATCATAATAGTTATAATACAGGCGGTATAACGGGTGAAAAGAAAAACGGAATAATAAAGAACTGCTATAATACCGGAAATATACTCGGAGCCACGATCAACGCTGCCAAGGCGGCGGGTATCGCGTCATACTATGACCAAAACAGTTCGCCGGAAAACTGCTATAATACAGGACAACTCATCATATACAGAACCGGAGACGATCATAGCAATGCCTTCGGATACGGTCATAGCGATGCCTTGCTCTATGCCTCAGCCTCCGATCTGCCATTATCCCCCATTGGCAACAGCGACTACAAAAACAAGGACAATGAGATCAACTGCTACTACCTCAATGACGGAAAGGCACAGGATGATTGCGCCACAGCGGTTGCCAGAGAGGAGCTTGCAAGGCAGTGGCTCGCGGACAGCCTTAACCAAAACAGCGATCTCGCGTGGGCGATAAGCCCGTATTTTGGCGTACCGGTGCTTGTTGACAATCCCGAGTCGTTTTACAGCAGCGGAACCCAAGACGATCCGTATGTTATTAAAAACGCAAGGTCCCTCGCGCATTTTAGAGATTATGTCAACAACGGCAACGACTGCACGGGAAAATACGTGCGTCTTGACGCCGATATCGATATGTCGATATTAGGGAACTCGACGGCTCCGATAGGCATGATCAAAACTCCGTTTAACGGGCATTTCGACGGCAACGGCCACAGGATCAGCGGACTCGGTGAGTTTACGCCCGACTATTTCGAATTCTTCCCTCGGGGTTTGTTCGGATGTATAGGCAGCGAAGGCACGGTCACCAGGCTGAGCGTGTCGGGAACGATCGCCAAAGATGACACAGATCACACAGATTATGAATTGGGCGCCATCGCGGGCACATGCTACGGAAAGATCACGAATTGCTATACCGACGTATACTTCAGGTGCGGCAGCGGCGGGTGGACGGGCGGCATTGTCGGAATTCTCGAAAACGGCGGCGAGATATCGGATTGCTACAGCGTTGGAAAACCCGATAATGCAAGCTTTTCGGGAGGGCTCGTTTTCGAAATGAAAGACGGCTCTAAGATGTCTAACGCATACTATTATAATTTGGACATAGGCGATGGGCTGTTCGGGCGCATCGCGTGCAGGAAGGCCGACTCCGCGGTGATAGAGAACTGTTATTGTCTTGAGGAAACAAGACCCGCCTATACCTTCCGCGCCGTTGTCGTTCCCAATATTCAAAGCTGGATGATTACGGAGGACGACTTCAAAAATCTGGCGGCCGAGCTGAACCGAGACACCGGCGAAGTCACATGGGCAAACTCGACGTCTTTGGGAAGGCCGATACTTTGCGAAAATCCCGAAACGACTTTCCGAGGCGGCAGCACCGATGAAGATCCGTGGATAATTTCGGACGCCGCGTCGCTTCAGCGCTTCCGCAATTATATAAACAGCGGTAAGGGAGAGGGCGAGTATTTCAGAATAACAAACGATATAGACCTGTCGTCAACATACGGCAGGGGCAAGACGTCCTGGACTCCCATCGGCAGCAGCTCTGTACCGTTCCGCGGCACGCTTGACGGCGGCGGACACAAGATAAGCGGGCTTTACATAAGCGACAGCGCGTCATTATTTGGTTTCTTATTTAACCCCTTGAGCGGAAACTCCCCATGTCAAGGCCTGTTCGGGAGCATCGGCGAGAGCGGAACCGTTATGAATCTGTCGGTTACGGGCTCAATAAAATGCACCGCTGATTATGCGGGCATCATCGCGGGCAAATGCGACGGCCGGATATACAACTGCTTTGCCGCCGGTGACATTACCGCAAACGGCAGGAGCGTAAGTGTAGGCGACCCCTCCGATATACCCCACGGAGATTATGTCGGAGGAATCGCGGGCGAGTGCTCGGGCACGCTGTCGCTTTGCGGCAGCGCCGTGACGATCAACGCGGACGGAAGTTACGTCGGAGGTATCGTCGGAAAATACGGAAACAACCTGTTGTCGGTCTGCACCGTGCATAAAAATTACGAAAACATTACATCCTCGATCACAGCTAAAGGAAATTACGTCGGAGGTATCGTCGGCGAAATAGGCACAGGCGGCGGAGCGGTATCGCTTGGCGTCACGGCCTGCGAGAGCGGCGCGGCGGTCAGCGGCGGCGATCACGTTGGCGGAATCGCCGGAAACATGAACGGCGGAGCCGTGGCCGAGAACCCCGAGGAGAGCCTGGAAAACAGCTCCGCGATAGGCGGCTGCACAAACTCGGGCGCGGTCAAAGGCGGCAATTATATCGGCGGCATCGCGGGAGAAGCCGCGACGGCGGTTGTCGAAAACTGCATGAGCACCGGCGAAGTCAGCGGCAAGGCTGAGGTCGGAGGCATCACGGGCCGCGCCGCGAACGGCGTTATGATAAGCTGCGGAGTCGGCGGATCTGTGAGCGGCGAGGGAGACAACGTCGGCGGTATCACGGGATCGAGCGAAAACGAGACTGTCTCAAACAGCTATTTGCTGATGGAGGTTGACGTTACAGGCGGCAAAAATGTCGGCGGCATCGTCGGCAGCGCGAAAAATGTTGAAATAACAAACTGCTATATCGCGGGCGGAGGCACGATCACGGGCAGCGGTGAAAACACCGGCGGCATAGCGGGGTATTATTATACGCACGCATCTGATGCGGCGATAGAAAACAGCACAAACAATAACAACGTCTCGGGTGTACTTTATACGGGCGGCATAGTCGGATACGCGGACATGGTAAATCTGTCTTATATAACCGACTGCAGCAACAGCGGTTATATTCACGGCGGGGACTTCACGGGAGGCATCGCAGCCTCCGGCACCTACGCTCTTGGGATAAGATCATGCGCGAACAGCGGCAAGGTTGACGGAAAAGACAACGTGGGCGGAATTTCGGGATTCTATCAAAACAATCCGTTAGTCTTCATAAGGGAAACATACAACATAGGCGCGGTAAGCGGAAAAACAAACGTGGGCGGAATCGCGGGACACAACACCGGCCGAATTATAAACTCGTATAACGCGGGAACCGTCACCGGCGATGAAAATATCGGCGGCATAGCGGGAAATCGGGAGATCGACACCGTTTTGCTGGACGGCAGCGCGCGCTGCGCCAATAGTTATAATTACGGCGCGGTCATGGGAAACACAAACGTTGGAGCTGTTTACGGAATTTCAAACGCAAACAACAGCGAGAACGTATATTATCTGAGCACCGCGGCCCAAAGCGCGTGCGGCTCCGGAGACGACTCCGGCATAACGGCGCAAGACGAGCGGCAATTTGAGAGTTTAGCCGGAACGCTGGGAGAATACTCTTGGAAACAAAGCCTTATTTTGGGAAGGCCGATTCTTATCATAAATCCCGAGATAGGATTGGAAGGAGAAGGCACACCCGAGGCTCCGTATGAGATCCCCGATCTTGACACGCTTAAATCGGTCAGAGAATTTGTAAACGACGGCGGACGCGGCGCGTACTTTAAACTTACGAACGATATCGACCTGTCGGAGAAATACGGCGAGGGCAAAGAGTCATGGACGCCTATCGGCAGCGACTACGAACACCCGTTCAAAGGCATATTCGACGGCGGCGGACACACCATCAGCGGACTTTACGTAAACGGCGGCGAATACACCGGCCTGTTCGGAGTTGTCAGAGGCGGAATGGTCAAAAATCTGGCTGTTTCGGGCTCGGTCAACGGCGGAGATTTTTCGGGCGGCATCATCGGCTGCATCGAGGGCGGAACTATTGAAAACTGCCTGAATGAATGTGATGTTTGGACCAGCGGAAAAAGCGCCGTGAAAACCGGCGGAATCGTCGGCTCGTTTGAGAAAGATCTCAATAATCTTGCGGCCTTCAATATCAGCAACAGCCTCAATTTAGGTCACGTCAGCGGACCGGCCTATGTCGGAGCTATAGTGGGCGGCAGCGGAAGCCCGGACAGCAAAGTGACCAACTGCTATTACCTCGAAGGCACGGCCCCGAGCGGAATAGGCGGTTCGGGAAATTCAGGAACGCCCGAGGCAAAGACCGTCGATGAGCTCAAAAGCGGCTCTGTCACGCATCTGCTCCAAAACGGCGGTGCCAACCCTGTATGGGGACAGACTATCGGAACAGATGAGCATCCCGTCCTCTCGAGTGACATAAACAAACAGGTATACAAGGTAGAGTTTAACGCCGGCAGCACAGACGCGATATTTGAACCGCAGTATGTGAACTACGGCGGCACGGTAACGCCTCCCGAACTGCCGACAGAAAATGACACACAGATATTCGCAAAATGGTCAACTACTGAGAGCGAGCCTTATGACGAGTTTACCGCTCAGACAAGAGTAGAAAAAGACCTGACGCTGTACCCGATAGGCAGAGTGAAGTTCGGAGGCGAGAGCGATGTGATAAAGCTCAACGCCGACGAGGGCTATGACCCGTCGATAACAGTTGATCTTGACGATTACATATCATACGCAAAAGATGAAGTTTCATCCGAAGGCAAATTCACATACACGATAACAGACGACGGCAGGACCGGAGCTGTAATAACAAACGGCAGCACGCTGCTTATTCCCAAGGGGCTGACTATGGGCGAGTACAACATCAGGATAACAGCAAAAGAAAACGAGCCCGGCTTCGCGCTTATGAGCGTTGACGAGTACGGAACAAATGACATTGAACTGCTGGTAAGACTGTCGATCAGAACAAGATCATCGCATGTTGAGACGACCGCCGATCAAGAAGTGACCTACGGCGATCCTCTGACGCTGACGGCCAAAGTATCAAGAGCCGATTCTGGCATAATACTCGCGGCTGTGACCGACGCGGTCAACTTCTACCTTGGCGATACCCTGCTTGGCGCAGCCGATGTTGAATACACCAACCAAACCAAGGACAGCGGCACAGCGACGCTCAATATAACGGCGGATAAGCGCTTTGCCATAGGCGAAAACAAGATACGCGCGGAGTACGGCGGAAGCGTGAACCTGTCGGGCAGCGGCAGCGATGAGATAACGGTGGTTATGAACCAAAAACCCATCGAATATGCGGCGATAGCGTTCAGCAAGGCGTATGACGAAACTCCCGACGCCGATATGCTTCTGATACCGCTGAACATTGATGAGGATGATGTTTACGCCTTAGCGTTAGGAGAGTTCACGGATGAGAAAGGTAACCCCTCGGCGGAAGCCCGAGAATACAAAACCGTGAATATCACCGAGATCATGCTTTTAGGCGACGACGCTGACTATTACAGCATTGAGGAATCAAAAGAAAATGTTGCTCTTGAATTCCCGGCAAGCATACTTGCGGGAAGCCCCGACCCGACCGTGACAATGCAAGACTACTACTGCGGAGGTCTGGGAATGCAGGCGCCGGTAGCCATGTATGCGGGCGGCACCGAGGGCGTGACATATGAGTTTAAGGAAAAGGACGCCGACGATTCGACTTATACGGAAGATGCCCCGTATACAGAGGGAAATTATACGATAAAGGCCATATTCCCCGAAGGCGAGCTCCTCGGAGCCGAGGCGACCGACGACTTCACGGTGCATCACAAATACGGCGATTGGAAGATAACAAAAGAGCCGACCCAAACCGAAACGGGAACAGCCGAAAGATACTGTCTTGGCTGTGACAGCGTTGACACTTTTGAGCTGCCGACCCTCGCTGATACAGACTTCTGGAAACAGGGCACAAGAACCGAGCCCACATCAAGCGGCGACGGCTCGCAGGAGTATATCTCGGACTACGGCACGGTGACCGAGACGATACCTAAGTTGACGATTACGGGAATAGAAATCACATCAGAGCCGACCAACAAAACAGTCATAGAGGGCACGCCCCTTGATACAAACGGGCTTGTCGTTGAGGCGGTTTACTCCGACGGCACAGCCGTAGAGATAACCGATTACAAATTATCGGGATATGACACGTCGACGACCGGCACCAAGACCGTGACCGTCACATACGGAGACTATACTGCCAAGTTTGATATAGAGGTTGTGGCGAAGTCCGTCACGGGAATAGAAATAACACAATTGCCCGACAGACTTGAGTACACCCTGGGCGAAGCGCTTGACACGACCGGATTGACCGTTATCGCAAGCTATGACAATAACACAACCGAAGAGATAACGGATTATGACATAAGCGAGCTTGCCGATGAAGTTGGAGAGCAGATAATAACTGTCACATACGAGGGCCAAACCGCCGAGTTCACAGTCAACGTGCATGAACCCGAAGCGTCTCCCGAGACGGTAGAGAAGCCGCTGATAAACGCCGCGGATTACTATGTCGGAAAGAAAGTGACAACCTCCTGCGCAACAGATAATGCCGAGATACGCTATACCACCGACGGCAGCGAGCCCGACGAAAACAGCCCGATCTGCTCCGAGCCGTTTATCCTGAGCGAGACGGCGACCGTTAAGGCTAAAGCGTTCAAAGACGGCATGACCGCAAGCAATATAGCGGAAAAAGCGATCGAGGTCAAAACCGTGAGCGCTCCGAGATTCAGCTATCCTTCGGGAGAAGTGAACACCGGAACGATAGCAACTCTTACATGTTCTATTGACGGGGCCGAAATATATTACACCACCGATGACACGCTGACCCCCGATAACGCCAAACTGTACAACGGAGGAATCGCGATAACCAAGGACACGACGATAAAGGCTGTCGCGGTCAAGAAAGGCTTTAAATACAGCGGCATGTCCGAGGCGACATACACGGTTAGAAGCACATGGACAGAAGGCGTGCTGCTGACGCCGGGATATGTTGACTGCAAAGCCGGAGAGGATGCGTATATACCGGTATATATGTTTGCGAGCGGAGATGTCGTGGACTACAAGTTGACGATAAATTATGACAGTGAAACGTTTGATTTCGTGTCGATTATGGCGTCCGAGGACATCGCGGCCGCGATGGCGGCGGTTGTCGGCGAGGGAACCGTGACGATACGCTGCTCGGGACAGGTGCCGATCAACGACGAGGTATGTCTGATTGAGTTAAGAGCAAAAGAAGACGCGAATGACGGAAATTACAACATAACGATCAGCGACGCGACAGTGACAATGGAGGACCGGGGCAGCGCATACATCAAGCTGTATGACGGTTCGATAACGCTGTACACCGACGTCCCGCCGGGACCCGTTGACACACCCGAACCCACGGCGACAGCACAGCCGATTGAGACGAGCACGCCCGGACCCGCGGCGACGGCGGAGCCCGGAAGTGTCAAATTGGGCAGCTACCTGCAGATGGGCGAGTATTACGGCGCGCCGATCCTGTGGAGATGCGTTGACACGGACGAAAACGGCCCGCTTATGCTGGCGGATAAGATAATCTGCCTGAAGCCTCTCGACGCGGCGGGCGGCGCAAATACCGCCGAGGGTTCCCACAGCCGAAACCCCTACAGAGAGTCGGGAGCGTCCAACTACTGGGCAGACAGCAATATGCGCTCATGGCTTAATTCCGAGGCGGCCGCGGGCAGCGTTGAATGGCTCTGCGGAAATCCGCCCGACAAAGAGCACGTATGGAGCGGTTTTAACGCCTACGACCAAGAGGCGGGATTCTTAACGAACTTCACGCAGGCCGAGTTGAGCGCGGTAAAGACGGTAAAGCAAAGATCCATACTGGCTTACCCCGAATATGAAGCGGGTATGGCGGAGATAGGTTCGGAACCGCATAAGTACGAGTACGAGATAGATAAGCTGAAGGCTAATTTCGACAGCTCATACGCCGAGTACGTTACAGACAAAATGTTCCTGCTCGACGCTAAACAGCTGAGCGCGGTTTATAACAACGGAGACGTTTTGGGCGAGGATTACTATATAGGCGAGCCCACGGCCGAGTGCGTCGAAAACAACGAGTATAAGCGTGAGGGCGGACCGGAGCCCGGCAAAAAGTGGCATTACTGGCTGCGCACACCGCTTTCCGATCTCGGCTACGACGTCCGCTATGTTTACTCGCCGGGTCGAATAGGCAGCGGCAGCGCCGATCTCTCCTACGTAGGAGTGCGCCCCGCGTTTTACTTGGACGCGTCCGCGGACTTTGCGGAGGGCACGGGAGATTTGAACGACCCGTACAGAATCGGGAACGAGACGGAGCCCACGGCAGAGCCGACTCACACCTCGAGACCGAGCTACAGCGGAGGCGGCACGATAGGAAACTCCGGTTTCTCGAGCGGAGGAACGACTGCGACCAAAGCGCCCGACGTTTCTGCTTCGACAGCCCCCGAACAGCCGACCTCGGCGCCTGCCACTGTAGACAGCGGTCTGCCGTTCATCGACGTGAACCCGAATGACTGGTACTATCAGGCGGTTTCGGAAATATACAGTCTGGGATTGATGGTAGGCGAGACCGACACAATGTTCGCTCCGAACGACACGCTGACACGCGGAATGTTCGTCTGCATACTGAACAGACTGGACGGAGCAAATTCCGCGGCGGAGCCGATATACTCCGACGTTGATCTAAACGAGTATTACGCCTCGGCTGTAACCTGGGGAACCACGGCGGGAGTTATCGAGGGCTATGGAGACGGAACCTTCGGCCCCGACGACGCGGTGACCCGCGAGCAGGCCGCGGCGATACTCTGGAGATACTCAAAGCACCTCGGAGAAGATGTCAGCGCGAGCGCGGACATCTCGGGATACGCCGACAGCGGAAATGTTTCGGAATACGCGCGGGCGGCTATGGCATGGGCCTGCGGCAAGGAGATCGTAAGCGGATACGAGGACAACACTCTAAGACCCGCGTCCGACATAACCCGAGCCGAGACCGCGGTAATACTTATCAGATATATAAATCCGGAGCAATAAGAATATAAAAAGGACCAACGCCAAATCCGGCGTTGGTCCTTTTCAGGCTCGCCCTTTGGGGGAGCTGTCGCCGAAGGCGACTGAGGGGGGTACTAGTCCCTAGTCCCTATTCCCTAGTCCCTACGTTGGTATTAAGCAGCACTATCGCGGCGAAGATCAGTATGATGCCCGCCGCGTTTTTTATCGTCAGGTATTCGTGAAAAATAAGTATTCCCGCTATTGCCGCGACCATCGGTTCGGCGAACGCCAGCACCGACGCCTTGCCCGCGTCGATATTGGCGAGCCCCGCTGTGTACAGCACAAACGGCAAAAACGTTGAAAACACGCCGAGACCCAGCGCGGCGGGCGCGCCTCCGCCCGCAATGACCGAGGCGATATGCGGCAGACCGGAAAAAGGCAGCAGCCCCAGCGAGGCCACGGCAAAGGTATAAAATATGATAGTGTGCTGCGAATATTTGCGCAGCGCGGCTTTGCCGAATATGCTGTATAAGGCGTAGCCCAGGCCCGAGCCCAGTCCGGTCATCAGCGCGAAAATTCCTATCTGTCCGCCCGTGAAGCCGCTTGCCAGAGCGCAGCCAGCGAAGGCGGGGACCAGCGCGAGTATCTTTTGCGCCGTGATCTTCTCTTTGAAAAACACCGCGGCCATCAGCATGACAAAGCACGGCGCAGTGTAGAGCAGAACCGACGCGGCGGCAAGAGTCGTGCGCTCGATCGTCAGAAAATAGCACACGTTAAAAAACACTATGCTCAAAAGGCCGCTGCCCAAAAACATCCAAAAATCACGGAGCCGCACCTTAAGCAGCGAGCGGTCCTTTATCAGAAGAAACAGCCCCATCAGCGCGGCCGTGATCAGACTTCTGGTAAATGTGATCTGTATCGGGCTCAGACCGCGCGCGTCAAGCGGCCTCGAAAACACGCCGATAAGGCCCCAGCCCGTTGCGGCCGCCAGGATCATCGCGGCCGATAAAGCTTTTTTGTCTTTCATTTCCGCACCTCCGTTCGTTTGGTTATTATAAAATGCACGCGTAAAATTATATCACCGCGCGGTAAATATGTCAAGAAAGGACGGACCGTCAAAACAGCGGCGGTTGTACAATTGTCAATGATGGGTGACACTTTTTTTAAAAAATAAAAAGTTTCGCCTCAAGCTGTCCTTGTCAA
>CANQQJ010000031.1 GCA_947625905.1 uncultured Clostridia bacterium | reverse complement strand
TTGACAAGGACAGCTTGAGGCGAAACTTTTTATTTTTTAAAAAAAGTGTCACCCATCATTGACAATTGTACAACCGCGGAAGCAAATATAAAAAATACATATTGAAAAAAATTATTATCTGTGCTATAATTATCATGATAAATTGTAACAAATTTTAATTGTTGAGGATGTAAATATGATAACACGCAAAATAACGTATTTGATTATTTTAATAACGCTGCTTGTTTCGTCTTTCGCAGCTGTTCCCGTGCGTGCCGATGACGCTCCCGCCGCGGACGCCCCGGCGAAGACATATCACGACGCGGGCCACGCCATGAGCGCCGAGGCCAAAAGGTCGCTGTCCGATTATCTCTGCCGCTTCGGCGCCTGCTACACGACCGAGTTCGAGAGCGACAACGGCGGTAAGATCACGCTTGACCCCTCAAGCTGGAACGATAAAATGTCCGAGATCATTTGGTGGCAGTTCCTTGCCTACAGCAAGTCCGACCGCGAAAATCCCAACGCGCCCATATACGGCGACACCAAGCTTGTGACGCCCGAGAACCTGCGCCGCTGCGTTAAAAACACGTTTAATATCGACACCACGCCCTCGCACGTTATCGACAGCGCCGATAAGTATTATATCGACCATGCCGACGGCAATTTCCATCCGCCCCAGCAGGACTCGGACGGCACTATGTGGACCCGCTCGCCCGAGAGCTGCAAGATCCAGTATTTTGCCGAGCTGGACGACGGCACCTACATGGTCCATTATATACCCGAGTACCTCGAGTCCGCGAGCGGCAAACACAACGGCTCGCTATACTATGCGAAACTAAGGCTCGCTCCCACATCCTGCGGCTATGTCGCCACCGAGCTGGGCACGGTCACATCTCTTGACGACAACATGATAAAAATGGGATTTTTAGACGACGCGTCAAAGGGTTCGCGGGCGCTTCCGAATATTTCCATCGACTACGAAGCTACAAGCGGATTCACCTCGATCGAAGAGTACGACAAATACCTGAACGAAATACTTAACGGCCTGGGCGAAAACTCGCCAAACGGCCCCGCGGTCAACGAGATCGCTGCGTATATCAGCGCCGCCTGCCTCAGGAACTCCGGAACGCGCCTCAAGGCCGAAAACAACACGGTCACGATAACGGCCGACACGATCCGCGACTCGGCTGCCGCGGCGGTGCGCACGAGCGCGGAGCTTTGGCAGAATCTCGACCGCAGAGGCATCCACCCCAACAAGGACGTGGTCGTGCCGATACAGCTGATAGTGACCGACCTCAACGAGAACTCGCCGCCGCGCATCGTGTTTGACGAGAGCCTCAAGGCCGATGATATGGGCATTTCCAATATGCGCGTGCTGATCGGCGACAACAGCCACAGCCTGATCATGGACAAGGCGACCTGCGATCTGATAATCGAGAGGCACGGCTCGTTCACCGTCGAGATGGGCGCGGCCATGGGCGGCGGCTATATAATCAATTTCTACGACCGGGACATGAACCTGATCGACAAGCTGCCGACCAAGGTGAATTTCGCGATACCCGCGGGCGGCGAGTACGACAGCGTGTACAACACCTGTGACGGCAGGGACTTTAATATCGGCGGCATATACGACCCGATAAACGGTGCCATCGAGTTCAAGACCAACTCGATCGGACTTTATAAGACAAAAAGCAGCGAGCCGAATATTTCCGACATAGACGAGCTGCCCGCCGATGAGCGGGACCATATCAAGCAGCTTGTGTCAAAGGACTACTTCGCGGCACCCGGCGGGCGCTTCCGTCCGGATGACCAGTACACCAACTACGACGCGGCCAGAGCGATAGCCGGTATGCTCTTCACGGTCGATACCGACGCCAGAGTCGACTATAGCGATATTGACGAGTCCGACCCTCAGGCGGTCTACGTGGCCTCGATCGCTGAGGCGGATATCCGCCTGTACACCGACCAGGGAGGGCTCAGGTTCAACGGAAATTCGGCGGTCGGCCTGGAGGACAGCTTTGTGCGGAGCCTCGGACTGCTGGTGGAATACAAGGGCTACTACTATCCCGACATGGGAAGCGACAGCGACCGCCCGTACGCGAGCATCTACCTGAACTACCCCGACATACAGTACATGAACAAGGAGTCGCTGCCCGCGCTGGCAATGGGCGCGCGCGAGGGAATAATCAACGACGGCATGGCGCTGTGCAACACCGAAAACCGATTTGACCGCAGAAGCGCGGCGGAGTTTTTGTACCGGCTGTTTGAGCGCATGTGCCAGGTGTCGCCCGCCAAGTTCGACGCGGGCGACAGCGGATATATGTCGAACACGGTGTTCTATAATCCGCTTTCCACAATGAAGTTCGAGACGCCGACGATAGTCTATCTTTACTTAGGCTGCTTCGCGGTGGGCGTACTGTTCGCGATAATACTTTATATAATGCAGAAGAAGCACAAGATAGTCAACGAGAACGCCGCGGATTCGCGCGAGGACGACGATTACTGGAACGAATACTAAATCAAATCGGAGCGCGCTTTAAAGGAGGACATTATGACTGTATACAGTTTTATATCAACGATCCTGAGCTATGTTTTCACGGTGATAATATATGTTTTCATAATTTTTGTGATCCGCCTCATATATCTGGACGTCAAAAAAATGAGCCGCTTCGAGGACAACAGCATTGCCGACGAGGCGTGCGCCAGTCTGAGACCCGTGAAGTCGAAAACCGAGCCGCGCAGCCCGCTCAAGCGGCGCTATAACATATACGGCGAGGCGGTCGTCGGCAGGAACCCCGAGTGCGACATCGTGATAAACGAGAGCTTTATCTCGCAGAAGCACCTCATCATTTGGTACGAGGGCGGCGAATGGTACCTTGAGGACCTGGGAAGCAGAAACGGAACGACGATAAACGGCAAAAGAATTTTGAGCGAGGTGATCCTCGACCCCGAGGACGTGATCTCGATCGGCGGTCTGAACTTCGTGTTTGAGACCTGAGAGGTGATACTATGGGAATTGACCGCTTAAAATCCGCAAGCTACCGCAAGCCCGCTTATTTGCTGATCCTGCTCAATGTGCTGGGGTTCGGTCTGCTGTTTATAAATAAAGAAAATAACTATAATCTGAATATCCTGTACACCGGTGCGGCGGTGCTGGCGCTGTTTCTGGTCATGTACACCGCGCTTGTGCTGGGACGTATGGGCGACAAGTTTATAATGCTGATGGTGTTTATGCTCATATCCATCGGCGTGCTTCTGCTGTGCAGGATAAATCTGAGCTACGCCTTCCGCCAGATAATCTGGATACTGGTCGGCGGCGCGGTGTTCTTTATCGCGTATTTTGTATATTACAACGTCAAGGTTTGGAGCAGGCTGTGGTACCTGTATTTTATCGGCGGAACGCTGCTGTTTTTGATAACGCTCGTGTTCGGCACCACGGTCTACGGCTCCAGGAACTGGATCTCGATCGGCCCGATATCTTTTCAGCCGTCCGAGATAACCAAGATATTGTTTATCATGTGCCTGGCGTGCTACACAAGCGGCAGCTGGTCAAAGCCGCTGCTCGGCAAAATCAAACCGAAATGGACGGCGCTGCTGATAACCTACGTGTTTGTGGGATTTTTGGTGCTGCAGCGCGACTGGGGCACCATCCTTGTTATGTTCTCGATCTATCTTTTCATGATATATGTGTACGAGCCCGACAAAAGGCTGCTGGCGCTCAATATCTGCGCGCTGGTGATAATCGGTCTGCTGGGCTGGCGGTTTATGTACCACATTCAGGTGCGCATAGCCAACTGGATCGACCCCTGGTCGGACATCTCTAACAGAGGCTATCAGATAGCGCAGTCGCTGTTCGCCATATCCTCGGGCGGATATTTCGGCAGGGGATTGGGCAACGGCTCGCCCTACTATATCCCGCTGGTGCATTCCGACTTTATCTTCGCCGCTATATGCGAGGAGATGGGCGTGTTCGGCGGCGTGGCGGTAATACTGCTGTTCTTTTTGATAGCCTTCCGCTGCTTTAAGATCTCGATCATGGCGTCCGACCCGTTCGACAAGGCGGTCAGCTTCGGCGTGACCGTGATGTTCGCGCTCCAGACGTTTATCATAATCGGCGGCGTTATCAAGATGATCCCGCTGACGGGAATAACGCTGCCGTTTGTAAGCTACGGCGGAACCTCGATCGTTATCAGTTTCGCCTCAATGGGCATAATTCAGGCGATCTCCGCCAAGGCCGAGCGAAAGGGGGAGCCCGATGAACGTAAATAAGCGGATCATAAGAGTGCTGGTGGTTATCGCCTTGCTGTTTCTGGCGCTCGCCACTTACCTGCTCTGGTTCAATATGTTCAGAGCCAAAGAGGTGTATACCAACTCGTACAACCGCCGCCAGTGGGAAAGCGAGCAGCACATAAAACGCGGCAGCATTTACTCAAGCGAGGGCGAGCTGCTGGCCGAGACCGAGATCGAGGACGACGGAACGCGCGTGCGCAGGTACCCGAGAGGGCGGCTGTATTCCCACGTTATCGGCTACTCGTCTCAGGTGTACGGCAAGACCCTGCTTGAGATGTCGAGAGACGCCGACCTGGTCGGCAAGGGAAACATCGGCATAAGCATAGGCGATAACCGCCCGGGCAACAACCTGCACCTGACCGTGCTGGATTATCTGCAGGAATACGCCTACGACCAGCTGGACGGCATGCACGGCGCGATAGTCGCGATGGAGCCCACCACCGGCCAGATACTGGCGATGGTGAGCCTGCCCGATTTTGACCCCAATACCATAGAGGACGACTGGGAAGGAATAATGGAGGACAAGAGCTCGCCGTTCCTCGCCCGCGCCACGCAGGGCCTTTATCCGCCCGGCTCCACATATAAGATCGTGACCTCGGCGGCCGTTTACGAAAACGGCAGGACCACCGAGACGTTCGACGATCCCGGAGTTTTCAAGCAGGGCGACGTTGAGGTAAGCAACTACGGCGGCGAGGCCTTCGGAAATATCGACATAAAGACAGGGTTTGAGAAGTCCAGCAACTACGTGTTTTGTACCTTAGGCTACGAGATGGGCGCCGAGAGCGTCCGCGCCGAGGCCGAGAAGTTCGGCGTGAACAAAGATTTGGATTTCGACATACCCACTTCAAAGAGCGAGATACAATACGGACGCATGACCGACCTCGACGCCGCGCTGGTGTCGATCGGCCAGGGCGGACTTGTGATGACGCCGCTGCACGTGGCGATGACAGCCTCCGCCGTGGCGAACGGCGGCAAAATGATGAAGCCGTATCTGGTCGAGACCGTCACAACCGAGAACGGCACGGTGATAGGCCAGACAAGGCCGTCGGTGCTCTACGAGAGCGTGGGTCCCGCCTGCGCTGCGTATGTGCGCGACATGATGATCGGCGTTGTGGAGGAAGGGACCGGAACCACGGCCCGAATCGACGGGGTCACGGTGGCCGGAAAGACCGGCACCGCCGAGACCGAGGGCGGCGAGGACCACGCCTGGTTCGTGGGCTACGCTCCCGCCGAAAACCCGAAGATATGCGTCGCGGTGCTGCTCGAGAACAACGGCACGCCCGGCGGAAAAACCGCAGCGCCCATCGCGAGGAACATAATGCGGAGATTTTTAAACGAGTAAGAAAAATTTTAAAATATATAAAAATCAGAAGGCAAAGAGAGATGAAAAAATAATTGTATGTTTGGTTTCGGCCGCGCTGGGATCAACTACAACGGCACACAGGGTTACGTTAAGAGAACGCAGCTTAGGGGAAATAAGGATTAGAGAAAATATTTATTGCGCGGGCGGATAATATCCGCCCCTACGGGCAACTATGATATATCGAATTAGCAAGAACGCGCGAATTGCGCCGCTTCTTGTAGGGGCGGCAATCTGCCGCCCGTTTGCCTCAACGTAGGTACTAGGGAATAGGGTCTAGGGACTAGGCTTCCCCCCTCAGCCGGGCGTTGCCCGACAGCATTAAGGAAGCTCTTGGTCAAAATTGCAAGCAATTTTGAAAGATAGCTTTGAACCCGCAAGCAAGCTTGCTGATTATCCCCGAGGGGGCGCCTGATTAACGCCTCCTCCCGGGAGGAGGTGGATTTTCGCCGAAGGCGAAAAGACGGAGGTGGGAACGTGGTGATTAGTAATTAGCGAATAATGAATAGGATAATAGTACGCAAAACACCGTAGGGGCGGACGACCCCGGCCGCCCGCTGTGGCGGAAAAAATATAAAACAGGTGATAAACTATGCTTTGCAGGGCTAAAATCAACTTGGCTATCGACGTGCTGAGCAGGCTGCCGAACGGCTACCACACGGTGCGTATGGTTATGATGCGCGTAAATTTCGGCGATGAGGTCAACGTTTCGCTGCGCGGCGACGGTAAAATAACGCTGAGCGGCAGCGACCCCGCCATGCCGCTCGGGCGGGACAATATCGCGTACCGCGCGGCCGAGGCGGTATTTGACAGGATCGGCGCCTTTCCGGGCTGCGACATACAAATCAAAAAGGTCGTGCCCATGGGTGCGGGAATGGCCGGAGGCAGCGCCGATGCGGCGGGCGTGATAAACATGCTGAACGAACAGCTGGGCGGTCCGCTCACCCTTGAGGAAAGGCTTGACATCGGACAGCGGCTTGGCGCCGACGTGCCCTTCTGCGTGATGGGCGGCTGCGCCCTGGCTGAGGGGATAGGCGAGGTCTTGACGCCGCTGCCCGACCCGCCCGAAATGAGCTTTGTAATAGCCAAGCCGAAAAAGAGCATTTCCACCAAATGGGCGTATGAAAATCTGGATTTTTCCAAAAAGCCCGAGGGCATGGATATCGACCGCCTGGCCGAGGGAATAAAAGCCGGAGACGCGCGAAAAATATTCTCAAGCATGGGAAACGTTTTTGAGAGCGTGTCGATACCCGCCGTGCCCGAGATCGCGGAATACAAAACTCTGCTCGAGGACTTAGGCGCCGAGCGCGCGCTTATGAGCGGCAGCGGCAGTGCGGTTTTCGGGATATTTCTCGACCGCGGCGCGGCGGAGGAAGCGCTGCGGGGTTTCAAAAAAGCGGTCCCCGACTGCGGCGGACTGTGGCTTGTGTAGGAAAATGCCCAATAGGGGCGCGTTTCGCGCGCAAATTTTGAATATATTTGGCATTTACACGGGGCATACGGTATGATATAATTAAATAACGCAAAACAGGCGGCTTCAACAAAATGAAGCCGCTTTGTGACGGCGCGGAAAGCGCGGCGGAGGAAGAAGGAGATTTTTATGGTCAGACAGGATTTAAGAAATATAGCTATTATCGCCCACGTCGATCACGGCAAGACCACCCTGGTTGACGAGATGCTCAAGCAGGGTGGCGTTTACCGCGAGAACCAAGTGGTCGAGGAGCGCGTGATGGACAGCAATGACCTGGAGCGCGAGCGCGGGATCACGATACTTTCGAAAAACACCTCGGTATATTATGAGGATATAAAAATGAATATCATCGACACTCCCGGACACGCCGATTTCAGCGGCGAGGTGGAGCGCATACTCAAGATGGTAAACGGCGTTATCCTGCTGGTTGACGCCGCAGAGGGCCCCATGCCTCAGACGCGTTTTGTGCTCGGAAAGGCGCTCGAGATGAACCACAGGGTAATAGTGGTCGTCAACAAGATCGACCGTCCCGACGCGCGTCTCGACGAGATACCCGACGAGATACTCGACCTGCTGATCGAGCTTGACGCCAACGATGAGCAGCTCGAGAGCCCGATCCTGTTCTGCTCGGGCAGAGCGGGCACGGCCTCGCTCTCCCAGTACGAGGAGGGCAAGGACCTTAAAGTGCTGTTTGAGACGATAAAGAATTATATACCCGCCCCGGAGGGCGACGAGAACGGCCCGCTGCAGATGCTGGTGTCCTCGATAGACTATAACGACTATGTTGGCAGGATCGGCATAGGCAGGATCGAGCGCGGCAGGATCGCGCACAATCAGGAGGTCACGGTCGCCGAGTACCACGAGAACCATGAGCCCTACAAGGCCAAAATGGTAAATCTTTATCAAATTGACGGACTGGGCAAAACAGCCGTCGATGAGGCCGAGGTGGGCGACATAATCTGCTTTTCGGGCATACCCGATATCACGATCGGAGACACGATATGCGCGCCCGAAAGCGTGGAGCCGCTGCCCTTTGTAAAGATCAGCGAGCCCACGATCGAGATGACATTCTCGGTAAACGACAGCCCCTTCGCGGGCCGCGACGGCAAGTTTGTCACCACCAGACAGATACGCGACAGGCTGAACCGCGAGCTTTTGAAGGATGTGTCGCTCAGAGTCGAGGACGGCGAGACCACCGACAGCTTCCGCGTGGCGGGCAGGGGCGAGATGCACCTCTCTATCCTTATCGAGACCATGCGCCGCGAGGGCTACGAGTTCTCGGTGGGCACGCCCAAGGTGCTCTACAAAGAGATAAACGGCGAAAAGTGCGAGCCGATAGAGAAACTGGTTATCGACGTGCCCGAGGAAAGCATGGGCGCCGTTATGGAAAAGATAGGACAGCGCAAGGGCGAGATGCAGTCGATGTCGCCTCAGGGCGGCAGGATGCGTCTTGAGTATCTGATCCCGTCCCGCGGCCTTCTGGGATACCGCAGCGAGTTTTTGACCGACACCAAGGGCGAGGGAATACTCAGCTCGGTGTTTTATGACTATCAGCCCTTTAAGGGCGAGATCCACAGCCGTCACACAGGCTCGCTGGTGGCGTTCGAGACGGGCGAGTCGGTGGGCTACGGACTGTTCAAGGTCCAGGATCGAGGCTCGCTGTTTATCGGCCCCGGCGTCCGGGTATACGAGGGCATGGTCGTGGGCGTGAACCCCAAGGCCGAGGACATAAACGTCAATGTCTGCAAAAAAAAGCAGCTCACCAACACCCGCGCGTCGGGCAGCGACGAGGCGCTCAAGCTGACGCCTCCCGTGCAGATGAGTCTTGAGGCCTGCCTTGAGTTCCTGGCGGACGACGAGCTTCTTGAGGTGACGCCCGAGCATTTGAGAATAAGAAAAAAGATCCTGAACAACCAGCTCCGCGCCAAGGCGAGAGGCAAAAACCATTCCGAATAAACAAAGAGAGACGGAAATTTTCCGTCTCTCTTTATTCGCAGAAAAACTCTGTTTTTCAAAATATAACAGCCCATGCCCGGTTCCGCCCGCCGCGCCCGGGCGGGTTCGCTCCGCCCTTCGGGCGGAACGGATTAGGGGACTTCGTCCCCTAAAACCCCTGAAAATTTATAACATTATAAAAGCTCGGTGCCTGTGCAATTTTTTGCGTGTCGGATCTTGTATAATATTGACTGTAATCAAAACAAATGTTATAATTTAAGAACGGAGGGATAGACATGAAGCTTACCGCCAAGGCTAACACGGTGTGCGTGCTGGAGATCCTCAAGGAGTACACCGATTATGACAACATATTAAAGATGGGCGACATCATAAAACACATGGAGCGGGACTATGATCTAAAGATCGACCGCCGCACGGTGTACAGCTGTATGGCCGTGCTTTCCGAAATGGGTTATGAGATTTCAACGCCAGAGGAAAACGGCAAGGGCTATTATCTCGAGAACCGCGATTTCGACGCCTCGGAGATCAGGATGCTGATCGACAGCGTTTACTCGAATACCGGGATACCCGACGGCTATTCGGCCGAGCTGGCCGAGAAGCTGCAAAAGCTGCTGCCCGCCAAGAAACGCAGGAGCTACGCTTCTCTGACGGCGCCGGTAACAACGCGCAAGACCGACAACAAAGAGGTGTTTTTGAACATTGATCTGCTGGACGAGGCTGTGGCTGACGGGAAAAAAGTCAGATTCACATATTTAAAGTACGGGCTTGACAAAAAACTGAAGCCCAAAAGAGAGGGCAAATATACCGTGAGCCCTTACGCGACAGTCGCGGCGAACGAGCATTACTATCTGCTCTGCAACTGCGCGGCCCACGGCGACCCTATAAGCCAGTTCAGGATCGACAAAATAAAAGGCATTGAGATAATCGACGAGAAGCGCGTTCCGCCGCCCGCCGATTTTTCGCCCGGGCGCTACGCGGACCGTTCGATATTTATGTACGGCGGCGAGATCGGCACTGTTGTGCTCAGATGCGATATCTCTATTTTGGACCAGGTCGTTGACCGCTTCGGCAGCGAGATAAAAATAACCGAAAACAGCGGCGGGGAAACCTTTGACCTGACCGTCACCGGAAGCCTGATGGGTATCGAGTACTGGGCGGAGAACTACATAGAAAGCTGCGAGGTCATAGCGCCCGAGTCGATGCGCCAACGAGTGATAAACATGATAAAAAACAACAAGTATAAAGTATAAAAAAGGCGGGTATGGCCTAAACCATGCCCGCTATTTTGTATACCATTTTTTCGGTTTCCGCCCAGCCGATGCAGGGGTCGGTGATCGACTTGCCGTAGACCATGTCGCCGCCGATGGGCTGGCAGCCGTCCTCGAGGTAGCTTTCGACCATAAAGCCCTTGATCATTTTTTTGAGCAGCGGCTCGTAGGTCATGCTGTGCAGCACCTCCGAGGCGATACGCGGCTGCTGTTTGTGCTTTTTCGCCGAGTTGTTGTGGTTGGTGTCGATGATGATCGCGGGGTTTTTAAAGCCCTTCCCATCGTATTCCTCGGCGATGCGCAGCAGGTCCTCGTAGTGGTAATTGGGCACGTTTCGGCCCAGCTCGTCTATGCCGCCGCGCAGCACAGCGTGGGCGTAGGGATTTCCCTTTGTGGCCACCTCGTGGGTGCGGTAGATAAAGTCGTGACCGTGCTGCGCCGCGTATATCGCGTTGAGCATAACTCCGATGTCGCCGCCGGTACCGTTTTTCATTCCCACAGGCAGATCAACGCCGCTGGAGACCAGGCGGTGCTGCTGGTCCTCGACCGAGCGGGCGCCGATCGCCACATAGCCCAGTATGTCGTCAAGATAAGGATGATTGCCCGGATACAGCATTTCGTCCGCCGCAATCATTCCCGATTCCCGCATGGCGCGGATGTGCATGCGGCGGATGGCTTTGATGCCCTGGAACGCGTCGGGCGCCTCGCCGGGGTCGGGCTGGTGCATCATGCCTTTGTAACCCTCGCCGGTGGTCCGGGGCTTGTTTGTGTAGATACGGGGCACAAACAAGATCTTGTCGCTGACCTTTTCCTGAAGCTCCGCCAGACGGGAAATATACTCGCACACCGAGTCCTCGTTGTCCGCCGAGCAAGGGCCGATTATAAGCAGCAGACGATCGTCTCTGCCCGCCAGCACATCCTCGATCTCCCTGAGTTTTTTCTCGCGCATTTTCACGCAGGCTTCGGGCACCGGCAGAAGCTCTTTTAAATGCTCCGCCGACGGTATCTCTTTTTTAAATATAAATGACATGATATTATCTCCGATCAGTAATTATTCGTGCGGAAAACCGCCAAACCCGATTATAGCACAAATGTTATATTAATGCAAGAAGTATTTGCTGTTTTTGCCTTGCCCCTTGGGGAGAGGTGCGAAAAATAGGCGCCCCCTCGGGGGAGCTGGCGCCGAAGGCGACTGAGGGGGGATTCTATTCGCTATTTGCTAATCACTACGTTGCCACCTCCTCCCGGGAGGAGGCAAAACGGATGCCTATTTTATCTGCCGCGCCATTCGCGGGTTGTAGGAATGGGCGTGGCAGACCGCTATCGCCAGCGCGTCGGCCGTGTCGTCGGGCTTGGGCACCTCCTTGAGGTTCAGCATGGTTTTTGTCAGGTACTGCACCTGCTTTTTGTCCGCCCTGCCGTAGCCCACTATGGCCTGCTTGACCTGCAGCGGCGTGTACTCGTATATCCTCACGCCGTGGTTCAGTGCGGAAAGCAGCAGCACACCCCTCGCCTGAGCCACGTTTATGGCCGTCTTTTGATTGCTGTTGAAAAAAAGTTCCTCAATTGCCATGAACTCGGGCTTGGTGCGCTCGATTATCGTGTTCAGATCATCGTGAATGGTTTTAAAGCGGGAGTTCATTTCCTCTCCCGCCTCGGTAGTTATCGCGCCGTATTCCACTATCTTGAATTTGCCGCCTATGTAATCAATGACCCCGTACCCCACGATCGCGAAGCCGGGGTCAATTCCCAGGATCCTCATTTAATTAATAGTTCTCGGGCTTGATCTTAAAGTAGCTCTGCGGATGCGCGCAGACCGGACATACCTCGGGAGCCTTTTTGCCGATAACGATATGGCCGCAGTTGGCGCACTGCCAGATAACGTCCCCGTCTTTTGAGAATACGCACTCGTCCTCGATGTTTTTGAGCAGCTTGCGGTAGCGTTCCTCGTGCTCCTTCTCGATCTTGGCGACGCCCTCAAACAGGTCTGCGATGTCGTCAAAGCCTTCCTCGCGGGCGTCCTTTGCAAAGCCCGCGTACATGTCGGTCCACTCATAGTTCTCACCCTCGGCCGCATCCTTGAGGTTGGCCTTGGTGTCGGGTATTCCGCCGCCTTGGAGCAGCTTGAACCAGATCTTGGCGTGCTCCTTCTCGTTGTTGGCGGTCTCCTCGAATATCTCGGCTATCTGAACATAGCCGTCCTTCTTGGCCTTGCTCGCGTAGTAGGTGTACTTGTTCCTTGCCTGCGACTCGCCGGCGAATGCCGCCATCAAATTTGCCTCGGTCTTTGAACCCTTTAATTCTTTTGCACTCATGTTAAAATTCCCCTTTCGTTTTATATTTTATTGTTTCCGTTTTTTTGATTTTATCACAAAACGCGGCATAAATCAAGAGCAAAAAACATATTGTTAACTAAGTGCTTGAAAGAAAGGTGATACTTATGGCGGAGATCAAATTAAAAACCGAAAAATATGATATATGCCGCACTGTGGCGATGAAGTTCGGACGCGCGGTGATAGACGAGCCGCTTATCGTGCCCGATGTGAAGCCGGACATAAAAAAGATACTGGACGTATCGGCCAGGGCCTATGTTACCGACGTGACGCCCGGGCAGGACAAGGCGCACGTCGAGGGAACGGTCAAGGCGGCGCTGCTGTATCTGCCCGAGGGCGATGTGATAGGAACGGTCAAATCTCTTGAAATGAGCCGCGATTTCAGTGTCACAGTCGATTCAAATGGCGTTACGCCCGACGACCGCGTGAGCGCCGAGGCGGAGATCGACTCGCTCGACGGCACGCTTATAAATTCGCGCAAGGTCAATATAAGGATAGGCGTCAATGTGGGCGTGAAAATATGCAGATGCGAGTGCCTCGAGCTTCCGGTAGGAGCGGAGGAGGAGCCCGAGCCGCCGCTCGCCGACCTTTTGCCCTTAAGCCGCGGCAAGGGTGGGCAGAGCGGGGAGTGCCCGCCTCCCAAAAACACGGACATCCGGCTCAAAAAAACGCCGCTGCGCTTCGCCGACAAGCAGTTCACGTCGGACGGCAGCATAATAGTCCGCGGCAAGCATGAGATCTCGGGCAAGCTGCCTCAGATCGGCGAGGTGCTTTGTGCCGCCGCGTCGGTTGAGCCCGAGCGCGCTGACATGGCCGACGGCTGCGCCGAACTGGGCGGCAGCGTTAAAGTCAGCGTGCTTTACGAGGACGAGGCGGAGCCCGGAGAAAACAGCGGCGGGACACGCGTCCGCACGGCCGAATTTTCGATACCGTACAATGAGAGCTTCGACGCGCCCAAGGCGGTCGAGGATATGGAGTGCGACGTTGAGTACAACGTGCGCGAGATATACACCGAGGTCATGGACAATATGGACGGGGAAAGGCGCGAGATCGGAGCCGAGATCGTTATCGGCGTGGTCGTCAGCGGATATATTATCTCTGAGCCCGGAGCGGTGAGCGACGGCTATTGCACCGGCGGGGGCGAGCTTGTGCCCGAATTTTCCGAGACCGCGCCCGAGCAGATAGCCGAGACCATGACCGCGCAGATCAGCCACAAATGCGCCTTAAAGCGCAAGCCCGCGGACGCCGAAATAACCGGTGTCTGCTCGATAACGGCGACCGGGACCTCTGTTGACGATATCGACATCAGCGACGGAACGGTGAAAATAAAAGGCTCGGTCTCGATCAAGGCCCTCTGCTTGTCAAACGACGAGAACCAGCCGTTGCTGGCTCTTGAGACCAAAACGCCGTTTGAGCACAGCTTTGACATAAGCGGCGAAGCCTTGGGCGGAAGGGCCGCCTGCGACGCAAAGGTGTTCGTCAATCATTTGAGCTACAACATCACCGGTCCCGACACGGTCGAAGCGCGCATGCTTATCGGTATATCGGTGAAACTTATAAAAAACGACAGGATCAAGATCGTGACGTCATTTGAGCGCATAGAGCCCGAGACCGATCAAGGCGGCGGCATGCAGTCGTACATAATTTATTTCGTGCAGCCGGGCGACACCCTGTGGAACATCGCCAAGCGGTACAAAACCACGGTCGAAGACATAGTGGCCGCGAGCGGCATCACAAATCCCGACAAGCTCCGCGTCGGCCAAAAAATCAGATTAAAAGCATAAAAAAGCGGCGCCCGCAAAAGGCGCCGCCAAAATATCTTTATCTGTCTTTCCTGCGCAGGAACACCGGAACATCTATCCCGTCGTCCTCGCCGACCTTGCTGAACAGGTTGGATGAGGGAGGCGTGTTAAACGACGGCCTCTGCTGCGTGAATGAAGGCTGCTGCTGAGGCGCCGGCTGCTGAGCCTGCGCCTGGCCGTTATTGTTGTTCATGTTGAACTGGTTTAAAAAGCTCGAGAAGGGATTGGCGTCCTCCTGCTTTTCCTGTTGGCCGGGAACATTGCCCTTAAAGCCCGTGGCAATGACCGTTATCGAGATCTCATCGCCCATATTTTCGTCGATGATCGCGCCGATAATGATATTGGCGTCCGCGTCGGCTGCTTCCTGAACCAGCTCCGCGGCGGTCTTGACCTCGAGGATACCCAGGTCCGCGCCGCCCGTAACGTTTAAGATAACGCCCTTCGCGCCCTCGATCGTCGTCTCAAGGAGCGGGCTATGTATGGCTTTCTTGGCGGCTTCCTCGGCTCTGTTCTCGCCGGTGGCGCTGCCTATGCCCATGTGAGCAAAGCCCGTGTCTTTCATAATAGTCTTTATGTCCGCGAAGTCCAAACTGATGAGGCCGGGTCTTGAGATCAGGTCCGAAATACCCTGAACGCCCTGTCTTAAAATATCATCCGCCATTCTGAACGACTCGGTCAGAGGAGTTCTGTTCTCGGCGACCTCCAGAAGCTTGTCGTTGGGTATAACAACAAGGGTGTCCACCGCGCCCATAAGGTTTGTGATACCGATGTCGCTGTTCTTCTGGCGGGTCTTGCCCTCGAACCAGAAAGGCTTGGTAACGATGCCGACCGTGAGTATGCCTTCATCCTTGGCGATCTTCGCCACGATGGGGGCCGCGCCGGTACCGGTTCCGCCGCCCATGCCCGCGGTAACAAAAACCATGTCCGCGCCCTGAACGGCCTTCTTGATATCCTCAACGCTCTCCTCGGCGGCCTTCTGTCCAACCTCGGGAATGGCGCCCGCGCCGAGACCCTTGGTGACCTTCTCGCCTATCTGTATTTTCTGAGAAGCCTGCGAAAGCGTGAGGTCCTGCTTGTCCGTGTTAACGGCTACAAACTCGACGCACTTTACCTGAGCTTCGATCATTCTGTTTACGGCGTTATTACCTCCGCCGCCGACACCGATTACTTTTATTTTGGCGGGGTTTGTTGATTCCGTATCAAACTGAAACACTTTATTTCCTCCTCTGCTTGCTATCAATCGCAATTATACTCTTATAAAATATATTATACCACGAAAATAAAATTTGTAAATAGAAAATCCGAAAGTTTCTTAAAAAATATTACGGCATTGTAACAAAAGTAATAAAAAACACAAAATTTCTGTAATACTCTTGTAAAATTTGACAATGCAATATTTTACAAAAATAATTTTTGTAGAAATTTTGGCAACAAATTTTGCAGCACTTCGTGTTGACAATATGTCTACAACGTGATACAATTATTTTCGGGAGATGATATTATGGCTAAAACGTCAAATATAAACGTGCGTATCAGTCCGGACACAAAATCGCGAGCCGAGGAATTGTTCAAACATTTCGGACTGACGATTTCCGACGCGGTGACTATTTTTTTAAATCAAAGTATTATGTACGGCGGAATTCCGTTTGAGATAAGGCTTCCGAATCCCGAAACGCTTGAGGTACTTGAAGAAGTCCGCGATCATAAAAATCTTTCCGGCCCGTTTGACTCGGTGGAGGCTCTTGTGGAGGATCTGAACAGCTGATGCTTAACATTGTCTCGGACGGGAACGCATTCCGATTTGTTTTAATGCGTGCCGTTTCCTGCTACCGAAGCACATCAATTTCTACATTCGCAGTGAAATACAAATCGACAGTTTATAAGGCGCATCATCGAGATGCGCCTTATGGTATTTTATATGCGGAGATCTTAATCCGTAATGTCGCGGCCCCAGATCTCGATCTGGTTCAGCGCCGCAAAATTCTGACTTTTCTCTGTCCAATAGGGGTCCAGCCTTTGCAGCTTGACCCATTCCGTCCGCTTGGGCGGGAATGTAAAGACCTGTCCCTCTCCGGTTTTTTGCGGCGTCAGTTCCAACATTTCGCCATCCGAAAATTCAATCACCGCGGTGTGCCAATAGGTGTCATGTTCCTGCCCCTGAGCGTTCAGTGAGAAGTCGCTGCGCAGATAGAGCACCAGCGTGTCCGCCAAAACCGTTCGGCCGAAATACACGGTCAGGGAAAGATCCTCATGCACGGCGCCGCCCCAGGAGTGATACGGATATGCGCCGTGTCCACCTCGGAAGGTACAGCCGTCTATCGCGTTTCGCGCGAAGAAATCCCCCTCGTTTCGGGTGGTACGGTTCGCGTACGCATGCGGGAAGGCGGCAATTTTTCCCTCAGCCACAGCGCATGAATCGGTCGGATTGCTCCATTCGGGAGCGTCCGGGTCGTTGACTTCCTCGGGCAGCCGCACATCCAGCGGATTCAGCGCCAGATTGCGTCGCGCCGTCAAATCGGCAGGTTCCGCGCTGCGCAGAGTAACGGTCTGCTCCCCGGCAAAGGCGTCGGGCGGGAAGCCCTTTTTCGCTTCTCCGGACGGAATGGGAAAGCGGAACTCCCCCGCCGCGGCATAGATCAGGCTCTCCTGCGTTCCTTTGCCCGCATGAGTCCAAACATACGCTCCCTTTTCGGCTGAAAAGAGAAGGATGTCATCCTCGTTCAGCGCGGCGGTCAGTCGGACTTGATCCTCTCCAGCGGCGGACGCTAAAACCTGTCCGGCTGCGGAAATATGCGTGATTTTCAGTATGCTCATAACGTCCTCCTAAACTATTTCAGATCCCGCGTTGCGGCATCATATATCATCTTTTCGCATTTAAGTATACACTATTTTACCTCTTTTTGTGTTACAGTTCCTTTATTTTTCCATTATTTTTTCATGCGCCCGTCGTGTTTCCGCCGAGCCCCTTGCGGCGTCAGAGGGGAACCCTGTTCGCTGATCACTGCGTTCGACGGAGCGGCATGGTGTCATGCCGCTCCGCCGGTTTATTTTGTCAAAAACTTTTTGATATTTTTTTCAAACATTTGAGCGAAGCTTATTTTGGGGACGTCGCAGGCGGCGGTTATGGGGTTTTCGCCGATTTTTTGGCCGTCTATTTTAAAGATAACGTTTCCCACGGTGTCGCCCGCCTTGATCGGCGCTTGGCAGATCGAGCTCAGGCTGATCTCGGTCTCGATCTTGTCTTGGTTACCCTTTTTGACGATATAGCTCGTGCTGCCCGAAAGCTCCACCGGCAGGCTGTCGCGCTCGCCGCTCTGCACCGCGACGTTGGGTATCGCGCCCACCAGCTCGTCGCCCTTAACCACCGAGTAATTGGCAAAACCGTAGTCCAGCAGCTTGGCGGCGCTGCCGAAACGCTCCGCAGTGCTCGGCGCGCCCAGCACCACCGCTATGAGCTTCATGCCGTCGCGCTCGGCCGACGCGGACAGACAGTATTTTGCTATGCTCGTGGAGCCGGTTTTGAGCCCCGTGGCGCCGCTGTAGGATTTCAGCAGCTTGTTGGTGTTCGAAAGGCCGAAGCTGCCGCCGCGCAGACTGTCCATCCATGTGGTGGTGTACTTGAAAACGTCGGGGTGTTTTGCGAGCTCGCATGATATTTTCGCCACGTCGCGAGCCGAGCTGTAGTGGTCCTCGGGCTCGTCAAGCCCGTTGCAGTTGCGGAAGTGCGTGTTCTCGCAGCCGAGGGAGGCCGCCTTTTTGTTCATCATCTCAACAAAGGCCTCCTCGCTGCCGCCCACGAATTCCGCCATCGCCACGGCCGCGTCGTTGCCCGAGGCTATGGCTATCGCCTTTATCATGTCGTCGACGCTCATCTGCTCCCCGGGTTCCAGATACACCTGCGAGCCGCCCATCGACGCCGCGTGCTCGCTGACGCTGACCACGTCGTCGTAATGTATCTTGCCGCTGTCAAGCGCCTCAAAGATCAGCAGCATGGTCATGACCTTGGTGACGCTGGCTATCTGCGTTCTCTCGTCCGGGTTGAACTCGTAGAGCACGTTGCCCGATTCCGGCTCCATAAGTATGCCGGATTTTCCGGTGACAAGGTTTGCCGAAACGTCGGTGTCTACCTGGCTTGCTGTATCAAGGTTCTCGGCGCGCGCCGCGGGCGCAAACGAAAGCAAAAGCGCCGTCAGCGCCGCCAAAGCGCAGATTCTTTTATATTTTTTTATCATAATTATCACTCCTGTTTGGTATTATAAATTTTTTCTCATATGGTTGAGGGCGTTTTTCTCGAGCCGCGATACCTGCGCCTGAGAGATCCCGATCTCGGAGGCCACTTCGGTCTGGGTCTTGCCCTGAAAAAAGCGCAGGTTTATAATGTGCTGCTCCCTCTCGCTCAGACGGCTTATCGCCTCCTTGAGCGAAATGCTCTCGAGCCACGACTCGTCGATGTTCTTTTCGTCCTTGATCTGGTCCATGATGAAGACGGCGTCGGTGCCGTCGTGGTAGAGCGGCTCCTGCATCGACACCGGGTCCACGATGGCGTCCAGCGCGATCGAGACCTCCTCGGGCTGCAGGCCCATCTCCTTGGCGATCTCGGCTATTCCGGGCTCCTTGCCGCTCTCGGCGGTCAGCTTTTCCTTGACCGACAGCGCCTTGTACGCCGTGTCCCTTATCGAGCGGCTGACGCGTATGGCGTTGTTGTCCCGAAGGTAGCGGCGTATCTCGCCTATTATCATGGGCACCGCGTAGGTGCTGAACTGCACGTTGTGGCCCGTGTCGAAATTTTCCACCGCCTTGATAAGCCCTATGCAGCCGATCTGGAACAGGTCGTCTATATTCTCGTTTCGGTTGCCGAAGCGCTTTAGAATGCTCAGCACCAGCCGAAGATTTCCGTATATAAAACGCTGCCGCGCCTCCATGTCGCCCTGCTTGATCTTTTCGAACAGTTCCCGCTTTTCCTTTGCCGAAAGCACCGGAAGCTTTGAGGTATTCACTCCGCAGATCTCCACCTTGCCGTTTCCCATGGTCCGCCTCCTAAATCCTTGAATTGAATCTAAATACAGTATTTGCAGCCTCGGGAATAATATTCAAACAAATTTTTTATTGCGAAATATATATTTAGTTTTATTTTGTTTTGTTTTATTTAGTTTATATAATGTTCGCGGGGTGTGTCGCGGGGTGTGTCGCGGAGTGCGCTCGGAGTGTGTCGCGGGGTGTGTCGTTTTAAACGACGCACTGTGCGAGGGCGGGCGGGCGGATAATATTGTCCGTTTGCCTCGCATCAAAAATCCGAACTGTACAAAAAATTAATTATATGGTATAATTAATAAAAATCGGGAAATCTTATTTTAAAAAGATAAAACGAAAGGAAAAAGCCTATGAAATCTTATATAGGAATAGAGGACATAAGAGCGAGGGAGATACTGGATTCGCGCGGCAACCCCACGATCGAGACCGAGGTCTATACAGACGACGGAAGCGTGGGCAGAGCCTCGGTGCCCTCGGGCGCGTCTACCGGCGCTCACGAGGCGCTCGAACTCAGAGACGGAGACGGCGCCAGATATATGGGCAGAAGTGTTCTGAAGGCGGTGCGCGTCGTGAACGAGCACCTGCGCTCCAAGCTCCGCGGCATGAACGTCATTGACCAGAGGGCGATCGACAAAAAAATGATCGAGCTTGACGGCACCGATACAAAGTCGCGTCTGGGCGCCAACTCGATACTCAGCGTGTCGCTTGCGGCGGCCAACGCGGCGGCCAACGCGTTGGGGCTGGGGCTCTATCAGTATATAGGCGGCGCGGCTGCCGCGAGACTGCCCAAGCCGATGATGAACATAATCAACGGCGGACGCCACAGCGACAACAACCTGAGCATACAGGAGTTCATGATAATCCCGATCGGCGCCAAGAGCTTCGAGCAGGGTCTGATGTGGTGCGTCCGCGTGTACCAAACGCTGAAAAATATTCTGACCGAGCGCGGCCTCGGCACCGCGGTGGGCGATGAGGGCGGATTCGCGCCGCTGCTCCAGGGCGACGAGGAAGCGATAAAACTTATCATGAGCGCGGTGACCCGCGCGGGCTTCAAGCCCGGCTTCCACTTCGCGCTGGCTCTCGACGCGGCGGCCAGCGAGATGTTCGGCGAGGCCGAAAAGGTCGGTGAAAGCGGACAGTATTATTTCTGGAAGCAGAACCGCATGCTCAGCCGCGACGATATGGTCAAGCTCTGGAGCGGCTACTGCCGCAAATACCCGATCGTCTCGATCGAGGACGGCATGGCCGAGGATGATTTCGAGGGCTGGGAAATGCTGACCGACACCCTGGGCAAAAAAATAAAGCTGGTGGGCGACGATCTGTTCGTCACCAACGCCGCCAGGCTGAAAAAGGGCTTTGACCTCAGGATAGCCAACTCGATTTTAATAAAGCCCAACCAGATAGGAACGCTGAGCGAGACGCTTGACGTGATAGAGCTGGCCAAGACCAACGGATACGCGCCGATAATCTCCCACCGCAGCGGCGAGACTTCGGACGCCGCGATCGCCGACATAGCCGTGGCGGTGAACGCAGAATACATCAAGGCGGGCGCGCCCTGCCGCGGCGAGCGCGTCGCGAAATACAACAGACTTTTGAAGATAGAGCGGGAGATGAACGGATGAGCATGAAGAAATTAATTATTTTTGACCTGGACGGAACGCTGCTCAACACCATAGACGATCTGGCCGACGGCGTTAATCATTCCCTTGAAAAATTCGGATATCCGCCGCGGACGGTGGCCGAGGTCACAAATTTTGTCGGCAACGGCATAGGCAATCTGATCGCCCGAGCCCTGCCCGGCGGGAGAGAGAACCCCGACTACGAAAAGGTGTTCGGCGAGTTCCGCGCGTTCTATTCCGAAAACTGCGCCGTGAAAACAAAGCCGTATGAGGGCGTGCCCGAGCTGCTTGAAGAGCTTAAAGCAAGAGGCGTAAAATGCGCGATAGTTTCCAACAAAAACGACCGCGCCGTGCGCAGTCTCAGCGAAAAATATTTCCCCGACACGGTGGAAACAGCCGTGGGCGAGCGCGAGGGAGTGAAAAGAAAGCCCGCGCCCGACTCGGTGCTCGAGGTGCTGCGGCTTTCGGGATTTGAGAAAAAGGACGCCCTGTACGTCGGCGATTCCGAAGTGGACATACTGACCGCCGAAAACGCGGGGATCGACCTTGTTTCCGTGGACTGGGGGTTCCGCCCGAGGGAGGTACTAAAGCAAAACGGAGCGAAAACAATAATAAGCAGGCCCGGCGACCTGCTTAATTACATATAATTAATATTCCGTCTTGAACCAATCGAAGTCGGCGGGGATCTTTTCGCCGTCGGAGTGGGCGAAGATGCCGGTCATTGTGCCGGTGTGGCGCTTGCGGTCGTTTGGCACGCCCTCGTCGCACAAAAACGTGCAGGGCTCGACTGTGCCAAGCTCGGTGTAGCTTTCGCCGTCAAAGCCGTACAAAAATCTGCGGGTCTGATACTCGGTCTCGATGCGAAGGTATATTTTGCCGTTCGGTATCTCGGCTTCGGCTGTAAGTTCCTCGCCCTCGTTTCGGTTTATGACCAGCTCCAGCAATTTTTTGCCGCCGCGCTTTGTCACATTGAACCTGATATAGGTCGCGGTGCTGTAGTAGCAGGTCATGCCCGCGCGGGTTCCCTCGGCGGGCTCAAACTCCATGAGCGTTTCGGCCGCGCCGCAAAGCTCGCTTTCGCGGCACACCAGTATGTTTTTGGCCTTTACCTCATACATGTTTCCCGGCGCGGTATAGAGCCGCAGTCGAGACTTTTTTTCATCGTTCAGCGATATGCAGTCATAATTCGGGTTGCGCACAAACTCCCAGCGCGGCCCGAATTTGCTTTGGTCAAAGTCGTCGAAAAAGCTTTTCGGCTCCCCCTCAAAGGGCGGCAGATCGGGCGCGGTCTGCTCCTCGCTGGGGCCGTTTCCGCCGTTTATCAAAAACCAGCCGTCCTCGGTCCAGGTGACCGGGTCGAGCGCGGTCTCGCGGCCGAGGGTGGTATAGTTGCCCATATTCCGCCTGCCGCACAGATACGCCGCCCACCAGTCTCCGTTTTGGTCCTCCACCAGCTTGCCGTGGCCGGTGCGCTGTATGAGCTTTTCGCGGTCGGTCTGGCGCATAACGGGGTTATAGGGGCACTCCTCGTACTCGCCGAAAAGCTCCCTCGAGCGGGCGACGTTTATGCCGTGGCCGTAGCCCGTGCCGCCCTCCGCCACGATAGCGTAGTAATACCCGCCGCGCTTCATGATGTGGGGGCCTTCCGCGCAGCGCTCGCCTGTGCCCGCCCAGGCTGTGCGCGGGCCGCTTATCAGCTTTTCGCACTTATCGTCCAGCTCGTACACCGTGGCGGCTCTGGCGATCACCATGTATTTTTTGCCGTCGTCGTCGAAAAACAGCGACGGGTCGATGTTGTCTGAGTCGAGTATTATCGGTTTTGAATATGGACCCTCGGGGCGCTTTGACTTCATCAAAAGCTGCCGCCGCGCGGGGCGCTCCCAATCGTTGAGCCTCAGGGTGGCGATGACGTAAAACATTTTTTCGCTTTCATCGTAGAATATGTCGGGCGCCCAGATCCCGCGCGAGTCCATGATCTCGCTCAGGTCAAGGTATTCGGGCTCGGTTACAGCGTGGCCGATCGTCTCCCAATGCACCAGGTCCTTCGAGTGGGATATGGGTATCGCGGGGAAGTACTGAAACGACGAGTTCGCCATGTAAAAATCGTCTCCCACGCGGATGATCGACGGGTCGGGATAAAACCCGCGCCTCACAGGATTATTGTATTTCATGTTTTTTTCCTCTCTTTAAAATGTAATTATAATAACGGGACGCCGAGGTCTCATATAGCAAATCGTTAATAATCTGCGGCCTTGTTTGTGCTTGCAAACGGAATACTTTGGTTAAACGAACCCGCTTTGCGGCTCCGGCCACAGTCGTCCCCTACAACATTTTGTGCACTATTATTCTAATCACTATTCGCTAATTACTAATTACTATGTTCGTAGGGGCGGATATTATCCGCCCGTTTTGCCTCTTTCCGACTTGCTAAAGTATAGCACAACAATATGAATTTGGCAAGAGATTTTTTGCGCGGTCATTACGCGGCGCTTTGCGCGCGGAAAATATTGTTGACAATCGAGGCATATTATACTATAATACAAGTTGCACAGTGTAAAATTCCGAAAGGTTTTTCGGCGGAACGGAGATTTTGTATGGAACAAAACAGCGCGACAGAAGTGAGGAAAAAAAGCCCCGCGCTCAGGATCGTGATCATAGCGCTTTGCGCTCTGGCGGCGGCGGTTATCATAACTTTTTTGCTCAACAGATTCGCTTTTTCAATGATAAAGGTCAGCGGCACCGGAATGGAGCCCACCGTCATGAACGGCGAAAAATGGCTTATTGACAAGAGGTTTGACGAGCTCGGCCGCGGCGATATCGTAACGTTCAGCAGCGGCGGAAAGGGTGCTTCGGTCTCGCGCATAGTGGCGGTCGGCGGCGACAGCCTGTATCTGGATATGCAGAGCGGCAGGCTGTACATAAACGGCGAGCTATACGACGAGCCCTACGCGAAAAACTCGCCCGGAGTCGGCGGCAGCTTTATCAGCGGCCTCGCGGGCGGCGGCTACGGCAAGGATAACCCGCTGATCATAGAGCAGGGATACGTCTTTGTTATGGGCGACAACAGAGGAAACAGCCGCGACAGCCGCGAGTTCGGCCCGATAGCCGAAAGCGACGTGTTCGGCATAGTCACAAAAAAGATAAAATAAAAGGGAAAAATACACTCAGGGGAGATGAGGGCTGTGAAAACATCAAATAACGACGGCAGAATAAAGCTTTACGCGTTCAACAATCTGACAAAAACGCTGAGCTTCAATATTTACGACGTGTGCTACGCCAAAAGCGAGCGCGAGCAGAAGGACTATATCGCGTATATTGACGAGCAGTATAATTCGGAGCGCCTGACCAATATTTTGCTCAAAGTCACCGAGATAATCGGCGCTAACGTGCTGAGCATCTCCAAGCAGGACTACGAGCCCCAGGGCGCCAGCGTCAACCTGATGATAAGTGACGACTCGATGAAGCCCGCCCAGCCCACATACAGCAGCACGGTCGCGGGCGACGAGATCATGGCCCATCTCGACAAGAGCCACGTCACGGTGCATACTTATCCCGAGTACCACCCCGACAAGGCGATCTCCACATTCCGCGTGGATATCTGCGTTTCCACCTGCGGCAAGATATCGCCGCTCAAGGCGCTGGACTTTCTGATAGGCAGCTTTGACTCCGACATAATCACCGCGGACTACCGCGTGCGCGGCTTCACGCGTGACCTTAACGGCAAAAAGCTGTTCATAGACCACGACATAACCTCGATACAGGATTATATAGACAAAAAGACGCTCGAGCGCTACGACGCGATAGACGTCAATGTTTATCAGTGCAACATGTTCCATACCAAGCTGCTGATAAAGGAGATCGACCTTCAGAACTATCTGTTCAAGACCGACGTTTACGAGCTTGACCCCAAAACCAGGCTGAACATAAGCCACAGCCTGCGCCGCGAGATGATCGAGATCTTCAGCGGACAGAATATTTATTGACGGAGGGCAGGGTTTTGCAGCAGAACAGGGCCCCGATATATGAGGCTTTACAAATTTTCAAATCAAAAAGAATAGTGCCGTTTGACGTGCCCGGCCATAAGCGCGGCAGAGGGAACCCCGAGCTGACGGCTTTCCTGGGCAAACAGTGCATGGAGACCGACGTTAACTCGATGAAGCCCCTTGATAACCTGTGCCACCCGGTGTCGGTTATCCGCGAGGCGGAGGAGCTGGCCGCCGAGGCCTTCGGCGCGCGGCACGCTTTTTTCATGGTCAACGGTACCACAAGCGCGGTCCAGGCCATGATTTTTTCCTGCGTGAAAGAGGGAGAAAAGATAATACTCCCGCGAAACGTCCACCGCAGCGCGATAAACGCTTTGGTGGTGAACGGCGCGGTCCCGGTCTACGTTGATCCCGGCGTCAACAAGCGGCTGGGAATACCGCTCGGAATGAGCGTCGGCGACGTGCGGAACGCGATAGAAAACAACCCCGACGCCAAGGCCGTGTTTGTCAACAATCCCACTTACTACGGCGTGTGCAGCGACCTCAAAAAAATTGTGGAGATCGCCCACCGTGCCGGAATGACGGTGCTGGTCGACGAGGCGCACGGCACCCACTTCTATTTCGGAGACGGGCTGCCTCTCAGCGCTATGGCGGCGGGCGCCGACATGGCCGCGGTGAGTATGCACAAAAACGGAGGCTCCCTGACACAGAGTTCATTTTTGCTTATCAATAATTACATCAGCGAGGGATACGTCCGCCAGGTCATAAACCTTACCCAGACCACCAGCGGCTCGTATCTTCTGATGTCGTCGCTGGATCTGTCCAGAAAGAACCTGGCGCAAAACGGAAAAAGGATATACAAAAAAGTCGTCGGCCTCGCGGATTACGCCCGCGACGAGGTCAACAAGATCGGCGGCTATTACGCGTTCGGCAAAGAAATAATCGACGGAAATGCCGCCTATGATTTCGACGCGGCCAAGCTCTCGATACACACCCGCGACATAGGCCTCGCGGGGATCGAGGTATACGACATCCTGCGCGATGACTACGATATACAGATCGAGTTCGGGGATATAGGCAATATATTGGCGATAATCTCGGTGGGCGACACCGACCTGATGATCGAGCGGCTGATCTCGGCCCTGAGCCAGATCGAGCATATCCATCGCCGCTCCCCGGTCGGAATGCTGGATCACGAATACATTTCGCCCGAAGTGGTCTTGGCGCCCAAGCATGCGTTTTACGCGCCCAAGCGCGCGGTGCCGATCAAGAAAAGCGCGGGAATGGTGTGCAGCGAGTTTGTGATGTGTTATCCTCCGGGCATACCGATCCTCGCGCCCGGCGAGCGGATAACGGGTGAGATCCTCGAGTACATAGCTTATGCTAAAGAAAAAGGCTGTTTCATGACCGGGACCGAGGACGTAAATCTAAATTACATCAACGCCGCCACGGTATAAATTTTGTAACCGAATTTTAATTTGAAAAATATGTAATATTGTGGTATTGTATATTTGGCATTAAATTGCAAGTGCGGAATTGTTCCGTGCGGAGAAACATTTAAGTATAAATAAAATATGCCTATCTAAAAGGCAGAGCCAAAACGTAAGGACGGTTGGTCGCTTCACTCCTTCTAAACACTTAACGTCGTGTTTAAGGCATAATGAAAGGAGTGGATGCGTATGAAAAATTTATTTTTCAAAACATTACTTGCATTGTTCGTAATAATCGTTTTATTTGCGGTTTTTGCGACTAATGTGCAATAAAAATAACAACCGCCTTTAAAGTTTGACAGCTCAAGGCGGTAGTTATAAACCCAATTGAAGCGGCCAAACCGTTTTTACGCTCTGCCGTTTCTCTTTATATTATTATATATCAATATTATAGTTTTGTCAAGATTTTTTATAATAAAAAAGCGGCTCGGTTGAGCCGCTTGATTTTTTACTGCGCCGCTTCGGCGATCGTTACTGTCTGAGTCGCGTCGTCCCAGCCGACCGTGTAGCCGAAGGCCTCTGAAACAAATCTGATGGGGACGTACATGCGTCCGCCGCCCGCCTCGTCGTACTGCTTGACAAACACGGCCGTGTCCATCGGTGTAACGACTGTCTGTCCGAGGTCGGATATTTTGAAAATATTCGTCGCGCCTTCCTGGATGATATACATATCCGACTTGTCCAGGATGAGGGCGGCATTTATGTTTTCGTCATATTTGACCGTTTTTCCCATGTTCTCCGACACGAAGCGGATGGGAACAAAAGTTCTGTCGTCCTGCTCTATGATCTCGCCCATATCGGCGGGGATCTCCGAGGGAACGCCGTTTAACACTATACTCTGCGCGACCGCGAAAGCGGGCATGGTGCCGCAAAGCGTTATAATCAGGGCGGCTAGCAGCGCTGTTAATTTTTTCATAACTAAAACTCCTCCATAATCAAAAGTAATGTAATTATAACATAATCACAATAAAATATCAAGAGTTATTTTTTGATCACGCCATAATAACTATTTCGTTATCCGAGTTCATCAGATATATCATAAGATACTGAACGCCTTTCTCGTATTTGACGTAAGAGTTTTTGCCCTGCGCGTCAAACTCGGTCTGGGTATAGCCCGCGGCCTCAAGAGCTTTTATGTACGCGTTGTACGCGTCCATATCCATAGCGTACTCGTAATATGTGTTTCCGTCATCCTCCACATCGGTGTCGGTGCAGGGCTTTCCGGTCACGCTCTCGAACTTGGGTATGGTCGACTTGGCGTAAAACTCGTAGGTGCCGTCTCCGGTCGGCCATTGATATGCCGGGTCGTCGTAAGTCCTTCCGTTTGAGTCGGGAGGCAGCGAGTCGTCGGGCTGCGCCGTAGCGGCCGGAGCCTGAGCGGGCGCGGAGTTTTGTCCGCCGCCGCTGTTATTGCCGCCGCTGTTATTGCCGCTGTAGCCGGGATACAGGCCGTCGTCATCGTCGAAGAAGTCGTCGAAAAAGTCGCCATAATCATCGTAATCGTCATACACGCCGGGGTAGTGATGCCCGTTGCTTCCGCGTCCGTAATGCGAGATGAGCGACGCGGCGGTCAGCGCGATCACGCATGCCAGTATCACCGCTCCCGAAACAACGCCTATGATTATCGCGGCGGTCTTGCCGGAGCTTTTTTTCTTCGGCGCGGGAACGAGCTGATTTTGCGGTTCCGCCGCAGCCTCCTCGCGCTTCACCATCATGCCGCATGAGCCGCAGAATTTATCGCCGTCATTGAGTTCCTTGCCGCAGTTTGAACAAAACATATATTTATTCACTCCAATCTTAAAAATATCAGCGTATTTATTGTAATTATAACACACGCGCCGAAGAATTGTTTACGTGAATGTGAACAATTTATTATTTTATTGTTATACCATAACCGCGCCGCTTTGGATATCGCTCTCGGTGGTGAGCAGCGTCAGCTTGTCTCCGTGCTCGGCCGAGAGAATCATTCCGCAGGACTCAAGGCCCATCATCTTTCTCGGCGGCAGGTTGGCGATAAACAGCACGTTTTTGCCAACGAGCTCCTCGGGCTTGTAGTACTTGGCGATGCCCGAAAGGATCTGCCGCGTCTCTCCGCCGCACTCCAGCTCGAACCGAAGCAGCTTTGACGACTTGGGCACTTTTTCGCAGACCTTGACCTTTCCGACTCTCACGTCAAGTTTCAGAAAATCGTCGAAGCTGATGTCGTCCTTAAAGGGCTCGATCTCGGGAGCGGCCTCCGCCTCGCTCGACGCCGCGAACTCCGCGGCCAGTTCCTCGAGCTTTTTGTCCGCGTCGATCCTCGCGAACAGCGGCTCGGGGCTGCCGACTTTGCTTCCCGCCTCGGTCACGCCGAAGGTGCCCGCGCTTTCCGCGCTCAGTTCGGAGGCGTTTATCTGCGCCTTGATCTTTTCGGACGTCTCGGGCATGAACGGCGACAGCAGCGACGCTATTATCCTGATCGCTTCAACAAGGTTATACAGCACCGTGCCCAGCCTCGGCAGGTCCGCCTCGTTTTTGGCGAGTATCCACGGAGTCGTCTCGTCGATATATTTGTTGGCGCGGTTCACTATCTTCCATATCTCGTCAAGCGCGTCGGCGACGTGCAGTGTCTCCATTTTTTTGTTTATCTTTTCGAGCGCGCCCGAGGCGACGGCTTTGAGGTCGTCGTCAAACTCGCCCGAAACGTCTCCGGGCTGTATCACTCCGTCGAAATATTTGTTGACCATCGAGACCGTTCTGTTGACCAGATTTCCAAGTGTGTTTGCCAGGTCCGAATTGAAGCGGCTGATGAATATGTCGTAGGTGATGTTGCCGTCCTGGGCGAAGGGCATCTCGTGCAGCGAGTAGTACCGCACCGCGTCAACGCCGAAGTGGCGCACCAGATCGTCGGCGTAGATAACGTTGCCGCGGGATTTTGACATCTTTTCCTCGCCGAACAGCAGCCACGGGTGGCCGAACACCTGCTTGGGCAGCGGCTCGCCCAGCGCCATCAGCATGATCGGCCAGTATATCGTGTGGAACCTCAAAATGTCCTTGCCGATAATATGCACGTCGGCGGGCCAGTATTTTTTGTAGTTCTCGCCCGAGCCGTCCGGCGAGTAGCCCAGAGCGGTGATGTAGTTCGAGAGCGCGTCGACCCACACGTAGATCACGTGGCCGGGGTCGAACTCAACGGGTATGCCCCACGAAAAGCTTGTGCGCGACACGCACAGATCCTGAAGGCCGGGCTTTAAGAAATTGTTTATCATCTCTTTTTTGCGCGCCTCGGGCTGAATGAATTCGGGGTGCTCCTCGATGTGCTTTATCAGTCTGTCCTGATACTTGCTGAGCTTTAAGAAATATGCTTCCTCGCGGGTCTTGTGCACCTCTCTGCCGCAGTCGGGGCATTTGCCGTCGACCAGCTGCGACTCGGTCCAGAACGACTCGCAGGGCGTGCAGTAAAGGCCCTCGTATTCGGATTTATAAATATCGCCCTGCTCGTAGAGTTTGGTGAATATTTTCTGCACCGCCTTTTCATGATAATCGTCGGTTGTGCGGATAAATATGTCGTAGCTGATGTTCAGCATGTCGGCTATCTCTTTTATCTCGCCCGCGATCTTGTCAACGTGCTGCTTGGGCGTGATGCCCTCTGCCTCGGCCAGCTCCTGTATCTTCTGGCCGTGCTCGTCGGTGCCGGTGCAGAAGCACACGTCATAGCCCATGTAGCGCTTGAATCTGGCTATCGCGTCGGTCAGTATTATCTCATATGTGTTGCCGATGTGCGGCTTTTTTGAGGTATACGCTATCGCTGTCGTTATATAGTATTTTTCTTTTTTGCACATAATAATTTCTCCTGTCTGTTTTTATTTTGATATATCCGTTTCAGACGGCGGCCAATCACTGCGCTTCGTATTCTATCCCGAAATGGTCGTATGCCTTCGGGGTCACGACCCTGCCGCGGGGCGTCCTGTTTATAAAACCTATCTGCATCAGATACGGCTCGTAAACGTCCTCGATCGTTCCGGCTTCCTCGCCGATGGTGGCGGCCAGAGTCTCGAGCCCCACGGGGCCTCCGCCGTAGTGGTTGATCACCGTCATAAGCATTCGTTTGTCTATCGCGTCAAGACCCAGCGAGTCGATCTCAAGCCGGTTGAGGGCGTCCCTCGCCAGTTCCTTGCTTATCGTCCCGCTTCCGCCTATCTGCGCGAAGTCTCTGACACGCCTTAAAAGGCGGTTGGCGATCCTCGGCGTCCCGCGCGAGCGCATGGCGATCTCTTCGGCGCCTCCGCCGTCGGTGTCTATTCCCAGGATGCCCGCGCTGCGCTCCACGATTTTTCTGAGGTCGCGGGTCCGATACATATCAAGGCGGTTGATTATGCCGAACCTGTCTCTGAGCGGCGCCGCCAGGGCTCCCGCGCGGGTGGTGGCTCCCACCAGCGTGAATCTCGGCAGATCGAGCCTTATCGACCGCGCCGACGGGCCCTTGCCGATTATTATGTCAAGGGCGTAGTCCTCCATGGCCGGGTACAGGATCTCCTCCACGCTGCGGCTCAGGCGGTGTATCTCGTCCACAAAAAGTATGTCGTTCGGCTGCAGATTCGTAAGCAGCGCCGCCAGGTCGCCGGGCTTTTCGATAGCGGGGCCCGACGTTATCCTTATATTGACCCCCATCTCGTTGGCGATGATCCCCGCCAGAGTGGTTTTGCCCAGGCCGGGCGGGCCGTAAAACAGCGTGTGGTCAAGAGGCTCGCCTCTCTGCTTGGCGGCCTCGATAAATATTTTCAGGTTTTCTTTGACCTTGTCCTGGCCGATGTACTCCTCAAGCGTTTTGGGGCGCAGGCCGAACTCGATCTGCGCGTCCTCGTTCTGCTCGGTGGTCGAGACGATGCGTTCCTCACCGCTGTCCGCGATGCTGCTTGTGTTTATTGCCAACTGTTTCACTCATTTCTTTCGGTATATTTTATATCAGGTTTTTAAGGGCGTGCTTTATTATGTCCTCGACCGAGGCTCCCTCGGGCGCGCCGCTGACCGCTCTGCGCGCTTCCTCGCTCGAATAGCCCAGCGCAGTCAGCGCCGACACCGCCTCAAGAGCCGCGCCGCTTTCGGGATTTTCGTCCGCGAGACGCGTTATGTCGTAGTCCTTGAGCTTGTCTTTGAGCTCGAGTATCAGCCGCTTGGCGCCCTTGGGGCCGAGGCCCTGGGTGTGCTTTGAAAGATATGCCGCGTCGTCGCTCATAACGCACAGCACCAGCTTTGACGGCGATATGTTCGAGAGCAGGCTGACCGCGGTCTTGGCCCCGATGCCGCTGACGCCGAGCAGCATTTCAAAAATATTGCGTTCCTCAAGCGTGGCGAAGCCGTACAGCGCGAATATGTCCGACGCGGTCTTTATGTTAAGATAGGTGTAAAGCCGCGCCGCGCTTCCCTCGCCGCCGAGAGCGTCAAGCGTGGCGGCGGTGGCGCGCAGCCTGTAGGCCACGCCGCCGCAGTCGATGACCGCGCAGTCCTCGGTTTTCAGGACCAGTTTTCCTTCAATATAATAAAGCATTTTTTTGTTTCTCCGTTTGAATTGATAGATGGTAAAACCTTCATCTTCATATTATACCAAACGGCGGAGATTTTATCAAGGGGTAAAATCAAATTAATTTCCGCGCCGCGCGCCCGCCGCCGCGAAACTGCCGCCTGTTGACAGAACCGCCGAAATATGATATAATATCCGTATGTTTTATATGTATAATTTTCGGAAATTTTTCTGAAAAGGGGGATAAACAATGAATAAAAAATTTTTAAGCGCGGCTCTCGCGGCCGCTATGACTCTTTCGCTGCTTAGCGGAGCCGTTGTTTTTGCCGACGGAGCGAACAGCGCCCGCGCGGGCGGCGGAAGCACCGAGGCAGTGATCTCGGGGATCGAAAGCGGAACTGCGATCGCAGTCAAGTATGACGAAAACGGCGCGATGACCGGTTTCGCGCCTGCCGACCTGCCGGCTGGAGACGGAGAAAAAGAGGTCAGGTTTGACGGCATAGAAGCCGACAAGGTTCTGGTTTGGGATTCTCTGAGCGGCATGGACCCGCTGTGCGAGCCGATCAACGTGGAAAGCGCTCCGCCGCCGACCGCGGCGCCCACCGGCGAGCCGTCCCAAACTCCGACAAGCGCCCCGACATACGAGACGGGCTGGAATTTTAACAATATCGCCGCGGGCACGGAGTACCAAAGCGAAGATAAGATCAAGGACGATAAGGAAAGAGAAATGATCATAACAAAAGCTGATTTTGACACCGTGTCCCCGATGATAAAAGAGAGGGCGGCGGGAGACAACTATCTTGAATTTAACGACGCGAGCGACGGCAGCACAGGCCAGCGCCAGGATTCGTGGCAGGTGTCTCACGGCGCCGAGGCCGACTGCGACGCGGTCGTATACACAATGGACGTGAAGAAAAGCAATCTCGAAAAGGACACGATCCTGTTCAGAGTATACGACACGGCGAACACCACGGCCGACAATTCCTACGGCAGCGACGGCCGCTCGTTCGAGCTTAAGACGGGTGAAAACGGCAAGCTGGCGCTCGCGGACTATTTCTCGGGCGATGATAACAACAAAGCCGTTCAGAAAGACGTGAGCGGATTCACCTACGCGGCCGACAAGTGGTTCAGCGTAAAGGTCGAGTATATCAGAGCCGAGAAAACGGTCAACGTGTACGCGGGCGACACGGCGGACAGCGTCAAGCTCAGAAGCACGTTCGTTCTCGGAACACTGGGCACGAAAAACAAGACGGTTCCCGTCCTCGCGCCCGACAAGGTTTCGTGTCATACTCCGGGCGGAGGCAAGGTGGTCCTCGGCGTCGACAACGTTGATATCACCGCCGTGACCTACAAGGCGCAGAGCGTGCCGGTCAGCGGTTCGGTCTACACCACATATTCGGATGATATGAAGAACAAGCCCGAGCCGTTTGAGGGAGCGGGCGCGTCGCTGACATTCACCGACAAGGACGGCAAGGCCGTGACCGCGGAGGTGGGAGCCGACGGCAGATACAAAACCGAGCTTATGTCGGACGCGGAATACGCCGTCTCGGTAAGCGGAGCGGAAGGATACGCGCTGTCGCCGCTGTCCGGAAGCCTGAGTATCGGCATCAGGGATATGTCGGCAGACAAGGACGTGCTTTTGGCCGGCAGTCTCGGCGAGGTCGAGTATAAGGACACGCTCGAGGTCGGCGAAGGCAAGGAGTACGACACGATCAACAAGGCGCTGTCGGCGGTCCGCAAAATGACCAGGACCGACGGCCGGACCGTCACGATCAAGATCGACCCCGGCACATACGAGGAACAGCTCTATATAGACATGAACGACATAGCCCTTGTGGCGGCCGATCCCGAAGACAAGCCGCTCATCCAATGGTACTACGGCATAGGCTATAAGTATTGGTCGGCTGCCGCGGACGGATGGTACAGCGCCGACAATGCCGTTGCCAAGACCGACAAGCACGAGGTGTCCAACTGGGGCGCCGTAATAAGGCTTACCGACAGCGTGAAGAACATTTATATGGAAAATCTGGATGTTCAGAATACGTTTAATTTATACATTACCGACACGGAGCTTGCCGACGGCATTGAGATCACATCAAAGAATTTCGACAGAAGCAACAAGAACGCCAATGTCAGATCATACGGAAGCGACGGACCCAAGGAAAGAGCCGCGGCGATAATGGCGGCCGGCAGCGAGATCGAGCTCTACAGATGCTCGTTCGTATCCAGCCAGGACACCTTCGGCACAAACACCGAGTCGATGTATGTCAAGGAATGTGACATTGCCGGAAACACCGATTATATCTGCGGAGGAAACAACGCGTATTTCGAGGGCTGCAATCTTATCTGGATGGGCTACAGCGACAGCAATCGCGGAGGAGAGATAACGGCGCACAAGCTGAGCAGCAAGGCGAATGTCGATGATTACAGCGGATATTATTTCAAGGACTGCACCGTTATGAACCGCGGCGAGAGCGGAATGCGCTATCCCAACGGCGGCAGCAGCGCCAGAAGCAACTGGGGCAGACCCTGGGGCAACACCAACTGTATGGTTATTTTCGACAATACAACGATAGCGGGAGGCGCTGTCAAGCCCTCCGGCTGGGGTTCCATGAGCGGCAATCCCATGACCAACGCGAAGGCCGCGTTTGTGATAAACGGCGTATGGAAGGACGGAGTTGACGTTGCCGCGAGCGAGGACAATCCCAAAGGCACGGCGGCTTCTCTTAACTATCCGATCCCCGCTCCCGAGGACTTCTTCGGCGGCTGGGAGCCAAGGCATTATGTTGTTGACTCAAGCCTGATCGCGCTGAAGAGCGAGATCAGCGGCAAAGGCTCGGTCGTTTTTGAGGTGGACGGCAGGACCGCGACGCGCGCTCAGGAAGGCGCGTCTGTCAAGGTAAAGGCTGTTCCCGCGGCCAATCAGGAGCTGAAATCGCTGACGCTCAAGACCGAGAGCGGAGCCGATATAACGCTCGATGAGAACAACGCGTTCACCATGCCTGCGGAGGCGGTGACGGCTCACGCGGTGTTTGAGCAGAAGTCGCTCGGCAAATACTCGGCCTGGCAGATAGGAGAGCAGAGCAGCGGCTCCGGCGACGGCGAGGCGGAGAACGTGACATACGAGGGCAAGGACGCTCTGCATGTCAAAGCCAAAAACGCCTACCTGCCTCTCGAAAGCCCCGTATCCACCGGCAAGGCGGTATTCGATTTTGAGATATATATCGACACGAGCGTGGACAGGAACTTCCGCGTGTATCTCGAAAACGAGCAGGGCACCTGGCAGAATACCGACGCAGTAATGGCCGAGGTCATCAACAACCGCGGCAGCCAAGTAAACACCGGTCCGGCGATCGACTCAAAGACAAACCCGCTGTTCACATACGCGCAGCTGGGCGAGAGCGGCTGGGTACACTTCACGATAACCATGGACTACTCAAAAGCGTCGGCGGGTGACTTCATAACGATCACCGCCAAAAAAGCGGACGGCTCCGAGCTTGGCGCCAAATCAATGGGAGTTATCTCGGGCGAGGACACGACGCTCAAATCTATAAGGTTTGTTACCACGGCGGCGGATTCGTATTATGCCGATATGAGCCTTAAAACGGAATAAGAATTATCACGCGGGCGGATTTTACAAAACAGCTGATTGATTTTTTAAAAATCAATCAGTTGTTTTTTAAACAAAGTATATTGACTTTTACTCATGAAAGTTGTATAATTTAGTATATATGGCGGTATATGCCGCCTAAATAACAATATTTTTGTATAAAATATTAAATTTTTATCATTTTAAGGAGGGTTTTAAATGATGAGAACCTTAAAGAAAACTATGGCGTTAGTGATCGCTGTAGCTATGGTGCTCACAACCTTTGGCGCGGTGACTGTTTCCGCGGCGACATACGCCGACACAAACGGTCATTGGGCCGAGAGCGTGATCGACACATGGTCGAATTACGGAGTTATCCAGGGCGACGGCGGTTACTTCAGGCCGGAAGACGCGATTACCCGCGCGGAGGTTGCGCAGGTAACGCAGAATGTTATCGGTTATGTGACGACGGCGCCGAACGCGTTTGTTGATGTTCCCGACAACGCGTGGTACGCGGATCCCGTGCTCAAGCTTGTTGCGGCTGACGTTTTGACGGGCAACGGCGACGGCACAATGACGCCCGACGCCAACATGACCCGCGAGGAAGCCATGACTATGCTTAGCAGAGCCTACGGCCTCGCGCCCGTTAACAACATGGCGGGCATCACAAACTATGCCGACTATTCGGATATTTCCGAATACGCTCAGGGCTACATCGGAGCCATGACCGCCGCGGGCTACGTGGGCGGTTATCCCGACGGCACGATCAGACCTAAGGCCAACATCGCCAGAGGCGAGTTTGTCAAGATCCTCGACAACATGATCAAGCTCTACATCACCGGCCCCGGAACATACGGCCCCGGTTATTTCGGCGGCATCGTTATTGTTAAGTCCGGCGGCGTTACGCTGAACGGAGTTATCGCCGACAAGGCGGTCGTTTCTCCGTTGGTATCGGGCAACGTTGTAACAAACAACGCTCAGCTCCCGGGCGGCGTGCTCAATCTTTCGAGCTCCGCTACGGTTAATTCCGAGCAGGGCAGCGGCACATCGCTCAGCGGCGTTATAGCCGGCGGCGGCTACGGCGGCGGTTACGGCGGCGGCTCGAGCAGCACGAGCAGAAATGTCGCGGTCAATTTCTATGTTGACGGACAGATATACGTTTCAAAATCCGTAAAATATAACTCGGCACTCAGCGCTTGTCTCCCCGTGGATCCCACGGCTGCCTACAAGAGCTTTGTAGGCTGGTACCTGTCGGCTGCGGAAGCCGCGGACGCCGCCAACATCGCTCCCGTTGACCCGGCAGCGACCAGAGTCACAAGAGCCTTGTCTCTGTACGCGGGATTTGTTGATGCGGGCGAAGCGCCCGGTCCCCAGACGACGAGCGGCACTCCCGGTACGCCTGCTCCCACACCCGCGCCCACACCCACGGTTGAACCTCTTCCCGAAGGCTCGATCGAGTGGGGCTTCGGCAATCTCTTCGGAAATTCCGACGGCACGCTCCAGTCGGGCATTGGTGATAAGTTCAAACCCGGCAGCGAGACGGGCAGATACAACATCACTTCCGACTCGATCAAGGATGTTGACGGCCTTTCGTATTCGGTAACGGATGAACACGGCGCCAACCAGTTCCAGTTCAGCGCGTCCGCTCAGGTATTCCCCGACGGCCGCACATACAACTGGTCGGTTAAGACCGGAGGCGACACCAAGGACAACGACAGAGTGTTCACATATGACCCCAAGGTTCCCGGAACACTGGTTATATACGCCAAGTCGGGCAGCGGCAGCAAGGAAGCCACCGTTAATGTAAAGCAGGGCGGAAACACTGTAGGCACAAAGACATATCAGCCCGGCGCCGACAATGAGATACTCACGGTTCCCGGAATAAAAGCCGGTCAGCAGGTGAGGATCGAGGCAGCCGGCAATGTTCAGTATTATGACATCGTGTTCATTCCCGACAGCGGCTCCGTGACACCCACGGCCGCGCCCACACAGGCGCCCACACCCACACCCGGAACATCTGCCGCGACACCCACGCCCGGAACATCTGCGGGCAAATACACCGCCACGCTCAAAGTGACCGGCGGCACGGGCGAGCTCTCTGCATCCGCGGTTACGGCTCCCACACCCGCGCCCACGCAGGCGCCCACACCCACGCCCACACAGGCGCCCACACCCACGCCTACGCAGGCGCCCACGCCCACGCAGACGCCGGGCGGCGGAGGCACGGTTGACCCCAATCCTCCGGCGGAAGGAACCGTATCATTCGCGGTTGGCGCCGATTCAAAAGGGGATGCCGGATTTGAGCTTTATAAAGACGACAATATTACCGTAAAGATCGACGATGAACAGGCCGGCAGTGTCGACCAGATCACAAAGAAGGACACCGACGGTATTACGGATATCCCAGATCCCGTCACCTTTGGCGGAAAAACATTCACGCATAAGATCAATGTGAGAATGGAAAACAGAATGCCTTCAAAGAGCTATGGAGAGGGAACTACTAATACATCGGTGGTATTTACTCCCGCAGTTAACGGTACTTTGAAAGTATACATAAAGAGACAGGCTAAAGACGGTGCCTTTACAACAAGTGATAATAAAAACTTATATTTTAGCACCGAAACCGGCACTCATATTACCGGTGATTTGGCAATAGACGAAGAAACATTAACAAAAAACGATGAGGGTGTTGCGACATGGGGCAATGGTTCTCTGACATATTCAGTAGAAGCCGGTACGTCATATTATCTCTACGGATACAAGTCAACAGCCAACTTCTACGGTTTCGATTTCACTCCAACGGCAGCATCGGCAGAGGTAGAAGCGGCTGATTATGACGAAACGAAGGGTTTGGAGCAGTATATTACATCGGAGGAAGATGAAAACGGCAACACCGTATATAAATTCCTCGCTCCCGATGCTGAGGATCCCAAAAATGAGGGCGGCGATCCCGGAGCGACCCCCGATTCGGCGGCCACAGCGGCGCCCACGCCCACGCAGGCCCCGACGCCCACAGCGGCGCCCACGCCCACGCAGGCCCCGACGCCCACGCCCGAAGCAGGCACAAAGACCTATGAGTTTAACGCGGGCGATCTGGTAACATACACCGGAACACCGAGCGCGGCGGGTCAGACTCCGACTCTCAAGGTAACCGGAGCGGACGGCGCCGACATCAAGCTCGAAAGCAACGGCGTATCCTTCATTATGCCCAAGCAGAACGTCACTGTAGATGTTACATACGGCGGAGGCGGCGGACAGAGCAAGTACACCGTCTCGATCGGCGAGACCACCGGTGAAGGCGAAGCGTGGATAGTTGTTCCCGGCAGCGCCCAGACGCCCTCCACGCCCGCGCCCACAACTGCGGCAACACCCACACAGGCCCCGACGCCTACGCCCACGCAGACTTCGGGCGGAGGCACGGTTGACCCCAATCCTCCCGTCGAGGGAACGATTACTTGGGATTTCAGCGACGAGGCAAAGTGGGCTCTCGAGCTTAGCACAAGCGCGGCAACAAGCAAAACGGTTGAGGATATTACCTACGGAGCTGACGGAGGCGTTAAAGCAGGCTCGGACGGCAAAGCCAAAACACTGGGCGCAGGTTCCAAATCAATTGACGGTTTGGGTGAGATCTCCTATCTCAACATAGGTGCCAGCGGTTCATGCTATGCCAAATATACCGCAAAGACAGCCGGAACATTCAGCTTTACGATCGTTTCATCCGGCGACCAGTATAAAACAAAAGGCGACAGCACTACGGGTCTGCGTTCGGCGGCTATAAAGGCCGGAAGCAAAACTGCCGAGCTCAAGACATACACGACCGAGGCCGGCAAGATATATGAATCATATTCTTATGAGCTTGCGGCAGGTGAGACTATTCAGATCGGTTCAACGATCGACAACCAGAAGAGCACAAACGGTTTCTGGCTTGCCAATGTAAGCTTCACTCCGGCGGCCGCGGGTTCGGCCGTAGCCGCGGCGGAAGTAGTTCCCGATCCCCAGGTATGGACGTCAAACGATAACGATTTGATGACGGCGGCTACCGGAGCGGCAGACGGCGTTGCGTTCGGACCCGTAAACGAGCTTTCGGGTTACGGAAAGTGGGCCAAGCACGCAGTCACTGCAAAATATACTCATAACGGCACGGATTACAATTTCTCAAATGCATTCCAGGCAGGCTCGGGAAGTAAGAACAAAAGAAGCTTCTATTTCACTCCGCAGCAGGCTTGTATCGTGACCGTGGCCTATGCCGCCTCGGCCGGAAGACCTGTGTATATTTATCAGGGCGACAAGCTGCTCAACAGCGGAGAAGAGGGACTTGATAAAGACAAAAACGCCGCTGTGATCGACGCGGATATAGAAGATCCCACTGCCGGTGATGTTTATATCTACGGCGGAAGCTCAAACAAAGATATCTTCGGAATATTTGTCGACTATTATGATCCGACTGTGATCGTTAAGCACACCGTAAGCGGAACAATAGATTTCGCGGGTCAGAACCCGACAGAAGGAGCGAAGATAGTCTTCACCGACACAAAAGATCAGACAACGTATGAGGTTCCGTTCGGAACGGAATATACAGTCGAGCTGCGTCAGAACAGATCATACGATATCACCGTTGAGAACGCGGACGGAACAAAAAGCGAAAAATTGGCTCTCACGCTTGACACCAACACCGTCAAAGTCGCGAGAGAGAACGTGACTCACAATATCAAAGTGGTCGATATCGCTCCGACGGAGATTTCCGGCGACGTTGTCGTTCACAATATAAACAATGACGGTCAGTATCTCGATCTGAGCAAGGTTGCTCTTAAGTTCACGGCCAATGACGCCGCGAATCTTACATACGAAGTGGCGGCCGGCGGAATCGCGGACAACAAGTTTACCGTAACAATGATGCCCGGTCACGAGTACGCGATCACTGCCACCGGCATTGACGGATATGAGCTGTCCGAGCTGTCGGGAAGCTATGTAATGGCTCCCGGCGACGAGAATCCGTTCAAGAATATCCTGTTGTGCGAGACGATCGCCGATGTTCCCTTCAGCGCCGAGCTTACGGTAGGCGCGGATAAGCAGTACGCGACGATCAGCGACGCCATAACAGCCATAGACGCCATGACGGCAAGACCGGAAGGCGAGGCAGGCAGAGTGACTATCAAGATCGATCCCGGCACATATACCGAGCAGGTAATGGTAACTCCCTCTTATGTGACCCTCAAGGCCGCAGACGAAAACGCGAGACCCGAGATCCATTGGTACTACGGCATAGGCTATATTTACTACAGCGCGGGCGACGATCAGTATTACAGTGAGGACTACGCGGTACAGAAAACGCGCAAGAGCACCGTTACCAGATGGGGCGCGGCGTGCAGAGTTACCGGCTCGAACGTGATCATCGAGAATATCGTGTTTAAGAACACCTTCAACTGCGAGATAGTGCCCGAAGAGCTTGCCGACGGAGTAGCCTCCGCGGGTGCGGGTTATTATTCCGATGTACAGGGCAAACCCGAAAGAAACGTTGAGAATTATAATCCCAAGACGCAGAAGGCGGTAGAGAGAGCGGCTGCGATCGCTCTTGACGGAACAAACGCCGAGTTATATAAGTGCGACTTCATATCTTCTCAGGATACGTTCTATACGAACAAGAACGCTTATATCAAGGACTGCTATATCGAGGGCGGCACAGACTTTATCTTCGGCGGAAATTCGGTTCTGTTTGATGACTGCACATTGGCATGGCACGGATACAGCGATTCGGCCAAAGGCGGATACCTTACCGCTTGCCAGACTTCCGATATTCCTGTTGCCGGAACGCCGAACATAAACACCAACGGATATTTGTTCAGAAACACAACGATCACCAATTCCAAGTACTATCCGAGCAACAAGTTCGCCGCGGGCGGCTGGGGCCGCAACTGGGGCGGAGCAAAGTGCCAGGTTGTATTTGACGGAGTAACCATCGCCGCCGGAGCAGATGTTCCCGGCGAATGGGTAAAGATGGGCGGAGACCTCAAAGACTCGATCCTTTATGTAAACAACGTAAAGAAGGCCGACGGCACAGTTGTCAACTCTTCGGGAACGAGCTTTAATCCCAACAAGACGATGGAAGCTAACGGATACAGCATAATGGCCGACGAGGCATACTTTGGCGAAGGCTGGACGCCCGTGCATTACGGGGTTTCGGAAAATCTGGCCAAGAGCTATCTGGCGGCTCCCGGTGAGACGATCACGATAAAGACCAGTCCGAAGGCAAAGAATGTTGTGACGGTTCCCGGCGCAACGGTTACACCCGTAGAGGGCAAGGACGGATATTTCACATTCGAAATGCCCGCGGCCGACACAAAGGTAAACGTTGAATTCTAAACGTTGATTCCGAATAAAAAAATGAGGCACCGCTTTCGCGGCGCCTCATTTTTTTGCTGTTTTGCCAACATAGGGACTGGGGATTAGTAAATAGGAACTAGGGCGGCGCCCATACAGGTTTGGTGGAATTCGCATATTTGCGGCGATTTTGTAGGGGACGGCGCCCTCGACGTCCCGCGGGGCAGATATTATCCACCCTTTTGCCTCCTCCCGGGAGGAGGTGGATTTTCGCCGCAGGCGAAAAGACGGAGGGGAACATAGTGATTAGTTATTAGTGAATAGCGATTAGGTCGTCGGCCTTTGTGACATGTTCTTGATATTTTGTATCATCTCATCGCTTATCCCGGCTTTGCGCATATTCGCTATCATCGCGTCTATGCTTTCCATGCGTCCCTCTTTGCGGGCGTCTCTCATCATTGCTTTTTGTATCTGCTCATCGTCATACAGTGAAAACATTATATCATGCACCCCAACATAGTGATTAGTGATTAGTGAATAGTGATTAGGAACGCTGTGACTGCGACATATTCGCAGCGTTTCGCAGCATTTCCTCACTCACACCCATGTTCTTTAAGTTCGCTATCATCGCGTCTATGCCTTCCATTCGGCCTTCCATTCGGCCTCGCATTTCGCCTTCTTTGCGGGCGTCTCTCATCATTGCTTTTTGTATCTGCTCATCGTCATACAGTGAAAACATTATATCATGCACCTCGCTTTCGTGGTTTGACAGGTATTCTTTCAGGATATT
>CANQQJ010000030.1 GCA_947625905.1 uncultured Clostridia bacterium | reverse complement strand
TTTGTGGGAAGGAGGAGCGACCGCCGGTAAGGGCGAAGCTTCCGACGCTTGCGTCGGAACGAGCCAAGAGGCGAGGCGCGACGAAGGAGGTGCGACGACATGTTTATTGGCGAATATTTACAAACTGTGGACGCTAAGTTCAGAGTCAATGTTCCCGCGGGTTTCCGCGCGGAGCTGGGCCAGACATTCGTCGTTGCCAAAGGCGTGAACTGCATCGCGCTCTATCCGCGCTCCGAATGGGAAGGCTTCCTCAACAGGATAAAAGAGAGAAAAAAGCTGCTGTTTTTCACCTCGGGCTCAAAGGAGTGCGAGCTGGACACGCAGGGAAGGGTGGTCATACCGCCCGATCTGCGCGAGTATCTGGGGCTTAAGAAGGAGATAGCGGTCGTCGGAACGTTCAGACACGTTGAGATCTGGAACAGAGACGCGTGGAAAGAATATTTCGATGATGATGAATACAGTGCCGAAAATATCGGAAAAATTATGGAGGAGCATGAGCTGATATAAATATGGAGTTTAATCATATTTCCGTGCTGCCCGACGAGAGCGTCAGAATGCTCGGCGTAAGGCCCGGCGGCGTTTATGTTGACGGCACGCTCGGCGGCGGCGGACACGCGTCGCTGATTTGCGAAAAGCTCGGCGAAGGCGGGACCTTGATCGGTATTGACCGCGATCTTGACGCGCTCGGCGCCGCGAAGGAACGGCTTAGGCAATACAAGTGCGAGATCATGTTCCGCCATGACAATTTTTTCAACATAAAAGAGATACTAAAAAGTCTGGGCATTGAAAAAATCGACGGCGCCGTTCTGGATCTGGGGGTCTCGTCATATCAGCTCGACGAGGCGGAGCGCGGCTTCAGCTATAACGCGGATGCGCCCCTTGACATGAGAATGGACCGAGAGGAGCGTTTGACCGCGGCGGATGTGGTCAACACATACCCCGAGGAGGAGCTGAGGCGGATCCTCAGAGAATACGGAGAGGAAAAAAACGCCGCAAACATCGCGCGCTCGATCGCGCGGGCGCGGGAGAAAAAGCCGATAGAAACCACGACGGAACTCAGCGACATTATAAAATACTCGTTCCCGCCGCAAAAGCGGTACGGGGACAAGCACCCCGCAAAGCGGAGCTTTCAGGCGTTCAGGATCGAGGTCAACGGCGAGCTTCGAGGCCTTGACAAAGCGGTCGAGGATTTTGTCGAAGCGCTGAGGCCCGGCGGAGTTCTGGCGGTCATAACGTTTCACTCGCTTGAGGACCGAATCGTTAAAAACACATTTAACAAGCTCAAAACAGGCTGCACATGTCCGAAGGATTTTCCCGTGTGCGTCTGCGGAAACAAACCGAAAATAGAGCTCGTGAACCGAAAACCGATAACCGCGTCGGCGGACGAGCTCAAACAAAATAACCGCGCTCACAGCGCCAAGCTGAGAGCGGCAAGAAAACTTTAAAATTTACGGAAAGGGATGGGGCAGGTGCCAACCGGACAGAAAGAATCATACAGGCGTCAGTCGGCGCCTGATCGGAACTACAGTTATCGAAACGAATACTGGGCATCCGCGCCCTCCCGCTATGATAACAGGTATGAAAACACAAGACGCGCCGAGAGTCAAAGACGTTATAATCAAAGGAGCGCTTATACGGCGCAGACTTCGTATCGCCGGCGTTATGTCGAGAATACTCAAACCGCCCGTTCCGCGTACGACGGCCGCGGGTATTCGAGCGGCTCAATAAACGGCGCGTACAGATACAGCGGCGGCGGAGCGAATTATTCGGCTCCCGCTCGGCCTTATCCCGAAAGAGACGTCCGCGCCTCGGGTCATACGCCGCAGAGATACGGGACCTATACGAACTATCCGCCGGCGGCGCCCCAAAGACGGCGCTATGACCGTCCTGAGAGAGAGACGCGCACCGATGTCCGCGATACCCGGCCGGCTCAGAGACGCGTGCTCACGCGGGAGCAGCGCGAGGCGGGACGCAAAAAGGTTCGCGCCAGAATGAAAATGATCTGCCTTATCGGAGTAATATTTCTGATGAGCGCGGTTATGATATACAGACAGACGGCGATCTTCGGCAAAAATAGAGAGATCGAGAGACTGAATAATGAATTGTCGGGAATACTTGTGACAAACGAGGGTATTCAGTCGAGCATCGACAGGTCGATAGAGCTCGGGAACCTTGAAACCTACGCGAAGAACCGATTGGGAATGATCAATCCCGACTCGTCGCAGATTTTTTACGTCGATATGGGCGCAAGAGACGAGGTCGTGAAGTCTTCGTCGTCAAAATAGCGGCGGTTTCGTATTTTGTGTAACCTAACTGTTCTAAAGCAGTGAAATTTGAAATAAACTTTCCAAGTAAGCGCCGCCCAAGCGGCGTTTGCTCAAGTAACCGCCGCGGCGGGCCCAAAGACGGCTTCGGATCGGCGGCTGCTTAAAGAGAACGGCGGCCGCGCACGGTCGCCTTGTTGGATTTATGGAGGAAAGCGTATGTCGCCTAAAAAGATAAGAAAAGCAAAAAAGAGAAGCGGAACAAGCGGCAGACTTATTTTTATAGCCGCCGCGTTTGCGCTTTTGATGGCGCTGCTTTGTTTGCGCATCGGCTGGATACAGATCGTGCGCGGCAAGGATCTGTCGCGGCAGGCGCTCGATCAGCAAACCAGCGACAATACCGTCAGCGCGAAGCGGGGCAGCATATATGACCGCAATTATAAGGTCCTGGCCTCAAACATAACGGTCGAGTCGATAAGCATAAGTCCCGAGACGCTCAGGAAATCCATTGAGGAAAAAGGTCTCGGCGTGGACAGCGTGGCGAGAAACATCGGCGATATTCTTGACATGGATATGGAAACCGTCAAGGATAAGATCGATAAAAAGATCCAGAACGAGACCCTAAAAAAGAAGGTAGACAAAGAGGTTGCCGACACGCTGCGCGAGTATGTGGATTCGGTCGATTTGAGCGGCATCGTGTTTACCGAGGATGTGAAGCGTTATTATCCGTACAACAATTTTGCCGCGCAGGTCATAGGCTTCTGCGGAACCGACAATCAAGGCCTTGAGGGTATCGAGAGCATTTACGACGACCAGCTGAGCGGAGTGCCCGGAAGGGTCGTTTCCGCGCAGCAGTCAACCGGTCTTGAGGGCAACAGCGGATATGAAAACTATATCGCCGCGCAGGATGGCAACAGCGTTGTGCTGACGATAGACGAGACGATACAGAACTATGCCCAGAAAAATCTGGAAGCGGCTGCGGCGGACAACAGAGTTGCCGAGGGAGCCGCGGCTATCGTTATGGATGTTGACACGGCCGAAATTTTAGCCATGTGCACCGAACCGGACTATAATCTGAATGAGCCCTTTGAAATTACCGACGCTGTCAAAGAAAAATATCCGGATATTGAACAAGAGCTTGAAAAACTTGAGGGCGAGGAGTATAATGAAAAGCTGGGAGAGGTAATGCAGACGGTGCGCCGCAACAAGGCGGTGGTCGACTCGTACGAGCCGGGCTCGACATTTAAGTCGGTGACCGCGTCTATCGCGCTCGAAACGCGCGCCTGCGCCCTGACGGATATGTTTACCTGCGGCGGCTCGTATCAGGTGGCCGACAGGACCATTAACTGCGCCAATACCTCGGGCCACGGAACGCAGGACTTTTCACAGGCCGTTCAGAATTCGTGCAACCCCGCGTTTATCCAGATAGGCCAGAAAATAGGCAAGGAAAGATTTGTAGACGGCGTGAAGGCGTTCGGATTTTTGAGCAAAACGGGTATCGAGATACCCGGCGAGGCCGCGGGTATGGGATACGATGCCAGCATGAGCGACGTCGATCTCGCGACCGAGTCGTTCGGTCAGTCCATAACGGTCACGCCTCTTCAAATGGCGGCGGCGGTCAGTGCGGTCGCGAACGGCGGCACATTGATGAAGCCGCATATCGTGAAGCAGATAGTGAATTCCGATATGGGAATCGTCGAGAGCACCGAGCCCGAGATCGTGCGCCAGGTCATCTCGAAAGAGACCAGCGCGGAAATGTGCAAGATCCTTGAATCGGTCGTGTCGGAGGGCGGCGGCAAAAACGCGTACCTCGCGGGGTACAGAATAGCCGGCAAGACCGGAACCTCCGAAAAGATCCCGAGAGGAAACGGAAAATATATCGCCTCGTTTATCGGATTCGCTCCGGCCGACGATCCGCGCGTGCTGTGTCTGGTTATTATGGATGAGCCGAACGGCGACAGCTACTACGGCGGACAGATAGCGGCTCCGGTCGTGCGCGATATTTTGGGTGAGACTTTGCAGTATCTGGGAGTCGAGCCCATGTACAACGCCGATGAGGAAGAGTATATAGATGTTGAGGTTCCCGATGTTTCGGGAATGAGCAAGTCCGACGCGGGTATCGCGGCTGATGAAAACGGGCTTGTTGTAAAGGTCAGCGGAAACGGAGAGACGGTCGTCGATCAGATCCCCAAGCCTCATACCAGAGTAACTCAGGGCAGCACGATCGTTGTGTATACCGAAAGCGGCGGCGCCGAGCGGACCGTGGCGGTTCCCAATGTTACCGGCGAGACCCCGGCCTCGGCCAACGCGACGCTTGAGAATAACGGGCTGAACGCCAGGATAAAGGGCGTTTCAAAATACGGCAAAAACGCCACGTGTATCGGTCAGTCCCCGGTAGAGGGAACCATGGTCGAGCCCGGAACGGTCGTGACGCTTAATTTCAGATATGACGAGTCGGAAACGACCAACGATTAAAATAAACTTGCGCGATTGACGGGAAAAGGAGAAGCTTATGACTTTATCGGAACTGCTTAAAGATGTTAAAATCAAAAAAATGTCGGGCGGCGGCGGTATGAAAATAAACGGAGTCGCCTATGATTCAAGAAAGGTAAAGCCGGGTTATGTTTTTGTCTGCATAACCGGATTCGCGACCGACGGACACAAGTTCGCGCGTTCCGCTGTGGAAAACGGAGCGGTCGCGGTCGTGGCGGAGCATGATCTGCCGACGGTCGACGTGCCCTGCGTGATCGTCGAAAATACCAGAAAGGCTATGGCGCATATTGCCGCCACGTATTATGATTATCCCTTCAGGAAATTTAATCTTATAGGCATAACCGGAACAAACGGAAAGACCACGTCGACGTATTTGATAAAAGCCATTCTTGAGCATATGGGCAAAAAGGTGGGCCTTATCGGCACCAACCAGAACATGATCGGCGATACGGTTATTCCCGCGTCGCGCACGACCCCCGATTCTTTGGAGCTTATGCAGCTTTTTGATGAGATAGCGAGGCACGACGTGGACTATGTGGTCATGGAGGTCTCGTCTCACGCCCTCGCTCTCGACCGAGTTACCTCGTCTGAGTTTAATGTGGGAGCGTTCACGAATATAACCCAGGACCACCTGGATTTCCATAAGACGATGGAGGAATATCTCGCCGCCAAAAGCATACTCTTTAACATCTGTAAAAACGGCGTGATAAATATAGACGACAGCGGCAGCGGTATGCTGCTGGAAAAAGAGACGTGCGACAGCGTTATCACCTACGGCATAGACGGCGACTGCGACCTCAAGGCGTCAAATATCGAGCTCAGAAGCGACGGCGTGAAATTTGATCTGACCTTTAAAGGCGAGACCCAAAGAGTCGATCTGCCGATACCGGGCAGATTTTCGGTATACAACGCCATGACCGCAATAGGCTGCTGCCTGGCGGACGGGATATCCCTTAAAGACGCGGTCGAAGGGATACACACCGCCCACGGAGTAAAGGGCAGGATAGAGATAGTCAAGACGCCCGGCACGGATTACACGGTTATAATTGATTACGCCCACACGCCCGACGGACTTCTGAACGTTATCAGCGCTATCAGAGGCTTCGCCAAAGGACGTGTTGTGACGCTGTTCGGATGCGGCGGCGACCGCGACGCGTCCAAGCGTCCCAAGATGGGAAAGATCGCGGCGGAGCTTTCGGATTTTTGTATCGTCACCAGCGACAATCCGCGCACCGAGGACCCGGAAAAGATAGTTCGGCAGGTCGTTGAGGGAGTTGAGCAGACGGACTGCGAGCATGTTGTTATTACAAACAGGTTCGAGGCGATCGAATATGCTCTTGACCACGCCCAAAAAGATGATATAATATTACTTGCGGGCAAGGGCCATGAGACGTATCAGATACTTGGGACCGACACGATAAAATTTGACGAGAGAGAGATCGTTCAAAAGCTTCTCGGGGTCTGATTTTTAAGATATAGGCAAACTAAGGAGAGAGAGTTATGAAATGGTGTATGAATGTCAGCGCGATAGCCAAAGCCTCGGGCGGAGAGATCCGAAATCTGAGCGGTGACGAGATCGTCAAAAATATCGTGCGCGACGACAGAGAAGCAGAAGAGGGCACAGTTTTTGTGGCTCTCAGAGGCGAGAACAATAACGGCCACAGATTTGTGGAAAGAGCGGTGGAAAACGGTGCTGTCTGCTGCGTTGTGAATAAGGATGAGGGCGACTTCGGCAGTCTGCCCGTTGTTGCGGTGGACGACACGTTTAAGGCGCTTCGCGATATAGCCTCTGCATATCGCGACCGTTTTAACATTCCGGTTATAGGCATAACCGGCAGCGTCGGAAAGACTTCGACCAAGGGCATGATAGCCTCGGTCATGAGCACCGAGTTTACGACTCTCAAGACCGAGGGAAATTATAACAATGAGGTCGGCGTCCCGCTGACGCTTTTCCGTCTTTCGGACGACGACGAGGCCGCCGTTATCGAGATGGGCATGAGCGCCTTCGGCGAGATCTCGCGCCTGTCGCGGATCGTTAAGCCCGATACAGCGGTCATCACCAATATCGGAATATCGCATATCGAGCATCTGGGCAGCCGCGAGGGGATATTAAAGGCGAAAACCGAGATCCTGGACGGACTCTCGATCGACGGGACCGTTATTTTAAACGGCGACGACGATCTGCTCTGGTCAAAAAACGGCGAGCTTGAATACGAGACTTTGTATTACGGAATAGAAAACAAGGCCTGCGATCTGGTCGCCACCGATATCAGACTGTTCTCCTCGGGCAGCGAGTTCACGGTCCGCATAGACGGAGAGGACTACAGATTTGAAACAAACGTTCCCGGGGTGCATCATATTTATAACGCGCTGGCGGCGATCCTTACGGGATACAGATATAACGTCAGCGTCAAGAACATGATAAAAGGAGTGCACGATTTCGCGCCCGAGGGCTTCAGGCAGTCGGTTACCGAGTACCGCGATTTCACGGTTATAAACGATTGCTACAACGCCTGTCCCGACTCGATGGAATCGGGAATGGACGTTCTCGGCCTCACCGCCGATGAAAACGGCCGCGGAGCGCGCAAGGTGGCTTGCCTGGGCGATATGCTGGAGCTTGGAGACAAGTCGGTCGAGGCCCATTACAAGGTCGGCGGAATGTGCGTCGAGAAAAATATCGACTGTCTGATCACTATCGGGGAAATGGCGCGCAACATAGCGCGCGGCGCCATTGACGGCGGAATGAACCCGAATGACATATATGAGTTCGAATCGGGACCCGAAGCCATAGAAAAAATAGGCTCTGTAATCCGAAAAGGCGACGTGATCTGGATAAAGGGCTCAAGAGGTATGCGCCTTGAAAAAATCGCGGAGGCGCTCGATAAATTGGGAAACAAGGATTGATCTCGGGTTTGATCGATCCCGAATCTGTTTGATGGGAGAGAAGCTTATGTATTATATGATGGGAGGCGTCGCGGCGCTCGCTTTGTCGCTGCTGCTGGGAATGTTTGTCATTCCGATGCTCAGACGCCTTAAATTCGGTCAGGAAATCCGCGAGATAGGACCGTCCTGGCACGCGTCAAAATCCGGGACCCCCACAATGGGCGGAGTGATTTTTATCATTTCCTCCGCGGCGGCGCTTGCTGTCACCTGCCTGTGCGGTTTTCTGCTCGGCGGCAGGAGCGGCGGTTTTGCGGAACTTCTGATCGTGGAGCTGCTTTCGCTGTCGTTCGGCGTCATCGGTTTTATCGACGACTATATCAAGGTCGTGAAAAAGCGCAACCTGGGTTTGACGGCCGTTCAGAAGTTCGGTCTGCAGTTTTTGGCGGCATTGGTTTTCGCGACGTTTGTGGCGGTGTTCGGAGATACCGGAACGGTTATTGATCTGCCGTTTGTCGAAACGAATATTGATTTAAACTGGTTCTATATTCCGTTTATTATATTTGTTATGCTTGCCACGGTCAACAGCGTTAATCTGACCGACGGGCTCGACGGTCTGGCCACCACCATAACCATGGTCGTCATGCTGTTTTATCTTTTGATATCGCTGAGGATAAAAAACAGCGCCATGGCGCTGTTCGCGGCGGTTATGCTGGGCGCGCTGGCGGGATTTTTGTTCTATAACAGAAAGCCGGCGAAGGTTTTCATGGGAGACACGGGCTCGCTGTTCCTCGGCGGCGCCGTTTGCGGCCTCGCCATAATTCTGAGGCAGCCGCTCACGCTGCTTATCGTGGGACTTGTTTATGTGATCGAGACGCTGTCGGTCATTATGCAGGTGACGTCCTACAAGCTGACCGGCAAAAGAATATTTAAGATGTCGCCTATTCATCATCATTTTGAAATGTGCGGCTGGAGCGAGGAAAAAATAGTATGCGTGTTCTCGCTCGTGACATTGCTGCTGTGCGCGGTGATGTATTTCTTCGGTTAGAATATCGGATTTATCGGCGGGTTTATACCCTGTGAGGTGATTTTATTGGCGGATTATAACAGAAATATAAATAACGGACGGAGACCCGGCGGAGAGCGGGGTTATTCGTACGGCGAGGCGCGGCGCGCCGACCCCTTAAGACGCGCTCGGTCGGACAGCGGCGCGCGGCCGTCGGGAGTGCGCGTTACCGCGAAAAATATACTTAAAATAGGTGACACAAAAATCAGACTGGGAGCCTTTGACTACCAGTTTTTGATGATCACTATCATTCTTGTGGCTTTCGGCATAATAATGCTGTACAGCGCCAGCAGTTCGCGCGCGTATGCCACCCGGGACGGCGACAGTCTGTATTATGTAAAAAAGCAGCTGGGCGGCCTCGGACTGGGCGTTATTTTCATGTTTTTCTTTATGATGATCGACTATCATGTGCTGGCGAGGATATCGCCGATCATGTACGGCGCCGGATTCATCATGCTTATCATGGTGCTTATACCGGGCGTGGGAACAACGGCCGGAGGCGCTACCAGATGGCTTTTCGGCTTCCAGCCCTCCGAGATCATGAAGCTGGCCACCATACTTGTTGTGGCGCTGTATCTTGACAGATACCGAGCGAATTTGGGGAAATTTTTTACCGGATTCTTACCCTGTTTGGGAATCCTGGCCGCCGTGGCGGTGCTTCTGATGATGGAGCCGCATTTCAGCGCCACGATCCTTATTGTGTTCACCGGACTTTTGATGATGTTCGCGGCGGGGGCGAAATACCGCCATTTCGGAATAATGTGTATTCCCGTTGTGCTGGGCGGTATCGCGATGGTTATCACGTCGCCTTACAGACTCCAGAGAATAATCGCGTTCAGGGACCCGTTTATGGATAAGCAGGGCTCAGGCTGGCAGATAGTTCAGTCGCTGTACGCCATCGGCTCGGGCGGTATATTCGGCGTCGGTTTCGGACAGAGCAGACAGAAATATATGTCTCTGCCCGAGCCGCACAATGACTTTATTTTTTCTGTTCTCGCCGAGGAGCTCGGCTGGTTCGGCGTCATAGTGGTCATAGTTTTGTTTATCTGCCTTGTGTGGCGGGGAATAAGAATAGCGCAAAAGGCTCCCGATATGCTCGGCATGCTCATTGTGGTCGGCTGCATAGGAATAATAGGCGTTCAGGCTTTGATAAACATAGGCGTTGTTTCGTCTTCGTTTCCGGTTACGGGAATGCCGATGCCGTTTTTCAGCTACGGCGGCACGGCTCTTGCGATAACAATGGCTGAGATCGGGCTTATTCTGAACGTTTCAAGACAAGAGAGGGTGCTGTGACATGAGAATTTTATTCGCGGGCGGCGGCACGGCGGGACATATCAATCCCGCTCTTGCCATCGCCAATTATATTTGCGGACGGGAAAAGACCGAGATCGCCTTTGTCGGCACAAAGGAAGGCCTTGAGGCGGAGCTCATACCGCGGCTTGAGCACAAGCTGTATCTTATAAAAATACACGGCTTTGAGCGGACGCTGAATTTGCAGAATTTTAAAAATATTTTCGAGCTGCCCTTGAGCTATCGAGCCTCGAGAAAAATTATTAAAGAGTTCGGGCCCGACATAGTGATCGGCACGGGAGGCTACGTCTGCGGTCCCGTGCTGCTGGCGGCGGCCGAAATGGGGATCCCCACTCTGGTGCACGAGTCAAACGCCTATCCCGGCGTGACCACGCGCATGCTGGCCCCGAGGGTCGATACCGTGGCGATCGGCGCCAAGCCCGCGGCGGATTACATGAAAAATGCGAAGCGCGTGCTGTATACGGGAAATCCGGTGCGCCCGTCGATCCTGTCTGCCGACTCGTTTGACGCGCGCCGCAGACTCAAGCTTGATGAGCGGCCTTTTATCGTGTTTTTCGGCGGCAGTCTCGGCGCGAAGGATTTTAACAAAACGGTCGTTGACTGGATATCAAGCGTCGCCGACAGCGGGAAGTACCGTATAATGATGGGCACCGGAAAGTTCCATCAATACGACGCGGTTATCGAGAGATTCAAAGAAAACGGAACAGAGCTTGAGAAATATCCCGATATTGACGTCAATGAATATATATATGATATGGACATCGTTATGTCGGCGGCCGACTTGGTGGTGTGCCGCGCGGGAGCCAGCACGCTCAGCGAGCTGACCGCTCTCGGCAAGCCGTCGGTGCTTGTGCCGTCGCCGTATGTGACAGCCAATCATCAGGAGCACAACGCCAGAGCGGTCGAAAAGGAAGGCGGAGCCGAAGTTATCCTTGAAAAGGACTTCACTCCCGCGGCGCTCGGCGAGGTTATCGAAAAGCTGGTTTTTGACAGAAAAAAACTTGCGGAAATGCGGCGCTCGGCGAAGAACGCGGGCACAGTTACTGCCACGGAGGACATATACAACGAGGTAAAACGGCTGACGTCATAATCACAAACCCGCTTTCGGCGCATATTATATCTTTAAAAGGGATTTTAATATGCGTGAAAACGGAGGGATTTATGTGACGGACAGCTGTTTGACCGTAAACGGAAGAAGAAAGCTGTCGGGCGAGATCAGAGTTCAGGGATGCAAAAACTCCGCGCTCCCGTGTCTGACCGCCTGCCTGCTGTGCGAAAAGGGACGTTGCCGACTGAAAAATTGTCCGCGTCTCACCGATGTGGAAAACACGGTCGAGATATTGGAGAGATTGGGCTGCAGATGCGCCTTTTCGGAAAAAGACAAACTTATCGAGACCGATGCCGAAAACGCGTTCGGCACGGCTATCGAAAACAATATGATGAACCGCATGAGGTCGTCAATACTTTTTATGGGGGCTATGCTTTCAAGAAACGGAGAGGCCGAGCTGGGCTATCCGGGAGGGTGCGAAATCGGTCTGAGACCGATAGATATGCACCTCGGCGCTTTCAGGAGGCTAGGGATCGTGATAGAGGAAGAGGGCGGAACGATCAGGTGCCGCGCCCGTTCGGGTTTAAAACCGGCCCAGGTGCCGCTGCTCTGTCCGAGCGTGGGAGCGACCGAAAACATTATGCTGCTTATGGCCAAGTCGGAAGGCGAGACGATCATCAGAAACGCTGCCAGAGAGCCCGAGATAGTGGACCTGCAGAATTTTCTCAACGCGATGGGCGCGGATATCAGGGGCGCGGGCAGCGATGTTATTGTGATAAACGGAGTAAAGTGCCTGCATGGGGCGGAGTTTGAAATAATGCCCGACAGGATAGCGGCGCTTACATATATGTCCGCGGCGGCGGCGTGCGGCGGAAAGATAAATCTGCTCGGTGTTAATCCGGAGCATTTGTCGATCTGTTTGGCGATCCTGCGGGACATGGGCGCCGAGATCAAGATAACCGCCGACGGCGCGCTGCTTGAGATGAACGGACGTCCGAGAGCGGTAAAGCGGATAAAAACTCTGTATTATCCCGGCTTTCCCACCGACGCGCAGCCCGCGTTTATGGCGGCCATGACGGTCGCGAGGGGCGCCACCGTGTTTGTTGAGTCGATTTTTGAAAACAGGTTCAGGCACGCGCCGGAGCTGGTCAAGCTCGGAGCCGACATAGACGTGAACATATGCCACGCCATTGTCCGCGGCAGGGAATGTTTGAGCGGCGCCGAGGTCAGAGCCTTTGACCTGAGAGGAGGGGCCGCCATGGTGATCGGCGGACTGATAGCCGACGGGACCACGCGCGTGAGCGGCGCGGGACACATCGAGCGCGGGTATGAGGATATAGCCGCCGATTTTGAGGCGCTGGGCGCGGATATAAAAAAGAGCTGTTAAAAAATTCGGAATATACATAGGAGAATTGATATGAACGAAAGAAACACCGGGCGAGTAAACCCAAGAAGAGGAAACAGGCGGCCGAGGCGCAGAGCCGGCAGGCGCGATCCCGTCAAAACGCGCGTGACCGCCATGTGCGCTGCGGGAATAGCGGCGCTGGCGGTGATTTTGGTATGCGTTTTTCTGCTTGCTCCCGCCTTTGATATTGAGACGGTGGCGTGCGAGGGAAATACCAAGATCAGTTCCGAGGTCCTCGCGCAGACCTCGGGGATACAAACCGGAAGAAATATTTTTCTGACATCTCTTTCGGACAAGAAAAAGCATATCGAGGAGCTGGATTATATCGAAAGCTGCGAGATAACCCGCGAGCTGCCCGATACGATCAAGATAACCGTCGTGGAGAGGCACCCGGCCGCATACTTTAATTTGACCGGCGGTCTGGCGGTGACCGATATGGACGGCGGCGTTTTGGAGGTCCTGAATTCTGCTGACGCGGAAGAGATAATCAAGACTAAAATAACCGAGGAACCCGAGCCGAGCGAGACGCCGCTGCCCGACGATGAGGACGGCGAGGATGACTCGGATGAGCCCGATCCCGACTCGACGGCCGACGGCACCATCTGGGGATATGACGACGACGGAGACCCGATATACCGCATAAACGGCGGTCATTACGAGTTCGACGAGGACGGCAACAGGTTTTTCGTGGATGACACGCCCGAGGAATCGCCCGAGCCGACCGAGGAACCGAGGGACGCGGAGCCGAAGGACGGAGACGTGCTGCGCACCCAAGGCGGCGCGGTCATATACAGCGCGCCCGTGGTTTACGGCGTGGAGCTTAAAAAGTATGATGTCGGAAAAAGAATAGAGAGCAGCGACAGCGAGAAGCTGGAGTCGGTGCTGAGCGCGCTCAGAGCCCTTGACGCGGCGGGGCTTTTGGACAGAACGACCAAGTTTGACGCCGAGAATGTGAATGATGTGAAGTTCACGGTCGAGGACAGGCTGGAGGTATGGTTCGGCGGCTTTGACGAGTTCGAGTATAAGGCCAAGTTCACCGCCACGGTGATAAACAACAATCTTTCGCCGTATGAGAGAGCGATAATCGATTTCCGCGACTCAAAGCTTTATGTCCGCTCGGCGAACTACAGGACGCCGATAGTTATTGATGACGGCTCCGATCCGAAAGCGAGCGAGGATCCCGACGAGAGCGATACGAAAAAATCAAACAAAAGCAAAACCGATGATGACGTCGACGAGGAAGTTGACGAGGACAGCGAGTCGGAGCCCGCGGCAAAGCCGAATGCCGCAAAATCGACCAAAACGACGGCTCAGGAATCGAAGTCAAAGTCAAATGTTGATGATGATGAAGAGTCCTCGGGCGAGAGCGGCCGCGCGGACACATCCTCGGAGGAAGAGGACGATTCGGACGCCGACCTGATCGAATGATTTTTTGCGCGGGCTTGTGATCTCGGCATGCCCGTAAAACACTCTTGACAGAATCGAAAACGCATGGTATACTTAACTAAATCAAAAGGGGCGCACCACCACGGGTACGACTTCTTTTGATTTTTCTTTTATAAGATAATTTCAGAAAGGCGGGACAGGATGATAAAGGTAAACGGCGAAAACCGCGAGGGCTTTTCGGGCAAAACGCTGTCGGAACTGCTTTGCGGGCTTGGATATAAAGAGGCGTATATCGCTGTCGAACTGAACGGCGATATTGTAAAAAAAGGCAGCTACGGCTCAGTCGTGCTGAAGGACGGGGATCGATTGGAAGTAGTAAATTTTGTCGGAGGGGGTTGATTTTATGACGCCATCATACGAGGATTTTGAGCGGATAATGACAGAACGCCACACCCGTCCCGTGTATGATAAGCTGAAGGCGGCGCGGGTCGCCGTTGCGGGGCTCGGGGGCTTAGGCTCAAACGCAGCTGTGTCTCTCGCGAGAGCGGGCGTGGGCGAGCTGATGCTCGTCGATTTCGACAGAGTTGATCTGAGTAATCTTAACCGTCAGCAGTACGAGATCGCTGATCTTGGAAGATATAAGACCGAAGCGCTTTCCGAGCGGCTGAAGCGAATCAACCCGTATATGAAGCTGAGCCGCAAAACCGTAAGGGTAACGGCGGAGAATGCCGCCGAGATATTCGGCGGATTCGGCATAGTTTGCGAGGCGTTCGACCGCGCGGACAGAAAGGCGATGCTGATAAACGCGCTGCTTGGTGAATGCCGCGATACCGTGATAGTGTCGGGCTCCGGCATGGCGGGTTATCTCAGCTCGAACACGATACGGACAAAGCGCGCGTTTGATCGGCTCTACATATGCGGCGACGCCGTGACCGACAGCGCGGATGTGAACGGACTTATGGCGCCGCGCGTCGCGATATGCGCGAACCATCAGGCAAATATGATAATCAGATTGATATTGGGAGAGAGGGAAGCATAAATGAAAGACACATGGAAATTGGGGGACTATGAATTCACGTCCCGTTTTATTCTCGGATCGGGCAAATATTCGCTCGATCTCATAAAGGCGGCGGTCGAGAACGCGGGCGCGCAGATAATAACGCTCGCTCTGCGCCGCGCCGCGACCGGAAACGTCGCGAATATTCTTGATTACATACCAAAGGGCGTGACTCTGCTGCCGAACACCTCGGGCGCGAGAAACGCCGATGAAGCCGTGCGTATCGCGCGGCTTGCGAGAGAGGTGGGCTGCGGCGACTTTATCAAGATCGAGTGCATAAGGGACTCAAAATATCTTCTGCCGGATAACTACGAAACCGCGAAGGCGACGGAGATCCTCGCAAAGGAGGGCTTTGTCGTAATGCCGTATATGTATCCCGACCTTAACGCGGCGCGCGATATGGCAAACGCGGGCGCCGCCTGCATCATGCCGCTCGGAGCGCCGATCGGCACCAACAAGGGCCTCGCGACAAAAGAATTTATCAAAATACTGATAGACGAGATCGACCTGCCCGTGATCGTTGACGCGGGCATCGGCAAACCGTCGCAGGCGTGCGAAGCAATGGAGATGGGCGCGGCGGCGGTCATGGCAAACACCGCCATAGCCACGGCGGGCGACGTTCCCGCGATGGCGGAAGCGTTCAAACACGCGATCACGGCGGGACGCGCGGCATACCTCGCGGGCACGGGCCGCGTGCTTGAAACCGGCGCGGCGGCGTCATCGCCGCTCACGGGCTTTCTCGCCGATTAAGGAGGTTACGGCATGGAAAAAATAAAAGAGCTTGACCCGAAAAACAGGATCGACCATATGACATATCTGCCCGATATGGAGGTAATAGACTCTGACCTTGATAAGCGGGTCGTGAAAGCAATGAACGAATATGACTACACGCTCTTTACCGAAAACGACGTGCTTGCGGCGCTCGAAAAGGACGTTCTGTCTCCGCGTGATTTTCAGGCTCTGCTCTCGCCGGCGGCCGAACCGCTGCTGGAACAGATCGCGCGGCGCGCGCAGCGGGAGACGCGGAAGCATTTCGGGAATTCCGTCATGATGTTCACTCCGGTGTATATCGCGAATTACTGCGAGAATCTCTGCGTATACTGCGGTTTTAACCGCCACAACAAGATCCGCAGGGCAAAGCTTGATTTTGATGAAATGGAAAGAGAGTTTGAGGCAATCGCGAAAACGGGCCTTCAGGAGGTGCTTATTCTCACGGGCGAAAGCCGCAAGGGCTCGGATGTTCGGTATATCGGCGAAGCGTGCGGGCTTGCGCGCAAATACTTCAAGGTCATAGGGCTCGAGGTCTATCCGATGAACTCCGACGAATACAAATATCTTCACGAATGCGGAGCGGATTATGTTACGGTGTTCCAGGAGACATACAACAGCGACAAATACGAGACCCTGCACCTTGCCGGGCACAAGCGAATATGGCCCTATCGGTTCAACGCGCAGGAGCGCGCTGTGCTCGGCGGAATGCGCGGCGTAGGCTTCGCGGCGCTTCTGGGACTTGACGATTTCAGAAAGGACGGGTTCGCGACGGGCTATCACGCATATCTTTTGCAGCAAAAGTACCCGCACGCGGAAATCGCCATATCGTGTCCGAGGCTCAGACCTATTATAAACAACGATAAGATCAATCCGAAGGACGTGCACGAGCGTCAGCTGCTGCAGGTGATATGCGCCTACAGACTGTTTCTGCCTTTCGCGAGCATAACAATTTCCACGCGCGAAAGCAATGTGTTCCGAAAGCATGTTATATCCATCGCGGCAACCAAAATCTCCGCCGGAGTGTCCACCGGGATAGGAGGCCACATCGAGGGCGAGGAAGCAAAGGGCGACGCGCAGTTTAAGATCAACGACGGCGCGTCGGTCGATGATGTTTATCGGGAGATCGAGGAAATGGGCATGCAGCCGGTCATGAGTGATTATATCTATGTGTAACAGGCTTATTTGTATTTCAAACCGCGGACTGTGCGGAGAGGATTTCATAAGGCGTGTCAGGGACATTATCGACGCGGGTATTCCGGTTATTCTGCGCGAGAAAGATCTTGCCGAGCGAGAGTATTATAAGCTGCTTTGCGAGATCGGCCGCGCGGATATTGTCGCGCACAGCTTTGTTCGGGCGGCGCGGGATTTTGGCTGCGCGAAAATACATCTGCCGCTGCCGCTGCTTGAGACGGCGGACATCTCCGGATTTGCGGAGGTAGGCGCCTCGACGCATTCGGTTCGGGAGGCGGCACGCGCGCGGGAGCTTGGCGCATCCTATATAACGGCGGGGCACGTGTTCGCCACCGACTGCAAAAAAGGGCTCGCGCCGCGCGGAACGGGCCTGCTTGCGGATATAAAAAAAGAAGTTGATATTCAGGTATACGCCCTGGGCGGTATCTCGCCCGAAAACGCGCGGGAAGCGTTATCCGCAGGCGCCGACGGCGTCTGCGTCATGTCGGGCTTTATGAAGTGCGCGGATCCGTTTGAATATATTGAAGGATATAGGCATATTATTTGAAAAAATTATTTTGCGGCAGTTAGACCGCTCATAAGTGTCGAACGGGGGGCGGTTTTATTTTTTGAAAATATTTAGTATTAAAACGATCGCGTTTAACACGGTTGCGGCAGAGGCAGTTGCCAGAATGATAATTTTAACCGTAGAAATTGCGGTAAAATCAATTTCGGATATTAATAATATAAACGATATTATTTCTAAAATGTACATATAGTTTTTCTTGAAAAACTCGGCCATAAATTCAGAGTGCGGGGTGCTCTAAGCGGTGACAGATCCGCACTCCGATCACCTCCTTTTTTATTTATTGGTTATATTATAACGCATATCCGAAAGAATAGCAAGCAATTTTGAAAGATAGCTTTGAACCCGCAAGCAAGCTTGTTGATTATCCCCAAGGGGGGGGAGCCGGGACGCCGAGGTCGTCGTCCCCTACGACATTTTTCGATATTTCGCGGAAACAATACTAACGATTTTAGAAATAATGTTTCCGCGTAATTACTATTCGCTAATCACTAATCACTACGTTGGCTCCCATAAAACGCCAGCGGAGTGCGTTTCTATTAAGGAAGCTCTTGGTCAAAATTGCAAGCAATTTTGAAAGATAGCTTTGAACCCGCAAGCAAGCTTGCTGATCAGGGAAGAAGCGGAAAAATGACCGCTAAAAAAAGAACACCTTGCTTGCAAGGTGTTCGTAAAAAAGCGGTCATTTTTCCGCTGGAGCCGATAAGCGGATTCGAACCGCTGACCTATTCATTACGAGTGAATCGCTCTACCGACTGAGCTATATCGGCGCTCACAAATATATATTATACAATAAGTTTGGGCAGTTGTCAAGATTTATTTTGCCGGTTCCGAAAAAATTTTTCATGATTCGGAAACAACAAAGACGTCCGTGAGCGGACGTCTTTGTTTGAAGGCTCAGCTAATTGTTGTTCACATAGAACGAGACCAGCTCGTCGAGGATCTCATCGCGCTCCAGCTTGCGGATAAGGCTTCTGGCGCCGTCGTATGAAGTGATATAGGAGGGATCGCCCGACAGAATATATCCCACGATTTGATTTATCGGGTTGTAGCCTTTTTCGTTCAGCGCCGCATACACCGTCATGATTATCTTTTTCGGGTCGGGTCTTTCCATGTCGAAATTGAATTTTTTGGTTTCCTGATTTTCCATTTATAAACACCTCCTAACGTAGTGATTAGCAATTAGTGATTAGATAGCTTTATCTCAGCTCGGCGTTCACGCCGTCTTTGAGTGCGGCGAGTATCTTTTTGGTCATGGCGCTTACTTCGTCGTCGGTCAGGGTCCTGTCGGCGGCGCGGAAATTCAGCGAGTATGCCACGCTTTTTTTGTTTTCGCCGACCTGCTCGCCCTCATAAACATCGAACAGCTTGACATTTTCGAGAATATCGCTGCTAACGCCGTTTATAATTTTCTCGATCTCGCCGACGCTTATGTCTTTTTCGACAACCAGCGCTATGTCGCGGCTTGAGGACGGGAACTTGGGCAGCGGCTTGTATGTTCTGTCAAACGACGCGTGCTCGATTATCGTGTTGAGGTCGAGCTCCGCGGCATATATCTCGGTGTCTATTTTAAAGCTGTCGGCCACCGCGGGATGGATCTGACCGATATAGCCGACGAGATCGCCGCCCGCCGTTACCTTGGCGCACCTGCCGGGGTGGTACGATAAATTTTCTTTTTCGGTTTCAAAGGCAACGTCCGAAACACCCAGACGGCTCAAAAGATTCTGGACTATGCCCTTGAGGTCGAAGAAATCTGTTTTGCCGTACATGCCGATCGCAACGATCTGCCGCTCGTCGGGCAGGGTCTCGCCGATCGGGTTGTATGTCATGCCCAGCTCGAAAATCTTGGCCGATGAAGCTCTGCGGTTGTAGTTGACCTTTAGCGTCTTTATTATCGATGAGAGCATCGAGGTCCTCATAACGCTGTTTTCCTCGCCCAGAGGGTTGGTGATTTTCACGACATTGTCCATGGGAACGCGGGTCTGCTTGAACTCATTGGGGTCGATGAACGAGTATGTCATCGCCTCGTACAGTCCGCAGCCCGTCAGCGTGGTTTTTATGCTGTCGACTATCTTCTGCTTAAACGTCTTGCCGCCAACGACTACTCTGCCCTGCATCATGGTAACGGGCAGGTTGTCATATCCGTACAGTCTGGCTACTTCCTCTGCTATGTCCGCCATGCTCTCTATGTCGCCGCGGAAGGTGGGAACGATAACGTTGCCGTCCTTTACCTCAAACTCCAGGCGGCCGAGGTACTCGATCATGTCGCTCTCGGGAATGTCTGTTCCCAGGAACTTGTTTATTTTTTCGGGCTCAAAGGGGAGCACGGTGTTTTGCTTTTTCACGGGATACACGTCGATCACGCCGCCGACGACTTCGCCGCCGCCCATGTCCTGAAGCAGCTCGCAGGCGCGGTTGATCGCGGGCAGACAGTTCTCGCTGTCCAGTCCCTTTTCAAACAGGGCGGACGCGTCGGTCCTCATGCCCAGCGCTTTCGCGCCGCGGCGGACCAGCACCGGATTGAAGCAGGCGCTCTCAAACAGCACGGTCGTGGTGTCGTCGGTGACTTCGGAATTGGCTCCGCCCATAACGCCCGCAACGCCGATGGCTCGCTTCTCGTCGGATATGGCGATCATGCCCGATCTCAGCTCTCTGGGCTTGTCGTCCAGCGTTTCAAGCATCTCGCCGTTTCCGGCGTCGCGCACGATTATCTTTCTGCCCTCGACATGGTCAAGGTCATAGGCGTGCATCGGCTGGCCGTATTCCAGCATGATATAGTTGGTGATGTCGACCACGTTGTTGATCGCGCGGAGGCCCGCTGCGGTCAGTCGGTTCTGCATCCATTTGGGCGAGGGGCCGATCTTGACGTTTTTGACCGCTCTGGCTGTGAATCTGGAGCAGAGGCTGCTGTCCGCGATCTCAACGGCGGCGTAGTCGCTTACGTCCTCGTCATTGCCCGTGGCCTTTATCTCGGGAATTTTAAAATCTCTGGCGAAAGTCGCGGCCGTCTCGCGGGCGAGACCGATTATGCTCATGCAGTCGGGGCGGTTGGATGTTATCTCAAATTCCGCCACGCTCTCATCAAGACCCAGGGTGTGGGTGATGTCCTCGCCTATCGGAGTGTCGTCGGGCAGGATAAGTATGCCGGTGGCGCGCTCCTTGGAGATGCCCAGCTCGTCGGTGGAGCACATCATGCCGAAGCTCATAACGCCTCGGAGCTTGCCCTTGGTGATCTTAACGCCGCCGGGAAGGGTGCTCTTGTGTTTGGCGACCGGCACGACCGCGCCCTCGAACACGTTGGGCGCTCCGGTGACTATCTGTATTTCCTCGTCTCCCACGTCGACTTGGCAAACGACCAGTTTGTCCGCGTCGGGATGTTTTTCTATCTTGGTGATCCTGCCCACGACCACGTTTTTGAACTCGGCTCCGAGGTTTTTTATCCCCTCAACTATCGAGCCGCTCATGGTGAGCCGGTCGGCGTATTCCTTTTCGGATATGCCGTCGGTGTTCATGTAGTCCTTGAGCCATGAAAGTGGTAAGTTCATTATATATTCCTCCTACTGTTATATGTCTTGTTTTTAAAGATTATTCAGAAAATCCTTGACCTCGCGAGGGTTTTTAAGTGTTTCGGTCCGCTTGCCCGAAGCGGCCGCTTCGCGGATCGCGGCGCGGTATTTTTCGCGGTTTTTCCGCCCGTCGAGCAGCACCCAGCGCAGAAATTCAAGATCGATCTTTTCGGGGCAGCCCGCGCCCATGTCGGGACGGGATCTTCCGCGGTAGTTAATATATCGCTTTATCACCCGAAACAGGCAGATGAATCGGTTAAAGTCCAGAAACACGACCGTGTCCGCCATGTTAAGCCGCTCGTCAAACAGCACTTTCATATAGTTGCCGTCTATGACCCATTTTTCCCTTTCGAGAACAGGGCGCAGGGCGTTCCGTTTATGCTCTCTGCCGCTTTCGACCCAGCCGGGCAGCCAGTGCAGCGCGTCCAGATGGATGGGCTCGGTCCCGATTTTTTCGGCTGTCCGCCGCGCCAGCGTTGATTTGCCCGCGCCCGAAAATCCGAATATCATTACTCGCTTCATATAATCATTCCGAATAAATATTTTATATCTTAAACTGCTTTAAGAACTGAAGATCGTTTTCGTAGAACAGGCGCAGGTCCTTTATTCCGTAGCGGAACATCGTCACGCGCTCAAGTCCCATTCCGAACGCGAAGCCGGAGTATACCTCCGGGTCGATGCCGCAGTTGCGCAGCACCTTGGGGTGGACCATTCCGCAGCCAAGTATCTCGATCCAGCCCTCGCCTTTGCAGATATTGCAGCCTTTGCCCTTGCAGTTGAAGCACGAGATATCGACCTCGGCGCTGGGCTCGGTGAACGGGAAGTGGTGGGGGCGGAAACGGAGCCTCGTGTCGTCGCCGTACAGCTTTTTGGCGAATACCTCGAGTGTGCCCTTAAGGTCGGCCATCGTTATGCCCTTGTCGATAACGAGGCCTTCGACCTGATGGAACACAGGCGAGTGGGTGGCGTCTACCGTGTCGCTTCTGTAAACTCTGCCGGGCGAGATTATGCGTATGGGAGGCTTCTGCTTTTCCATAACGCGCACCTGCACCGGAGAGGTCTGCGTCCTGAGCAGCACGTTGTCGCTGATATAGAACGTGTCCTGCGTGTCTCTCGCGGGGTGGTCGGGCGGCAGGTTCAGCGCCTCAAAGTTGTAGTAGTCAAGCTCGACCTCGGGGCCCTCGACGATCGAGAATCCCATGCCGATAAAAATGTCCTGCAGATCGTCGAGCACCGTGGTGAGCGGGTGCTTGGCGCCCGTCTCGGGCTTTCTGCCGGGCAGCGCCACGTCTATGGTCTCGGCCTTGAGCTTCATTTCCTTCGCCAGCTCGGTCAGCGCTTTTTTCTTTTCCTCAAGAGCGCTCTCGATGCCCGAGCGCACCTTGTTCGCCAGTTGTCCTATCACAGGGCGCTCCTCTTTGGAGAGCTTGCCCATGCCCTTCATAACGGCGGTGAGCTCGCCTTTCTTGCCGAGATATTTGACCCTGAGCGCCTCAAGGGCGTTTAAGTCCGCCGCATTTTGGAGCTCGCTTTCGGCGCTCAGCTTTATACTGTTTAACCGGTCTTTCATTATATAACCTCCCAATAGTGTTTTCACAAATTGTCATCTAAATATTTTAACATATAAAGTTACATATTTCAAGCCAAAATAATAAATTTTGTAAGATAATTTAAAAAGAAAAAGCCTTCGGGGGTTTCCCGAAGGCTTGGTTTTGTCTTACTCAATGGGCTGCGCGTTGTCGGCGGGTACTCCCGCGGCGGCCGCGGGAACAACGTTTCCGTTGCTGCGCATCTCGCTTCTGTTGCTGCGAACTATGTTTACGCACTGCTCCAGGTCCTTCATTGACGACATAACAACCTTTTCGACTGTCTCAAGCAGACTGTCGGCGTAGTTGTACGATGAATCCGAGATCTGCTGAGCGCTGCTGCGCGCGTTCTCGATGATCTGGTTGCCCTGAACGATCGCCTTTTTCGTGATCTCGTTCTCGTTCACCATGGCGATGATCTTGTCCTCGGCGCTCTTGATAAGATTGTCGGACTCGGTCTGCGCCTCCTGAAGGATCCTCTGGCGCTCTTCTTTTATCCACTTGGCCTGCTTGAGGTCCTCGGGCAGCTTCAGCTTTATCTCCTGAAGCACATCAAGCAATTCGTCCTTATCGAGAATACAGCGGCCCGAAAACGGCACCGACGCGCCTTTGTCAATTATATCCTCCAGTTCATCCAACAGTTCTAATGCATCCATTTGCAAATACCTCCTTAAAAATATAAAGCCGAATCATGCGTCCGCGTTTTCAAAACGACTTTTAATAATAGGGATTAAATCGTCCGGAACGAGCCCGTCAAGACATCCGCCGTACTTCGCGATCTCCTTAACGATGCTGGAGCTTAGAAACATGTAGTCCTGACTTGTGTGCAAAAACAAAGTCTCGAGCTCCGGGTTCAGCGTACGGTTGGTCAATGCCATCTGGAATTCGTACTCGAAATCAGATACCGCTCTAATTCCCTTAATAATTATACTTGAGTTAATATTTTTCATAAAATCCGCGAGCAGCCCGGAAAACGAACAGATCTCAACGTTGTCTATGTCTTTTGTCACCCGCTTGAGCATATCCACGCGCTCCTCGACCGAAAAAGACGGCTGTTTTGAGCTGTTTATAAGTACCGCCACGACCAGCTTGTCAAACTGGCGGGACGCGCGCTTTATGACGTCAAGATGTCCGTTGGTGCATGGGTCAAAGCTGCCCGGATACACAGCAGTTTTCATGGCTTCACCTCTGCATGACCGTTATTATAGTCTTGCCGTACCGCGCCTCTCTTATGACATCGAAGCCGCACCGCGAAATTTCCTCTCCTCCGACCTCGGTCTCGGCAACGATCACGCCGCTTTCGCCAAGCAGATCGAGTCTGCCGATCTCGCCGAGCGCTTTCAAGGCGTGCCCCTTGTTGTAAGGCGGGTCAAGGAATATTATGTCAAAGCCGCGATTTTTGTCAAATCGGGCGCCGCCGGCCGTCACGGCGGTCACAGTTCCGTTTGCGAGGCGGCTGATAAGCGGATACGCGTCGGCCTTAAACAGCGCGGCTCCGTCCATAAGACCCGAGCCGATGAGATTAGACTCAACGATTTTGAATGACGACGGGTTTTGCTCAATGAACACGGCGCCTTCCGCCCCGCGGCTCAAAGCCTCGATCCCCATCGCTCCGCTGCCTGCGAACATGTCAAGCACAAAGCCGCATGGCAGATGAGACTGAATGATATTAAAGACCGATTCCTTCACCCTGTCGGTTGTGGGACGGGTATCGAGCCCGTCGGGGGCCTTTAATTTGTATCCTCGTCTTTTGCCCGATATTATTCGCAAAACAAGCCTCCAAACGAAAGAATTTTTCAAAATAATTACATTCACCTTATATTTATATATCAAAATTGTAAATTTGTCAAGGGTTTTAAATAAATTTGTAAAAATACAGCGATTTTAACAAATTATTTGCCGACATAAATAAACCCCGCGATTGCCGTAGAATGACTAAAGTAAAAACCTGGAAACCAGGTGGGATTTTCTCGGAAACATTACAAGTCCACTGGACGACCCCGAAGGGTGTGAGGCATGTGCGCCGCCCCCGAAGATTAAAATCCCTTAATAATTTTGTTGGTTTTACATTAATGTCATAATTACGCACAACGCAGGGAATTATTTTATGTTCATATTATATCATATAAAGCGTGAAATTACAACACATTTTTGTGTTCTTTTTATAACAATTTTAATTGATTATTGTTACAAACGTTTCTGTTATGTTACAAGTTTTTTCGGGCGGTTTACAGAGAATTAACAATTTCTTGTTTCCATATTTTTTGCATTGAAATTATATTTTATTTAGGTATAATTAAAATTGTGAACGCATATTTTTGATTATAATTATTGATAAGCTTTTATATTGACGCGGTTTTCGAAAAATCAGGAGAAAAAATATGAGAATCGAAAAAATTAACGAAAATAAAATAAAGGTTCTGATCGACACCGACGAGGCGCGGGAGTGGAACATAAGCGCCGGCAACATGGCGTCCGATTCGCCCGAGGTAAGGGAGATGTTCAGAACCGCCATACGCCTTGCGCAGGAGGAGGTTAGGTTCAGCATCGACGGCGCCAAGCTGTTTGTTGAGGCAATCCCCGGACATACCGACGGATTCGGGATGCTGATAACCAGGATTTTCAGCGACAAGGACTTAAACGCCGCGGTAGCCAACTGCTCCTACAGAGGAAGGATCAAAAAACGCTGTCTCTATCCCGAGACCGCGGAAAGCAAAATAAAAAGCTGCCGCATATTCCGCTTCGGCGATTTCGACAACGTGTGCCGCGCGGCCGAAGCTATACATAGAGATTTTTCGGGCGACAGCGTTTTGTATAAGTGCGACGGCTGTTATTATATGCTGCTGGCGCCCGACGACATAAGAATAATGATGAGCGTTGAAAAAATAATGCTCGAGTTTTCAGACAAGCAGAACCGCACGCTGATATCCCACGGCAGGCTCAACGAGCTGGGCGAGATCATGATAGGGCATGACGCGGTCAACGTGCTGGTTGAGTATTTTTCGTAAACGGCTTATTTTTAAGGGACGGCTGCGGCCGTCCTTTTAAATTTTTGTCGGTTTTTCACAGTTGTCGGCTTGTGTCGGGCCCCGGCTTTTTAATTGACATATTTTGAGTTTTGTGCTAACATAGGGATTAGTGATCAGCGAATAGCGAATACGCGGATATAATTCATCTTAAAGCGTTAAGATGTTCCCGCGCTTGTGCGGTTTGTGATTCGCGAAAATTTAATACGGAAAGGGAAATGTGTATGCTGTTTTCTTTGGATGACATAATGGAGTATATCGAGGATAACGACGTTAAGTTTATACGTCTGGTGTTTTTTGACATATTCGGAAATATGAAGAATATCTCGATCTTCGCCTCTGAGCTGCCGAGGGCGCTGGAGTACGGCGTGACCTTTGACGCCTCGGAGATCAACGGATTTATGAACGTGGGCGAGAGCGACCTGATGCTGCGCCCCGACCCGACCACGGCCGAGATACTGCCGTGGAGGCCCCAGCATGCCAGAGTTCTCAGAATATTCTGTGACATATGCTATCCCGACGGCAAGATGTTTGAGGGAGATTCCCGCAACATACTCAAAAAGTCGATAGACGATCTCGGAGAGAACGGTCTGTACTGCGAGATAGGCACCGAGTGCAAATTCTACCTTTTCAATCTTGACGAGCACGGCGAGATGACCGATACTCCCCACGACAACGGGACGTATTATGACGTGGCGCCCTCGGACAGGGGCGAGAATATCCGCCGCGAGATCTGCCTGACGCTTGAGGAAATGGGTATACAGCCCAGAAGCTCAAAGCACGCGGGCGGTCCCGGCCAGCACCAGATCGTTTATAACCACGGCGCGCCCGTCGAGGCGGCCGACCATGTGATGACATTTAAAAATCTGGTTCGGACGATAGCCGACATGAACGGACTGTACGCCTCGTTTATGCCGCGCCCCATTCCCGACAAGAGCGGAAACGGAATGCATGTACACCTGTCTTTATATGAAAACAAGACCGGAAAGAGCCTTATTGACATAGGCTGCGAAACGGGCCGCCGCTTCATAGCGGGAATTTTGGCGCATATTAATGAAATAAGTCTGTTCCTGTGCCCGACCGTGAATTCGTACAGCAGGCTGGGTCAGTTCGAGGCGCCGAAGTTTGTGACATGGTCTCACCAGAACCGCCAGCAGCTTATGCGCATCCCCACAAACACGGTGGGAGAGAGCCGTCTCGAGCTGCGCTCGCCCGACGGCTGCTCGAATCCGTATCTGGTTATCGCGCTGATGATCTACGCGGGCATCGACGGCATCAAAAACGAGATGCGGCTCGCCGATCCCGTTAATGTTACTTACAAGGAAGGCATCGAGGGGCTCGTGCGCCTGCCGCGGAACCTCGAGGAGGCCGTGCGCTTTGCCGAAAACAGCGAGTTTGTGAAACGGGTGCTGCCGCGCAACATAACGGCGACATATATCACCGAAAAGCGCCGCGAATACGAGGAATATCTCAGAACCGAGAAAAAATAGGAACGTGTTTGCTGCGGATTTGCAAATTCATAACGGGAAAGAATGTGATAGCGATTGAATGACAGGATTCTGATTGTTTCCGCGTCGGAAAAAAGCTCCGACGCGCTGGCGCGTATTCTGCGAAGATACGCGATAAACAACATAGATTTTGCCTCGGGCGGGGCCGAGACCAGACGCGCGGTGCTGCGCGTCGGCTACGCTCTGATCATTATAAACGCGCCGCTTAAAGACGAGCAGGGGAACGCTCTGGCGGCGGATATGGTACGCGGCACAAGGTCGTCGGTGATATTGATCGCCAAAAACGATATCGTCGACGTGCTGGCGTCAAAGGTCGAGGGCGACGGGGTGTTCGTGGTCCCGAAGCCGCTTCAGCAGCGGCAGTTTTGGAGCGCGGTGAGGCTGGGGCTGGCGTTTTCGGCCCGAATCGCCGAGATCGACAAAAAGATGGCGAAGCAGGAAAAAAAGTACGAGGAGCTGCGGGTAATATCCAGAGCCAAATGTGTGCTGATCGAGCGGGAGGGACTGACCGAAAAGGAAGCCCACCGATTTATAGAAAAGCAGGCGATGGATAAACGCGAGAGCCGAGCGAACATTGCAGCGGGAATTTTAAAGCGCTATATTTAAATGACTTGTCATTTAAATATAGCGCTTTTAACGTAGGGACTAGAGAATAGGGACTAGGAACTAAGCATCCCCCTCAGTCAACGTAGTGATTAGCGATTAGCGAATAGTGATTAGGATTCCCCCCTCAGTCGGGCTTTGCCCCATATCCGCTCACGTTAATGATTTGTGGCCTCGTTTATCCGATAAAAAGAAATGCTTTAGTGCCACGAACCCGCTTCGCGGCTCCGGCCGCAGACAGCTCTAATGAAGCTCTTGGTCAAAATTGCAAGCAATTTTGAAAGATAGCTTTGAACCCGCAAGCAAGCTTGCTGATTATCCCCGAGGGGGGAGCCGGGACGTCGAGTGCGCCGTCCCCTACAGCCCCATTTTACGTCAATTACTACGTTCGCGGGTAAGGCCGAGGGTTTTTAGCCGGGTTTACTCCGCGTATTCGCTATTCGCTAATCACTAATCACTACGTTGGCACCACGCGGCACTCAAGTCCGTTTATAATAAAATTGTGCCGGGAAAACGGCGCGAAATTATTATGAAAGGAGCATAATTATGCTTGGATTTGGAAACAGAAAACAGATTCCGGAGGAGCGGGAGTATCCCGAGGCCGCGCGCGGCGGATATCCGGCTCAGCCTCAGGGCTATCCCATGCAGGCGCAGCCGGGAGCGGCGCCCATGCGGGAAATGATGCCCGGAATGATGCCGTCCGCCGCGGCCGCGCAGTACGGTATGCCGATGCCCGCTCGGGGCATGAGCGGTGCGTCCGATCCGCAGCTTGAGGCTTACATAGCCAAAAGGACCGCGGAGATCGACGCGCAGGTAAGGGAGTTCTCGAGAAAGAATCCCGACTTTGACATCAGGCGCGAGCTTCGCGATCCTAAGTTCTGCAATTATCTGTGGGGCAACGGGCTCAGCGTCGAGGACGCCTGCTATCTTGCCCACCGCGGCGAGGATAATGCGGAAAACGGCCGCGCAAAGCCCGAGGAGCCCGAAAAGAGGATCTCGGAGAACGGGACATCGAAGCCGGGCGGCAGCGGCATGGTGAAAAAGAACCCCGAGGACATGAGCGACGAAGAGGTCGACGACATCATAAGACGCGTCCGCCGCGGCGAGAAGATCTCGTTTTAGTCCGAGGAAAAAACAAAAAATTTTAAACGGAGGTATTTTTAATGAGTATTAATTATAACACCCAGACAACGGCCACGAACCGCGCGGGCAACAACGTTACCCCGGAGATGAAGGCGTATTACGACAGGCAGATGATCCGCTTCGCCTCTCCAAAGCTGGTCCATGCCCAGTTCGGCCAGAGCAAGCCGATCCCCAAGGGCTCGGGCAAGACCATCGAGTTCCGCAGATTCAGCCCCCTGCCCAAGGCGATGAAGCCCCTGACCGAGGGCGTTACGCCCAAGGGCAACCGGCTGAACGTGACCACCGTTGAGTCAACGGTCGATCAGTACGGCGATTATGTCACTCTGTCGGATATGCTGACGCTTTCGGCTATCGACAACGTTATTGTCGAGACACAGAACGTGCTGGGTGACCAGGCCGGAAGAACTCTTGACACGGTCATCCGCGAGAAGATCAACGCCGGCACCAATGTGCAGTACGGTGACGGCAAGGCCGACAGAAACGTGCTTGTGGGCGGCCAGGCGAGCGGCAACGATTATCTCAGCGTGGCCGCGGTCAAGAGAGCGGTCGCCACGCTCAAGCGCAACAACGCCCAGCCCATCAAGGACGGCTGCTATGTGGCGATCATACACCCCGATGTGGCGAACGATCTGACAAACGACCCCGAATGGAAGGCCGTTAAGCAGAACGTGGACCCCAAGGACTGGTACAACGGCACGATCGGCAAGATCCACGGCGTTGTGTTCGTCGAGTCAACCGAGGCGAAAATTTTCAGAGCCGAGCCTCTGCGCAAGATGGAAAACATCACGATCGGCGATCCCGAGAGCCTGACCGTGGCTGAGGTTTCGGGCAAGGTCATCACGGTGGCCGAGGAGATCGCGTCGAGCGACGCGGAGGCGCTGAGCGGCAAAGCGGTCCAGATAAACGGCTTTGACTACACGATCACGTCCGCGACGGCGGGTGAGCCCGGAGCGGCGAAGATCACGGTGACCGAAGCTCTGAGCCCCACAGTGACGGCGGGCTCGATAATCTATCCCGCGGGCGCGGGCAAGGACGGCAGAGATATTTACTCCACGCTGTTTATCGGTCAGAACGCCTACGGCGTTACAAATATAGCGGGCGGCGGTCTTGAGACCATCATCAAGCAGAAGGGCAGCGCCGGCACGGGCGATCCTCTCGACCAGAGAAGCACCGTCGGCTGGAAGGCCACTCAGACGGCGGAGATCCTTTCTCCCGAGTTCATGGTGAGAGTCGAGACCACCTGCAGCTACTAAATCGGGAGGCGGGACAAATGACAAAAAAACAGAAATACGAGGCGGAGCTTGAGGCGTTCTATAACGAGCCGGTGCCGCTTATGCTGGTCAAGGACAACTGGAAGAACAAGGACGACCTGACCGTGACGGTCAACGGCACAAATTACCAGATAAAGCGCGGCGAGACCGTAACGGTCCCCCGAAAGGTCGCCTTGGCGGTGGAACGCGCCCACAGGCAGGAGCTCGCCGCCGAAAAATATATTGACAGCCTGAAGGCGTAGGACGGTGATTTGATTGAAGCTTTTAAAAGCGATAGAGGCGGCGGACGCTCTCAGCCCCAACAGCTTTGACTTTGAGGAAAAGCTGGGCTGGTGCGGCGAGGTGTCGCTGTCCCTGCGCCGCCACGTCAAAAAGTATTACGACATCATCGAGACCGTTGTGACCTGCCGCGAGGAGCTGGAGCTGCCCGAGGATATCTCGATCGACAATATAGAGGCGGCTTATCTCGGAGGCAGACCGCTGACCAAGGCGGACCTCAGAAGCCTGCCGTATCTGGCGGGCGCCGACCTCCGCCGCAGGTTCGGTCTGACTTTCGGCTCGCCCAAGCTGCTCAAGATAATTTATCTCACAACTCCGGGCGAGGTGCGCGATATCTGCATCGAGGGCGAGTTCAACATAAGCGAGAGCGTGATCGAGGGGTGGATGCTGCCCTTTGAGCAGGGCGATGAGATAATCTGCGAGATGCCCGACGATCCGGAGTTTGAGCCCGCGCGTACCTATGTCTATGAAAACGACGGCGAGAGGGTGCGGCTGACCGATGATATCTTTACTCCGGAGAGCGGCGCCAGGCTTGTGATAAAGCGCGTGATCGACGATGAGACCGAGGCGGAGGCCCCCTATGACCGCATGTACATCGAATATCTGCTGGCGAAGATCGCCCTTTATCAGCACGATTACGACACATACTCGAGCCACATGATGCAGTACAACAACATCTATGATGAGTACAAAAGGGACTACAAAACGCGAAACCCGCTGAACGATTTGGCGCGTTTCAAAAATTATTGGTAGGAGGCGGAAATTATGTATATGCCGATCGCGGCTCAAAAGAGCAAAAACAAAAAAGTTGATATCCTGAGTTTTTTCGGATACGACCAAAGAGAAAAGATCGACGACAGACAGCTCGCGGAAATGCTCAACATGTCATCCGACGCGGCGCCCTGTCTGGCGCCCCGAAAACCCAGACGGCATATCGCTTCGCAGAAGGGCATCACCGCGCTTGCTCTTCCGGAGTACGACCCGGGCGGCCTTGACTCGTTCACGGGCGCCGCGGACGGAAGCTTTTATTATAGGGGCAGACGGATAGACAATATCGCGCTGAGCAAGGGCGAAAAGTCGATCGTGGATTTCGGCGGCAACATCTGTATTTTTCCCGATAAGGTGTACTACCGTTATCTGCCCGACCCGGAGGACGGGGAGATCAAGAGCGAACTCAGGCCTATGGGAAGAAGCACGACCGTGACGAATGCCTCGTTTTACTCCTACTATGACGAGATAAGCGGCAGATACAGAGCGAGGATAAGCCGTGACGACAGCGCGCGGTTTGACTTGCTGTTCAGGCCCGGCGACAGCCTTGTGATATCCGGCTGCTCCAAGGCTCAAAACAACACGCGCGTGCTTGACAGCAAAAAGGACGTCGTTTCCGACGAGAGCATCGTCAGCGCGATCGTCAAAGAGGCCGGCGTGAGCGATCTGGAGCTGCTGCTGTATAACAAAAAGGGCGGCTACGCTTTTTTTGAGAACGGACACGAGAGCGCGGAGGTCAAGATCGAGGTCTATATTCCCGATATCGCCTGCGCCTGCGTGCACAACAACCGCCTGTTCGGGGCTTCGGAAAACGGCGAGTATATTTTCGCTTCAAAGCTTGGCGACTGCTTCAACTTTTCGTCGTTCAGAGGTCTCGCCGACGACAGCTGGTTCGCCGAGATCGGCACGCCCGGCGCCTTTACCGGGATCGTCAGCTACAGGACATCGGTCGTGGCGTTCAAACGCGACTATATCCATCATGTGTACGGCGATTCGCCGACCAATTTCTCGGTGCCGAAGCAGACTCTTAGCGGCGCTCTTGACGGAAAGAGCGTCGCCGAGGTCGGCGGCGTCCTCTACTACATGGCGGCTGACGGGTTTTATGAGTATACAGGCGGCGAGCCCGAGAGGATAAGCCGCCCGATCAAGACCATGTTCACATCGTGCAAGAGCGGCACCGACGGCAGGCGCTACTACGCCTGCGCCGCGGACAAAAGCGGCAAAACGTCGCTGCTGGTGTATGATCCCGATATGGGCGTCTGGCACAGAGAGGACGACACGAAATTTGTTGACTTTGTCCGCCTGGGCGAGAGATTGTACGGCGCGACCGGGACCGACGTGTACCTGCTGGGAGACGAGGAAGCGGACGAGATAATAAGATGGTGCGTGGTATCCAAAAAATTCACGCTTGACGATTTTGATTTTAAGAGCGTGAACGCCGTCTATATCCGTCTTGAGTCCGAGTCCGACACAAAGGTGACGCTGAGCTTCGCGGCCGACGATGAGGATTTCACCGTCCGCGGCGAGATAAAAGGGAAGAAGGGCTTCTCGGTGCATCGCATCCCGATAAGGCTCAAAAAGTGCGACAGCTTCCGCATCATGCTGGAGGGCGAGGGAAAAGCGGTCGTCCATGATATAGAAATGATAACCTACACAGGAGGTAAAACAAATGTCGAAGACATCAGGTAGAACAAAAACAAATCAGATCAAGGTCGAGGTCCCGCGGCGCCCCGACGGCATGGTCGGCGTCCGCGCCACTCTGCGCAACATGGGCATCGACAACAATCTGATAGGGTACAATGAGGCGAACAAAACGGTCACTCTGGGCGGCAGAGAACTGATGAAGCCGCAGTACGTAAACGAGCAGGCGGGAATATCTTTCTCGATGCCCGCGGATATACAGCGCAGCGTGGCTCAGTTTTATTCAAACACGAGCAATCCTGTCGTCAGAGTCTCGGACGCCTACAGCGGCTACGCGGGCAGATACGGTCTGTCCGCCGATGCGCTGGGATACTCGAACGGAGTAGTAACGATCGGCGGAATACCGCTTGACACATTGTATATAGACGACGACGGCAAGGCGTGGGCCTTTCAAAACGACGTGCGGTCGGCGGTCAACAATTATGTTAACTCTATAGGCGCTGTTTCGCCCAACGAGCTCCTCGAGCAGTACAACGATATGTATCTGCCGCGTATCGAGAGCCTCAGTAATTCGATCATGAACCGAAAGGAATTTTCGTACGACCCCGAGACCGACCCGGTGTACGGGGCTTACCGCGATCAATATACGCTCAATGCCGAGCGCGCGGCCGAGGACACGATGGCGGCGTATTCCGCCATGACCGGAGGCTATTCGAATTCGGCCGCGGTAACCGCGGCGGGACTGGCTCAGCAGTATTACATGAGCCGCCTTTCGGAAATGATACCCGAGCTGGCGCGGGAGGCGTACGAGAGGTACTCGGACGGACTGAGCCGCGACGCGGAGCTGCTTGGCAGCATGATCGGGCTTTACGACACGGTTTGGGGCAACGCGTACGCCGCGAACAACAAGACGATAAGCAACGCCAATTCCTCGCTTTCGAGCAATGCCGCGAGGGACCAAAACGCTTTCGAGCGGCGCTGGGCGGAGGCGCTGAACTCTCAGGACTACAACTGGACAGAGAGACAGAACAGCCAGGATTACAACTGGACCGACGTGCTGAACGGTCAGAAGTCGCAGTCCAACATGCTGGGGCTTGAAAACGCCGCGAACGAGAATATTATGCAGGGGATCTATATGGGCTACTATAACGATATGCTCCGCGCGCAGCTTGAGAGTGAGCGCCTCGGCAACCGCCTTACGCAGGAGCGCATAAACCAATTGATCCTTCAGAACATGCTCGGCATGTAAAGCGCTCATAAAAACGCCTTCAGGATCATAATTCGGAGGCGTTTTTTGAATTAATTATTGACATTTTTCGCGGACGCTATTATAATTTAATATTATAGCTTTCAGCAATTACTTTAGTACTTGAACAAAGGGTGAGGCATGTGCGTGTTGCTGTTTGTGACGACGAGAATGTTTGGGTAAATAAAATAGAGGAATATTTGCTCAGATTCAAGGAATCTCACGAGGATATCGAATGGGAGGTATTCTATTCGGGCGAGCAGCTTGTTGAGCATTATTCCCGCGGCGGAGTATTTTTTGATATTTTGATACTTGACATCGAGCTCAAAGAGCTGTCGGGCATCGAGACCGCTTTAAAAATACGCGAGGCGGACAAAAAAGCCGCTATTTTTTTCATGACGTCACACACGAAGTATGTTTACGACTGCTTTAAGCCCGCGCCCGCGAATTTTTGGGTCAAGCCGGTCGAGTATGAAGTCCTGCGCGATGACTTTGAGGAAGTTATTCGAAAGTCCTGCGACATGAAAAAAGAGCTTGTTTTCAAATGCCGCGGCGAGTACAAAAAGATCCCGCGCGGGCGTGTGATATATATTGCGAGCAGCGCGAAAAAAGTGCTGATTGGCACCGAAAGCGGGAATTTTGAAATATACGGCACGCTGAAAGGCATTTCCGATCGGCTCGGGTCGCGCGGCTTTTCGTCTCCCCATAAGTCGTACGTCGTTAATCTCGACAAGGTGGAGACCTTTAACGCAAAAGAGGTAATACTGAGCGGTGGAGAGCATATACCGGTCAGCAAGTCGAGAAGGCAGCAGTTCAAAAAGGATTTTCTTGAGTATGTGAGCGGAGATAATTATGATATATACGGCGATTGACTTGATAACGTTGGTGTTTGAGATAATAGTTACATATATGCTTTTCGACGCGGTGCTTGATTCGCGCAGAGGCGGCGCTTTGGCGCGCGCGGCGGTCGCCGCGGCATACAGCGTTCTGACATGGATATATAATACTTATGTTGAGTCGTTTGTTTTGAATTTTGTTGTTATGCTCCTTTTGACGTTTATGTGCACCGTCGTTTACAAAGACAGCGTGCTGAAAAAATTATTGATGTCGATGCTTTATATGCTCTTTATAGCGATATCCAATTTTGTTTTTATTTTGACGGGATTGGCATTCGGGATCCCCATCGAGGAAATGGTAAGAGAAAAAAGCATATACAATATCATGGGGCTGGTTATTGTTATGATCCTGATGACCATAATGGTAAAAGCGGCGGGATTGTTTTTTAACAGAAGCCGCGCGAAAGTCAGCGTGAGTTATTGGATATTGCTGCTCAGTATCCCCGTTGTAAATATTATTTTTATTCTGCATTACACCCGCTATCTCTACGGTATCAACGCGGAGTTTTCGTATTCTCTTGTTATACTGACACTCTCCGTGATGTATTCGACCCTGCTTGTGTTTTATCTTTTCGATAAGCTGACGGCGCTGCTCTCGGAGCGCGACGCGCTGAGCGAGCAGGTGGGCGGACAGGGGCGCCAAACCGCGGGGGTCAACAAAAAAGAAGAGCATATCATGTCGGTCAGACATGACATAATAAACCATATGCGGGTCATTCAATCGCTGATACGGCGCGGCGATCCCGAGGCGGCGGACCGCTATATAGACGAGCTGGATCTTGATTTTGACGGCGACGACGGGCTGATCGACACCGGAAACACGGCGATAGATATCTTGGTCAGCGGAAAAAAGAGCGCCGCGCGGCGCCTCGGTATAGATTTTCGTGAGAAAATAACTGTTCCGGAAGGTCTGAAATTGAGCAATGCGGACGCGGTCATACTCCTGGGCAACCTGCTGGACAACGCCATTGAAGGCTGCGAGAGAGCCGCCGCGGCGGAAAAGCGGATAAGGCTGACGCTGAAATACAGAAACAATTATCTGCTCTGCGTCGTTGAAAACACGTCGAATCCGGTCAAGATCGGACGCGGCGCTTTAAAAACGTCAAAGGCGGACGCAGACTCTCACGGTATCGGCCTGAGAAATATAAAGCGCATCGTGAACAAATACAACGGCGAGTCGGTCCAAAAATATGAAAACGGAGTTTTTATATCCGAAATTTTGATTTTTATTGATTAAATTTTTGACGGATTTGCTTTGCCGGTCTATTTTTTCCGAAAAACAGACCAGTTTTACCGTGTAGCGATTTTTTGCGTGATTTTTGTGTTATAATACGATCATCGGACGTGTGCGGGCGCAGCGGCCGAATTGGTGAGTTTTATTAATAAAACCCTTTGAAAGGCCCGAGCATCGCTGCTCGGGTCTTTCTGTATTAAAATGTTGTGTTATTCCGAAACGACCTCGGCCTTTTCGATCACTATCGGGGTTTGGGGCATTCCCTGCGCGTCCCTTGGAACATCAAGGAATCCGTCCACGACCTCCATGCCCTCGGTCACTTGTCCGAACACCGCGTATTCGCCGTCGAGATTCGGCAGGTCGTCATAGCAGATATAGAACTGGCTGGACGCGGAGTCGGGAGCCTGAGAACGCGCCATCGCCACGCTGCCGCGCAGGTGGGGAAGCGTGTTTTGTTCAAAGCCGTTTGAGTAAAACTCGCCTTTGATCTTTTTGTCGCTGCCGCCCGTGCCGTTGCCTTCCGGGTCGCCGCCCTGCGCCACAAACGCGTCGATCACGCGGTGGAAAGTCAGGCCGTCGTAAAAGCCGCTTTTTACCAGACTAAGGAAGTTTTCGACAGTCTCGGGCGCGTACTCGGGCGCGCATACTATGGTGAATGTTCCGCCGTCGCTCATGGTGAACTTAACGGCCGGGCCGTCATCGGGAACTTTTCCGTCAAACTCGAACGCCTTGCCCTCGGTCTTCGGCGCGCTTTCGGCATTTGAGGCGCTTGATTTTGATGCGCTCTGCGAGCCGCAGGCTGACAGCGCCGACACTGCCAGAGCGAGCGCGGCGATCAGACAGAGCAGTTTTAAGATCTTTGTGTGTTTCATTTGTTTTCCTCCTGTATTAATAAATTTATATTTTTTCCTGATTTTAAAAAAGGCTGTTATGAGTTGCCGAGCGGGCGGATGATATCCGCCCCTGCAAGATAGGGATACGTCGGTTTATTTTGCGAATTTGACTGTGATATATATTTTACATAAAATACGGCATGATGTCAAGGTCGAAGACGGCTTTACAAAAAAGCCGCGCATTTCAGCGGTTGTTTTGTGTAATTTTTTTGTTGACTTTTTTCTCATACCGTGGTATACTGTATAAACCGAACAAAGGCGTTCGTCTGCTCAATGAGCGGCGAACGCCTGTTTTTTTGCTCGGAATACGGGCGGCGGCGGATCATTTTATTGAATATCCCCGAACGCTATGTTGGAAGGAGAAAGAGCTATGCTACTCAGAGAAGGCGAAAACGGCAACAGAATTCCGGCGGGATGCGCTATATCCGGTATTTTCTCGAAAAGCGGAACGAGAATCAACGGCAAGCAGATCATCGATTCGATTTCCGTTATGCACGACCGCTCAAACGGTCTCGGCGGCGGATTCGCGGGTTACGGCATTTATCCCGAATACAAGAATCAGTATGCCTTCCACGTTTTCTACGAAACAAACGAGGCGAAAGAAATTTGCGAAAGGTACCTCGACCGTCATTTTGACGTTATCAACCTTTCAAAAATACCCATCAGAAGGATCCCCGAGATCAAGGACGAGCCCCTGATCTGGAGGTATTTTGTCGACCCCCTGCGCACGCGGCTGGCGGCCTCGCAGCTTGACGAAAAGGAGTACGTTGTGCGCTGCGTCAACAGGATAAACACCAAACTTGACGGCTGCTATGTTTTCTCGTGCGGAAAAAATATGGGCGTGTTCAAGGCGGTGGGATTCCCCGAGGACGTGGGCAGATTCTACAGATTAAACGAATACGACGGCTACTGCTGGACGGCGCACGGCCGCTATCCCACAAACACCCCCGGCTGGTGGGGCGGGGCGCACCCGTTCGCGATGCTTGACTACTCGATCGTGCACAACGGTGAGATCTCGTCCTACGACGCGAACCGCCGCTTTATCGAGATGTACGGCTACAAATGCAACCTTTTGACCGACACCGAGGTCATTACCTACATAACCGACTACCTGCTCCGCAAGCAGAAACTGAGCCTTGAGGAAATGGCGAGCGTTGTGGCGGCGCCCTTCTGGTCGACAATTGACCACATGGAGGAGCCGGAAAAAAGCAGGCTCAAGTTCCTGCGCAACAAGTTCAGCAGTCTGCTTATCACGGGCCCGTTCTCGATCTTGCTGGGCTTTACCGGAGGCATGATGGCCTTAAACGACAGGCTCAAGCTGCGCAGCATGGTCGTGGGCGAGAAGGACGATATGGTGTATATCGCCAGCGAGGAATGCGCCATGCGCGTGATAGAGCCGAACCTTGACACTATCTGGTCGCCCAGAGGCGGCGAGCCGGTGATCGTGCGGCTTTACGACGAGGCAATGGAAGAGATCGGAGGTGACGAATAATGCTGCGTGACTACTTATATCCCGAATACGAGGCGGTGCGCAACTCCGACCTGTGCATCGGCTGCCGCGCCTGCGAGCGGCAGTGCTCAAACGAGGTTCATCGCTACGACAGCGACCTGGGCAAAATGGTGAGCGACAGCACAAATTGCGTTGACTGCCAGAGGTGCGTCTGCCTCTGCCCGACCCACGCTCTTAAAATAGTAAAGAGCGACCACACATTCAAGCTCAACGCCAACTGGACGCAGGAGGCGATAACCGACGTTATTCGTCAGGCGGGCACCGGAGCGGTGCTGCTTTCCGCCATGGGCAATCCGAAGGAATACCCTGTCTACTGGGACAAAATGCTGATAAACGCGTCCCAGGTGACCAATCCCTCGATCGACCCGCTGCGCGAGCCTATGGAGACAAAAACATATCTCGGCAAAAAGTCCGAGGAGATACAGAGAGACAGAAACGGAAACATCATTCCCGAGACATCGCCGCAGCTTGAGCTGGAGACGCCGATCATGTTCTCGGCCATGTCCTACGGCTCGATCAGCTACAACGCTCACAAGAGCCTCGCGACGGCTGCCGAGGAACTGGGCATCTTATACAACACCGGCGAGGGCGGACTGCACGAGGACTTTTATCAGTACGGCCCCAACACGATCGTTCAGGTCGCGTCGGGAAGATTCGGCGTGCATGAGGACTATCTGAACGCGGGCGCCGCCATAGAGATTAAAATGGGCCAGGGCGCCAAGCCCGGCATCGGCGGTCACCTGCCCGGCGAGAAAATAGTCGACGATATTTCAAAAACAAGAATGATCCCCGAGGGTACCGACGCCATATCGCCGGCGCCCCATCACGACATATACTCGATCGAGGACCTGCGGCAGCTGGTGTTCTCGCTGAAAGAGGCCAGCGACTACAAAAAGCCGGTCATCGTCAAGATCGCGGCCGTGCATAACGTGGCGGCGATCGCCAGCGGCATAGCCAGAAGCGGCGCGGACATAATCGCCATCGACGGCTACCGCGGCGGCACGGGAGCGGCTCCCAAGAGAATACGCGACAACGTGGGTATCCCGATTGAGCTGGCGCTCGCCAGCGTCGACCAGCGCCTGCGCGACGAGGGCATACGCGACGAGGTGTCAGTGGTCGTCGGCGGAAGCATCAGAAGCAGTGCCGATGTGGTAAAGGCGATAGCGCTGGGCGCCGACGCGGTCTATATCGCGACTTCCGCTCTTATCGCCATGGGCTGCCACCTTTGCCGCAGCTGTCAGGCGGGCAAATGCAACTGGGGCATTGCCACCCAGGTGCCCGAGCTGGTAAAGCGGCTCAATCCCGCGGACGGCAAGGAAAGGCTTGTGAACCTGGTCCGTGCGTGGACGCATGAGATCAAAGAAATGATGGGCGGCATGGGCATCAACTCGATCGAGGCTCTGCGCGGAAACAGACTTATGCTCAGAGGAATAGGGCTCACAAACAAGGAGCTCGAGATCCTGGGCATCAAACACGCGGGCGAATAAGGAGGGAATGCCGAAATGAAAAGAATTTATGTTAATGAAGAATGGTGCCTCGGCTGTCATCTGTGCGAATACCAATGCGCTTTCGCCAACTCGGGAATGGATGATATGGTCAAGGCCTTAAAGGGCAAGACGATCCACCCGAGGATTAAGGTCGAGGGCGACAACAAGATAAGCTTCGCGGTCAACTGCCGCCACTGCTCCGACGCCCGCTGCGTCAAGGGCTGCATTTCGGGCGCCCTGTCTCGCGACAAGGACGGAGTCGTGGTGATAGACACCGACAAATGCGTGGGCTGCTTTACCTGCATACTGTCCTGCCCCTACGGCGCGATAATGCCGTCGAGCGACCATTCGGTAGTGCAGAAGTGCCAGCTTTGCATGGACAACGCGTCGGGAGAACCCGCCTGCGTCAAGGGCTGCCCCAACAGAGCGATAGTATATGAGGAAAGGATTTAGGGTGATATTATGAAATATGATTACTTGATAATCGGTAACTCTATCGCCGCTGTCGGCTGCATCGAGGGCATAAGGGAAAACGATAACGAAGGCAGCATCTGCGTTGTTACCGATGAGAATTACAGAGTTTACGGACGACCGCTGATCTCGTACTATCTGTGGAACAAGACCACCGAGAAAAAGATGCTGAGCTACAGGCCGGATAATTTTTATAAGAAAAACGACGTCGAGCTTATGCTCGGCACGCGGGCCGAGAAGATAAACACCGAAAAGAAAACGGTCAGTCTGAGCGGCGGCAGCGAGATCGGCTACGGCAAGCTGCTGATCGCCGCGGGCTCATCGCCGTTTGTGCCGCCCATGAAGGGGCTCGACGGCGTGGAAAAGAAATTCAGCTTTATGACGCTGGACGACGCCAAGGCTCTGGCGGAAGCGATAGATAAAGACAGCCGCGTGCTGATAGTCGGCGCGGGACTTATCGGTCTCAAGTGTGCCGAGGGCATAAGCGACCGCGCGGGCAGCTTGACCGTTGTCGATCTGGCGAACAGGATACTTCCGAGCATCCTGGATGAAAAGGGTTCCGCAATAGTGCGGAAGCACATCGAGCGCCGAGGCGTTAAGTTTTACTTAAACGACAGCGTGGCGGAGTTTAAAGACGGAACGGCGACGCTGGCAAGCGGCAAAAAGATAGACTACGACGCGGTGGTTATCGCGGTGGGCGTGCGGCCCAACACAGCTCTCGCGGCCGACGCGGGCGGCGAGGTGAACCGCGGTATCGCGACCGACTTAAAGTGCGCGACCACGATTCCCGACGTGTATGCCGCGGGCGACTGCGCCGAGTGCCTAAACAGCATAACGGGCAAGAGCCAGGTCCTGGCGCTGCTGCCAAACGCCTACATGATGGGGCACGCGGCGGGCGTCAACATGAGCGGCGGCGAAGAGCTGTACGACGACGCGATACCGATGAACGCTATCGGATTCTGGGGCCTGCATATCATAACCGCGGGCGACTACGAGGGCGAGGCTTATGTTAAGCGCGAGGGCATCAAGTACAAAAAGCTGGTCACCGCGGACAACAATCTGCGCGGCTTCATACTGATCGACGATATCGAAAGAGCCGGGATCTACACCCGTCTGGTGCGCGAAAAGACGCCGCTTGACGAGATAGATTTCGAGGCAATAAAAGAGAGACCGCAGGAAATGGCGTTTTCGAGAGCGGTCAGAAAAGACGACTTGGGAGGTGTCAAGTAATGAAGATCAACGCGGGACTCACATACTACGATGAGATAAACAAAAAGATCCGCGCCACGCGCGATAAAAAAGTCGAGGTCGACAACTGCCTGGGTCAGAGATATATCGGCTGCGGAATATCCGGCAAGGAGCTTGTGGTGAACGGCACGCCGGGCAACGCGCTGGGGGCCTACTTAAACGGCGGCACCGTGACGGTCTACGGGAACGCGCAGGACGCCACCGGCGATACCATGAACGACGGCGTGATCTCGATACACGGCTCGTCGGGCGACGCCACGGGCTACGCTATGCGCGGCGGAAAGATCTTCGTGCAGGGCGACGCGGGCTATCGCGCGGGCATCCACATGAAGGCCTACAAGGACAAAGTGCCGGTGCTGGTGATCGGCGGCAAGGCCGGAAGCTTTCTCGGCGAGTACCAGGCGGGCGGATATATAATCGTGCTGGGCCTGGGACACGACGACAGAAAGACTGTTGTTGAAAGATTCTGCGCCACGGGAATGCACGGCGGCAAGATATTCCTGCGGTGCGAGGAGCTGCCGTTTGATATCCCGCCCCAGGTCAACGCGCGCAAGGCCGAAAAGGCCGATCTTGACGAGATAGAGTGCTACATCGACGAGTATATAGAGATGTTCGGCGGCGACAAGGCGATAATCATGAAGAAAAACTTTTTCGTCCTGACCCCCGACAGCAAGAACCAGTATAAGCAGATATATACGGCATGTTAACGTAGTGATTAGCGATTAGAGAATAGCGAATACGCGGGAACAATTCGGCAGATTTCTTTGCTGTGTTCCCGCGCTTGCTTTGTGTAATTGTTGATAAACTACGTTTGTAGGGGACGGCGCCCTCGACGTCCCGGCTCGCCCCTTGGGGAGAGCTGTCAGCGAAGCTGACTGAGAGGGGTTAACGTAGTGATTAGCGATTAGTAAATAGCGAATACGCGGGAATAATTCGGCAGATTTTTTGCCAAGTTCCCGCGTTTGTTTTGCATAACCCTGTAGGGGCGGATATTATCCGCCCGTTTTGTCTCCTCCCGGGAGGAGGTGTCAGGCGAAGCCTGACGGAGGTGGGAACGTAGTGATTAGCGATTAGTAAATAGCGAAT
>CANQQJ010000029.1 GCA_947625905.1 uncultured Clostridia bacterium | reverse complement strand
GCGCGCAACACCACCGGAGCCGAGCTCACTGTAGACGGCGGCAACATGATCCAGCTCTATCCGATAATCGACAATGACTGAAAAAATCTCACGACCCTCGGTTTGAGGAATGTGAATTGAAATAAAATATGACAACAAGAGAGGAGTTTTATTATGAAAAAATTGATTTGTTTCCTTATGGCAGGACTGCTTGCGTTCACGGCTGTAGGCTGCGGTACGAGCGGCACAAAGCAAGCGGAGGAGACGGATGTGGTAACTTTAAAAGTGGCGGATTGGCCCAACAAGGACACCAAACCCGAGGAATACGCCAGAGCGATGGAGCGCAAGGCGGAGTTCGAGCAGCTCAATCCCGGTATCGTGATCGAGCCCGATACATGGTCCTTCAGCGTGGACACATTCATGCCGAAGGCGGCGGCGAATCAGCTGCCCGATTACTTCTATGTTCCCTTTACGGAGGTAGATAAGATCGTCGATTCCGGTTACGCCGCGGACCTCACCGACGTGCTCGAGGGCGCGGGCTATCTGGATAAAATGAACGATCTGGTCCGCAACCAGGTCACTCGCGACGGCAAGGTCTACTTCTTCCCTGTGAACTATTACATCATGGGCCTTATGGGAAATCGGCAGCTGCTTGAGGAGGCCGGAGAGCTGGACGAAAACGGACTTATGCAGTGGCCGCAGACCTTTGAGGAGCTCGGCGAGCTTGCGGGACGCATCAAGGCCAAGACCGGCAAGGCCGGATATATACTGCCCACCATGAAGAATCAAGGCGGCTGGCATTTTATGAATATTGCATGGGCCTACGGCACCGAGTTCATGGCGCAGGAGGACGGCAAATGGGTCGCCAAGTTCAACAGTCCCGAATGTGAGGCTGCTCTCCAATTCGTAAAGGACCTTAAGTGGAAGTATAACGCTTTGAGCGACAATATGTTTATAGATAACGCGGAGGGCCAAAAGATGTTATCCACCGGTCAGGGTGCGTTGTATATGAACGTTCCCAACCGCTCTGCTCTCCAAACCTGCGTGGTAAACAACGGCATGGACCCCGATGATATAATGGCGGGCCGCATGCCCGGCGGTCCCGAAGGAAGATACGCGCTGCTGGGCGGAAGCCTGAGAATGATGCCTGCCGGCGTTTCGCAAGAGAAAAAGGAAGCGGCGCTTAAATGGTTCGACTTCCAGGGTCTGGGCCCGGAAGTTGACGAGGATTCTCTCAAGACGCTTGAGGACGATCTTATAGCGATGCAGGAGTCAAATCTCCCGATCTTCTCGTCGGTACTGTTCGGCGTGTGGAAGTCCGGCTCGGGCATAGACGCAAAGAACGAGCTCCAGGAGAAATACGCGAACATGAAGCCGGGCTACTTTGATGATTATCTCATGCTCGACACCGTCACACCCAGAGCGGAGGAGCCTATGAACGCGCAGGAGCTTTACACATTGCTGGACAGCTGCATCCAGGCGGTGCTGGAAGACGAGAACGCCGATGTGCATCAATTGCTTGAGGACGCGGCCAATGACTTTCAGAATAACTATCTCAACAACGTAAAATGACATCAAGAAAGGAATGAGCTTTATGAACAACGCAGCTGATATGCCGAAAGGACGTAAGCGCTTACTTACGCGTATCGCTTGGCGCATAAAAAAAGACGCCGTGGCGTGGCTGCTGCTTTTGCCGTTTCTCCTGATGATATTCTTTATTCTGTGGAAGCCGACCGTGCAGGGAATAACCTGGTCCCTTCATAGGATGCAGGGCTACAACGTCGGAGAGTTTGCGGGCCTTGAGAACTACAGAGTAGTGCTTGGCGACACCCAGTTTTTGGGCACGCTGATCAATACCCTGGAATATGTGTTCTGGGCGATAGTGATCGGATTCTGGCTCCCGATAGTTGTGGCTATCCTTCTTAACGAATTGTCGCTGGGCAAGAACTTCTTCAAGTTCACCATGTACATGCCGAGCATGATCCCGGCGATCGCCGTTTCTATGCTGTGGTACTACATATTCTTCCCCAACGAGAGCGGTCTGCTGAACATGGTGCTGGGATGGTTCGGAAAGGACCCGTCAACATGGCTGCAAAACAGCAAAATGACGATCCCGCTTATCATTGTCTCAAACTCCTGGAAGCAGATGGGAGCCACAATGCTGCTCTATCTTGCGGCGCTGCAGGGCGTTAACCGCGATCTGTACGAGGCGGCGCTCATCGACGGCGCGGGCATCTTAAAGCGCGCGTGGAAGATCACGCTGCCTCAGATATCGGGCGTTATACTCATCAATCTGGTGCGTCAGATAATCGGCGTGTTCCAGATCATGGAGCAGCCGCTGGCCATGACCGGCGGCGGACCGAACAACGCGTCCATGTCTCTGGGCCTGCTGGGTTACCGCTACGCGTTCCAGACCTACCAGATCGGCAGCGCGCTGGCGCTCAACGTGGTAATGTTCCTCATGCTGATAGTGCTCACCGCATTCTATTTTGTACTGCAAAGGAAGGTGAACCAAGATGATTAAAGAGACACGCGGCAAAAAAAGCAAAGCCGAGGAGAACCGCACCAGCATAATTCTGGATGTGGAATCCCGCCAGCTCAAAACGCGAATCATCCACGGGGTACTGATGTTATTCTTTATCCTGTTCAGCATGGTGTTTATCCTGCCCATATTGTGGATGCTGCTTTCGGGCTTTAAAGGCACTCAGGAATTCCTGCAGGTACCGCCCACGCTGCTCCCCGAGAATATAGATCTGAGCAAGCTGAGCTATGTTTGGGGCAGAGGCGGCCTCGGCAGCTCCTATATCGCCACTCTGTGCATGGTTGCGGGCGAGGTCGCGTTCGGACTGTTCTGCTGCGGTCTGGGCGGCTACGTGCTGTCGAGGCTCAAGCCTAAGGGCGCCGCCGCGGTGTTGGCGGTTGTGCTGTGGTCGATGATGATGCCCCACAACCTGAGCCTGGTTCCGCTGTTTATCTCGTTCGCCAAGGAGATACCGCTGGTGCATACCAATTTGATGGACACCTATCTCCCCATGTGGATGATGGCAGGCTCCAACGCCTTCCACACTCTTTTGTTCAAGAGTTTCTTCGACGGGATATCAAGGTCCTATCTTGAGGCGGCAAGGATCGACGGCTGCAGCGAGCTGAGCATTTTCACCAAGATAGTAATGCCGCTGAGCAAGCCGGTGTTCATCTCGGTGGCGATATTTATCGTGACCAACGGTTGGGGCGCGTTCCTGTGGCCGTATCTGCTGATCAAGGAACCGGCTCTGCAGCCCCTGGGCGTGCGCGTGTATACACTGCAGCGCGACCTGCCCGTTGACGAATATCTGATGATGCTGACCTTTGTTATACTCCCGCCCGTTATATTCTTCATAATTTTCCAGAAGTATATTATGGAGGGCGTATCCTTAGGCGGAATCAAGGGATAGGAAATGAAAAGATATAGAAAAGATATAAATTAAAAACGGAAAAACCAAGATACATAAAAAATATAGGAAAGGAGCGATGCACATGTTTCAAAGAATGTCGGTATTGAGAGTTGTGCTCAGCCTGTTCTGTGTTATCACTCTGCTGCCCGTTTCGGGATTTGCCATGACGTCGGAAGAAGCGGCGCAGTTCACAAGCGCCACGGTCTCGTTTGGCAGCGATTTCCCGGACACATCTCAGATCGCCATTGTCGGCGGTGGCGGTGGAGCGCTTGTGGAGCGGGACGGCCGTATCGGAACGAAGACCGACATAAGCAGCAAAGTTCTGTATTACTACCTTGACGTAAACGACAAGCTGATCTATGACGTGCCGGACCTGACGCCCATCGACATCACGGTCGAATACTTTGATGAGGGCAAGGGCTGGTTCGGTATCGGCTATGAAAGCTGGCACCCGCAGGACCTCACCACCGACGGCCGAGACTGGCGCTTTACCGATGAGAAATTCCTCACAGATACAAAGACCTGGAAGTCTTACACCTTCCATCTGGAGGACGCACGGCTTGCCAACGGCTGCAATAACAATGCGGACTTTCGTCTGTGCGTGTGGGACCCGATCAGGACCTATTCCCCCGAGGACGTTATTTTCGGTTCTGTGACCGTGTCGCGGTCAGACTATGAGGAGCCCGTGAGCTTCACGGCGGACACCTCGGAGCGGCTTGGCAACATTTTTTCGGCTGATGAGGACATCACTTTAAGGGAGTCTCTGGGAAACAAGCTGGATAAGACCGCTCATGTGAAGTACAGCGGACGCGTGTTTGACTCAAACGGCGCTCAGCTCGAGCAGATCTCTCCCGCGGAGACGGATATAGAGCCTAAAGGTACGGGCACAATAAAAATACCGATAACCAATCCCAAGACCTACGCGCTGTATACCATGGAGCTTGACACCGAGATCACATATCCCGACGAGCCCGGCCATATCTATACCAACACCTATACGCGCGAGTTCTCGGTCGCGCGGCTCTTGAGTAGCGAGGATGCCAATCCGTTTTACGGAACCACTCAGCAGATCATACAGCAGGGGCGCAGCGACGCGCCGACCGTTTCGGAACTGATGAAAATGGGCGGTATCAAATTCCTGCGCGATGATCCGCAATGGACCCAGATAGAACGTCAAAAAGGCGTGCTGAATATACCGGGCAGTATGATCAACACATATCGCGTCCTGCATGATAACGGAATTGAACCGCTTGCCAATCTCGGACTCAGGAACAACCTGTATGACAACGGCGAGGCGCCTCATTCGGAGGAAGGTCTGAATGCCTTTGCCAACTACTGCGGATATCTGGCTCGGGAGCTTAAGGGTATCGTCAAATACTATGAGATATACAACGAGTGGAACATCTCCGCCTTTAACCAGACCAATGAGCCGGCGGAGACCTATGCCGAGCTGATGAAACGCTCCTACAAAGCTATCAAAGAGGCAGACCCCGACGCCTATGTCATCGGAATGTGTACCTCTCAGGTCCCGATCGAATGGATCAGGCGCGTTCTGGACGCGGGCGGCTTTGACTACTGCGACGCGATCTCGGTCCACCCCTATGACTGGTCCCAGGGCTATCGCGAATATGAGACGATCAGCACAGGGCGGCAGCTGAGAGAGCTGGTTGACCAATACGGCAAGGGAAAGCCTATCTGGTATACAGAGGCGGGATTCTCAAGCTATAAAAACGAGACCGGCGTTCCGGGAAAGATGAGAGGCTACTCGCGCAAGGAGCAGGCTTCCGCGCTGCTGCTGTACGCGGCGGTGTGCCGTGCCTATGACCTGTGCGACATGCTTTGCCAATACGCGTTTCAGGACAGAAACAGTCCGACCGAGCTTGAGTACAACTGGGGCTTTTTGAACTGGTGGGGAACGGATAACAATCCGGTGGTGCCGAACAGCGCCAAGGAGAGCTTTCTCGCGATCTCGACCATGAACACCTTCTGGGGCAAGGGCTCTGAGTTTAAGGACAAAATAGCCGACGAGGACGAGCGCGTATATGCATTTGACTTTTATAATAACGATATGAAGAAGGACGTGCTCTACCTGGCGGCAGGCATGGGATGCTCGGGCACCCGCAGCTACGATCTGGGCGCACGGTCGGTATCGGTCTATGATATGTACGGAAATTTGATCTCCGACCTGTATTCCGACAGCGGAGTCTACACCTTCAACATTACCGAGACTCCCTTCTATGTGATAGGCAATTTCGAGAAATTCGCGGAGAGCGAGAGCGGCGGCCTTATCAAGGGCGACGCGGCGGTCAGGACCGCGGCGACGGACGATATCGTGACCTACACCTTCACGGCGGACACGAACGAGCCCTTAAGCGTTAAGGTGCTTGACAACCCCGCGATCTCCGTTCGGGAGATACGCGATTTCGCAAACGGCTCGGCGCAGCTCGTGATGCGCACAGCGGCCGACGCCGAGGGCTTGAATCAATTCACCGTGCTTATATCGGACGCAAACGGTAGGGTCCGCGACTGCAGGATATACACCGTTGAGATCACCGATCCGATCAGTCTCACCGTCGCAACCGAGCATGCGTCAGCGAACAGCGACACTCACTGGCGGGCGCGGCTCACGGTGCGGAACAACCGAACGGACGGCGCGGTCAGCGGAACAGTGGGCTTCGCCGCACCTGAGTCTCTGGCGGAGGATACCGAGGTCAAAAAAATAGTTGATCTTAAGCCCGGAAAAGAAATGACGTTCCTGATAAATCTGCCCGAGAAGATAACAAAGCGCACCTATGACGCCACAGCGGAGGTGAAGCTCGACAGCGGCTTTACGCTGACACAAACCAAGCTGTTTGACTTTGGCAGCGCGGCCTATACCGACAAGCCGCCCGAAATAGACGGCGTGCTTGGAGACGGAGAATGGATAGGCAGCTGGATAGGCGCGGACGAGCAAAAGGATTTTGAGGCTGTCTCGGGACAGACCCACGGCTGGAACGGCCCGTCGGACTGCTCCGTAAGCTGCTGCCTCATGTGGGACGACGACAATCTCTACCTGCTCAGCATTGTCACCGACGACGTGTATTCCACCAATTTCAGCCCGATCGAGCTTTCGGGTACATATAAGGAGGACAGCGTCCAGTTTGCCGTTGACCCTCGCGAGACGTTTAACAACATGACCACGTCAGACTTTACCGAGATCTGCCTGGGCGAACTGCCCGGATTCGGGCCCAAGGTTTACCGCAGCAAGTCCTTTGACGCATCGGCGATACCCGCCAAGGTGGAGGTCGAGACCGCAAAGCTGGCGATAAAGCGCTATGACACCTACACGGTGTTCGAGTGCGCGGTCCCCTGGGCCGAGCTGCTGGGAGCCGACTACAAACCGTCCGCCTCGTCGTTCATGCACTTCTCGATGCTGGCCAACGACAACGACGGCGCGGAACGCCACGGCTGGATGGAATACACCTCCGGCGTCGGCCGCACCAAGGACGCGTCACAGTTCGGCACCCTGACCCTTATAAAATAAGCGCGTGATAATACGGTGCATATGTAATACAATATAAAGCATTACAATATACAAAAAATGTGAAAGGAGATTATTTCAGATGAAAACGAAAAAGATCTTAAAAAAAGTACAGGCATGCTTTTTGTCGGCGGCGCTGATCTGCGCCTGCCTTGCGGCGATCCCCATGCAGGCCTTTGCTGCGGAAGATCCGCCGATAAGTCTTGATCAGAATTTTGATAATGACTTCCAGCTTCCAACAGAGGCATTAGGAGCAGCCAAAAGTACCGGAGCATGGTATTTACAAGGAAGTACTAATTCTGTAAAAGTTGAGGTAGCCGACGTTACCGATACTAACACAGTTGATAATGGCGGCGGCTCGGGCAAGGCCGTGAAATTCACGAATAAATCCGGAGATACTAATAATCAGGGAATTGCATACTTATTTAGAAATAGTAGTAGCACCAAACTCACAACCGGTAAGTTTCGTATTTCCGGTTCAATATATGCCACAGGACGTAATCCGTTTGTCCTTGAGCTTTTAGGAATTAATGGTAGCAGTTTTCAAAATGTAGAAGTGCTCAAGACCGGATATTCAAATTTAATGACATGGGATAATGATACAGATAAGGTAGTGTACGGCCTCGGCACAGAAGTCCATTGCGGCGACCTTTTTCCGTTGCTCAAGGACTTTACGCCCAATACTTGGTATGATTATTCGATTATTCTTGACTTAGATCAAGACCCCGCAGTCTATCATGTGACGCTTTCACATGACGGCCGGGCTATTGCTCAGATTCGTGACAGGAAATTACTGTCCGGTGGCACCGGAAGTACGATAACAGATAATTTTGCGGGCATAAGATTCCGCTCATGGAATTTAAAAACTGATACACTTAAATCCCTGCCTGATAATGTTTATCTGGACAATATCAAGGTAGAGCAAATTGATTCCGATAGCGCGAACGACCGCGTTGTTTCGGAGGATAACTTTGACGCTCTGACAACTCCTCCGCCTACCGAGGATCCTGCGGCTTTAGCAGCGGATGCTGCAGAGGCTGAAGCGGCGGCTGACGCTACAGCAACGCCTACCCCTACTGCGAGACCGACTTATACCTTGACCGGCTGGACCCAAGCTGAAAGAGGCGATGACCGTGAGTGTTATACGGTTGCCGACGATCCGCTCGAGACCGGCGGAAGCGATAAGGTAATGAAGCTGGGCGGCACAAAGCGGTCCGGCGCAGATCGGACGATTTACTTTACCTCGTCCCAAAAAGACACGACTTATTCAGATAAAGGAAAGACATTAGAGTCCGGAAAAGCAAGCGGCAAATATAAATTCACTTACAAAATTTATACGCCGAAAACCGAGACCGAAGAACCGACAAGCGCCGATGTGTATGTCGGCAGCTATGCCGGAAACTGGAATACCGATAAAGCGGCTGCGCTGGCCTTTGTCCGCAACGGAAAGATACACCATACCAATATAGGCGTTAATAGTGACATAATCGACGATGCCGGCAAACATATTGACGCAAGGAACGGCTGGGTCACCGTCGAGACGATCGTGGACTTTGACGCAGCCGACGCCGAAGGCAAAAAGACGGGCAAGATGTATTATACCGTGACTCAGGACGGTTATACAGCCACAGCGGCTGTAAGCGGTATACCTAACATATCCGCTAACGGCAATGTTGACTTGGACGCAAACTATTTCCAAAACTTCAATGTTAGAAATATAGGAACAAAAGGCGACGCTTATATAGACGATTTCAAGGTAGAGTACTGCCCCGTATATGTGGGCGGCGTGACCCTTGCTGACGCAACGGGCAAAGCCGTTACCTCGGGAAGCAAGAATTCTCCGATACTGAAAACCGTGACGCTTGACTTGGGCGGCGATATAGATGATGCGACTTTGTCGGGAATAACTCTGAAAAACGGCGATTCCGATATCGCGTTCACCGGCGAGCTTAAGGACGGCAAATATGTGATGACAATAAACACATTGCCGCTGGCTGCGGGAACCTATAAGATAAACGTCCCGGCAGCGTTGGCCAATAAAGCCGGAGATGCTATGCTGCAGGAGTATAACTATGAATTCACGGTTGCGGAAGCCAAGCCCTTTGCCAATATCACCGCGGTTAAATCGTCGGATGGCACCAAAATAACTTATCTCGAAGATCTGAATGAGACAGAAAATCTTCAGGTCGATGTCTCCTATATGTTCCCCGAAGCAAAAGACAAGATAGAGTGCATCGCGGCATACTATAAGGACGATATGCTGCTGCAGTGCGACCCGATAGACGTTGATACCAAATCGGACTATACCAAAACGGCGACATTCACCCTTCCGGGTGAGGATGTGCTGGGTCAAGCGACATCCGTCAAAATACTTCTTTGGGACAGCTTGACAAACATGGTGCCCTATGACAAAGCGTATGTGATCGAACCCGCTCCCGAGCCCGATCCGTCCGAATCGCCGTCTGCATCGGCATCGGCGATCCCCGCTGATTAGATATGAACAAAGCTAAAAGAGTTTACACCCTCCTTTTGACACTTACCCTTGCCGCCGCTATTTTAGGCGGCGGGGGTGCGGTGTCGGCAAAGGAGTCGGCGCCGAACGTTATATTGACCCCCGACACCGCGCCGGGCAACATTTTCAGAGGAACGCAGCCGGTATTTCGGCTGCAGATAGATAACCCGTCAAATGCCCCCTGCGATGTGTCGATGGACTACAAAATCACCGACGCGTCGGGAGTGGTGGCCGAACACGGCAGCGATACCTTCGTTCTGCCTGCCGGCAGCCGCAACTCAAAGGTATGCCGGGCGAGCATGGACGGCCGATACGGCAGCTTTACCTTTAGCGTCACGCTGCACGGCGGCGGCTTCGAGGGCATTGAGCGCTCATGCGAGTTTATGACAGCTGCTGCGGCCCCGGCCCTGTCCGATTTTATGGGCATGGTCCCCCACTTCGGGGCTCAGATACAATCAAGCCCCGAGTATCCGGAAGCGTCGGTTTCGTCGGATATGGTGACGGACGGCGGTTTCGGCTGGGTTCGCGACGAGCTGCGCTGGATAAAAGTGGAGACAGAGCGGCACGATCCCGCAGTCTACAGTCCCGGCAATTACATCATGCCGGACAAGTTGGATGAGTATATCAACATTATTCACAAGAGCGGGCAAAAGCTTTTGCTGGTACTGGGCTATACCAATCCGAATTATGATGATGGCGGTCTCCCCACATCCCCCGAGGGAATACAGGCCTTTATCAACTACTGTCGGTTTGTTATAGAGACCCATATTGATAAGATCGACGCCGTCGAGATCTGGAACGAGCCTATATCTCCGAACATGACCGGCGGCATAGAATCGACCCCGGAGCAATATGCCGCGCTGCTTAAGGCGGTATACCCCGCCATACAGCAGGTATACAGCTCCGCGGGCCGCGATCCCGTTCCGATCCTGGCAGGCTCTACCTTCCCTTTGGGTAATACCAAGGGCTACGGCGGAATGATAACCGGCAATATCGGCGCGGGGTGCGACTGGCTGAAGCCTTTCCTGAGCGTCCCGAATATCAAGAACTATATGGACGCGCTCAGCCTGCATCCCTATTCTTCAAGAAACGGATACTATCCGGACGAAAACAGGGACAGCAGAGCCACTGAGATGTGGTACAGCGACCTGGCGGATCAGATAGACTACTGGGCGCGGACGTATTTGAGAGACTATGCCGGCGCGGAGGATATGCCTATCTGGATAACCGAGTACGGCATTTCCAGCAGCGACGGCGGCACCGATAAAAACGGCACTTATCAGCCATATACCGAGGAGCAGCAGGCGGTCGGCCTGGTCCGCGCGGCGGCCATAGCCGAGTACTGCAATGTTGAGCATATGTTCCTTTACAATTTCAAGGAAAAGGGAACCGAAACCACCGGCGCTGACGGATACGAGGACAACTTCGGCATCGTGGGCTATAATTACGAAGGAAAGCCCGCATACGCGGCTCTGAGCTGGTACAACAGCCTTTTGGCAAACGCGGATATCACCGCGGGACCTGCCGACTTTGGCCTCAAAACAGACAAGAATTCCAGAAAGCTGGCCGCATATGAGTTCACGCAAAAGAACGGAGAGCGGGTGTTCATGCTTTGGACGAACCGCACAAAGACCACGGACGCGGAAAACACGGCCAACCTGACTTTGAGCACAGACGGCGCGCTGAGCGGCGCGGAGCTCAAAGGCGTCGACAGCGGCTCAGATCTCAGCTATACTATCGTCGGCGAACAGGGCGCAGGCTTCCGATGCTATGACATGTACGGAAACGAGACCGACCCGCCGCAAACCGTGGATCAGCACCCGATATATGTTGTGTATATCCCCGCGGTAAAGCCCCTTGAGCTGGATCTTAGCGAGTCGGACGGCGCCGTTTCGATAAGCGGCGGCAGCGCTGTGCCGACCTCGTATGTGACCATGACCGCGAGACTGCAGAACGCCGTGGGCGCGCCGGTTCGGTTTATGGACCAGACCACCGCCGACGCCGGCGGCAATTACGGATTTAAATTCGCGGTGCGCGGCGGCGATTTCTACGAGGTCAGGGTCCGCGGCGGCGGCGAGTATGCGAGCAAATTCGCTGGAAACGAAGATTACGAGATAAAAATGACCTATTATGCCGACGGACAACCGCTGAACGGTTCGGAGGAGCTCAGACCCGGAATGACGATAAGCGCAAGGGCCGAGGTCACGCGCCGAAACGCGGAGATCGGCCAGCCGAGCCTGCTTCTATACGGAGTGGTCTCAAGCGGCAGACTGATGACGAAGCTGGATATCGCCGACCTGACCTGGGACGGAGATACAGCGACGGCGGAGGCGGAGGTCGTTTTGGAGGATGAGACGGATGTGAAAGCGCTGCAATTCCTGCTCTGGAACGAAAATATGCAGCCGCTGATGAACGCGGATAGGTGACATAAAACGTGAAAGGAGATTATTTCAACATGAAGACGAAAAGGATCTTAAAACAAGCGCGGGCGTGTTTTTTGGCGGCGGCACTGCTTTGCACCTGTTTGATGCTGCCTCAGACACAGGCCTCGGCGGCGGATGATCTGCTGGCTCAGCCGTTTACAGAGAATTTTGACAATTTTGACGACGGCTCCATCATCAATTGCGGCTCTAACTATACCAATGAGACCGGAAAATGGATGACCGACAAACCCGCCAACATGAGCCCGCAGGCAGTGGACGCGCCCGGAGACGGCGATGACGCGGGCTTTGCGGGCGGTAAGGCGATGCAGTTTTATCGCGGCGACAGCAAGAACGATAATGTGAATATGCAGTACCTGTTCTACGGCCCCGACGAGGCACGCACAAGCGGAAAAATACGCGTAACCGCCTCAGTGCGCCTCTGCGCCGACAGCCTCTTCCAGCTGTGCTGGGTGGGATATGACGGCTCGAACGCGCAGATCTACGCGAATCTGCTCAAAGCGGGACGCTCGTATTCCCACAAGAAGCACCAGTCGCTCGGAACCGAGTCCGTGGACGGCGGCGCTTTCCCGCTGCTTGAGATGTACGCGCCCGACACGTGGTACGATATGTCTGCGGTGATAGACCTGGATAATTCGGTTTATCACGTATCGCTCTCCAAGGACGGGCAGGTGATAGCGCAGCTTCGCGACAGAATGCCCCGCGCGGGCGGCACCGGAGCAGCGCTGACCAACTTCGCGGGAATAAGGTTCACGCACTTTAACCGCAGCGCCGAAAACACCAGCCAGGTCATTCCGGAAGGCGAGGACTATATTGATAATCTGACAGTCGAAAATATATCGCAAGAGACCGACGAGGACCGCGTTGTATCGCAGGATGATTTTAACAATTTGGCCGAAGCTTCCTACAGCGCGACGACAGAGGGCGCGAGCGATAAGACGACCCTGTACTCAAACACCGGCTGGAAGGCTTATAATCCTACATACGGCACCTATTCCGTTGCTGACGACCCCATTGAAAACGCGGACGGAAACGGCGGCGACAAAGTGCTTGTGCTGAACGGAAAGAACAGCGGCGCCGGGCGTATTGTTTACAGCACAGCGCCGGGCAGCGGCGTTAAGCTGACCACGAGCAGCAATGTGACCACCGCGGATAACAGCGCGAAATCCGAGGGCGCGTATAATTTTTCATTCAAGATATACATGCCCGAGGGAGGCAGAGCGGTAATTCAGACCAGAGGAAATGAAACCGCCGAAAACACATGGCCGCTGCTTGCCTATGTGACAGACGGCGGCGTCTACCATACAAACACAAGCGCGGGCACGGCTCGACGTATCGGCGCGGATATAGACGCCACCAAGGGCTGGGTCACAATGGATATTACCCTTGATTTTGACTCAAACGCGATCAGCTACACGCTGAGCGACACAATGGGACATACCGCAAGCGCGGAAGTGGACGGTATTCCCAACGTGAGCAACGGCAGTCACATTGATGTGAGTCAGCACTGGTACAAATATTTCCAGGTGCGCGACTGGGCGTTTGAAGGCAGTGACAGAGAATGCCCGCTGTATCTGGATGATTTCATGGTGACGACAGTTCCGCAGCGCCCCAGGATAAATGACACCAGAGTCACGCTGACGGACGTAGAAGGAACCGAAGCAGCACTGAGCGACAACAATATCGTCAGTCCCGCTCTGACCCAAATCTCCATGAAATTCAGCTGTGATGTTGACGAATATTCGCTCGGCGGCATTTCGCTGTCGCCCAACGCGGATTATGACCTCGAGCACGACGGCTCAAATGTTGTGCTGAAGTTCTCGAAGGTCCTGACGCCCGACACCACGTATACCCTGACCGCGCGCGGTGTTGCGGCGGCCGGCACGGGAAACCTGATGTCAGAGGCGTATACCGGCAAGTTCGCCACCACATCCGTGAGCGGAACGGTCGGTCGGATAACAAAGATCGTCAACGCCTCCGCGGAGGGCGCAGAAGTGACGGATATAAATAATATAAAGACCGGTGACAGACTGATGGTCACGGCGGCGGCCGCAAACATTTCCGATTCGGATATGCAGTTCATACCGATGATCGCGTATTATAAGGACGATCTTATGCTCGCGGCCGACTTTGGCGCGCAGCCCTCTGTCTTGACGCCAAGCGGAATTGCCTCTGTCGACGCGGAGTTTGCAGTGCCTGCGGCGGCGGCCGGAATGACATCCGTGCGCTGCTTCATGCTGAGCGGCATCAGCGGCCTTGAGGCATACTGCGAGCCGCTGCGGATAGGCGGCGAGGCGCAGGAGCCTCAGTATAAGTCCGAAGAGACCTGCGCGGTGAAATACGACAGCGAGGCTTCGCGCGTATATATCGGCGGCACACTTGCGGACAGCAAATACGCCGTGCTGCAGGTGCTGGATCAGGGCAAGAGTTTCGAAGGCGGTATTACAAAAGACGACGTGCTGTATCAGGACCAGGCGGTGATTGCCGAGGACGGAAGCTACTTCTTCGCTCCCGAATTTCCGCAGGACGATATGGGATATCATGCCGCGGTGCTTGTCCCTGACAAGGGAGCTGAACGGATATACCTCACACTGGTATCTCCGGAAAAATACAACAGCATTTATGCGGACCTGAACACAGCCGCGGCGGAAGGCAATGCGGAGACATTCGCGCAGACCGTGAACGAGGGACGCGATGTGCTGGGCTTCGATTTCGCGTTGACGAACGGCAAGCAGCTTTCCGAGGAACTCGGCGGCTATATGGCATATGTGGCGGCAAATCCCGTTGAAGCCGATAAACAAGAGGAAAACTCAAAAATATTCAACACCTATATGACGGCCTACGAGCTGAATAAGTCTCAGCTGAAAAATATCGACGCGTACGCCGACCGGCTGTATTACAGCGACCCCAAGCTTTACGAGCGCTATAAGGAGCTGACGCCCGATGTGGTGATACAGGACTACTTTACCGCTAAGCTCTCGGGCAGAGACATTACCGATCTTGACAGCTTCGAAAACGAGTTCAAGCGTGCGCTGATCTACACCGGTATCCGCTACGGAGCAGGCTACGGCGTGGCCCGCGAGGTACTCACCGACTACGGTTCCGTTCTTGGAATCAGCGGGTCCGCTTCAAACAGCGTGTATTCGGCCATGATAGGAAAAGACTACGAAAACGACGCGGCGCTGCTCGCGGATTATAACAGACTTGCCGCGTCCGCCAGCCAAGGCGGCTCGGGTTCGAGCGGCGGAGGAGGCGGCTCCGGCGGCGGTTTTGGCGGAGGCTCAGGCGGTTACGGCGGTTTCTCGAGCGGCGGCTCAACGGCGGCCGAATACACCATGGATCATCTTGACACGCAGACGCCGGCGGAGGAGCTTACGGTCACATTCCGTGATATCGAGGGTGTAGACTGGGCTTCGGAAGCTATTTTGGCCTTGGCTGACATGGGCATCATCAACGGAACGGCTCCGGGCTTGTTTGAGCCCGACAATCCGGTCACCCGCGAGGAGTTCGCCAAAATTCTGGTGGGCGCCATGGGTATGTCGGATCAGAGCTGCAGCGGCAACGCTTTCACGGACGTGCCCGACGGAGAATGGTACTGCGGCTATGTAAATATCGCCCGCGAGAACGGCATTTTGCAGGGCATAGGAGGCGGGATGTTCGGCGTCGGCCAAAGCATCACCAGAGAGGACATGGTCTGCATGCTTTATAACGCGCTGCGCCTGCGCGGCGTTGAAATGAGCGCTGCGGAGCTGAGCTTTGAGGATGCGCCGAGCATATCGGATTACGCTCGTGACGCTGTCGGCGCGCTCTACGGATTGGGCGCGGTGAACGGCGTAAGCGAGACCGAGTTTGATCCCCAAGGTATTTCTACCAGGGCTCAGGCCGCAAAGATCATCTACAGCGTGTTAAATTATCTTCAGTAAGGACGGTGGAATGACATGAAAAAAATTATAAAACGAACATTCACTATAATTCTGGCTCTGACACTCTGCTGCACGTGTCTGCCGCTGCATTTGGTATCGGCGGCGGACGAGAGCGTCGCCGGCAGCGCGGAGCTCCGTGCCATGGAAGTCCTCCGTCTCTTTGAGATAATTCCCGAGGATTACTATGATTATAACGCGAATTTGACCAAAGGCGCCACCCGCGCGGATTTTGCCGCGTCGCTGGCCGCGCTGATGAATCTGAAAGGCGCCGCCGGCAGAGCTTATTACTACGACGTGCCGGAAACGCATTGGGCCTTTAACGAGATCGGAGCGCTGACCGCTAACGGCGTTTTAAGCGGCGAGGGCGAGAAGCTTTTCAGACCGGACGACGTAATCGAAAAAGATGAGGCATACAAGATGCTTGTAACCGCGCTGGGATACGGAACCTATGCCGAGTACAGAGGCGGATATCCGTCGGGATATCAGACCGTTGCGGGACGGCTGCAGCTCACAGGCGGCCTTTCCTCGGGCACCGAGGTGACCCGCGGCGATATGTTCCTGCTCCTGTACACGGCTATGACCGCGGAAATGCTTGTGCCCACCATTTTCCACGACAACGCCACAACCTACCGCGAGTCCGAGGATACCACACTGCTTTCTCTCTATCACGATATCTATTATGATAAGGGAGTTGTAAACGGCGTCAACGGCACCGCTTTGGACGGAAAAAGTCTCGACTGCGGTATGGTGAGGGTCGGCGACGTGAACTATAATACCGATGTATCACTGCAGGATTATATCGCCGAGGAAATCGAGTTTTTTTACCGCAAGACAAGCAAAGACGAAACGGGCCGCATTTTATGGGCCGCCCCCACCGGACGCAATCTTGTGCTGAATATCACCGCAAATTATGACGCGTCATTTGACGCAGCCAACTTTGTTTTGAACTATACGGATGATTCCGATCGCACAAGCACTGTTTCCCTCAAGCGCGACATGACAATGCTGTACAACGGCGAGGTTATCACCACGGGATACGATCAGGTCTTTAATCTGCCCAAGTATACCGCAAAGCTGGTATGCAGCAGCGGAAGCGGCAGTTATGACGTGGCGGTTGTGCGGGCATATCGGAACATTGTGGTCGGAAGCGTAAATTCTGCGGACCACACGGTCTATGATAAGTCGAACTCGACCGATAAGCTGATACTGGACGAAAATCTTTATGACCTTTTGATAATGCGCGCGGCCGACGGGACTCCCTTGCAGTTTGAGGACATTACGCAGGGAAGCGTGCTGAGCGTGTGGCAGTCCCGCGACGGACGAATTTTGGAGGTACAGAGCAGCACTCAGCAGGTCAGCGGCATTATCGACTCGATCCGCGAGGAGACCAACGGCTATATTCTGCTGATCAACGCGGTTGAGTACTTTTTGCCCAAAACAGTCGGCACGGCCGCAAGCTTGAAGCCCGGAGACAGCCTGACTTTGTATTTGGATATTGCAGGAGAGGCGGCGGGTTATGAGCTGGCATCGGGCAAAGCGGCATACACGGCGGCATTTCTGATAGACGCCGAAGTCGACGACAGCTACTTTTGCGACGCGCTGCGGATCAAAGCCCTGCCGAGCAGCGGCGGCCTTCAAGTTTATAATTGCGCCGACAAATTCATGATCGACGGCGTTTATTACAGAAGCGGAAAGTCCGCGATAAAGGCCCTGATGGAAGTTGGCGAGTTTAAGCCGCAGATAGCCATGATAGAGACCAACACAAACGGAGATATCACAATGATCGACACGGTGACGCTCAACGTGGAAGAAAATCCGGAAACGTCACTGCGTGTCAATATCCCGTATCAGACAAATCTGTTGTATAAGAGCAGCGGCATTTTTGACCTACAGTCGGTACTGGACAATAACACCGTTATCTTTGCGATCCCGGCAGAGGAGAATATGGCAGCGGCGGAGGACGAGGATTTCGCCCGCATAGCCAGAAGCGCTCTGCCTAACGATACGCGCCTTAATGCCGAAACATACAAGATCACCGAAAGGGTCGGCTATGAGCAGTTCGTGGTGCTGAGAGGCTATGACCCTTACGGATACAAGGCGAGCGAACGTCCGTTGCTGGTACAGTCGGTATTCACCGGCATGAATGAGGACGGAGAAATGGTAAAAGGTATCCAGGGGTACCAAGGCGGTTCCGCGGTGTCTTTTACCGCGACGACGGAAGTGGACTTCGATGGGGCTGTTCCGGTGGAACCCGGAATGGTGCTCCGCATCAAGAGAGACAGCAAGGGATATATTACAGACTATCAGGTACTGTTCGATTATCGCTCCGATCCTGTATTCACCGGCGACCGAACGGTAAACGGAGCATTCCGAACCTTAGGCGGCTATGTGTATGATATTGTTGACGGTATTATAAAGATCGACTATGATTTGGACGGCGTGATAGACCAGAGCACGATAACCAACGGCGTGCCCGTCATCGTATTCGACAAAGAGAATAAAAAGGCCCGAATAGGCAATATAAACGATGCCGTAACATATTATAACGCGCAGAAGGATTGCTCTGTTATCTTTATGATGTCCAGCTATTCATCACCGCAAATGTTTGTTTTGTACGTTTAATAAAAAGAGATATAAAAATTCAATGATAGCCCGGCGCTGCATAAGCTGGCGCCGGGCTGTCAAATTATAAAAAAGAAAGAAGGAGATTTTATGCAGAAATTTAATGTGCCCGGGCAGGAGCCGAGTCTGCTGCCGGACGGAGAGTGGAAACTGGTGTGGAACGACGAGTTTGAAGGTCGGCACCTCGACAAAAGCAAGTGGGACTTCAGACTTAATTTCTGGGGAAGAAGATTTCAAACTTATACAGACGAGGGAATAGAGCTGGACGGCGACAGCCATATAAAGCTCCACATTATCGAAAAGGACGGACAATACTATTCGCCGCAGCTTCAGACGGGCGCGAACTCATTTGACAAGCCCCGCACCGCAAAGGACGATAATCCCTGGGGACAGTCGGATATCTGGCCGCTGGGAAGAATAGACGAGCCCAAGTTTATGCACCGCTACGGATATTACGAGGTGCGCTGCAAGTTCCAGAAGCAGCCCCATTGGTGGTCGGCATTCTGGCTGCAGTCGCCGTCCATCGGAACCACCTATGACCCCGCGTACAGCGGCATAGAGGTGGATATCATGGAGTGCTTCAACAGAGACGGCGAAGTGACCAGCGGTAATATCTTTGGAGGATACGGCGAGGACTTCCGCGAGGAAGCAAGGATACATTATAAGATGGATACCCCATATGAGGACTGGCACCGCTTCGGAGTTGACTGGAGCGAGGATGGCTATGTGTTCTACTGCGACGGTAAGGAGACAGCCCGCGCGACCGAGCATGTGTCAAAGGTGCCGCAGTTCATTCTGCTGACCACGGAATGTCGGGGATATCGGTTCGGAAACATGGACCAACCGGTGGAAGGCTTAAAGGGTATTACGCTGCCCGACTATTTTATGGCCGACTATGTGCGCGTGTTTGACAGAGTAAAATAAAAAAAGAGAGGGGCAATTATCGCCAACATTCTTTGCGCCAAAGTGAACCCCTCGGGAAAGCTTCCCGAGACATTTCCGTATGAGACAAGAACGGATATTGATTATCCGGGAGACGGATATAAGGTATGCTACGATGAAAAGTGGCGTGTCGGTTATCGGTATTATGATCACCATCCGGAGAAGGTCTGGTTCCCGTTCGGATTCGGGTTGTCTTACACATCCTTTGAGTACAGCGACATGCGCGTCTCAGAAACCGACGACGGGTTTGAGGTCTCGGTCAATGTTAAGAATGTCGGAAACGCGGACGGAAAAGAGGTCGTTCAGCTTTATGTCACCGATACAAAAAGCACAATGTCCGTACCGAAAAAAGCGTTATGCGGATTTGAAAAGGTTTTTATAAGAGCAGGAGAGGAAAAGAAGGTAGTGATCAAAGTCGGAAAAGATCGTCTCGCTTATTATAATACATGCCTTAAAAAGTGGTTGATCGAACCCGGAATGTTTGTGTTTTCGGTAGGAGCGTCCGCGGCCGATATCCGTTTGCGCCGGGAGATCCTGATAGATCACGAATGTGAGTATACCATTAATTATAACGCGGAGCAAATCATGGGATAGGTCCTCGGGAGCGGAAGTAAAAAATATTCCGATAAAATAAAACGAAAGGATGTATGAGTTATGGAATCAAAATCTATTGCAAAGCAAAAAATCAGAATAGGATTTGTGGGCTGCGGCCAGTTCTGCCGATTCTTTGTTCCGCTTTTTAAGGCGCATCCGGCAGTTGAGTTTGTGGCTGTGTGTGACAGAGTTCCGGAACGTTCAAAAGAGTTTGCGGAGACCTTCGGCGCGGATCGCATTTTTGATACTTTTGAAGAAATGATCGCGTCATCGGAGATTAATGCCGTGGCGATATTCACTCAGAGGAATCAGCATGGACATATGTCAATTGCCGCGCTTAAAGCGGGGAAAAACGTTTACAGCGCCGTTCCTATGGCGACAAGTATTGAGGAAATCAAGGAGATCGTGCGTCTTGTGGAAGAGACGGGTCTTACATATTCAATGGGAGAGACGGGGATTTACCGTCCCGCAGCCATTTACTGTCGGGAAAAGTTTGCAAGCGGCGAAATGGGCGATATGGTTTATGCCGAAGCGCAGTATAACCATGATATGAAGGATCTTTACCATGTATTTCAGTATTCGGAGGGCGACGATTGGCGTAAAATGGCAGGGCTTCCGCCCTTCTATTATCCCACGCATTCAACCTCAATGGTGCTTTCCGCGGCAAAGGCTCACGCAGTCAAGGTCGCGGCATTCGGTTATGCGGATAAGGTGGACAAGGATATTTTCGGCGTGGGGAAAAATTATTGGGATAACCCCTTTTCAAACAGCTCCATGCTGATGCAGCTCAGCAACGGGGCGATCGCGAGAATCAGCGAAAACAGACGAATCGCATGGGGCGTGCCCGAGACATATATCTCAAATTTCCATGGAACAAAGGCGTCATACGAATGTTCGCTTATTCAACATTCATATATAAAAATCGGAGCGGACGGTCCCGAGTATGAGGACGTGAGCGACCTGCTGAATCCCATCGAGCTTACAAAGCACAAGGGCGAGCCCGATTTTGTTGCGGAGGCGGTAAAAGGCAGCTGGGCAAGCGGCGAGGCGCCGATTCAGATTCTCAGCAGGATCCCGCAGGAGCTTCAGCCTATGGAGACGAATCACTCCGGTACGCACAAATTTATGGTAGACGACTTCTGTCAGGCGTATATGACCGGCAAGCTTTCGCCCACAAACGCGTGGCAAGCCGCCCGTTACAACCTGCCCGGGCTCACGGCACATAAAAGCGCGCTGCAGGGCGGTGTGGTAATGGAGGTTCCGGATTGCGGCGACCCGCCCGAACATCTTGAGGTATTATCTGCGGACAGACGAGAGAATGAGGAGGACTACAGATAATGGAAGCATTACCCCAATTATTTATGAGACATCCCAACCTGGAAAATCTTCCGCCGATTTTCCTGCCTCCGGGCGCGGCGCTTTTTAATCACAGAGAAGGCCGCGAAAAAGAATGGGAAAAACTGATTGAGGATGCCTTTGGTATGCATTATTCCTTTGAGGATTGCATCAGAAACGGCGGAGGCTACAAACCGGAATACGTGCTCTATCTAAGCAAGGACGGCAGAAACATCGCCACCGCCGCCGCGGTTGAAAATGACAAATTTCCCGGCGAGGGATGGTTTCGTATGGTAGGGGTTACCCCGGACGCGCGCGGAATCGGCGCCGGAAAACTGATCGCGCTTGCGGCGCTGCATTCACTTGCCGCGCGCGGCTACAAAACGGCGGTGCTTTCGACGGATGATTACCGTATCCCGGCGATCAATCTTTACTGCAATCTCGGCTTCCGACCGATTTATACCCACGAAAGCCATGAGGAACGCTGGGCAAAGGTTTTGCGGCAGCTTCGCACTGACGCCGATGTGTAAATGATTATCCGATGTTTCAGCGGCATCCTTTTTCACAAAATACGGGGTGATGCCCGGAAAATACCGAAGTCTGAATTAAATTTAAAGCTATGAATTAATCGAGGAGTGTTTCAGAATGAAATATGTGTTAATGGCAATATCAATTATGCTCTCCGCTTTAAACGCATGTCTCTTGCGCAAATTTTCAGAGATGAACAGAGAAAAGGAGTACAGTGTCTTTCTGTTTAACACGGGAGTAAGCGTTGTATGGATCGTAATTTTGACCGTCTCCTTTGCGCTTTCGGGCTGCGAGTTCAGTCCCGGGGCAATTCTTTACGGTGCGGTTTACGGCGTAATCCTCAGTTCATTTCTGTTTTTTAAAACACAGTCAATGGCTGAGGGGCCTGTGTCCTTAAGCACCCTGATCGGCAGTTGCGCCTTTGTGATTGCAACATGGTTCGGCGTAGTTTATGCAAATGAAACCGTCAACATTTTTCAGCTGATCGGTATGGCGCTTCTCCTAATTTCACTCATACTCTGTGTAAACCCCAAAAAGAGCGGGGAAAAACTCACAGGTAAGTGGATGCTCTACTGTCTCGGTTTCTTCCTGGCAGGCGGCGCCGTCGGAATACTCTATAAGCTCTTTGGCAAGTCCGACGCAAGCCGAGATGTTGACGCTATGATGCTGGCTGCATCCATTGTTTCGGCGGCGCTTTTTGCAATCGTCGGACTTACAAGAGTAAAACTTTCCGGCACAGGCAGCATAAAACCGCACAAGGCCGCAGTTATGTTTATGATCCTCAGCGGCATCGCAAGCTGTGTTTACATAAGAATGAACCTGTCACTTTCCAACATGATCCCAAGCGTTATCTTCTTCCCCGTGAGCAACGGCGGAATGGTGATTCTATCCACCATATGTGCAAGACTGCTTTTTAAAGAACGCTTGAACAAAATGCAGATTTCGGGAATTGTGATCGGATGTATTGCCGTTGTTTTGACCGGTTGCGGCGAGACGCTGCTGCAGGCGTTCTTGCAGCACAAATTCTGAGAGATCGTCCTTTACCTAGGCTTTATCCCACAGCAGACTTATCCGCTTTTTAAACTGCATGGGCGTATATGAGGTTTCTCGTTTAAAAACATATGCCATGTATGATTGAGAGGAAAAGCCGCTTTCAAGCGCTATCTCGGAAAGCGGCCTGTCCGTTGTTGTCAGCAGAAACTTGACCGCGCTGATTCGTTTGGACAGAAGATAGTTATGCGGCGTCTGTCCGGTCGCGGCAGCAAAAAGATTGTGGAAATATATTTTGCTCAAGTGTACGTGCGCCGCGATATCATCAAGCGTGATACTGCGGGTATAATTTTTATCAATAAAATCCAGCGCCTGCCGCAAAAACTCCGCATTTCTGTGCTGCTGCGCCGCATTTTGGGGATTCATCCGCGCGTCTTTGATCAGCATAGATAAAATTTCTAAAAGCTTAATTTCAACACTTATACCTAAGTTCCGATCCGGAAAAGTGTGCTCGGCGATCAAATCGCGAAAGGCTTTTTCAAGCTTTGCGGGATCGGAAGGCGTATAGAAATCGGGCAATGTGTTAAGTGTCGATAAAAGCGCCTCATCCTCGATGATCACATGGATGTAATAGCATTTATAGGGTAGATCTGTATGCCGAACTTGACCCGGCTTCGCGCATATTACGCAGCCTTTTGATATTTGAAACTTCCGACTGCCGATGTATGAACAACCGCCGTCCTCGACCGCGAGTTCGATTTCGTACAAAGACACTTTTCGCAGCTTGGTTGAGAACATATTTTTATGCACAAGAGCTGCGTCATACAGCCCGAGATTTACTATTTGAGGCATGATCCGCATAGATATCGACCTTTCGTAAAAAGTAATATTTCTAAAAAATATGATAACATTTTAACTATAAACAGTCAAGTGATTATGATAAAATAATTATACGAGGTGAACGCATCATGAAAATAACATGGATAGGGCAGGCGGGACTGCTGATCGATACGGGTGAAATAAAAATCATGGTTGACCCGTATCTGTCGAACAGCGTGGCAAAGGCAGAACCGAAGAATCAGCGGCGTGTTCCCGTTAAGGAGGATCTTTTTGAAGAGGATATCGACATGATCGTGATCACTCACGATCATCTTGACCATCTCGATCCCGAAACGCTGCCGAGACTGCTGGATACGGAAAAGGTATTGACCGTACTCGCTCCGTACGAAGCGTGGCGGAAGGCAAGGAAGTACGGCGGCGATCACAACTATGTGATGTTCAATCGAGGAACAGTCTGGACGCAAAGCGGCGTGACTTTCACCGCGGTCAAGGCGGAACATTCGGACTTGACGGCGATCGGCTTTATTATTGACGACGGGAAGGACAAGGTTTATATCACGGGTGATACGCTGTACAACAAAAATATCTTTGAGGACCTGCCCAAGGATATTGACGCGGTATTTCTGCCGATCAACGGCGTGGGCAACAATATGAACATCACGGACGCAATGCGGTTTGCAGCGGAAACGGGAGCAAAAAAAGCGGTTCCCGTACACTTCGGAATGTTTGACGAGCTTGATCCGACAAAATTTAACGCGGATAATGCGGTGATACCGAAATTATACGAGGAAGTGAGATTCAAATGAAAATAACGGATATAAAAACCTTTGCGGTGGATTGCTTTCGCACAAACTGGGTGTTTGTCAAGGTTTATACCGATGAGGGAATTGACGGCGTTGGAGAAGCCACGCTGGAATACAAGGAGAAAGCGCTGATCGGCGCGGTAGAGCACATCAAGGAATATTTGGTCGGCAAAAATCCGCTCAATATAGAGGCGCACTGGCACAATATTTACCGCGACGCGTATTGGCGCGGAGGAGCCGTGCTGATGTCCGCGCTGTCCGCGGTTGAGACGGCGCTCTGGGATATTCTCGGCAAGCATCTCGGCGTTCCCGTATATCAGCTGATGGGCGGCAAGGTCAACGATAAGGTGCGTATTTACGTCAACGGCTGGTTCGCGGGAGCAAAAACGCCCAAAGAATTCGGAGAAAAGGCAAAGATCGCGGTCCAAAAAGGTATTACCGCGATGAAATGGGACCCCTTCGGAAAATCGTATCTCGATATCTCAAACAAGGATCTGAGCACCGCGCTTGAATGTGTGGCGGAGGTGCGAGCGGCGGTCGGCGATTCGGTCGATTTGCTAATTGAGGGCCACGGAAGATTTAATATCCCGACAGGCATAAAAATTGCTAAAGAGCTTGAGCAGTTTAAGCCTATGTTTTTCGAGGAGCCCGTGCCGCCCGATGATCTTGACGCGCTCAAAGCGGTGCGCGACAAGTCACCCGTGGCGATCTCGGCGGGAGAGCGGCTGTACACCCGCTGGGATTACAAGAGAATGTTCGATTTAATGGCGGCGGATTACATACAGCCCGACATCTCGCACGCGGGCGGAATTATGGAGCTTAAAAAGATAGCGGCGGAGGCGGAGTGCAGATATATTCCGTTTGCACCGCATAACCCGTCGGGTCCCGTGGCGAACGCGGCTACGCTTCAGCTTGCGGCAAGCTGCCCGAATTTCTGTATTTTAGAGATCATGTATTCCGATGTGGAATACCGCAAGGATGTCACAACGGAAAGTCTTGAATACTCGGACGGCTATATGAAGATCCCGGACAAACCGGGATTGGGGATCGAGATCAACGAGGAGGAATGTCTGAAACATCCTTACCGGCCCCACACGCTGCGTCATTACACGGGCGCGTTGACGGACATACGCCCGCCAAAGACAGAGTTCTATTTTTAGGAGTTTATGGCTCGACCGGGGATTCATAGCCGAGGCGGTACTGCGTCGGCGTGACCCCGGTATGTTTTTTGAACAGCATGCTGAAATAACTGTGGCTGTCATATCCGATCTCGGCGGCCACCTCCGCAACGGACAAATCGGTATTTCTGAGCAGATTTTTAGCCTTTTGGAGCTTAAATAAATTGGCGTATTCCATGGGCCTGAAGCCTGTGTAACTCTTAAATATACGGCAGAAATGCGCCTCCGAAATGCCCAGCTTTTCCGCTGCTTCCCGCAGACCGCCGCCGTGCTCCTCCGTTAAGCAGTACATGGCGAGGGTCAAAAGGTGGCGGCTCCGAGCCGCAAAGGCCGTGGGCTGCAGATATTCCTTCAGATCAAGAAGCAGCATATACAGCGCACCGCTGAGTTCTTTGAAGCGCTGAGGAGCCTGCTTGAGATTGAATATTTCATTATATTTTTTCGGAAAATTAAAAGAGGCGGGCAGTCGGCAGACGCATGGAGCAGGCTGAAAGAAATCTCGGAGCCCTGTGCCGTTGAAGGTGATGTACAGCGTTTCCCATCCCTTGTCAAGCATGTCGTACTCGTGGGATACATCCGGCGGCAGATAGAGCAGCGAGCCTTCCGGCAAGGTATAGGATTTTCCGTTGATAAAGCAGTCGCCTGTGCCGGATACGGTATATAAAAGCAAATGATCCGGGATCCCCAGAGGACGGTGCACCACGCGCTGCGGTTTGGGATTGCCGACAGTTGCTGCATAAAACGGAGTTTGCTGCTCCTGTAAATTGACAAAAGGTGAGTAACCGGATATTTGCATAAAGATCATCTCCTTTTTTCAGTTTAACACTACTTTTAGTAAATGTCAATATTGTTATAATTACAATCAAAATATTTTGATTGTAAAAGGATTGTCGATGTGATATAATTATCAAAAAAATGATAAGGCGGTGTTTTTATGCAGCGATACAACAACCTTTCGATCATAAGCGAGAATCGCGAGCCGCAGCGGGCATACTACATTCCGTTTTCTTCGGCGGAGAGCGCTCGGACTTATGACAAGATGAAGTCCGAGGCCTATCGGTCGCTCAACGGGATCTGGGATTTCACTTATTTTTCCTGTCCTCTTGATCTGCCGGACGATATGTCCGCGATAAAATACGGCGACACTCTGCCGGTGCCCTCCTGCTGGGAGTGCTACGGCTTTGGTCAGATCCAATATACCAATATCAACTATCCGTTTCAATACGATCCGCCATATACCGTATCTATGAACCCGGTCGGCGTTTACCGGCGCAGCTTTACGGCTGCGGCTTCCCCAGATCGGCGCGTATATTTGGTTTTTGAGGGCGTCAGCAGTTATTTTGAGCTGTTTGTTAACGGAAAATATGTCGGCATGAGCCGCGGTTCCCATTTGCAGGCGGAATTTGATATTACCGATTATCTGAGATCGGGCGAGAACGATCTTACTGTTGCGGTTTATACATATAACGCTGAGAGCTATCTTGAGGATCAGGACTTTTTTCGGTTCCACGGTATTTTCAGAGATGTATATCTCTTGGAAAGACCGACTCGCCATATACGTGATATCTATATCAAGACGGATATATCCGGAGAAATCACCGTTGAAACCACGTTTTCCGGCGGCGGATCCCTCCCATGTGAATATACGCTGTTTTCGCCGGACGGCCGTGAGCTTTGGAGCGGCGCTGTCCCGAAGTCCGTTTCGCGCCCGCAGCTATGGTCGGCGGAAAAACCGTATCTCTATGATCTGTTGATCAGCTGCGGCGGGGAGTACATCGTTCGCCGCATCGGTTTCCGCAGCATCGGCACCTCGGAGCGAGGTGAGCTTTTGATCAACGGCGTTGCGGTGAAGCTTAAGGGTGTAAACCGTCATGATTCTCATCCGAAATACGGGTATTATACCTCTCTTGAGCATATGGAGCGGGATGTGGTCCTCATGAAACAGCACAATATCAACTGTGTGCGGACCTCGCATTATCCCAACCACCCGGAATTTTTAGAGCTGTGTGACAGATACGGCCTGTATGTTATAGACGAGTGCGACCAGGAGACTCACGGCGTGGAGCATGCCTACGGACTGTGTTCTCTTGCGTCCATAAAAGAGATGGCAAGCAATCCCGATTGGAAGGCGTCATATATGGATCGTATGATCCGTATGGTGGAGCGGGATAAAAACGCTCCCTGTATTATCATTTGGTCATTGGGAAATGAAGGTCAGTTTGGCGAAAATCATATCGCAATGTCCCGTTGGACCAAGAAGAGGGACAACAGTCGATTGATACACTATGAGCGGACGGCGTTCCCCAACAAGGAATACGGGGCCAAGCAGATGAAGATCCATTCCTGCGTGGATATTATCAGCCGAATGTACACAAGCCTGCCCAATTTGGAATACCAAGGCGGGGCGGACGATGACAAACGGCCGTACTTCCTGGCGGAATACTGTCATGCTATGGGACTGGGGCCCGGCGAGATAAAGGACTACTGGGAGCTGATTTATCGCTACCCGCGTCTGATCGGCGGCTGTGTTTGGGAGTGGTGCGACCATGCTGTGGAGCGGGAAGCGCTGCCGCATAACGCCATGCCCCAAGAGGATGCGCGGGACGGTGAGGATACAGGCACCCGTAAATATATCTACGGCGGAGACAGCGGAGAATTTCCTCACGACGGCAATTTCTGCTGCGACGGTCTGGTGTTCCCGGATCGGCGGCCGTCCACCGGACTTTTGGAGTACAAAAAGGTGATAGAACCGCTGAAAATTCGGTGCTTGGACGCGGAAAACGGAATATTTGTCTTTCACAATTTGTTTGATTTTACCGATCTTTCCGAATACGACTTTACTTATCGGATCGTAGCGGATGATGAGGTCGTGGAGAGCGGACGATTTTCTTTGGAGCTGGCGCCTCATGAGGAAAAGGAGTACCGTTTGGAGTACAGCCTGCCCGAGGCGGTCCGCTGGGGCGCCTTTGCGGAGATATACATGGACGCAGCGCGGGACAGCGAATGGTGCCGAAAGGGTCATAACGCAGCCTGGGCACAGTTTGAACTTCCGGTTAAAAAAATTGCGGAGGCGCCTGACCCGCCGGCGCCTGTGACCGTGACCGAAGGAAAGCGTTATATTACCGTGGAGACAGGCGGCGTTATCTATGCTTTGGATATGGCGCTGGGAATGTTGTCTTCTGTCCGCGGCGAAAAGGGAGAGATGTTGAAGCGCCCGGCAGACCTGCTGATCTGGCGCGCGCTGATCGACAACGATATCTCCGAAAAAAATCCGCCTTGGATCGAGGAACATTTTCACAAGACCTACTTTAAACCCCATCGGACCTTGGTGACCCGTAGGAGTGAAACGATGTGCGAGGTTGAGGTTCGGGGCGTGTTGGGCGCCAACAGCCGTCTGCCGGTGTTCCCTGATGTTAGAATTGTTTATCAATTCACCTCCGAGGGCGTCAAGATCGGCATTTCGGCGGAAAGAAACGACAAGCTGCAGGCTATGAACCGTTCCGCCGCGGAGGAGACGGACCAAGACCTGAACCTTAAGACCGAGATCGGGCAGATCCCGCGGTTCGGAATGAGGTTTGCCCTTTGCCCGGGATTTGAAAAAATCGAATACTTCGGTAAGGGTGACCGCGAGTGCTATATTGATTATCAGGAGCACGCCAAGATGGGCGTTTGGAAGAGTACGGTCACCAATGAATATGAGCCGTATATCAGACCTCAGGAGTGCGGCAACCATGTGCGCGTGAAATGGCTGAACCTTGAGAATGAGAATACGCTTTTGCGGTTCTGTGCCGAAAAGGACTTTGAGTTCTCGGCCCTGCACTACACCATGGAACAGCTGGACGAAGCCCGTCACGCCTGGGAGCTGACCCCCGCGGATTCGACTGAGGTAATACTCAGCTATAAGAACAGGGGCGTTGGTTCCGCCAGCTGCGGCCCGGCCTTGTCGGATAAGTATTGCGTCACCGACAAGCATATTGAGTTTTCCTTTACAGTGAGCCCGGGGAAACAGAAATGACAAACAGTAGAAAAGGAGATTTTTATGAACGTATCCGAAATAAAGGTTATCGCGTTTGACCTTGACGGAACTTTGACGCAGCATAAACAGCCCTTATGCGAGGCTAACAGAAAAACTCTTATGCGGCTGTCCGAAAAGTATAAGCTTTTGATAGCTGGAGCGGGCGGAGTCATGAGGATATTTGATCAGCTTGAGGGATTTCCCATTGATATAATAGGAAATTACGGCTTGCAATACGGCGAATATGACCGCAAAAATAAAAAGATAAACATTATCAAAGACATGACTTTTGAATGTGATAAAGCCTCTGTGGAAGCCCGCGTTTCCGCTTTGCGCGAAAAATACGGATATACGCAATACAGCGGCGAAAGCGTTGAATTTCACCCGTCGGGCTGCGTAACGTTCCCGATATTGGGGACCAAAGCCTTGCCTGAGGATAAGCTGGCGTTTGACCCCGACAGGACAAAAAGGCGGGCGATATATAACGATGTTGTCGGCACCTTTAATGACTACGTCGTTTTCGTCGGCGGGTCTTCGTCATTTGATATGGCGCCGAAGCCTTATAATAAGTACTATGCTTTGGATATATACTGCAAGGAGCATGATTTGTCGCACGGTGAGGTCGTTTTTGTCGGCGACGACTACGGGCTCGGCGGCAATGACGAATCCGTGTATAATTCGGACTTTAATTCCATATGCGTAGATGATTATTTAAAGTTTCCTTGTTATGTGCAAGAATTGCTTTAGAAATTTTAATAGGAGGTTAATTTGGTGAATACAAATATAGACAAATTGCTCAAAGGCATGAAATGTGAATGCGGACAAGAACATTCCTGCGATATAGAAAAGGTCATAATCAGAAGCGGCGCGATAGAGGAGCTTCGGAAATTGACCGATAACTACAGCAGTGTTCTTGTCGTTGCGGACAATAATACATACAAAACCTGCGGCGACAGGGTCATGGAACTGCTGGATAAAAAGGCTGAAAAACTGCTTGTTTATGAAAGTGACGGAATACTTGTCCCGAACGAGGATGCGATAGAAAAAATGAAAAAATGCGTCTCGGAAAGTACCGATTTGATTATCGGTATCGGTTCGGGTGTTATTCAGGACCTGTGCAAATATGTTAGTTTTGTAATGGAACTGCCGTATTTTATTATCGCAACGGCTCCGTCGATGGACGGCTATGCCTCAAAGGGAGCGGCTCTTATCATCGGCAATATGAAGGTGACATATGACGCTCATGTTCCGGCTGTAATAATCGGCGACACCGATATACTTAAAAATGCTCCGCTTGATATGATCAAGTCCGGATACGGAGATATAATCGGCAAATATTCCTGCCTGAATGACTGGAAGCTCAGCAGCTTGATAAACGGTGAATATTTCTGCGATTTTGTATATGACCTTACATATGAAACGACAAAACGCATCAGCCGCATGGGAAAGGCCCTCCTGCGCCGCGAGCCGGAGACGATAGAGCAGCTTACCGAAGCGTTGATTATTATCGGGATCGCGATGGCGTATGTCGGAAACTCTCGTCCCGCCTCGGGCAGCGAGCATCATATGTCTCACTTCTTTGAGGTGACGGGAATAATGAATAATGAGAAATACTTTATGCACGGTATTGATGTGGCATATTCCGCCGTCTATACTCAAGGGCTGCGCGAGCAAATTCTCGCGCTTGACAAACCGCGGCGGCCGTTATTTGATGAAGCCGAATGGAAACGAAAGATAAGCGAAATATACGGCTCCGCCGCCGAAGGCGTTATCGAGCTGCAAAGCAGCGTCGGAAGCTATAAGATATCGCGCTTTGACGCATATACAGAGAATTGGCAGTATGTAAAGGATATATTGCGGGAGGCGCCGTCAAGGTCCAAAATGCTGGAATTGCTGGATAACATTGAATTGGATATCGCTGATTTTGAAAAAACATACGGCGCGGAAAAGATACAAAACGCGATTTGGTTTGCGAAAGACCTGAAAGACAGATATACGGTCCTTCGGCTGTATTATGATCTGTTTTACAAAATGCCCGTATAGTGCCGCTCGCGCAAAATGCAGCTGTCGGCGAGGCTTTCGGCGCTGTAGTCGGCGTGGGGATTGTTTTTTGCGGCTCCGACGGCGAGGGCGAGCATACCGCCCGCTTTCGCCGCCTGTATGCCCGCGTCCGAGTCCTCGATCACAAGGCAGTTTTTATAAGGTATGCCGAGCTTGTCGGCGGCGATCAAAAAAACCTCCGGGTCGGGCTTGGAATTTTGCGTGTCCAGACCGCAGCTTACCGCGTCAAAGAGGGCGGCAAGTCCGGTTTTTTCCAATATCATCGGCGTGTTTTTGCTTGCGGAGCCCACGGCTGTCTTTATTCCCATGGATTTAATATGGTCGATAAACTCAAACACGCCGTCAAGCACCGCGGACCTGTCTAAGCCCGCGAGTGATCTTACATAAATATTATTTTTCCTGTCGGCCAGGGCGAGCTTTTCCTCATCAGAATATTTTTTGTCGCTCTTTTCCAGCAGGACTTCAAGCGAAGCCATTCGGCTCACGCCTCGCTGGCGTATATTGTCTTCTTTTGTGAACCCCTTGATTCCCTCTTCGGCCGCAAGCTGTTTCCATGCCCGATAGTGCAGCTCGTCGGTGGTGACGAGCACGCCGTCCAGGTCAAATATAACCGCCTTGATCATAATTTCGTCACGCTCCAATCGCCGCCGTTTATTTGAATATCGTAAATATCGCCTCTGTAGTTTATTTTAAATCTCATTGACTTCCAGGCTTTCGGCAAACGCGGGCTGCATATTATCTCGCTGTTTTTTATCTCAAGCCCCGCGAAGCCGAATATCGCCACCTTCCACGCGCCGCCCTCGGCCGCCGGGTGCGTGCCTCCGATGTAGACAAGGCCCGCCCATTCCTTGCCGCCGGGCCGCAAGTCAGCCTCGGCGGATTTCATAAACAGGGGATAGGCGAATTCGGGATCGCCGACAGCGCACGACAGCAGCGAATACATGCAGGCGGAAAGCGACGAGCCGTGCTCGGTCCTCGGTTCGTAGTATTTAAGGTTGGCCTTTTTGACATCGTCCGAAAACTCGTCCGGCAGCATGGAAAGCATAGCGACGACGTCCGCCTGTTTGATCACCTGCGTGTGCGCCGCCACTCCGTATGCGCCGCCCCAGTACTCCTTCGGGTCGAGCAGTCGGCTCCGCACCTCGTCAATGCAGCAGTCCTCCAAGTCAAAATAACCGTCAAACTGTTCGATCACGCCGTCATTGTTGATTTTCGGCATATATATCTCGTCCGCCAACGCCTTGTATTCTTGGCTGCCCGTATATTTTGCCGCCGCGCGGAACACGAAGCGCGCCATGGCGTTGGTGTAGGCGTTGTTGTTCACGCGCTCGTGATATTCATCGGGGCCGATAACATCGCGTATCTCGTATTTATCGCCGCCGCATTTTTTCAGCAGCAGCGAGCGATAGAACTTCGCGCATTCCGTCAGCACATCATAGCCGCCCTCGTTCAGGACGGATGTGTCGCCCGTAATTTCAACATATTTGTCCAAAGCGTATACCACGGCGGAGGAAATGTGCACCTGCTTGTCGCGGAAGAATGTCCGCATGGGGCGTTTGGTGAAAACGTCCGTTACGTTGTAGTCGGAGCAGGCGTCATAGCCTCCCTCTTGGCTTTCCCAAGCGTAAAACGCGCCGTCCAGACCGTAGCTCGCAGCCTTCCGCAGCGCGCCGCCCAATGTGTCTATCCTGTACTTAACAAGCGTTCTTGCGACCTGCGGCTCGGTGTATAAAAAATAGTCCAGCATAAACATCTCGGTGTCCCAAAAGACCGCGCCTTTGTATACCTGTCCCGAAAGGCCCCTCGCCGCGATAGACGCGCTGCGGCTGTGGCGCGGAGCTATGCAATTCAGCTGATACAGAGAATAGTTCAAGGCTCTCTCCGCCGCCTCGTCGCCGTCTATCTCTATGTATGACACATCCCAAATACCGTGCCATTTGGCGATATGTTTCGCTTTTTCGTTTTCATAGCTGCCGAGGCTGCTCAAATCATGTTCCTTTCCGGCCGTCACCGAGATTTTGCGGTAAATTTTATAGCTTTCTCCGGGCTTTGCGGTGAAGCTGATATCTCGGAAGCTTGATTTATCCGAAACCGCCCTGCGCTCTTCCGCGGGGAAATCATATTCCGAGGTCTCGCGCACGTTGATCGGTATACTCTTTTCGTGGGTCACAGCTGATACATAGCAGATATTGTCCTTCTCTCCGCAGACAAAGTTTTCAAGATGCGGGCCGTGTATATCCCACACATTTCCGTCGATCTCGGTATGCGCGCAGATTTCCGCCGCGTGGTCCGACCGCACTGTCAGGCATTGCAGTATCAAATTGGGGTCCGCCAAAGACACGATTCGCTCCTCCGAAAAACAAACGCACCCGCTGTCGGTGATAAAATCGGTCTCGCGCTCGTAAATGCCGTCGCGGATATTCAAGCTCACCTTGTGCTCCGAATATTCGCTGTCGGGCAGCGAAAGCTTTCGGCCGTCCGCCGAAAGCTCCGCGAACAGTCCGTTCGGCGCGTTTATCGGCTCTCTCCAGCCGTCTCCCACGCGGTCGTATATCCCGCAGAGGTTAACGGCGGGCATATATTCGCTGCGGTATTCGCACAGCGTTCCGCGCACTCCCATCGCGCCGTTCCCGGTCAGGAACATATTGCCGTGGTGCGTGTAGTCGTCCTTGTTACAGCCTTTTGCCGTAATAATTATCGGTTCCATATATTTGCTCCGTTCTTCTTATAGCGCTCGGCGGTGGCAGGATAGCCACCGCCGTTTTGCAAAATTTAATTGGGAAGAATTAAATTTTTTTACTTAATTATTATTATTTTTGTTTTTGCCCTTGTTCTGCATTCTTTTCTTATACTCGCTCGGCGCCAGACCGGTTTTCAGCTTGAACGCGCGGGTGAAAACGTTGCGGTTCTGAAATCCGACCTGCCAATAAAGCTCCGATATCGTAATATCGGTCGTCGTCAGCAGCTCGCATGCCTTTTTGATTTGCAGGTCCGTCAGATATTCCTTAAAGGTAATATTAAGATGCTGCTTTATCTTTTTCGAAAGATATTTCGCGGAGGTGTTGAATTCCTCGGCCAGGTCCTCCAGAACCAGATTATCGGTATAGTGATTGTTGATATAATCAACGACAGCGTTGACATCAAGCCCGTAGCTTTCCTTTGTCTGGACATCAATTATCATGTTCAAAAGCTGCTGGATATACATTCTGAACTTGTCGTCGTCAACGACCGCGTTTGTCTGCAGAGTGTGCATAACGTTCTGCACCCTTCGGTCAAAGGTTGAAATGTTCCGCTTTCTCATAAAGCTCTGCATGGCCGTGATTATGTCGATATAGGCGTATTTTTTGCGGCTCGGCGATATCAGAGCTATTCGCTCGAAGGCCGAATCCAGCATTTCGGCGGCTTTGTCAAACTGCCCGGTCTCCAGATAATTCTGAAGCAGGTTTTTATTGCTGTCGGTAAAGATATAATGCTCTATATTTTCGGGGAACTGTACCTTGCTCGAGGAAAGCACGCTCATCACGTCAAACAGGCTTTCCTGATGGCTCAGCTTAAGGCCGTCAATCCCCTTGTAAATATTGCCGCAGCCGAACACGATATCCAGCTTGTCGGCGTCGACCGACACGATCTTTTTTATTTGATCGATCGTTTCCTCTATTTTATCCTTGCATGTGTCATTCTCAAGGTTCAGCAGCAGATACAGCGTGTTGTTGCTGCTCGGCAGCGAGTATGTGATGAACCGATCCGAGAAAAACGCGCGTATCGAGTCGTTGATCGCGGACCTGATCAGGATCGGGTCCCGGTCGGGCAGATCGCTGAAAAAGTCCGGATTTATCGTGATGCTCGCGGCAACCGAAGCGAAATAGTCGTGCTCAAACGACAGCATTACCGATTTGCTTTCGCTCGGGTCGTAGTTTCCGTTAAGCAGGTCAATGATATAGCGCTCCTGTCCCAGGGGCATGCTTACCGTCAGTATCTGCTTAAGGTTGGCGTTAAGCTCCGACACGGAATTCAGATATGATGAGATGTAGCTCGACAGATCGGTCGACTCACCTCCGCTGTAATCCTCGGTCTGCAGCGCCTTTACGTTCTGCGTCAGACTCTGCCACGGGTCGTAAAGCTTTCTTGTTCCGTAGCTGATGTACATAATAAGGAAGAAACCCAGCAGCAGCAAAAACAGCAGCGCCGCCGCGCATCCGATGTATGTGGAGCGGTTTATCGCGTGCATCGGCACAAGAACAAGGTAGGTATAACCCCAGTAATCGGCGCGCCTCGTGGAGCGTATCGAGAGATATTTTGTGTTGTTTGAGCGCACGACGTCCGTGCGGCTCTGCAGATCGCGCCGTACCGTGTCCGTAACGATCTGTTCCATATCGTTGTTGACCTGCGGGCTCGTGCCCGTGAACACCAGCGACGACGAGTTTTCTATCATATAGAGCATACTGTCGGAGAAGATCTTGTACCGCGAAAACGAGTTATATATCGCGTCCACGCTTATGTTGAATATCAGCAGACTGCAATAGTTATCCGCGCTTTTTGACAGGACCGACACCAGCGGTATCGACGTTGAGACCATGTCGTCTTCATTGGTGAACGAGGACGACGGCAGCATAGCTATGCTGCTTGGCGATCCGCGGAAGGATTGCCAATAGGACAGCGGATAATTGGCGTATATGCTTCTTTGCTCAAAAAACGCTCTCGTATCGTTAACGCCCGTGTCGGATATAACAAAATCCGCCTTCTGGTTATATATGGCGATCGACGTAACGATATCATTATATATATAGTTGTTTTTAAGGGTGCTCACCACATTCAGACAATCCGAGTACGGCAGCTGCTCGGCCGCGTCGCCCGCGCTTCGTATAAGAGGATTATTCGCGGCGGAGTGGGCGCATATCAGGACCGTGTTCATAACGTCCTCGTTATTGTTTAAATAAGAATTCAGCTCCTTGGTGCAGTCGGAAATGATTGTCGAGCGATATGTACGCAAATGATATATATTGCTGCCCAACAAAAACAAAAAGGCTATCAGCGCTTCTATGGTTAGAATAAAAGCGATCTTCCACATTGTGCTCGAAAGCAATTGTTTAATTTTTTTCGACAGTGAAAACAAGCCCTCACGTCCTTTCCGTCGGTTTCTTTGATAATCAGTATTATAACACAAAAAAGAACCGAGGTCAACCAAAGCCGAAACCCGCAAACAACGCTGCGGCGAGCTTTGCGTAATCTGGTGGATTTTTAGGTCAAAAAAGATTTTTATGGACTTCACATAAAAATTTTGGTGAGTTATACTAAAATCAACATAAGTGTAAAGAGGTTTCGGCTGCCGCCGTCCATCCCCCGGGCAACGGCGGCAGCGCGGAAAACAGCGGCGCTCGGGCGGAATTATTGAAATTTCGATAATGTCCGCCCGGGCGCGGCCCGGATGTCAAACCGCAATTCGCCGCGGGCCTAAAAGACCCCCGCGGCGCCGGAATTCGTTAAAATAATGCGGCAAATGAGCCGCCGGCTAAAAAAATAATTAAATTCATGAGGAGGAATCACTATGAAAACAAAAACCGTAACACGACTTCAAAGCCTGCTGCTTGCGTTGGCCTGCATATGCACATGGTGCGTCGGAGTACTCCCGGCCGCGCCCGTGTCCGCCGCGGACGGCGCATTGAGCGGCAGAACCGAATACAGCCAGAATTTTGATGATCTTAACGAGAGCGATCTCGTCGCAGATTATTGGGACGCCAAAGGTAGTAAGGTTGATGATAAGTCTGATATAGTTATACCGTCGTTCACAGCAAGTGCGACTGTTGAAGCCGGAGATGAGGGTCATGGTAAAGTTCTTAAGCTTGATGGTAATACAATGCGGCCGACCTTAAATCTAAGCGGCAGCGAAGCGTCCGGTAAATATGAAATAAAGTTTGACATCAAAATGAATGATGTTGAGAATATGACCTGCGTTGACTTTATAACAAACGCATTGCACGGTGAATCGGGCAGAAACAATACTCTTTTTTTAACGAAGAGCAAAAACATTTACCTTAATACAGGTTCGATGATCACAAATTATAATAATATATCGGACCCGGCGCAGTTTTATTCGGGTGACTGCGCAGCTCAAAAATGGTACACGGTCACGGCCATAGTTGATCTGGCCAAAGAGCTGTATTCCGTAGAGGTTGCGGAAGAAGAAGGGGACAAAACAGTAATAGCTTCTCAAGGCGGCATGCCGACAAGGGGCAATGAATTGCAGACACTGCGTTTCTATTCGGCAGGCACTGCATATATAGATAATGTTTCAATACAGACTACCGTACAAGACGCCGAAAAAGTGATCATTGATGAAAACTTTGACAGCTATACCGATTTTTTAACCGAGCAAGACAACAGGGCAACTTCTGCGTATTTCCATCGCTGGACCAAGGGACAGGGAAGTAGTTATCCTACTGTGGAAAATGACCCCCGTGGCGACGGCTCCGGTAAGAGTATCAAAATAGGCTATCAGAGCGATCTGGCATTCCTTTGCGGAGCGGGCTCAGCTTCCTTCCCGCCAAACACCGTATACAGAAAAGGTACTTTCCGGTTTACCGCTTCATGGTGTGCCGAAAACACGGATACCGATAAGGGTATGACAATTAACTTCGTGCCCGCCGAAGGCGGCTATAATCATACGAACGGTTACGGCATGCCGGCAGTGACGGCGTCGAACGGCAAATTCTATGTGGACTATAAAGGGGAGCAACTTGCCAATCAATTTGGAACCTACACTCCCGGCAAGTGGTACAAGTTTGTTATCACCTTAAATCTGGATGAGAAAAAATTTGATATTCAGGTGCTCCATGAGGACAAAGTTATTGCCCAGGTGCGCGACAGAGCACCCATAGCCGGTCCGAATGTAGGGGCAGGCGATACTACTGCAAAAGAGACAACGATGAAAAATCTGAAAGCCATAACCTTTAATAATATTGCCGACGGTGCATCGGGCTATGTGGACGATGTAAAGTTTGAGTATCTGGACAATGAAGAAGAATGGGACGGCGTTATAACAAAGCCCGACTTCAGTAAAATGACTACAGAAACGTCCACAAATTACGGATGGTATTTATCTAACAACGGCACTAAATTAGAGGGTGCAGCTGCTAATGTTACAATCAATTCGGCAGAAAAATCAATGACCATGGGCAAAGCAAGCGATTCGAGGTCAACCTATTATTTTACAAACATCAGTAAAGGTACGATAAAGGTTAAGATGTCACTAAAGTTGAGCGATAATGCAGCCGGAACGTGCGCGATAGGATTCATGAACGGCTCGGGCACAGGCCATAACAATGATGTTATGGCGGTTGCTTTTTACAATGGCGATATACGTTTTCGCAATGTAGCCGGAACCTCCACCAATCTTGATACCAAAAAAACCGTTGAAAAGGATAAATGGTATGATTTTGAATGGTTGCTTGATCTTGATAATTCAAAGCTCAGCTGTACTGTAAAGGATTATAACGGCGATGTTTTGTATACTTTGACAGATGACTCTATGTATGTAAACGGCGAAGTAAAAACAATGGCGGATCTCAAAGCGATTGAAGGTATTCGTATGTTTGCCACCAAAAGTGTTGACATGAAGGACTTCAGCGTGACTGACCCGTCCGTGGCACCCGAGCCAACGGTTGAACCTTCCGAGTCGCCGTCTGCGGAGCCTTCCGAGTCGCCGTCGGCAGAACCTTCCGAGTCGCCGTCTGCCGGGCCGTCGGCTACAACGGAGCCCGTGATCGAGCCTTCCGAGTCGCCGTCGGCAGAGCCTTCTGAGTCGCCGTCTGCCGAGCCGTCGGCTACAACGGAGCCCGCGATCGAGCCTTCCGAGTCGCCTTCGGCAGAGCCGTCGGCTACAACGGAACCCGCGGCCGAGCCGACCGAGGCGCCGTCGCCGACGCCGAGACCCACGCCGAAACCGGGCTCAATGGATGAAGACGGATACAGCCAGGATTTTAACGCCCTTGACACAGGCAATCTCTCCGATGAGTATTGGGATGCTTGGGGCGCGGGCACCGAAAGCGCGACGGTTGAAAGCGTCGAAGACGGGGATCATGGAAAAGTTCTTAAAATTAAAGACAGCACAACGCAGCCGACCTTATATTTAAGTGACAGTGAAGGCAACCCCGTGACCGGCAAATACGAAATAAAGTTTGACCTCAAAACGGATACTCTTGCAAAGACCCGCGTTGACTTTATAACAAACAAATTGCCGGGCGAAAAAGGCGACAATAATACTCTGTTTTTGGCAGGTGCCGATTCAAGCATTTATCTTAACACGGGCGAAACGACCTCCGCGCAGTTTTACGCCGGTGAACGCGCAGAGGGCAAATGGTACACGGTCACGGCTATAGTTGATTTGGCCAGACACCTGTATTCCGTAAAGATCACGGATGAAGAAGGCGGAGAAATTGCGTCTCAGGGCGGCATGCCGACCAGAGGCGATGAATTGAAGACGCTGCGCTTCTATGCGGAAGGCGTTACATATATAGATAATGTTTCGGTAACGCCTACCGAACAAGAAGTTAATAAAGTCATCATTGACGAGAACTTTGACAAATACACTGCAGCGGCGAACTTCGCGACAAGCGGCGACAAAGCAGCAACGCCTAACTTCCATCACTGGATGAAAAGAAGCGGCCAAACGCCCGGAGTACAAAATAAGAGTGATATCGAAGCAGATGATAAAGTACTTCAAATAACCAGAGACAGCGTTATAAAAGATGCGACTCTTATGCTGGGTCATGGATTCGGCCCTACAAATGGCTCTAATCAAAAAGCTTACTATCGCACGGGAACGTATAAATTGACCTTTGACTGGCAGGTTAAAGATTCCGATTCCGATAAGGGTTTTTACCTCTGCTTTATTCCCGAGCACGCAAACTCCGGCAGTGCCAATGGCTTTATACCCATATATGCAACCGGCGGCGGTTTATATAAGCAAGCAACCGGCGGAAGTGATCTTTCAACAAAATACGGAACATATATTCCCGGTCAGTGGTATAAATTTGAAGTAACAGTCGATCTTGATACGCAAAAATATGATGTTAAGGTGCTTCATGATGATCAAGTAGTGGCGTTTATACATGATTTTGATATGACTTATAACAAAGAAATAGGAACTGCTAATCTCAACAAACATTTAGGTGAAGAAGGCCAGGGTTTTTATGCTGTTGACTTTATCTCAAGAGCAAGTAATGTTACCAACATCGACAATGTAAAGCTTGAATATTTGGACAATAAAGAATGGGACGGCGTTATAACACAGCCCGACTTCAGTAAAATGACCGATGAAACAGCCAAGGACTACGGTTGGAATAATGTAACAAAAGGAAATGATGGCGACAGCATTAAATTAAGCACAGACAGCGCCGCGAGAACGAACAGTTATTTTACAAACATTAGCAAAAACACAGATAATGAGCTCAATATTGGTAAGATAAAGATCAATATGTCGCTGAAATGGAATGATGTAAACAGCGGCTGGGGCATGATAGGTCTGATGAACGGTTCGGGCGCCGGTGTTAACAATGATGTTGTGCTGCTTGCCTATAACGGCGCCGATTTGTATCTGAGAAATGCAGCCGGCAAAGACAACGGAAATTTGCACACAGATTCAAGAATCGAATCCGAAAAATGGTACGACCTCGAATGGGTGCTTGACCTTGATAAGTCAACGATCAGCTACAGCGTAAAAGAGCAGGACGGCGGCAAGGTCATACTCCCGCATCAGAATGACTTGCAAAGAATTGATGATAAGTTTTATGTAAACGGAGCCGAAAAAACAATGGCGGATCTCAAAGCGATCGAAGGTATTCGTATGATTGCCACTTCAGCCGGAGCCGAAATGAAGGATTTCAGCGTGACTGTGCCGTCAGATACACCCGAACCCACGGCATCACCTTCAATGGAGCCTTCCGAGTCACCGTCGGCAGAGCCTTCCGAGACATCGACGCCTGTTGAGACACCGTCGGCAGAGCCGTCAGAGACAACAGAGCCCGGAGAAACGGAAAATCCCGAGCCGTCAGAGACATCAACTCCCGGCGAGACACCGTCAACAGAGCCGTCAGAGACATCAGAGCCCGGAGAGACGGAAAATCCCGAGCCCTCAGAGACGTTAGCACCCACGCAGACGCCCGGAACTCCTACAGAGACACCCGGAACGCCTACGCAGACGCCCGGAACGCCTACGCAGACGCCCGGAACGCCGTCCACGCCTACGCCGACAGCAACGGCCAAGCCCACGGCAACGCCCGCGCCTACGGCAACGCCGACGGCTAAGCCTGCGTCAACGCCAACACCGACCGAGACGGCCACGCCTACGCCGACGGCGACAGCGGCGCCCACGGCGACGCCTAAGCCTCTGGAGCCCGAGAAGTTTGACGGAGAGAAGCCCGATAAGGTAGTTGTGCAGCTGCCCGATATCAGCGCGAACACGACCGTTATCGGAGTTACGCTTAACGGCAGTCCCGTTCCGAAGGACAGCTACACGGTCGATGACAAGGGAGCAATCACATTCACGCCGGAATTCCTCGAATCACTGCCGAACGGTGACCATGAGATAGTTATCGAAACATCCGACGGCGTAACACAGAGCGCGTATTCCGTAAAGATCGAGGTAAGCAACACGTTTGAGCCGACGCCGACGCCCAAGCCGGACACGCCGACACCGAGTCCGAGCCCGAAGCCGACATCCAGACCGCATCACGACGGCGTTGTCCTGGAAGGCGGATTCGGAGGCGGAGGAAGCTTCACCACGAGCGCGACCGCGGCTCCGACAGCGACGCCCGCGGGCACGGCTCTGCCCGGCTCGACCGCGGCGCCCGAAGGCACAGCGGGACCCGGAACAACTGTTCCGTCAAATCCGGGGCCCGAGGTGATATTTGCGGATGTGCCGTCTGATTACTGGGCATACAGCTACATAATGGATCTGTATTATGCCGGAATAATCAACGGCGAGACGCCCACACTGTTTGCGCCCGACAACTACATTACCAGAGCCGAGTTTACAAAGATAGCGGTGGGTATCTTCGGTATAGTGCCCGGCGGAACATCGACCTTCGCGGATGTTGATCCGAATGAATGGTACGCGCCGTATATAGCGGCTGCCGAAGCCTTCGGCATCATAAACGGCACAAGCGAGACGACATTCAGTCCCGACGACAACGTGCTGCGCGAGCAGATAGCGGCGATACTTTACAGATACGCGGTATCGAGCGGCGCAGACGTTTCGATAGGTGAAAACACCAATATCTTAAGCTACACCGACGCGGCTTATATCGACGACTACGCCGTGCAGGCGATGCAGTGGGTATGCGGCGCCGGTATAATGAGCGGCTACGAAGACGGAAGCCTCCGTCCTCAGGCTAACGCGACGCGCGCCGAAGCCTCGGCCATGATAGCAAGATACGGCGGATAGACCAAAAATTCAAAGAGCAGGGAGCGATCCCTGCTCTTTTTACCAAAAAATACTTTTTTCGCCATAAGTTTGTATATCGCGAATGACGGTTTAACGCGGGTTTCGGGAGATAGGGTGGGATTTTAGGTCAAAAAAGATTTTTCTGCACTTCCCAAGACTTCGCTTCCGTGCTATACTTAAAATACCTTAAAACTACAAAAAGAAGGAGAGGTTTTATCGATGAAAATCAAAAAACGTTTTACAAAATCAATCGCCTGCGCGGTCGTTGCGATAATGGCTGTTGCGGCTCTCAGCGCGTGCGCGGCAAAGCCGGCTTCGACAAGCGGCGGAAACGGAACCACTGACGGAAAGGTCGAGATATCAATCGCGGGATGGCCCAGCACCGAGGGCGCGAGCCTTGATAATATGACCGCTCTTAAAGAAGGCTTTGAAAAAGATAATCCGGACATTACCATCGTTCCCGATACTTGGGGTTTTGACCTTAAGACGTTCTATCCCAAGGCGGAGGCAGGACTGCTGCCCAGCGGATACGGCACATCGGCCACCGAGCTTGACAAGATCGTGGACGCGGGCTACTGCGCGGATATGACCGAGTCGCTCAAGCGCAGCAACGAGTATGATCTGTTTACGGATTCGGCCAAGAAGCTGGTCGAGCGCAACGGCAAGATCTACGGTCTGCCCTATAACCTTTATATTACGGGTTTGGCCGTGAACATGGATTTGTTTGAGGCCGCGGGCCTTATCGAAGAAGACGGAAGCCCGATGCAGCCCAAAAACTGGGATGAGGTCGCCGAATTCGCCGTTAAGATAAAGGAGGCAACCGGCAAGCCGGGATTGATCCTCAACACGTCAAACAATACCGGCGGCTGGATATTCTCAAATATAGCCTGGAGCTTCGGCGTTGATTTTATGGAGGAGCAGTCCGACGGCACATGGAAAGCGACGTTCGACACTCCCGAAATGGTAGAGGCTATGCAGTACATATACGACCTGCGCTGGAAGTACAACGTTCTGCCCGATAATATTCTGGTAGATAACCCCGAGGCCCAGAAGCTTCTGGCGACCGGAAACGGAGCAATGCTTATAACGGGCTCTGATATCGGCACAAAGCTTTATAAGTACGAGATGGACCCCGAGAGCCTCGGAATGGTTGCTATTCCCGAAGGTCCGAAACGCCATGTGGCGCTTGTAGGCAGCATGATAGAATACGCCGCTCCGACCTGCACCGAGGACCAGGTCGACGCCCTTCTCAAATGGGAGGATCATATCGGCAACGGAGCCACATTGAATGATACCATAAAGGGAAACAGACGCAAATCCATGGAAACAGCTATATCGAACGGTCAGGCAATCGGTATTCACGCGCCGGATGTCTGGAATGAGGAGTCCGAGCAGTCCGTGTTCAGATATAACCTGATCGAAGAATACAGAAACATGAAACCGAACGCGTCCAAGCACTATGACGAGTCGCTTAAAGACGAGTCGCTCGAGTGGCAGACCGAAGAGCCGGTATGCGCTCAGGACCTCTACGGAGTGCTGGATAACTGCATCCAGGAGATACTCAACAACAAGGACGCGAATATACAGGCCATCGTTTCAAAGGCAAACTCCGATTTCCAGATCAACTACCTCGATAATTATGACCCTAAGGGAGGAAACGAGTAACACAATACGAAATGAGGAATGAAAGATGAAAAAATTATTCGGCAAAGCGGACGATGCGCGCCGGAGTTCCGCGGCCTTGAGAACGCGGCGCTATATGAAATTAAAAAATAACCTCTCCGCTTGGATATTCCTGATACCCGCGGTACTGATCGTCTATCTGATGGTCTGGAGACCGACTGTCGTCGGCTGCGTGTGGTCCTTTTTCAGAATGAAAGGCTACAGCCCGGACGGATTTATCGGATTCAGGAATTACATAGAGGTTATAAAAGACACCCAGTTCCCGATATTGGTCCGCAATACGCTGGCATATGTCGGATGGTCGCTGATCATCGGCTATCTGCCTCCGATAATATTTGCCGTAATGCTCAATGAGATGGTGCACTTCAAAAGCGGCTTTAAGATAGTTTCGTATCTTCCCGCGGTAATCCCCGGCGTGGCTGCTATGCTGATGTTGTATTTTATCTACTATCCCGGCGACAGCGGACTGCTTAATATGCTGCTGCACAAGCTGGGTTTGAGCAACTACACATGGCTGAACGATCAGAAGTTTGTAATACTATGGATAATCGTCAGCAAAACCTGGATGGGCTTCGCGGCCACTATGCTGCTGTACTATGCCGCGCTCCAGGGCATCCCGTCGGATATGTACGAGGTCGCTATCATAGAGGGCGCGGGCGTGTTCAGGCGCTTCTGGCACGTGTCGCTGCCTCAGATGAGCGGAGTAATGCTTCTGACGCTGGTCAGTCAGATCATAAGCGTTTTCCAGGTACTGGAGGAACCTCTGGTTATGACGCAGGGAGGCCCGAACAACGCTTCGGCGTCCCTCGGATATCAGATGTACCGCTACGGCTTTGTCACAGGCAAGGCGGGACACGCGATGGCGCTCGGAACAATTACCTTCATTTTGCTGATGATACTCACCTGCTTCTATTTCTACCTTAACCGCAAGGTAGAAAACAGCAAGTATTAAGGAGGGGCGGAATGAAACGTTTTGAAAACAAGCAAGCGGGACTTCTGTCGGTCTCCGATCTGAAAACAGCCAAGGGCAAGGCCGTGTACTGGTTCATGTTCGCGTGTATGGTCGCTTTGGGACTGGTCTGCATAGTGCCGTTCATCTGGGCGCTGATGACCGGTTTCAAGAGCTCCCAGGAGATATATTCAAGCTTCAGCTTTTTCCCGAAGGACCTGACATGGCCTTCTGCCAAGCAGCATATTTCGGACGCGATGAACGGTCTTAAATTCTGGAAAACGACCTTCAACACCGTGTTTATGGCGGCCGGTGAGGTGGTTTGCGGAATATTGGTAACCGGCTTGGGCGGCTACGTTATTTCGAGACTTAAGCCCAAGGGCGCAAGACTTATGTTTTTGCTTTTCACCTGGAGTATGATGCTGCCCGCGCAGATAAGATTGGTACCTCAATATATTTCATTCCTCAGCTTCCCGTTTTTGGGCGAGGTGCCCGGCGAGATAAGCCTGATGGATACATATTGGCCCATGTGGCTGGGCGCGGCGGCGAACTGCTTTAACATAATACTGTTCAAGAATCATTTTGATTCTATATCGGATTCGTTTGTCGACGCGGCGAAGCTCGACGGCTGCGGCAACGGAAGAATATTTTTCAGTATTATGATCCCGATGAGCGGGCCCATACTTATCTATGTTACGATAATGTACATCAAAGGGGCGTTCGCAAGCTTCTTAACGCCGTACCTGGTGCTTAGCAATAATGAATTGTATACCCTTTCGGTACGCCTGTACCAGATGGTTTCGGCTGCGGGAGACGTGACGATGAGCACATATATGCTGGCTCTTACGATCGCAAGCCTGCCTACGCTGCTGCTGTTCTGTATTTTCCAGAAGTACATTACGGGCGGAGTTAATTTAGGCGGAGTAAAGGGATGATCAATAACGGACAAAAAGATAAACAACAGACAAGATAATAAATAACATCCGATAGGAAAGGAGACCTATATGAAAAAAAGTTCTTTGCGTTTGATCTGTCTTGTTTGCGCGTGGTTATTGGTGTTTTTGACGTTCCCGCTCGGCACGTTCGCGGCGAACGCCGACTATGCCGAGATTAAATTCGGAACAAGCGAGAGCTATACAAACGCAAGCATGGCGACATACGGCTCGTCGATCGTGAAAACCGCGCAGCGGGGCGGACGAACCGGACGTATCTCGGACAGAGGCAGCGGTCAGTATTATTTGTATATAAATATTACCGACAGTCTGTTCCATGACCTGCCGATGTACACGCCGATAGATGTCACGGTCGAATATTACGACTCCGAGGGCGGCTGGTTCAACATCGCTTATGATTCCTTAAATCCGCAGCAGTACCAGAATGTTGCGGAAAACGCGCAGATCTGGCGCAGCTCGGAACTGGTCTATTTGACCGGAACAAACACATGGAAGACCCACACCTTCCACTTTGAGGATATGAAGATGGGCAACCGAGCCAACAGCTGTGATTTTCGCGTTGAGATATACGACTCGTTCCAGCGCGCTTCGCCCGCGGATGTTGTGTTCGGTTCGGTCACCGTCAAGAAGTCCGAGCTGACCACTCCGCTTAACATTGACGGCGTATCTTCGGAACATTTGGGAAATATTTTCTCGGCTGAGGACGAGATGGTTTTATATCCCGTGTTTGAGAATAAGGGCGAGAGCGACATCTCCGTAAGCTTTGACTATAAGATAACGGCCGCTGATGGCACTCAGGTCGCGGTCGGCAGCGGAGACCCGCTCGAGCTCACGTCGAGAGAGAGCAAAAACGGCGAAATACGGATCGATAATCCCAAGATATACGGCCTTTATAAGGTGGACATCGAAACCAAAACGACAGACTCGGCCCATCCCGGCAGAATTTACGAGGACGCCGAAACCGACAGCTTCAGCGTGTCCACAATAATCGCGGACGGCGAGCAGGATCCGTCATACGGCGCCTGCCAGCAAATAGTCGGATATAACCGCGGCGACCCGTACGATACCACGGAACTCATGACCGAAATGGGAATGTCGCTGGTCCGTGACGAGTATAAGTGGGCCGATGTGGAAAAGAAAAAGGGAGTTCTTAACCTCGATCCCGCTATCATCGAGAAGTTCAAGACCATGCACGATAACGGCATTGACGTTTTGCTGATCATGAGCGGTTATCATACCGAATATGATAACGGCGACACTCCGCACTCTGATGAGGGTATCGCGGGATTTGCGCGGTACTGCGGATATGTGGCCGGCGAGCTGAAAGGAATAGTTGACAAGTTCGAGGTATGGAACGAGTGGAATATAAACGCGTTTAACAAAAGCAACGAAAGTCCCGAGACTTACGCCAAGCTGCTCAAGGCGTGCTACACCGCGATAAAGGAAGCCAATCCCGACGCGGTTGTACTTTCGACCGGCACGGCGCAGATAGTTCTTGACTGGTTCGAGCGTATGTTTGACGCGGGCGGATATCAGTATTTTGACGTTTTGGCGACGCATCCCTATGACTGGTCGGGTTCATTCCGCGAACAGAAGCTGCTTAAGGATACGGCCGATCTGAAAGCTCTTATGCAGAAATACGGTCCTCTTAAGCCGATCTGGTTCACAGAGATAGGATTTTCGAGCTACACAAAAGGCTATACCCGAGAGGAGCAGGCTTCCAAGCAGTTGATGCTTAAGTCATTGTGCAAGGCCTATGATTTGTGCGATAAGTTGTATATCTACTGCTATTATGACCGTCAGAACCCGGATTACAGCGAGGCCAACTGGGGCTTCGTAAACATGTGGAGCGACAGCGTAAACACGCCTAACGGAGCGAAGGAAAGCTTTTTGGAAGCAGCGGCGTCTGATAATTTCATCGGCAAGAACGCGGAATTTAAGCATACGCTTGAGGATGACCGCACATACGCAATGGACTTTTATAACAGCAAAATGGACCGTGATGTTATGGTGCTTCTTTCCGGTACGGGAACAAAGATAAAGAACTATAACCTCGGCTGCTCATCCGTGACATTATATGACATGTACGGCAATCCGACAGATGAAGTTTATTCCGACAGCGGAATTTACAGCTTCTGCGTAAGCGAGGTCCCGTATTACGTGGTAGGAAGCTTTTCTAAATTTGAGCTTAGCGAGACATCCGGCACCGTTACCGCCGATTCCGTTATAGAACAGGTAGTATCCGGCGATGACGTAACGTTTACATTTACAGCCGATACGCAAAAGGAGTTAATTGTAAACGCGGAGCCCGCGCCTCAGCTTACCGTTAAGGAAAACACAGGATTTGCGGACGGCAAAGCCTCTCTGACGTTTAACCTTTCAAGCTCCGCTGACACAGCGGACGACTTTTATATAAAAGTAACCGACACGGAAGGCAGAGTATACTACAGCCAGAGAACAAGACTTGAAGTGGTTGATCCTTTAACTATATCTGTAACAGCGGAGCGTGCGTCTCAGGTCAGCGACAGTCTTTGGAGACTCCGCGTTAAAGCACAGAGCAACAGCTTAAACCAAACGATGGCGGGAACGCTTAGTGTTACTGCGCCGGATGAGGCTGTATCTCAGCCCCGCAGCTTTGAAGAGCTTAAGCCGGGCGAGACAGTGACATTTCTGTTCAATTTGCCCGAGAAAATGACGAAAGAGACAATGGACGTTGAGATACTCGCGGAAATGGCGGGAGGATATAAGATGACCGCAAGCGAAAAGCTGTCGTTTACCACCTGCGTGTATGCCGAAAATAAACCGACAATTGACGGTGTATCGTCCCCCGGCGAGTGGACGGGAAGCTGGTTCGGCGCTCAACAGAAAAAGGACGTATACTCCGTCACCGGATTGAATTGGCAATGGGGCGGTCCTTCGGATCTGTCGTTCAGCGCCAGCACCATGTGGGATGAAGATAAGCTGTATATGCTGGTAATTGTCAATGACAATGTGTTCTCGGTCACTCACGGAAACATGGACGATCCCTATTATATGTACATGGGCGACGGAATGCAGATCGGATTAGATGATCGTGAGACGATCAATTCGGTCGAGACGGCGTCATTTACCGAGATCGGAGTGGGCCATTTGCCGTCATTCGGAGATGTTGTATTCAGAAATAAGTGTCTTTACGGCGACAGGCTGAAGCAGCGCGTGGAGATTGAAGGCGCCGAGCTTGTGATAAAACGGTATGACACATACACCCTCTATGAAATGGCAATTCCTTGGGACGGTATATTCTACGAAAATTACGTCTTAAACCCCAGCGGCCGCATGGGCTTTTCTATGATAGTCAACGATGATGACGTTGATAAGCGTCTGGGCTGGATCCAGTACATGGACGGTATCGGTATGTCAAAAAATGCGACACTGTTTGGAGATATGACGTTTACGAAATAATGCATTTACAGGAATTTAATGTAAATTAGTTATAAGGAGGAAAAGCGATGAAAACAAAAATCGGAACACGGCTTCAAAGCCTGCTGCTTGCGTTAATTTGCATATGCGCATGGTGCGTCGGCGTACTCCCCGCCGCAGCCGTGTCCGCTGCTGACGGCGGCGCATTGAGCGGCGGAGAAGGATACAGTCAGGATTTTGATGAGCTTACCATAGGCGATCTCGCCGCGGATTATTGGGGCACCGAGGGTAGCGTTCAAAACGAAGAGGGCAGTCATAAAAATGTTCTTAAGTTAAACAATAGTGAGAATCTGACCTTAGATTTAAGCGGCGGCGAGCCCGTGAACGGCATATATGAAATAAAGTTTGACGTCAAAACAGATGAGCTTACAAAGACCCGCGTTGACTTTATAACAAACAAAA
>CANQQJ010000028.1 GCA_947625905.1 uncultured Clostridia bacterium | reverse complement strand
CTTTGTTCTTTAACATTATATCATATTTGGAGTTCATTTTCCTTTTTATTTGTCACCCATCAATTGTATCGTAACAGTAATTAGTGAACATAGTGATTAGTGATTAGTAAATAGCGATTAGGATTCCCCCCTCAGCTGCCATTCGGCGGCAGCTCCCCCGAGGGGGCGCCTGATTAAAGCCTCCTCCCGGGAGGAGGTGGATTTTCGCCGAAGGCGAAAAGACGGAGGTGGGAACGTAGTGATTAGCGAATAGCAATTAGAACATTCGCCGTTTAATGTTTTCTGCCGCTGTTATTCCACGTAGTCGAATTCGCAGTCGTATATCTCTACCGGGTCGCCGTCCTTAATGCCGGCCTCTTTGAGCTTGTCGATTATGCCGCTCTTTATCAGCGCGCGCTGAAAATATTGAAGCGACTCGTAGTCGTCAAGGTTGGTGGAGCCCACGATCAGGAAGGCCTTGCGTCCCTCGACATGATAAACTCCGTCCTCACCGCGGGTGACGGTTATGGTCTCATCGGCTTTGCGCTCCGCCTCGATATCAAACATCTCGTATTCTTCCTCGAATTCCTCGGGCGGGATCTTAGACAGTTCCTCGTATGTGTATTTCAGCACCTCGTCTATGCCCCGCTTGGTCGCAGCCGAAATTTTGAAAACCTTAAAGCCGCGGCTCTCCATCTCCTGTTTAAATATCTCAAAATTCTCATCAAAGCCCGGGATATCGCACTTATTGGCAAGCACGATCTGGCGCTTTTTGCTCAGCTTTTCGCTGTGGAGAGCAAGCTCGCGGTTTATCGTGTCGAAATCCTCTATCGGGTCGCGCCCCTCGATGCCCGACACGTCCACCACATGCAGCAGCAGCTTTGTCCGCTCAACGTGCCGAAGGAACTCGTGGCCGAGGCCCACTCCCTCGTGGGCGCCCTCGATTATGCCGGGTATGTCGGCCACAACAAAAGAGCCGTCGCCCATATTGACAACGCCCAGATTCGGCTCAAGCGTTGTGAAGTGATAGTTCGCGATCTTGGGCCGCGCGTCGCTGACGATAGACAAAAACGTCGATTTTCCCACATTGGGGAAGCCCAGCAGACCAACGTCGGCGATCAGCTTGAGCTCAAGGGTCACGTATCTCTCGTCTCCGGGGTTCCCCGGCTTGGCAAATCTCGGCACCTGCCTTGTGGCGGTGGCGAACCTCTTGTTGCCCCATCCGCCTATGCCGCCCTTCGCGACGACGAATTCCTCGCCTTCCTCTTTAAGGTCGCAGATGACCAGCCCGCTCTCCTCGTCGCGCACGATCGTGCCGACAGGAACGGGAACGCGGAGGTCCTCGCCGTTTTTGCCGCAGCGGTTGGCGTCCCGTCCGGGGCCGCCGTTTTCCGCTTTGAACTTGCGTCTGTAGCGGAAGTCGATCAGGGTGTTGACGTTTTTGTCGGCGACAAATATGACGCTGCCGCCTATGCCGCCGTCGCCGCCGTCGGGTCCGCCCGCCGCCACGTATTTTTCGCGGTGGAAGGTCACCGCACCGTCGCCGCCGTCGCCGCCTTTTATAAAAACTCTCGCTCTGTCAGAAAACATAAGCCGCTCCTTTCAAATCACAAATAAAGGGACGGACAACGTCCGCCCCCAAAAAATCCAAAACTATTGAGCTATCTCGTATACAGAGACCTGCTTTTTGTCTCTGCCCTTGCGCTCGAACTTAACCCTGCCGTCGATAAGCGCGAACAGTGTGTCGTCGCCGCCCTTTTTGACGTTAAGTCCCGGATAGATTTTGGTTCCTCTCTGTCTTACGATGATGTTTCCCGCGAGACAGGGCTGACCGTCACCCAGCTTCACGCCGAGACGTTTCGACTCGGAGTCTCTGCCGTTTTTGGTGCTTCCCATACCTTTCTTATGAGCCATTAAATATCACTCCTTATTATCAAAATCATGTAAAATCTTACGCGTTGATAGCTGTAATCTTAACCTTTGTGTAGGGCTGTCTGTGACCCTGCTTCTTGTGATAATGCTTCTTAGGCTTGTACTTGTAGACAATGATCTTTTTAGCCTTGCCGTTTTTCTCGACCGTGGCCGAAACCGTGGCTCCGTCAACATAAGGAGCGCCTATTTTCAGCTCGCCGCCGCCGACAGCCAGGACTTTGTCAAAAGTAACAGTCTCGCCGGCCTCAACGTCCAGCTTCTCGATGAACAAAACGTCGTCCTGCTCAACCTTGTACTGCTTGCCGCCTGTTTCAATAACTGCGTACATTAAGTCGTATACCTCCTATTACCCAAGACTCGCCATTGGGGCGCGCTGCGCGTCTTAAAAAAGCCCCTTCTGCGCGGTTACCGAAACAGTATAACAGATTTATCCGCGTATGTCAAGCTTTTTTTGAAAATTTTTCGCGATGTTTGGCCCCGGATCCTATTCCCTAGTCCCTACGTTCCCACCTCCGTCTTTCCGCCTTTGGCGGAAATCCACCTCCTCCCGGGAGGAGGCAAAGCGGGCGGATAATATCCGCCCCTACGGGTGTAGTTGGTGCATTTGATCGCCAATCCGCATGATTTGCTTCAAACCCGTAGGGGCGGCAATCTCGCATGTCCTATATGATTTAATGATTTGTGGCCTCTTTATTTGTGCAAACGAAATACGTTAGTGCCACGAACCCGCTTCGCGGCTCCGGCCGCAGCCTGCCCGTTCTAATCACTATTCGCTAATCTCTAATCACTATGTTGATTATCAGCTTCAATATATTTTTCGCCGCGCGGCGCAGCTCGTCCGAGCTCAAATTGCCGCTTTTAAGTTCCTTTAATGTATTGTCGCCGCCGCTGTTTTTCTCGGAATTTTTCGTCACCATGTATATGTCGCCGCCCGCGCGGAGCATGGCCGCCGAGTTTTTCGTTGAGGACGCGGAGCAGGGACCCAGGAACGCCCACCAGTCGGTCATGACCATGCCCGAAAACCCGAACTCGCCGCGAATGATTTCGGTTATCAGCTCGTAATTCGAGCCGCACATTTCTCCGTTTAATCCATTGTAGGCCGTCATTATCGCTTTCGGCTCCGAAAGTTCCATCGCGTATTCAAGCGGCCTTAAATATATCTCTCTGAGAGCCCGCTCTGACAGAACGGTATCGAGGCCTTTTCTGCCTTCCTCGCGGTTATTCGCCGCGATATGCTTGAGCGTTCCGCAGACTCCGCGGCTCTCAAGGCCTCTCAGAGCCGCCGCCGCAGCCGCGCCGCTTATGTACGGGTCCTCGGAATAATACTCGAAGTTTCGGCCGCAGAGCGGATTTCGGTGGATATTAAGTCCCGGGCCCAGCAGCATATCAATATCGTTTTCGATCATCTCGCCGCCTATACACGAATAGATTTCCTCGATCAGCTCAATGTCCCAGGTACACGCCAGCATGGTCCCGATCGGAGCCAGAGCCGCCTTGTCGCCGTTGTCGAACCGAAGTCCCGAGGGGCCGTCGGTGGCGGCGGCGCAGGGGATCCCGAGTTTTTGGAGCCCCTTTGAAACTCCTCCGAACGCCGCGCCGGTCCCGGGACGCACCAGCTTGCTGCCCATACCCTCGCCGCGGCAGAGGCACGCCAAGTCCTTGTCGGATACAGCGTCCACAAACTCATCCAATGTTATTCCGCCGCTTTTGACATCCTCAAATTTATACTTTCGCGGCCGCGCGATACCCGAAAACGCCTTCCGTTTCGTTTTGCCGCCCGCGGCGCCGCTTTTGCCGCCTTGAGCTGTCGGCGCGTCCTCGTATATCGGGCCGCCGTCAAATCCTATAAGCCGCCTAAAGGGCTCTTTGGGCGCAGCGAGCCTGCCGCGCTTTTTTATGATATCCTTTGACAATTTCATCCTGACCGAACAGCTTTTGTCGCGGATGTTTTTGCCGATTATCAGCTTGTATTCCCCGCCGTCGATGCGCTGTTCGGAATTTTTGTCGTCGTAATATTTCAGTCTGCTCAGCGGAAATTTTATCCTGAGCGTTTGCGTTTCCCCGGGCGCCAATGTTTTCGTTTTGGCGAACTCAACAAGGCTCCGCTTCGGCCGCGGCATTTTCGACTTCGGCGGCTCGGCGTAGATCTGAACGATCTCGCGTCCCGGCGCGGCGCCGATATTTTTCACGTCCACGGTCAGGCTGATATTTTGCTCCGCGAACACCGCCGCTCGGCACGATATCTCAAAATCGGTATAGGACAATCCGAATCCGAAGGGGTACAAGACCTTCTCGGGACAAAACGTCTCAAAATACCTGTAGCCCACAAAAATGTCTTCATTATAATATATTCTGTCTTTCGCATCAAAGCCCTCGGACGAGGGATAATCGGCGTAAGATAAAGCGATTGTGTCGGTCAGTCTGCCGCTCGGCGACGCTCTGCAAAGCGCCTCCGCCGCCGCGGCTCCGCCCTCCTGTCCGCCCTGCCAGATATACAGCACGGCGTCGGGCCCGATCTCACCCACAAAGCCCATGTCGATAACAGACGGAACATTGAGCAGAACGATCAGCTTTTTAAAGTGCCCGCGCGCCGCCTTGAGAAGCTCGGTCTCGTCCTCGGTCAGCAGAAATCCGCCCGGGGCGTTGACGCTGTCATGCTCCTCGCCGGCGGAACGTCCTATAACAACTATCGCGGTTTCCGACTCGGCCGAAACTTTTTTCATGAGCTCCTCGTCGATCTGCGGCTCCTTTTGGGAAAGCGGACGGGACGAACACGTTCCGCCGTCGGTCGATACGGGATTTTTTGAGACCCAGTCTCTGTAAAACGCCGCGAGTGTTCGGTTCACCTCAACGTCCGACTTTTCAAGAGACGACAAAATATCGGTTTGGTACTCGGTGTTCACAAGGCCTCCCGAGCCGGTGCCGCCCGCGTTATAGTCTATCTGAGAGCGCCCGAAAACCGCGGCGCTTTCGCCGTTTCTAAGCGGCAGCGCCCCGTTTTTATTTTCAAGCATCACTATGCCGTCGATCGCGGCCCGGTGCGACGCAGCGAGAGTTTTTTTCACTGCTTCCGTCATATTATCACGCCCCTAATTTTTAAAATATTTATCAATGCCGTTTGCGATCGCCTTTCCGATTTGCTCATACTCGGAATTCAGTATGGCAAGATCGGAAGAGTTGTCAAAAAATCCGCACTCGATATAGGCGATCGGGATAGGGCTCTTGCAGAACAGGATAAGCTCGGGCATATACGGATAGCATCCGCCCATATACGCCATAAGGCTCGTTGAGCCCGTGATCTCATCGTTTATCAATCTGCCCGCGTAGTTGCCGATATCCGCGTAATTTGACGGGATCCCCGCCTGGTCGTAAACGCCCGACAGCTCGATATAGGCGCTTCCTCTGCCGCCGCCCGCGTTTGAGTGTATGCAGACAAACAGATCCGCGTCGGGCGCGGCGGACGTGTCATTATTCGGATAGCAATATATGAGCCGCTTTGTCATCGAGGGGTTCTCGTCGTTTGTGTTTCTGGTCATGCGCACCTCGTATCCCATTTCCTCGAGATACTTTTTCGCGAACATGCAGTTGCGCAGGGTTATCTCGGGCTCGCGGCCGCGGTCGCCCGCGCCGATCGGGTACCAGCAGCTTCCGCCCTCGGTGACTCTGCCCGAGCAGCCGTATCCGCCGCAGTCCTGCCAGGTCGTGCCGCTCTTCCAGTGCCGCCACTCGCCCCAGCCGCCCTTTGAGGAATTGTATATCCAGCCGTCGGCTGTCTTCTGCTCGTCGCTCATGTTTCCCGAAAGCCTGCCGTGCCCGGGGTCGAGCACGATCACGCCCCGCGAGACCTTTTTAGGCTCAACGGGATTCGGATTGTCGTTTATCGGTATCCACGGGATCTTCACATCCGCGCGGCGCAGCTCCTGGCTGAAGCTCACCTCGCCGCAGGCTTTGAGCGCGTTAAGCGGGACCATGGTGCTGCCGTCGATGCTGAACGCTGTTATCGGTTCGCCCTCAAGATAGGTTGTGATGTCGGTGCAGATCACATCGGCGAACTTGACGCCCGTCCCGTCGTATTTATACACCACTCCGGTTCCCGCGGCGAATGCCTGGTCGTCAGCGGGCGCGATAGAGAGCGAGCGTGTGCCGTTGTCCCAGATCACGTCAAAGCCGTATTTTCTCAAGTCCTCGGCGATGACCACGGTGTAGCCGCCCACGTTGTAGGACGGTATCGGCTGGTCGTTGATATAGGCCACAATGTCGGTGTAAACCGCCTCGCCGATAACGTCGCCCGGCTCCGAGGCCGAGACCGCCGCGCCGCCCAAACACAGCGCTAAGCTCAAAAATAAACATAAAATCCTTTTTGTCATAATATTCCTCCTATATAATCACAAATCCATCATACCACATAAATATAAAAATTGCAAGGACCCGCGGGATGTTCCGCGGGTCCTTGCCCGGATCAATTATTGGGAAGATTATATATTTTTCGCGTTATTTGAGCTTTGCGTAGCTGCCGAGGTTGTAGACGTTCTCGTATCCGAGAGCCTTTGCGGTCTCGACCGCCTTGGCCGCTCGGCCGCCGCTCGCGCAGCAGAAGATCAATGTATCGTCTTTTGCGTAGGCCGCAAGCCCGCTCTCAAGCTCGTCGATCGGGATACTGACCGAGCCTTCGGCATGGTCCTCGGCGTATTCCGCGGCGGTGCGCACGTCGATCAGTTTTGCTCCGCCCGCCAGCAGGACGCTCGCCTCGTCGGCCTCGATCAAGTCGCCGCCCAGCTCGCTCATGGGGATCGCTGCCTCGCTTTCGCCGTCGCCCGCGATCATGGTTCCGTCCTCGATCGTCATATACTTCAAGTCGATATCCGCCGCCTTTTTGAGCTGATAGCACTTCGGGCATTCGGTGAACATGATGACCAGTCCGCCGTCGCAGGCCGCGTACAGCCTGCCGTTGTACTCCGCCAAAGCGTTGATGTTATACTTATCACCATAGCTGTACGGAACGTCGGATGAGTAGAAGTAATCGGTCGACAGTCTTGTCTTTGTTCCCGCCGGGCCGACGGTCCAGACCTTGCTCTCGCCGGTCAGATCGTTCTTGGTGAGAACAACATCCGCTCCGTTCCATTCGGCGAACCGAACGGGTCTGTCGTAATCCTCGGCCGCTCCGACGGCCGAGGCCGCTTCGCCCTGACCGTAATATTCGATTATTATGGCCAAAAGCTGCTTGTTTGAGCTTCCGCCGTATACGTAAACCGGATCGGCCGTGTTGTCGGTCTCAAGGCTGAATACGGTTATTTGATTGTCAGCACCAAGACCTACGGTATCGGAGCCCGCCTGATTGATGTACATATCTCTTCCGTTTGCTCCGGCGAACACAACCGTTACCTTGCCGGGATACTCCATGTTGAACGTGAAGTATTTTGAGGCATTTTCGGCGGGAGGAAGATATCCGCGGCCGCCCTGCCATCCCTGCGTAAAGCTGTAATCATAAGTATTATCGTTTACATCCGTATAGGTGTATTTTGCGGATTTGCTTTTTATCTCCCATGCTCCAACGCCTGTCAGACCGTTTACGGTACCCATGTCCGCGCCGTCCGTTTTGGACTCCATACTCTTGTATGCCGAATCGCTCGGCGAATGCACGATTATTTTGCTCGGAACCGGCACTCTGTAGGTGTGGTTATATTCCTCGGAGAGAGCTTTGCCGCCGTCTTTTACCACAATGGTCATTTCGGTGTTATCGGCCGCGCCGGTGTCCAGCTCATACTCGCCCGCGCCCTTTACGGCCGCGGAGACCTCTCTGCCGTTCACGCTCGCGGCGAGAGTGACGCCGGTCGGCAAGGTGCTGCCCCGGTAACCGAGCGTGACCTTGATCTTGCCGTCAGCCTTGTTGAGGACCTTGTCGATGGTGTAGGGAACTTCGTCGTTGTTCTCGATATAGCTCATGCGGAAGTAGTCAAGGTTTATGCCGTTGGTCTGAATATAGATGTCCGCGCAGCCGTATTCGTCGAGCTTGCCGCTTTGCAGAGCGTTGTAGACGACCTCGCTGTTTAAGTCAAGCTCCTCGTCGGTCCACGTGCTCCATCCGCCCGTCGCGCTTATCGACTTTGAGGCGATAAGATTTTCCGGAGAGTTATCCTTTGCGAGACTTACGTTCACAACGCCCGCGTTCTTGCCCGCGACTCTCGCGGTTATGCTCTCAAGATTCGAGAGCTTGACCGACTTGTAGAGCATCCAGGCGTTAGCCGTGCTGCCCGCGTCGCGGCCGCCGCTGCTGCTTTTTTGATTGTCGTTCAGATCGGCTCCGCCGCCGTCGTCGGCGTACTCGCCTTCTATCTGCGTGTTTATTTGGACCATCAGAGTTCCGCAGGTGAGATTTTCAACGTCCGCCGCCGTTATCTGCACAATGCCGTTTCCGTATACCGTCAGTTCGCCGGTCTCGCTGTTGATGTCGGCGACCTTTCTCACCGAATTATCAAACTTCTTGATCTGCCAGTTGAGCTTTGAGTTGTCTATCTTGTTTCCGCTCGCGTCCTTCGCCTCGAGCATAATTCCTCCGCACGGAGCCTCGTTTGTTATCGTGCCGCTCGCTCCGCTGTACGGCGGGATGCCGCCTTCCCTGTAATCAATAACGCCGTTTACGATATGCTCCGGGTTCACGGAATTTATGCTGTATGTGACCGAAAGGTTGTCAAGCGGAACCGAATTCATGTTGTTTATCTTCTGAGCAAGGATGTTGTCAAGCTCCGCCTTGGTCCGCGCCGCGTTTATCTCGGACACGCCGTGCCCGTATATCTTTTCGACTTCGGCCCAATTCGCTTCGGAATACGCGTCTTTGGGAAGCGCGTCATACGCCGCCTTGAGCTTTGCGAGAGCCTCGCTTATCTCCGCCTCGCTCGGCTTTATCTCCAGCTTGTTCACAACCGGGAACGATGTCGATTTTGTCTCGCCGTTTATCGTGACGCTCGCCGTTATCACGGCAACTCCCTCGCGCGTTCCCGAGGAAACAACGCCGTCGCTGTCGACCGCCGCAACGCTCGGATCGGAGCTTTCGTATTTGACCGCCGCGTTTGACAAATCGTATACCGATTCGTCGGTCATTACCGCCGAGAGATTCGCGTTTATTTTAGTCTCGGTTTCAAGGGCCGAGCCGTCCTCGCGGATGAGTCCGTTCACCGAAACGCCGTCGGGAATGGCTTTGACCGTCTTGATCGTCGAGTTCAGCGTGCCGCTGACTGTGAACGTCTTTGAATTTGAGACGTCGTCCGCGTTCTTTGCGAGATACGCGGTGTATGTGCCTTCGGGAACGATATCGCGCTGCGCGCTCTCGTCGAACAGATACATGTCGCGGACATTTAGTTTTATCGTGACCGTCTTGGTCTCGCCCGGCCGGAGCTCGATCTTTTCAAATCCTTTGAGCTGCTTTTTGGGTATGCTGCCGCTTCCCGCGTTCGGATGCGAGACATAGAGCTGAACGACCTCTTTGCCCGCGGCGGTGCCGCTGTTTTTGACGTCTATCGTAAAGGTTATCTCGCCGTTTGCGTCAACGCTCGACCTATCCTCGGTCATATTCGAGTATTCAAAGCTTGTGTAGCTCAGACCGTAGCCGAACGGATAAATCGGCGTGCCGCCGTAATACTGGTAGGTGTGGCCGGGGTTTGTGCCGTCGGCCTGTATGTTGTAGTTTGTATAGCGTCCTTTTATGCCGCCGACCGTTTTTTCGCCGCCCGCGAGCTCCATTTTGCTTATGTCGGAGTTTTTGTACCAGGTGGTCGTAAGTCTGCCCGACGGGTTGACCTCGCCGGTCAGCACCTTGCCGAGGGCCGTGCCCTGCGTCTGGCCGTTATATGACGTCCACAAAACAGCCTTGCAGTTATTCATAAACGGCTCGACATTCATCTGGCCCACGGTCTGCATAACAACTATCGTCTTTTGGGGATATGCGTCGCATATGGCTTTAACGTGCGCTTGGGTTGCGGGAAGGTCTATACTGCTTCTGTCGTGCGACTCGGACGAATCGGCGTCTCCGAGGCCCGTACTGTTTTTCGGGACCGTTCCCGCGTAAGCTATGATAACATCCGCCGCGTCAAGCTGAGCCTTATAGTTCTGCACCGAGAAGTCGGCCTCCGCTCCGGTGGCTGTGATGATCAGATCCGAAACGCCGTCGTAGCCGCCCGTGTCGGTTATGTCGGAGGGCAGTTTGCAGGCGGTGTAGGCATCAAGGCTGTCGGTCGCCGCGGAATGCACGGTCGCGAATGAGCCGACGCTGCCGTAGGCTATGTTGAACGATCCGCCTATCCTGCTTCCCGTGGACATCTCGACCTCGACATTTACAACTCCGTTGAAGTCAACGTCCTTGATGACCGCGTAGGCCGAAGGCGTTACGTCGGTGAGTTGTCCGTCGGAAGTAAGCGTCATTCCCTTTACGTCCGTCGCTTTTGTCAGATCCAGCTTTTTCTTGCTGCCGTTGCCGTACACGAAGCTGACGCTCTTTACGTTGTATAGCAGCGTGGAGTCGGACAGGACCCCGAGGTGGTTTACTTCGGCGCTTGGGTTGAGCTTTTTAAGCTCCTCGCCGATGCCTTGGACGGGAGTTTTTGTCTTTGTCGGCTCGCCCGTGTAGTCGCCGAGCACGATCTTGTCGGCCAAATTGCCGACTACCGCCACGTTCTTAACGTCGTTATTAAGCGGCAGAGCGTTGTCGTTTTTGAGCAGCACCCACGATTCCTCTGCGACTTCCTCGGCCGCCGCCACATTATCGTCGGTCTCGATATCGCTTGAGGTGTAATCTCTGTAAGGCGTGTCCTTGTCAAACTCGCCGGTCCTGAATCTTTGGAGGAACAGCTCGTATACCGTGCGTTCCAGCTCCTCCTCGGAAATGTAACCCTTTTCAACCATGGCGGCGCCGTAATTCTGCGACCAGTTTCCGCCGCTCAGGTTACACTCCACGTTAAGACCGTTCTTAAAGAATTGCGCAACGTATTCCTCGGTCTCCTTTGAAGTGCTGCCGAGCATGCCCTGCTTGAACTGGCTGCTGTTCGCCATGTACTGGCCCGCGCCGCAGTCGGAGGTGACGTAGCCGTCAAAGCCCCAGTTGCGTCTGAGCAGGTCTTGGAGCAGGTAAGAGTTCGCGAGAGAGGGGATAAAGTTATATATTATGTCGTTTCCGCGGTGTATTGTCGTCGCGTTGTAGGACGACATAACCGACGCGGGCATGACCTCCTCGGTCACGTTTTGGAACACCCGCGTGTAATAGTTCCTGAAGTTGAACTCCGTCATTTCGGACGAGCCGCTGCTGCGGTTCGTCTCGTTGTTGTTCGCCGCGAAGTGCTTGAGCGTGGCGATGGTCTTTAAATATTTGTCGTCGCCGCCCTGCATTCCCTTTACGAAGGCCGCGCCCAGCTGTCCCGTAAGATACGGATCCTCGCCGTAGGTCTCCTCGTTTCTGCCCCAGCGCGGGTCGCGCGCCATGTTGATAGTCGGGCTCCAATACGAAAGGTTCAGTCGGCTGTTCTTGGCTCTGGCCTCGGTTGAGGTGATGTCCGCCATCTTGAATATCAGGTCCCTGTTCCAGGTGTTGGACATCGAAAGAGCGGTCGGGAACGATGTGGCCTTGCCCTGGCGCGCCACGCCGTGCAGAGCCTCCTTCCAATAGTCGTAAGCCGAAACGCCCAGCCTTTCTATCGCGGGAGCCTTGTAGCCGATCTGACTGACTTTCTCCTCCAAGGTCATGCGCGACACCAGATCCGCTGCGCGCTCCTCAAACGAGTAGCTCTCGTCGTTATATATCGGCTCGCCTTTTGAAACGCCCGCCCCTATTTTCGCGGTGTTGCTGAGCGGCCTGAGCGAGTCGGTGCCGTCCCATATAAACACCTTGACAACGCCGCTTTCGGGCTTATTGATGTCAAGCGTTTGATTCCCGCTGCCGTCCGCGCCGGCAATGGCGCAGTCGGTCATCAAAGTCTCGCTCGCGTCGGAATATACCGCCGCCAGTATCTTGGCCGCGGGCGCGTCGTCCCGCTTCGAATACTTGACCGTGAGCTTCCCGTCATCGCCGAACGCCGCGTCGGTCACGGTATACGGAAGGCCCGCGTCATCCGCGCTCTTTGCCGCCGCGTCGTCCGTCGCCGCGAAAGCGGGCAGCCCCACGCAGCCGAGCACCATAACGACCGCAAGCACAAAAGCGATGATCCTGCTTGTTTTCATAAAAATTCCTCCTTTAATGATTTGCGTAAAAATATAATTTCCGAGTTTTATACCCTAATTTTAACACCTTGCGCGAATCAAATAAAGTCATATCAAATACAAAACAAGCCAAAAATTGCTGTCCCCGAAAACAAAAAAGAGCGCTCAAAGCGCTCTCCTGCCGCATACGCGGCGACGTTATGTTAAATAAATTACAAATTCGGTTTCCCTTTGTCAAGAGGGATTTTTATTTATCCTGTTTTTGTCTCCAAATCGGAAACACCGTTTTCATACAAATATTCGGGCGCTATGTCTATGTCGCCGTCGTTCCATACCGGCACGCCGTAATCAATATAAACATCTTTGAACGTATCAATATTCGAAAGAGGAGCATATCCCGGCATTTTGAGCAGCGGTTTGAAATCAAAAACTCTTGCCTCACCGTTATTAAAACGTGTCCATAGCCGAAAATCATTAAGAGGCCGAACACCCGTAACCCTTAGCACAGGCTTCCTGTCTCCCGCGTATGCTATTCCGTCTACAATATACATTATATTCCCTCCTACCTTAAAGGCTCAATTTTACCGAACGGAATACCGCGAACAGCGTTATTCCAAGCGGCATATAATTCATCTTCATGTATTGCAAGCCATGCCTCCACTAAACGCAGCTGCTTCACCGGTATGCTTCCCGCAAGCAATTCACCGTCTATGCCTATCGCCGCTGTGTATTCATTATAATATACATGCACATGAGGCTTGTGATGGCGCAGGTTATCATTAAAAATCATTTTTATTATTATATTATAAAATCTGCTTAATTCCGGCATTATATTTTCCCTTTCATAAACATTGCGTGTACAGTGCTTTGTCTTTCAATCCGTTTATATTTTATCACATTCCGCTCCGTAAATCAAGCTTTATTTGAGCGCGGCTGCAACTTACGCCGCGCAATTTTTATCAAAAAATCACGAAAAAGCCTTCCCATTAAGTAAGCCTCGCCCCTTAGGGAGAGGTGTCAGGCGAAGCCTGACCTCACATTCGCGGGTAATTCTGTCGTTTTATATTCTAAAAAATACTTGCTATTTTTTAGAATATATGGTATATTAAATTTGCGACACAATTTAATATTGTCAACACAACTGGTTGCATTTTTATTTCGGTAAAAATGTACGCTCTGTTTTTGTAGCCGGTTTTGTTGAGCTAAAAAATTGTGTCGCAGCAATAGGAGCTAAGCATTTTTCGTGCGTTGCTCCGTATTGCGGCAACGCATTTTTAATTTTATGGAGGAAAATATTATGAAAAGGATTTTAAGTTTAGTTTTGGCGCTGGGGCTGATGTTGACGATAATCGTTGTCCCGGATATTGCGGGCGCGGTGGCGTATGACGAATACAATCAAGAATATGATCAAACGGAAGAAAGTGGTGAGGCCGCGGCGGTGGGGATAAATATCGGCGACTATGTTCAAATGGGAACATATTACGGCGCGCCCATACTTTGGCGGTGTGTTGATATTGACGAAAACGGGCCGCTTATGCTGAGCGATAAGATTATCTGCATAAAGCCGTTCGACGTGAAGGGCGAGGCGAACACCGCGACAGGGTCTCACAGCAGAGATTGGTACAGACAGGGTGCGGGATCAAATTATTGGGCGGACAGCAATATGCGCTCATGGCTCAACTCGAACGAAAGCGCGGGAAATGTGACGTGGCTTTGCGGCAATCCGCCCGATGAAGAACACGTTAAGAACGGTTATAACGAATATGATCAAGAGGCGGGATTTTTGACTAATTTTACCCACAGCGAGATAAACGCAATGAAAGAAGTGACGCAAAAATCTCTTTTGTCATATCCTGAAATAGACGCGGGAATGGCGACGAGCGGAAGCGAGCTACATTCATACGATGATTATATAAAGGATGTTGTTGCTAATTATGACAACGCCTATGCCGAGAATGTGACAGACAGGATGTTTCTGCTTGACGTAAAACAAGTGAATAAAGTGTATAACAACGGAAGCATACTCGGTTATGAATATTACAAAGGCGAGGGAGCGGCGAACACGCTTGGAGATGACTATATTAACGCAAAATGGAATTATTGGCTTCGTTCTCCGTATGCTGGCAATGGCGTCGATGTCCGTTATGTAAGTTACGACGGCCGCGTCTACGGCGGTGGTCTCGGTGCTATTAGTAGCGGCGTCGGGGTGCGCCCCGCTTTTTATTTAAATCTTTCATCTGTAATCTTTAAATCGGGTAACGGCAGCGAATCAAATCCATATACGGTACAGGGCAGCGGGGGATCAAACCCCAACACCGGGTCGGGCGGCGGAACTGTGCCTTCGCACGATATGCCGGAGAATATTAACAATGTTACCATAAACGGGCACGGTACGGCTTTCGGGTGGTTCAAGGTGCTTGACAACAACGGAAACCCGTATACTAATATGCCCGTGAGCTACAGAATTGACGGCGGAAAGGCGAGCGCTACGGTCACCGACGAAAACGGTTATGCCGGCGTTAAAATAGATAATATCAAAAAGAGCAAGGACTATTCCGTTGAGGTATTCGGAACGGGTATACCGAACGTTAAAGGCGCGATTCATGTGACGGTCGATCCGCTCGCCTTCACGTCAAGCTATGAGGCCGTTGTAACAAAAGGCAAAAGTGCTGCTCTCGGCATAGGCGTCGGCGGAAAAATCGGAAATCTTGAAGCCGAAGCCGAGGCGGCAAGCGTGGGCTTTGACGCCGCAAACAAAAAAAGCCTTTCGATGACCCAAGAAAGCGTAAACGGCAAAACCAAGCTGACCTTGACCGCGTCGGAAAACGCAGCTGTTGCGCTTTCGGCTAAAGCGGGATTGTTCGCGGGAGCCAAAGCGGACGGTATTGCCGGTTCCGAAATGAGCGCCGGAGAGATAAGCGGAAAGGTTTCGTACGGCTCGGGCATAGGCGCCACCTTTAAGGACGATGACTTTGACATTCACAACAGCGACGATATTTGGGATCTGTCAAAATTTATGCTGAGCATGTTTTTGGAAAGCGGCGATTCCAACATGGCGACAAGGTACCTGATAAAAAAGATCAACGCGCCTGTTGATTCGTACACCGGCAGCAGCTCGGCACTGCTCTCGGCCGGCGCAAAGCTCGGAAGCGTAAAAGCGGGTCTCGCCGGCGGAGAGCTGGGAACCGATCTTTTCAGCATTAACGGAAACATGTTATTCACATCTTCAACAACCGTTGATAAAAACAGCACAAAATACAAAAGCGGAATAAGCGCCGACGCGGGATATAAATGCTTTGATCTGTCTTTCGGCAGCAAAACGCCCGATAAAAAAGACCTGAACGCCAAGACCGGAATTGCATTGAAAACCGGAGGATTTGTCGATAACTCGGTAAACTTCGGCGCGACTCGAAATTCAAAAGGACTGAGCCAACTTTCGTTAACAGCCATAGACGACAGTGAAGAAAGCATCTTTTGGAAAAAAACGAGTATGACGAGCAAATACACCGTCAGTTATTCGGACAGCGCGGCACAGTCTGTGGCGGCAAGCGACGACGGTCTGAAAAAATTTTCCGAAGGAAAAAAAGGATTTTTCGGCATAAACGGAATGCAGACCGCGGCAAACGCGATGATGAAATCGGGCAAGCAGGGAACATACAACACAACCTATGAGTACAAAAAAGGTATAGATGTAAACGCTTCGGCGGGAGTGCAGCTATTTTTGAAACTTGGTCTTAACGTCGGCCTGTCCGGCGTCGAGGGCTATGAATATGAGAGCGAAAACGGATTATATGATAACGACACAATATATCTGCAATCTCAATCGGATATAAAGAAAGATGTTGAAAACAAATTCGTCGGCGTCGAGGACTTAATGGGACTTATGACCAAGCCGATAACCGATTTTGTCTCATCATGCTGGGACACGGTTTCAGGCTGGCTTGACAGCGGCGTTAAATACGGCAAAGCGGCGGTAAAGAAATTCAAAAACGGCGTAAAAAATCTTTGGGTAAGCATAACAAGCCCCAAAGACGAGATCGAGGCCTCGGCAATCGAAGCGATAAACGACGAGACCGCCGACGCCGCAAGCGCGGGCATCGCCACAACTCTCGGGAAACCTTATATCGTGAGCGCCGAGTCGGACGGCGTTGAGGTAAACGACTTTTCCGACAGTCCGATGCTCCTTTCGATCGAATACACTCAGGCACAGCTGAGCGGCGCGGGCGTGACCGACTTGAACGATATCGCGATCTACAAATGGGATGCAGACAAGTGCGTGTATATCCGCATGGGCGGCACGCTTGACAGCGCTAACAGCATTGTCGAGCTTGAAATAACCAAACCCGGACAGTACATACTCGCGGCCGACAATATGCCTCCCGCGGTAAGCGCATTCAAAAGCTCAAACAGCGGAACGGGACAGGAAATAACCGCTCTCATCAGCGACATGAGCGGCATAACCGAATTCATCTTCTCGATCGACGGCGAGGAAAAAGTAAATATGCGCAATCTTGACGATTACTATGACTCAACAAACGGCAAGTTCGCGTATCCGGTGACAGACATCGCGGAGGGAACTCACACAGCGGCGATTTACGCCGCGGACAGCGCGGGCAACGCCATGGTATCTCCGGTCGAACTGAGCTTTTCGGTAAATGCGGCGGCGCCCGTGATCGAAAATTTGACGTTGCCCTCGGGGACCGTTAAAAATAACGACAACGTGACGGCTGTTGTTTCGGGCAAAAATATTTCAAGTGTGCTTCTTAACATCAAAGAAACCGATCCTTTGGGAAAAGAGACGACCTCGTCATACGAGATGACAAATCAAAACGGAGAATACACGGCGCTGATCCAAGGCATAACACCCGGAAACAAAACAGAGATCTGGGTGGCCGCGTACAACACGGACGGAAACGGAACCGAAAGCGAAAAAACAACCGTATTGGCAGTTTCGGACGGAAGCGGACCCGAAATAATGATAACCGGCGCGAGAAATAATTCGGTAACCGTGACAACCGTGAACGGCGAGAATATCGCAGACGCGGAAGTGCTCTTGGCCGCATACGACGAAAACGGCACGCTAAAACAAGCCGAAATAAAAGCATATTCACCGGAGCTGGTATTTGACAATATAGATTTAAATAGCGGCGAAATTAAAGCGTACCTGTGGGATAAAGATCAACAACCTTTATGCGGGGCGACACAGCTTAACATCCGGTGAAAGTAGTGTTTAGAACACGGAGCGTAACAACTTTGATACCGCGGTCGGCGGCATCGTGATAGACGTAAAATAAAAATTCGGGCGGCGCAGCTTGAGCTGCGCCGCCTGTGTTTTATTTTATGTCGAAGCCGTTTTCGGATGCGTCGACTGTCGCGGTCTCGCCGGGCTTTATTTTGCCCTCGAGCATCTTTTCGGCGATCATGTCCTCAATGCCGGACTGTATCGCCCTTCTGAGCGGGCGAGCGCCGTAGGTCGCGTCGAATCCGTTTTCGGAGATCTTGTCGATCGCCGCGTCGGTGAACTCGGCCTTTATGCCGTTTTCCTCAAGTCTCGCGGCCAGCGTTCCCAGCATCATGCCCGCGATCTTCTTTATATCGTCGCGGCTGAGCTTGCGGAACACGATGATCTCGTCGATCCTGTTTAGGAACTCGGGCCTGAACGCCTGCTTGAGCTCGCCGAGAACGCTCTCCTTGATCTTGTCGTAGTCCTTCTCCTCCTCCGCGCTCTCATCGGCCGCCGAGAATCCCAAAGACTTGGTTCCGCCTGTTATGAGCCGCGCGCCCAGGTTCGAGGTCATGATTATGATCGTGTTGCGGAAGTCGACCCTTCTGCCCTGGCTGTCGGTCAGGATCCCGTCTTCCAGTATCTGGAGCATGATGTTGAACACGTCGGGGTGCGCCTTTTCGATCTCGTCGAACAGGATGACCGAGTATGGCTTGGTCCTGACCTTGTCGGTCAGCTGGCCGCCCTCGTCGTAGCCGATATATCCCGGAGGCGAGCCGACCAGTCTGGATACCGAATGCTTTTCCATATACTCCGACATATCGACGCGGATGACCGCGTCCTCGTCGCCGAACATGGCCTCAGCCAGCGCCTTGGAAAGCTCGGTCTTGCCGACGCCCGTGGGGCCCAGGAATATGAACGAGCCTATGGGGCGCTTGGGGTCTTTGAGGCCCACTCTGCCGCGGCGGATGGCCTTTGCGACCGCCGTCACCGCCTCGTCCTGACCAACGACTCTCTTGTGCAGTATCTCCTCGAGCCTCAGCAGGCGCTCGCTCTCGGTCTCCTCCAAGGTCTTTACGGGGATACCCGTCCAGAGCGACACTATCTCGGCTATCTCGTTCTCGGTAACGACCGCCTGATCGCCCGAGCTGCCCTGCGTCCAGTTTTCCTTGGTCTCGCGCAGCTTTTCGCGCAGTTCGCGCTCTTTGTCGCGCAGCTTCGCCGCCTTCTCGTATTCCTGAGTGGTGATGGCGGATTCCTTCTCGGTCTTGACCGACTCGATCTGCTCCTCAAGACTGCGCACGTCGGGCGGCGCGGTCATGTTTTTGAGCTTGAGGCGGGACGCCGCCTCGTCGACCAGGTCGATCGACTTGTCGGGCTGGAATCTGTCGGAGATATATCTGGACGACAGCGACACGGCCGCCTCCAGAGCCTTGTCGGAGATCTTCACGCGGTGGTGCGCCTCGTACTTGTCGCGGATGCCCTTGAGTATCTCCAGAGTTTCCTCCTGAGTGGGCTCGTCCAGCGTGATGGGCTGGAACCTGCGCTCGAGCGCCGCGTCCTTTTCGATGTGCTTTCTGTACTCGCCCAGAGTTGTGGCGCCCACTATCTGTATCTCGCCTCTTGAGAGGGCGGGCTTTAAGATATTCGCCGCGTCGATGGCGCCCTCGGCGGCGCCAGCGCCGATTATCGTGTGGATCTCGTCGATGAACAGGATGACCCTGCCGGACTTGCGGACCTCGTCCATCGCCTTTTTGAGGCGCTCCTCAAACTCGCCGCGATACTTGGCGCCCGCCAGCATCGAGGACATCTCGAGGGTTACGATCCTCTTGTTCCTGAGTATCTCGGGCACCTGTCCCGAGGCGATCTTCTGCGCAAGGCCCTCGGCCACGGCGGTCTTGCCCACGCCGGGCTCGCCGATAAGGCAGGGGTTGTTCTTCGAGCGGCGGCTCAGCACCTGGATAACGCGCTCTATCGCGCTGTCGCGGCCGATAACCGGATCGAGCTTGCCTTCCTTGGCCATCTGCGTCAGGTCCTTGCCGAACTTCATCAGGGTCGGGCAGTCGTCCTTTCCTCCTCTGCCCCTGCCCGGTCTGCCGCCCTGCGGATATCCGCCATAGGACGGCGAGGGCTCCGCCTCGTCACTGTCGCTGAGCATGCTCAGAATGTCGTTATAGAGCTTCTGGGGGTTGGCGTTCAGCGTGATCAGTATCTTCGCCGCTATGCTGCTGCTCTCGCGGAGCAGAGCGATCAGCAGGTGCTCGGTTCCCACATAGTTGTGGCCCAGCCTCGCGGCCTCGGCCGCGCTGCGCTCGATCACATACTTGGTCCTGGGGGTAAAGCTTGAGGGCAGCTCGCTGAGCGGATGGCCGATATTGAGTATCTCATGGATAACGCCGTCGACACCCTCCTCGGTTATGTCGTTTGACTCGAGGATCTTCGCCGCGACGCCCTCGCCCTCTTTAATAAGGCCCAGCAGCATATGCTCTGTTCCCACATAGTTGTGGCCCAGCTCCATCGCGCTCTCGGCCGCCAAATTTATCGCCTTTTGGGCGCTTTCCGTAAATCTGTTTTCATACATAGTGAACACATCCTTTCAAACCGTTTCATATAATCCTTTTTATTTTAAGTAGCTTTTTATTATCTCGCCGCGTTTTAAATCGCGGGAGAACTCGTTTGCCGTGTTGTGTTTTTTCACTATATTCGCCGGCAGTATCGAATATGTGATCTCGTTGACCGTCTCGGGCTTAACGCCGTCGATTATGCCCAGTGCTATTCCCAGACGCAGGTCGGACAGACGCTTCATCGCCTCGTCGGTCGTCATCAGCACCGCCCGCTCAAGGGTCCCAAGCGAGCGCATGACCCTGTCCTCCAGACGGAACTTGTCGTTTTTATAGAGCAGGTCCCGAAGCTGCCTCTCGTTCGCGACCACCTCGGACACGATCTGCTTAAGTCTGTCGATTATGTCCTGCTCGGTCATTCCCAGCGTAAGCTGGTTTGAAATCTGAAATATGTTTCCGAGACCCTTGCTGCCCTCGCCGTATATGCCGCGGACCGTGAGGCCCAGCTGCGACAGCGTGTTCGACAGTTCGCCGAATTTTCCCGTCAGCACATAGCCCGGCAGATGCACCATGACGGACGCTCTGAGCCCGGTGCCGACGTTTGTGGGGCAGCAGGTCAGATAGCCGAAGTCCTTGTCAAACGCGTAGTCCAGCTTTTCCTCGGCGAAATCGTCTATCAGGTTGGCGGCGGCGCAGCACTTGTCTATCTCAAATCCCGCCTCCATGCACTGGATCCTGAGGTGGTCCTCCTCGTTTATCATGATGCTTACGCGGCTGTCGGAGCTGAGTATCAGTCCGCGCCGCACGCTTCCGTCGATGAGCTGCGGGCTTATCAGATGGCACTCCGATATCGCCTGTTTTTCGACCTCGCTCATGTTCGCCATGTCGATAAACTTTAGGCCCATATCCTTGACCTTTTCGGCCCTCTCCCCGTCCTCGCGGTTCGTCAGCGCCGAAACACATTTTTCGATTATCTCGTCCCGCTCCTTTTTATCCGCCGCGGCGGGGAAGGGCAGGCCTTTTATGTTCCTGGCGAGGCGCACTCTCGACGAGAGCACCACGTCGCCGTCCTTGCCGTTATCGTAATACCACATACTATTTCTCCCCCTTTATCGCCTTGATCTCGTCGCGGATCTCCGCCGCTTTTTCAAACTCCTGCTCGCGGACCGCCTTGTCGAGCCTCATCTTGAGCTCGTCGAGCCTGCGCGAGTTTTTGAGCTCGCCGCCTCCCCGCTCGGGGATCTTGCCCACGTGCTCGTAGGTCCCGTGTATCTGCTTGAGCGGCCGCAGCAGACGGTCGTGGAACGCGGAGTAGCACTCTCCGCAGCCCAGCTTGCCCTTTGACACAAACTCGTCGTAGGTCATGCCGCAGAGCGGACATTTGTTCACTGCCTTAAGTATCTCGGGTCCCGCCGAGCTCTGAGACGGCGCTCCCGCCAGACCGTACAGAGCCGACGCCAGATTGCCCAGCCCCGCGCTCTCGTAAATCGAGCCGCTGCCTTTAAACAAGCTGCCCGCCACCTTTTGGGCGCACTCGGGGCAAACCGCCATCGTGCTCTTCTTTCCGTTAATATTAAGATGCATTTCTTCAACGGCCTCGTTCTTGCCGCAAATTTGACATTTCATAAAAATCACCTTTCCTTCGTCGCAAATCCCTCCGCTTGTTCGCGCTGCCTCAAGCGGCACCGCTCTCCCGCTCCGGGTTTGCTCCTCTTTCCCAAAAAGCGTTTACGCTTTTTGGGAGCCCTGTGCCTTTCGGCTCCTTTCAAAATCTCTCCGCTCGTTAAGCGACGCTTACAAGCGCGTTTTTAAGGATCCGCGCCCGCACCTGATCCTGCTCGGGCTGCTTGAGCGGCAGCGCCTTCTCGCTTATGACGCTCAAAATTATCTTGGCCTCTCTCTCGCTTATCAAACCGTAGTCATAACAGTTTTTCACGATCGCCTCCGCGCTGCCCGCGCCTATGCTGTTCCCCACGGAATTTATCACGTGCATCAGCTTGGCTCCGCTGCTGTCGTACGCCACGCGGCTTATGCGGATATATCCTCCGCCGCCCCTGCGGCTCTCCACCAGGTACCCCTTTTCGGGGGAAAACCGAGTGGATATGACGTAGTTGATCTGAGAGGGCACGCAGCTGAACCTGTCCGCCAGCTCCTTGCGCCTAAGCTCGATCTCGCCCGCCTCCGCCTGCTTCAGCATCTCGTTGATAAAATCCTCTATAACATTGCTGAGTTTCACTTTTTGATCACTTCCCGACATATTATTAGCAAATTTGACTTTGACTTTCTTTGACTTACAACCCTATTATAGCACGTTTTTTTCATTTGTCAATAGTTTTTTCAAAAAAAGTCAAAAAATTTTTTAGTCGGAAAAATCACGGATTTTCGGCGTTTGCGGGATTTGACCCGTATTTTTCGGAAAGATTGGTCAGAAAATTCAGCAGGATCAGAGCGAGAAAATAATAAATAAGCGACGCGAAAAATCCCGGAGTGTATATCGTCTCGTATGAAAATTTTGAAAACACATTTGCCAAGGCGATAATAATTTTAAGGAACGGATAGACCGCGACAAAGCTGAGCATCGCGGAAAAATTCGGGCTCATACAATAAACGGCGGCGCAGATCAGCCCCGCCACAAACACGGCCATAGTGCAGGGAACAACGACAATATTGCCGATAAATGACAGAAAAGAAGCGGACCCGAAATAGTGCAGAACGATAGGCGTTATTCCTATCTGGCACGCCAGCGACACCGCCGCGGAGGTCAGAACCGCGAGGCACGCGCCGTATATGATATTACCCGCCCTCTCGGACGAAAAGAATTTGCTTTTCCCCAAAAGCCGCGCCGCGCCCGAGCTGAGCCGCCGAAGCAGCGGGTCAAGAGGCGGCATAAACAATAACAGCGCCAGCGTTGCGGCGTATGACATCATAAAGCTGACGCTCGCGGTCACAAAAGGATTTATCAGGCACTGGATAAACGCCGACGCGAAAAGAGACGTGGGCATGTCGGGAGTTTTCTCAAACAGCCACGACGCCAGCACGATGCAGGTCATAATAACCGCGCGGACGACCGACGGCGAAAAATCCGCGGCCGCCATATAAAAAATCAAGATAGGCGCGGCGAAAAGCGCCCTTGTCTTCCGTCCGAAAACTCTCAGGATAAAAAACACAAAGCCGCACAGAAAACCTATATGCAGACCCGACACCGCCGCTATGTGCATAAAGCCCGAGCCCGACATGACTCCGTAAAACTCATCGGAAAAGTCCTCGCGGCTGCCGGTTAATATTCCCTTCATCAGCGCCGCGGCGTCGGCATCGGGAAAGACCGTGCCGCAGTAATCAAAAATCTTTTTCCGCACGGCAGCGGCGGCGCCCAAAAACCTGTCATAGGCCGTCATCCGCAGTTCACGCTCCTCCGCCTCGGCCGCGAACATATTCAAGCAGCTGCCGCGGCTCAGGCGGTATCGGCGGTAATCAAATCCGTCCAAATCATCGGTCGGGATGCTCAGTTTTCCTTTAAGATAAAAGCCGTCGCCGCGCTCCGCGTCGGTCCCGGACGGCATTGAGACGAATATTTTGCCGTTTGGCTCAAATTCCTTGCCGTCAACCATAATCGACGCGGGTCTGACCTCGGCGGTAAGGGTCTTGCTCGATCGGCTCGGAGACGGCTCCGAGTCAATGCGGCAGTAAACCTCGGCTGTCTTTCCGTCTAAAGTTTCGGCGGTTTTCATTTTGGTCCGGTAATATCCCGACGCGGCCCCGAGCCCCAGCAGCACAGCCGCAAGGTAAACCGCGCACATAGCCGCCGCTCCGAACCGAGGCGTTTTTCCCGCCGCAAAAACAAAGGCGGCAATAAGGCACGCCGCTCCGCCGATCAAAAAACACGCGAAAAAGCGCGGCCCGCCGCATGCGAGCCCGCCGAACACCGAGATCGAATCGCCGATTATAAAAAGTGTCACAAAAGCGACCAGATAGCGGTACCTGAAAAACCGCGCCCCGCGCCCAAACATCTCCATCCCGCCTTTACTGTATAATATAGCGCCGCACCTTGCTTATTTTCTGTCCCGCAAAGCCTTGGCAGCCGCCATTATCACGTTCAGGTCTTTATCGTTCAGTGTGTCAAGAAGCGCGTCCAGCCTGTCTCGCAGTTCCGATTTGTTATCTTGCGCCTCGGGATAAAAATACTTGTCCACCGATAAATTCAGTTCGGTGACAATATCATAAAAAACTTGCAGGCTCGGGTGCTGACCGTTGTTTTCGATCGACGCGATGTACCTCGGCGAAATATATACCAGATCCGCCAATCCGTTTCTGGACAGACCTCGATCGCTTCTCGCCGCCTTTATTGCTTTTCCGATAGGTTTAAAATCAAACTTTTTTCTGTTCATAATTGCAAGCACCGCCTTACTCGGACTTTGAGGACTCGTCAAGATTATCCAGCGCGTATTTGCAGCACTGCAGCACAAGATAGTTGAACGATATATTATTCTTTGCTGCATACATACTGAGCTCATCAAACAGTTTTTCGGTAAATCTTATCGTCCTTGAAATATTGGCGTTTTGAAATTCGTTATCTATTTTAAACATGACCGCACCTCGCTTAATTATTACTATAATTATAAATGCAAAATTGCAGCTATAATATAACCGTTTTTGGTTATATATTAAAAATCAGATATTCATTTTTACAATATAATAAATGTATTATATTAAAAAATTTGTCTGTTTCTGCGGTTTTTCTTGACAATGTTTCAATAAAATGGTAAAATGGTTTTTAGGCGAAATTAAATTAAATTTTTCCAAAAGGAGCTTATGTTTTATGAAAAAAATGAAGAAGTTACTGGCAATTCTGGCCGCTTCCGCTCTCACCGTTATGTCTCTGGCAGGCTGCGGCGGCACAACCGGAGGAACCACAAGCGGCACATCGGGCGACAGCGCCGAGTCTAAGGCCGACACCGCCGAGAGCTACAACATCGGTCTCATTCAGCTGGTCCAGCACGAGGCTCTCGACAAGGCGACCGAGGGATTTATGGACACGCTCGAGGAAAAGCTGGGCGACAAAGTCGAGTTTGACCTTCAGAATGCCGCCGGCGACAGCGCCACCTGCGCAACGATCGCCAATCAGCAGGTTTCCTCAAACGTTGACCTGATCTTTGCCAACGCGACACCCGCGCTTCAGGCCGCGGCGGCCGCCACCGACTCGATCCCGATCGTTGGCACGTCGATCACGGACTACGCCACGGCTCTCGATATCGACGACTGGACGGGCACGACCGGCAGAAACATCACGGGCACAGCCGACCTGGCGCCTCTGGAGGAGCAGGCGGCAATGTTCAAAGAGCTGCTTCCCGACGCGAAGAACATAGGTCTGCTCTACTGCTCAAACGAGGCCAACTCGAAGTATCAGATCGACATCGTTGCCGAAGAGCTCGCAAAACTCGGCTACACCACGACCGAGTATCCCTTCGCGGATTCCAACGACATCGCGGCTGTAACCACAACGGCCTGCGGCAGCGCGGACGCGCTCTATATCCCCACAGACAACACGGTCGCGGCTAACGGCGAGATCGTTGCAAACATCGCTGTTCCCGCCAACATCCCGGTTATCGCCGGCGAGGAAGGCATCTGCAGAGCCTGCGGCATCGCCACGCTCTCTATCTCTTATTACAGTCTCGGTCAGGCCGCGGGCGAGATGGCTTATGACATTCTCGTAAACGGCAAGGACCCCGCCGAGATGGAGATCAGATACGCCGAGGATCTCACAAAGATGTATTCACCCGAGCGCGCGGAAGCGCTGGGAATCACTATCCCCGACGGTTACGAGGCTCTGGCAGAGGAAGCCGCCGAGTAATCACAATCAAAGCGAATACGGATTTGCAATGGGGCTGAGCCGCCTCATTGCAAATTTCTTTGCTAAACTAAATACAAACGGCAAACACAAACGGAAGGATGGTATAAATGCTAAGTATTTTTGCCCCCATGCCGGGCGCGATAGCGCAGGGCATAATCTGGGGCATCATGGCAATGGGCGTTTACATAACGTTCAGGATACTGGACGTCGCCGACCTTACTGTCGACGGCACCATGGCCACCGGCGGCGCGACGCTGGTCGTCTGCGTGACCGGAGGCATGAACGTGTGGCTCGCGCTGATCATCGCCTTTATCGCGGGCTGTCTGGCAGGACTGATAACCGGAATTTTCCACACCAAGTTCGGGATCCCGGCCATACTCGCGGGTATTCTGACGCAGTTTATCCTCTACTCGGTAAACCTGCGCATCATGTCGCAAAAGGCGAACCTGCCGCTCTCGGTCGAGAAGTATGACCTTATGATCTCGCTGCGCAACATTCCCGGCGCGATACTCACGGGCGCGATATTCGTTGTTGTTATCATCGCGGTCATGTACTGGTTCTTCGGCACCGAGCTGGGCCACTCGCTGCGCGCCACGGGCTGCAACCAGAACATGGCGAGAGCCAACGGCATAAACACCGAGACCAACAAGATAATCGGCCTTGTGCTGTCAAACGGTCTGGTCGCTCTTGCGGGCGCGCTGCTGTCGCAGTATCAGGGCTTTGCCGACATCAACATGGGCCGCGGCGCGATCGTTATAGGCCTGGCGGCGGTCATTATCGGAGAGGTGCTGCTGAGCCGGATATTCAAAAACTTCGCGCTGAAGCTCCTGGCAGCGGTCATCGGCGGCATAATATATTATATGGTGATAACGCTTATTCTCCAGGCGGGTCTTGACGCCAACGACCTGAAGATGCTGTCGGCTCTGGTTGTCGCGGTATTCCTGGGCGTGCCGTACTGGAAGCGAAAAATAGCCCAAAGAAGAACGGATAAGGAGGCGGCGCAGGATGCTTAAAGTAACAAATATCCACAAGACGTTCAACAAGGGCACCGTCAACGAGAAACAGGCTTTGCGCGGCGTTGACCTGACCTTAAACGAAGGCGACTTTGTGACGATAATCGGCGGCAACGGCGCCGGAAAATCCACGCTTCTCAACAGCATTTGCGGCGTGTTCCGCGTGGACCGCGGCAGCATTGTGATCGACGGAACCGACGTGACGCGCCTGCCCGAGCACAAGCGCGCCAAATACCTCGGGCGCGTGTTCCAGGACCCGATGATGGGCACCGCGGCGGATATGTGGATCGAGGAAAACATGTCGATCGCCTACCGCAGAGGAAAGTCCCACGGCCTTAAATGGGCGATAACCAACAAGGAACGCAAGATATACAAAGAGATGCTTTCGCACCTGGGCCTCGGCCTTGAGTACAGACTGTCCACCAAGGTCGGACTGCTGTCCGGCGGCCAGCGCCAGGCGCTGACGCTTCTGATGGCGGTAATGCAGAAGCCCAAGCTGCTGCTCCTCGACGAGCACACGGCGGCCCTCGACCCCAAGACCGCTTCGACCGTGCTGGAGCTTTCGGATAAGTTTATCCGCGAGGAAGGCCTGACCGCGATGATGATAACCCACAACATGAAGGACGCCATAACCCACGGCAACAAGCTTATCATGATGCACGAGGGCAGGATAATCTACAGCGCCGAGGGCGACGAGAAAAAATCGCTCACGGTCGACGACCTGCTAAAAAAATTCGCCGACATCAGCGGCGAAGAATTTGCCAACGACAGAGCTCTTTTAAACTAAACAGCACCTATTTAAATTTTTCAAAAAGGAGATATCGTTATGAACATTTTCATGCGTTTCCAGCAGGGAAAGGAAAAAGCGCTTACCTTCAGCTATGACGACGGCGTTTTAAGCGACAGGAAATTAATAGAGATATTCGACAAAAACAACCTCAAATGCACGTTTAACATAGGCAGCGGTCTGTTTTCAAGCGAGGAAGAAGCCGCAAAAAATCCCGACCCGACAAGAAGAATGAGCCTGTCCGAGGCCGCGGAAACATATTCGGGCTCCGCTCACGAGGTCGCCATTCACGGCGTGACCCATCCTTTTATGGAGCAGCTTCCCGGCCCCGCCGCGCTTTATGAGGGCATACAGGACAGAAAGTCGCTGGAGGATATATTTCACACAGTGGTCCGCGGCATGGCGTATCCGTACGGAACGCTGAGCGACAGCTTAGTCAGCAGCCTTAAAGCCGCGGGAATAGCCTATTCGAGAACGACGCGTGCGACGCACTCGTTTGACATTCCTTCCGAATGGCTCCGTCTTGACCCCACATGCCACCACAACGATACAAATCTCGAGGAACTTGCCGACAAATTTGTTAATTTCGGCCCGTCCGACGAGCGGTGCAACAAAAAGCCCTGGCTTTTATACATCTGGGGACATTCATACGAATTTGTCAGAGACAACAACTGGGACAGAATCGAAAAACTCGCCGAAAAGCTTTCCGGCAAAGACGATATATGGTACGCGACAAACATTGAGATCTACGATTATGTCGACGCCTACAACAGACTGATATTCAGCGTGGACGCTTCGATAGTGACAAACCCCTCGGCAATCGAGATATGGTTCGAAGCGAACAAAAAAATAATATCGGTCCGTCCCGGCGAAACAAAAAAAATATGCTGAACATAAAAAAGAAATCCGCAAGGATTTCTTTTTTATTTCTCTTTATTTTCATGCTGTGCCGTTCTCTATGGTCTCATTGCAAAATTCAAGCAGCCGCGGTATATCATTGACCGCCGTTTCCCATATAATATGTTCGTCCATTTCCGCATATGCGTGAGCCATCCAGTTCCGCATACCGCGTATCATTCTCCAAGGAATTTTCTTTTGTGTTTCTTCACGAAATTTATCGGAAAGTCCGTTTGCGAGCTCCCCGATTTGCAGTATGCACATTGAAACGGCGCTGAAATACGCCCGATCTCCGATAAACGCATCATAGTCTTTGCCGAATCTTTCAATAAATTTCGCAATGTCCCCGCAATATGTGCGAATATGAAGCAGTCTTTGAAAATCGCTCTTATTCATATATTTTTATCCTCTCCGCGTTAACATTTTCAATAAAATACGGCGTGCGCTGTTTTGTACTCTGCTGCTCCAAGGTATGGGAAGTAACAAGATCAATATCTTTTCCGATGCTGTCGCAAAGGTCGTTGTATAAGGCTCCCATATCAAACATACCGCGGATCTTGGAGCCGGTTCTGTCAATAAGAATATCGACGTCGCTGCTGTCTGTGGCCTCGTTTCTGGCATATGAGCCGAAAACATACACGGCGTTTAAGTTATACTTTTTTGCCACGGGCGCGACGCATTTTTTTAACTCGTCGACCGTCAATACCATTACGGTGCACCTCCTTTATTTATCTAAATGTTATATACCTCTTATTCCTCATCATTATGCCTGCCGAAATGTATGTGGTGCTTATGCTTTTTCGGGGGCGGCTCTTCTTCGCGGGGCGGGCTGGGGATACCGGCCTTGGCCTCGCGGTATTCCATAAAGTCGATGATTATGCTGCGTCCCAGCGCGGCTATGGGCACCGCCAGGAAAATTCCGATCGTTCCGCAGAGACCGCCGCCCACGAACACCGCGAAGATGACCCACAGCGGCTTGACCTGAAGCGAGCCCGCGAACAGCTTGGGCTGGATAAGATTGGCATCGAGCTGCTGAACAACTATCATTGAGACGACCGCCATGATCGCCAGTGTCAGCGAGCCGGTGAACACGGTGATAACGCCGATGGCCGCGGTCGCTATGATCGCGCCGAAATACGGGATCAGGTTGAACACGCCGAGCATAAGGCCCAGCAGCGGCGCGTATTTGACGCCCTCGACAGTCAGGACCAAAAAGCCGAGCACGAATATTATCACCGCGTCGACCAGCATACAATAGATATACTTGTTGGCGAACTCGTTTATGCGGCGCAGATATTTTACCACAAACGAGCGTGTCTTGTCTTTGAACATGTCCCGCGAAAGACGCGCCAGTCCGCGTTTTATATTCGCGCGGTCAAGCAGCATATATATCGAAACAATAAGCCCCATGAACACGTGCACAACGCCCGAGCCGAAGTTTATGACGCCCTGGGCGTAGCGGTTCATATTGGCGAGGTCGAAAAACTTTAACAGCTGCTGCACCGAGAAATATTCGTTATCGAACAACTGCGACAGCGTGTTCTCGCCGAGCGTGACGCCCAGATCGAGAGAGTTGAACCAGTTCACAAACTCGCCTATAAGCTCGGGCAGGTTGTTATAGAACTCGATCAGGTTCGACACGATAGCGGGCACGATCGCCACAAGCACCAGAACGATCAGCAGGATAAATGCCGCGTAGATCGTAACGACCGCGATGGGGCGGCGGTGCTCCTTGAGCCATTTGTTTCCGCGCTTTTCCAAAAATTTTTCGATAAAGCGGCAGGGCGCCATCAATATGTACGCTATGACAAAGCCGATTATAAACGGGCGCAGCAATGAGACAAAACTGCCCAGCCACTTAAAGATCGTGCCGATATTGTCAAAGGTCTTGTATACCGCGATGACCGCCACGGCGAACACAAACAATCCCAAATATTTTGATATATCTTTCCATTTCATAATATGACCCCCCTCAGTCGCCTTCGGCGACAGCTCCCCCGAGGGGGAGCCGATACAAGTTTAATCATTATTTTTATGTTACCATATTTTATGAAATAAGTAAATACCGAATTTTTAAAATCCCGCGGGAAAACCATTCTTTTTTCGACACTTTTGCCCGATTTTTAAGTCCTCTTGCACACCGCGAAAATTTTTTCAAAAATTTTGTAATTTTTTTATAAAAACATTTGAAATTAGCTTGATCTTATGTTATACTTTTTAAGGAGGTATGGTGCGCGCGGATTTTTGCGTCCGAAAGTGCAAAATACCTGTAAAATTCACAAAAAATAATAATAAATTATAATCCCCAAAGGAGGACAAAAACAATGGCTAAATTTAAGACCATGGATGGTAACTGCGCTGCCGCTCACGTTGCATACGCGTTTACGGAAGTTGCGGCTATCTATCCCATCACGCCTTCCTCGCCGATGGCCGAGTACGTTGACGAGTGGAGCGCGCAGGGCCAAAAGAACATTTTTGGCGAGACAGTAGAACTGGTTGAGATGCAGTCCGAAGCGGGCGCCGCGGGCGCCGTTCACGGTTCGCTTCAGGCGGGCGCTCTGACCACAACATTCACAGCATCACAGGGTCTGCTTCTTATGATCCCGAACATGTACAAGATCGCCGGCGAGCTTCTGCCGACGGTATTCCATGTAAGCGCGAGAGCTATCGCGGCTCACGCTCTTAACATCTTCGGCGACCATCAGGACGTTATGGCCTGCCGTCAGACGGGCTTCGCAATGCTGGCTTCGGGCAGCGTTCAGGAGGTTATGGACCTGGGCGGCGTTGCTCACCTGGCCGCTATCAAGGGCAGAGTTCCCTTCCTGCACTTCTTCGACGGTTTCAGAACCTCTCACGAGATCCAGAAGATCGAGGTTATGGACTATGAGGACCTCAAGAAGCTGGTTGACTGGGACGCTGTAAAGGCGTTCAAGGACAACGCTCTGAACCCCGAGCACCCCGTGCTCAGAGGTACCGCGCAGAACGGCGATATCTACTTCCAGGGCAGAGAGGCCTCGAACAAATTCTATGACGACATTCCCGACATCGTTAATGATTACATGAAGGAGATCTCCAAGATCACCGGCAGAGACTACAAGCCCTTCAACTACTACGGCGCGCCCGACGCGACCAAGGTTATCATCGCTATGGGCAGCGTTTGCCAGGCGGCCGAGGAGACCGTTGATTATCTGACAGCAAAGGGCGAGAAGGTCGGCGTTCTGAACGTTCACCTTTACAGACCTTTCTCGGCTAAGTATTTCTTCGACGCTATCCCCGAGACGGTTGAGAAGATCGCGGTTCTTGACAGAACAAAGGAGCCCGGCTCACTGGGCGAGCCTCTGTTCCTCGACATCTGCAACGTTTACAAAGACTGCAAGAACGCTCCCAAGATCGTTGGCGGACGCTACGGTCTGGGTTCAAAGGACACCACGCCCACACAGCTCGTTGCGGTATTTGACAATCTCGACGCAGACGAGCCCAAGACAAACTTCACGATCGGTATCGTGGACGACGTTACAGGCCTGTCGCTGCCTCTCGGCGAGACAGTTAACTGCGCGCCCGAAGGCACCACGCGCTGCAAATTCTGGGGCTTTGGAAGCGACGGTACTGTCGGCGCCAACAAAGACGCTATCAAGATCATCGGCGACAACACCGATCTCTATGCTCAGGCGTACTTTGATTATGACTCCAAGAAGTCGGGCGGCGTGACAATGTCTCACCTGAGATTCGGCAAAAAGCCCATCAAGTCGACATATCTGCTTGACGAGGCCGATTACATAGCCTGCCACAAGCCCGCGTATGTTCATCAGTATGACATACTCGAGGGTCTCCGCGAGGGCGGAACATTCCTGCTCAACTGCGTATGGTCGGACGAAGAGCTTGACAAGAACCTGCCCGCCAACGTTAAGAAGTATATCGCCGAGAAGAACATCAACTTCTACACGATCAACGCCGTTGACGTCGCTGTAAAAGTAGGCCTCGGCCCCACAAGAATAAACATGGTTACTCAGAGCGCGTTCTTCAAGCTCTCGAACGTTATCCCGTTTGACGAGGCTGTCGGCTACATCAAGGCCGCTATCAAGCACACCTACGGCAGAAAGGGCGACGAGATCGTTAAGATGAACTGCGACGCGGTTGACGGCGCTATCGACGCTCTGCACAAGGTTGACGTTCCCGCTTCCTGGAAGGACGCCACGGACGCTCCCGCGGCGGACGCCGGCAGACCCGAGTTCGTAACAAAGGTTGTTGACCCGGTTAACGCTCAGCGCGGCAACAAGCTGCCCGTAAGCACATTCGCGGGCCGCGAGGACGGAACATTCGAGACAGGCACATCACGCTATGAGAAGCGCGGCGTTGCCGTTCTGGTTCCCGAGTGGGATGTTACGAAGTGCATCCAGTGTAACCAGTGTTCGGCGGTATGTCCCCACGCTGCTATCCGTCCCGTTCTGCTCACAGACGAAGAGGCGGCTGCGGCTCCGGAAGGATTCGCCACCAAGCCCGCTATGGGTCCCGAGCTCAAGGGTCTCAAGTTCAGAATGCAGGTATCTCCGCTTGACTGCTTAGGCTGCGGAGTATGCGCGAACGTTTGCCCGGAGAAGGTACACGCTCTCGACATGAAGCCCATCGACGACGTTCTGGCCAAGGGTGAAGCCGCCAACTGGGATTACGGAATGTCCGTTCCCAACAAGGCGAACCTTGTTGACAAGACAAAGAGCATCAAGAACTCTCAGTTCGCAATGCCTTATCTCGAGTTCTCGGGCGCATGCGCAGGCTGCGGCGAGACTCCCTATATCAAGCTGATCACTCAGTTGTTCGGCGACAGAATGATGGTTGCCAACGCTACCGGATGTACTTCTATCTGGGGCGGCTCGGCTCCCTCGATGCCTTACTGCAAGGACGAGAACGGCAGAGGTCCCGCATGGGCCAACTCGCTGTTTGAGGACAACGCGGAGTACGGTCTCGGTATGGTTGTTGCCAACAAGAAGATCAGAGAGACTCTGGCAAACAGAATGAACGAGGCTATGGACGCTGTTGATCCCAAGCTGGCCGACGCCTTCAAGGCATGGATCGCCGGCAAGGACGACACCGAGGCTTCAAAGGCCGCCGCTAAGGATATCGAGGCTCTGATCAAAGACGCCGACATGTCCAATCCCGCGATCAAGGATATCGCTGACAGAACCGACTTCCTGGTTAAGCGTTCGCAGTGGGTATTCGGCGGAGACGGCTGGGCTTATGATATCGGTTACGGCGGACTTGACCACGTTATCGCCGCCGACATGGACATCAACCTGTTCGTTGTTGACACAGAGGTTTACTCCAACACCGGCGGTCAGGCTTCAAAGGCCACACCCACAGCCGCTATCGCTCAGTTTGCGGCTTCCGGTAAGAGAGTTAAGAAAAAGGATCTCGGCATGATCGCCACGACCTACGGCTATGTATACGTTGCGCAGATAGCTCTGGGCGCCAACATGCAGCAGGCTCTGACGGCTATCAAAGAGGCCGAGGCTTATCCCGGACCGTCACTGGTAATCGCCTACGCTCCGTGTATCAACCACGGAATCAAGGCCCGCGGCGGCATGGGCAACTCGATCGCCGAGGAGAAGAAGGCCGTAGACGCCGGTTACTGGCACCTGTGGAGATACAATCCGCAGGCTCCCGAGGGCACAAATCCGTTCACGCTCGACTCCAAGCCGCCTCAGGGCAGCATCCAGGAGTTCATGAAGGGCGAGAACAGATATCTGCAGCTCCTCAGAGCTTTCCCGGACGAGGCTCCCGGACTGTTCGACAAGGCCGAAAAAGACCTTACCGACAGATACAAGACCTATCTCAGAAAGGCCGCGGAGGATTACTCCGAATAATGCAAAACTCAAGGGCTGCCTTCGGGCAGCCCTTTTTGTATGCAATGTGGGGAATAGTTTCCCCCCTCAGTCGCCTGCGGCGACAGCTCCCCCGAGGGGGCGCCTAACGGGCGGATAATATCCGCCCCTGCGGGACGGCACCCTCGACGTCCCTTACGGCATCAATTTTCCCTTTTTAGACGAAAATGTCAAGAATTATTCTTTTAATTTCTTCTAAACCACGATTCCTCCTTAATGCTGTGTTTAAAATAAAGACCATCGCCCGTCGGACGCGCATTGGATATTGACTAAATAACAAAAATGCTGTATAATATACACATATTATTTTTCGCAAAAGAGGGATATTTATGAAAATCAAAAAACTGAGTTTTGTTGTTTGGCTCGTCATACTGTGCGTGGCGCTTTCGGCTGTTTATATTCCGGTGTCCGCCGCGGACTTAATCGAGACGGCCGCCGACTCTCCGGCCGCGTTTCCAGGCGCCGAGGGCGGCGGAATGTGGACGACGGGCGCCAGAGGCGCGGAAAAGCCCGAGATATACCGCGTGACTTCGCTGGCTGACGACGGCAGCTACGGCACGTTCCGCGACGCGGTCTCTCAGCCCAACCGCGTTGTCGTGTTCGATGTGTCGGGCAATATCGAGCTCAAGCGCACGCTGACCATCTACAATGACAATCTGACGATCCTCGGCCAGACCGCGCCGGGCGACGGCATATGCATCAAGGACTATAACACTTACATAAACGGCAACAATATTATTTTGAGATATCTGCGCTTCAGAATGGGAACCGTCGGCGGCTGCGCCGATGACGCTCTGGGCGGAAACAAATCGCACGATCTTATCATTGACCACTGCTCCATGAGCTGGTCGGCGGACGAATGTGTCTCATTTTATGACGTGACAAACTTTTCTCTGCAGTGGTGCATTGTTGCCGAGAGTTTAAAAAACTCTATCCACCCCAAGGGAAACCACGGCTACGGCGCCATATGGGGCGGCAGCAACGCCAGCTTCCATCACAATCTGCTGGCACATCACGACAGCCGAAATCCCAGGCTCGCCGAGGGTGATTTTATCGGCGACAAAGACTATGACATGAGCAAACAGGTAGATCTGACCGATCTTCGAAACAACGTTATATACAACTGGGGCGGCAACTCGTCCTACGGCGGCCAGGGCGCTATGGCGGCGAACATAGTCAACTGCTACTACAAGCCCGGTCCGGCCACAAGTTCCTCGGTCAAGCAGCGCATTTATCAATGCTCGTCCACGGGAAACGACATAAAGTCAAAATGGAGCACCGATCTCTATGTGAGCGGCAACTATATGGAAGGCAGCAGCACCGTGACAGCCGACAACGCCAAGGGCATCGACGTTGATGATAATTCCGTGCAAAAATATATTTGGACCGACGCTAACATCACAGACGAAGCCAAAGCCGTTCATATGAAATATATCGACTCGCACCCCGTGAAAACCGACACGGCGCAGGAAGCCTACGAAAGGGTCCTGACGGACGCGGGCGACAATATATCTCCCGACGCGATAGACGCGGGCATTATTGAGGATGTGAAAAACGGCTCCGCGAGCCACGGAAGCAAGGGTCTGGTCGACACGGTGGAGCAGGCCGGCGGATATCCCATTCTTACCGGAACCAAAGCCAAGGACAGCGACCACGACGGCATGCCGAACCAGTGGGAGGATCAGAACAGCCTTAACAAGGATGATCCTTCGGACGCTCTTAAGGTTTCCGACTCAGGATATATGAACATCGAGCTCTACGCCAACGCTCTGGCGGACAAATCATTTACGAGAGATGTGACTTACGACGCGGACCACACCGATCTGCCCGAGCCTACCGCTCCGCCCGCGATAAACGTCACTCCCGAGCCGCTTCCCGAAACCGATCTTGTCGATTCATGGACCGCAAGCAGCAGCAACAAAGACAAAGCGGCTAACCAAACTCTTATGCCGGGACTGACCGCTATGTTTCCCACTACCGGAAGCAAAGGCACTCAAAACGAGCTTATTAATTACAATTGGCCCGGCCAGGACGGAAAGAAATACAATTACGCCATAACCAGCAATAACAGCGCAGGCTGGAACAATGAAACGGGAATGCCCAAAGAAGAGGGAACGACGCTTAAATATACGGCCGTTGATGACGGAATATTGTTTGTGTATGCCTATGTATTGACAAATAAAGACTACTATGTGACAAAAGAGGGCTGTACCGATTACGAAAACGAATCAATTTATAAACAGCATGTGTCGGAGGATAAAACTCCAATATTGACAAAAACACGCGTCAAAAAGGGCGAGACCTATTACATCTACGCGGCGGGATCCAAAGCGCGGTTCCAAGCGGCCAGATTTGAAAAGTACGTCAATTCCTTCGACATACTCTCGCCGCAGATCATAGGCGAAAGCGCGGAGATAACGATCAGCAAAAACCTTGATCACGGCAAATGCGTCCTGCTCCTGGCGACATACGGTGAGGACGGCATTGTTGAGGATATCGAGACCACAGACATAGCGGCCGATATGTCCGCCGGCACTCAAGAAATCGTTCACGTGCCTCTTACCTCGCCCGACGGAAAGACGGTAAAAGCTTTCATTTGGGACAGCTCGGACAATCTCATGCCGCTCGGCGAATCCAAAGATATTTAATAAAAATTCCCCCCCCTGACCCGTTGGTCGGGGGGATTTTTTACGCCTACGCGAAATTTATCGTTCGATCGCTCTGAGTACCTTCAGAGCGAATATAATTATTTTAATATTTTTTTAGATCCCCTACCTGTTTTGACAAATTTCTTTATGTTACTTTATTATAATATTTTTGTAAAACTAATGAAAAATAAGGCGTAAGCCTTGGAGTTACGGAGGTATTGTAATGAGAAACACGAAACTTGTGCCCGTGAACACGGCGCTCGAGGCCGTTCCCGCGAAACGGCGCAAAAAAATCGACATACGGCTTTGGGACATACCGCTGAGAATGCTGGGCATATTGCTGGCCGGGGCCGTGCCCGTCAGCGGTCTGGCGCCGTTCGGACTGTCTTTTCTGACGATCGACCGCAAATTTTCACTTAAAAGCGTGCTGAATCTGCTCCTGGTCTGCGCCGGATACATACTGATGCTTGACCTGTACCGCGCAATAGCCTGCGTGTCGGCCTGCGTTTTGTTTGAAACTACGCTTTTTGTGCTAAAGCGCAATGACAATTTGTCGGTTTACTTTATATGCGCGGCGGCGGGAATATCAATGTTTGTCTGCGAGACCGCGATGCTTTTTCTTGTCGGCTTCACGGTGGCGGGCCTGATACTGATTTTTTGCGACGTTATGCTGATGATGGTCGGCGTTCTGGTGTTCGACCGCTGCCGAGACGTGCTGCTGAGCGGCGGCTTCACGAACCGCGGCCTGCTGCTCGACGAAAAGATATGCCTCTGCGTTGTGGCGGGTATCGTTCTGCTCAGCACAAAATATCTGACGATATTTAACATTTTCAATCTTTCAAATTTTCTCGCATTCCTGTTTCTGGGGATAATCGCGCTGACCGGGAAAAATATCACCCGCTGCGCCGTGAGCGGTATCTTCGTCGGAATAATTTTGGGTCTGTCGGACAGCTTTCCCGACTACACGGCCATGTTCGCGCTGTGCGGCCTGGTGCTGGGAGTCTCCGCCCGCTTCGGCAAAAAAATCGTATGCCTCGGCCTTTGTCTGTTCGGCGGCGCGGCGCTGCTGTATATGGGCGTACCCGCGGGGTACGAGCATCTGCCGAATATATACGAGCTCCTTCCCGCGGCGCTTTTGATCTGCCTTGCGCCGCGCCGGGTGATAATGTCCGCCGAAAGAATAGTCGACTTCGATATGCGCAAGGAGGACGAGACAAGGCGGTTCAGGCAATACGTCAAAGATAAGCTCGGCCGCATATCCGAATCCTTTATGGACATATCCTCAACCTTTGACGAAATCTCCGACGGGCCGGACAGCACCGACATGAGCGAGATCGCGCTGATGTTCGACACCGCCGCCGACCGAATATGCAAAAACTGCGAGCGCGCGGGCTTCTGCTGGGAAAAGGATTTTTCCTCAACCTACGCCGCCATGTTCAAATTCCTGGAGATAATGGAGCGAAAAGGCGGCCTTCTGCGCGGAGACGTGCCGAAAGCGTTCTCGGACAAATGCGTGCATCTGCTGCCGCTGATCTCGGAGATCAACCGCCTGTTTGAAATATATAAGATCAACACCACATGGAAGCACAAGCTGCAGGAGAGCCGCGAGCTGAACTCCCAGCAGTTTAAGGGAATTTCGGAGATAATCAAAAACGCCTCGGAGGAAATTTGCGGAGAAAGCGCCTTTGACATAGACGCGGCGGACGAGCTCAAGCTCAAGCTTTCGGACATGGGCGTGAGCGCCGAAAGAGTTGACGTCGTATGCGGCAAGAACCAAAAATACACGGTCGAGATTTGGGTCACGGGCTGCGCCGATTTTTCGGCCTGCCGAAGCAAGATCAAGTCGGCTGTAAAGCAGGTTTTGGGGATAACGGTCTCGACCCCTTATAATCTGTGCGAAAACAAAAAAGAAAACACATGCAAAATAAGATTCTGCCAGCTTGAGGGCTTTGAGCCTCTTGTCGGCATCGCGTCGCTCGGAGCGGGCGCGGAATGCGGCGACAGGCATTTTACGGATTATCTGAGCGGGGGCAAACTGGCCGTCACCATCAGCGACGGAATGGGAACCGGACACGGCGCCGCCCTCGAGAGCGGAGCCATCGTCAGTCTTTTGAGCAGCTTTCTGGAGGCGGGCTTTGACAAAAAAATAGCCGTCAAGCTTGTGAACTCAATAATGGTAATGAAATCGGCCCGCGACGTTTTTGCCACGATAGATATGTGCATAATCGACCTGTACACGGGCCAGATCGAATTTATAAAAAACGGCGCCGAGCCAAGCTATATCAAGCACCCGAGCTATACCGAGACCGTCAGAGCCGCCTCGCTGCCGATAGGGATCGTGCCCGTCGGCGATATTGAGACGTTTGCCAGAACTCTCGAAAACGGCTCCATGGTCGTCATGACCAGCGACGGCGTGACCTCTCCGCCGAACAACCCCTGGATAAAAGATATGGTTGAGCATATCGACATCGAAATGTCGCCCGGAGAGCTGGCGCAGCTCATACTCGACGAGGCTGTGCGCCGCGGCAAAGACGGCAGCGCGCAGAGCGACGATATGACCGTGGTCTGCGTGAAGCTGGAGCCCGGCGCCGCGGCCTAACTCAGACTTACCCTGAGGCCGCGCTTTATCGAGAGGATCAGCCGCGATATCTCTCTGACGCTTTGGCGGCGAAGAATATCGCCGCAGTGGTTCAGACTGAGACTGTCGTAGACCACCGGCACCACATCGCGGCTCACGCCGCTTTTTGACAAAAACTTATCGGCGAGAGCCGAAAGCTCGGCGCATATCGGAAATCCGTGCGAATCGAGGGCCGCGGCGGCGTACGCGGTCTGCTCGGCGGCAGCTCTCGGGTTTTCCTCCGCGGGATCGGTGATCGAGCCGTCCGTCCTTACGCAGCAAAGCAGCGCGGCGCACGCGGCGCAAATGATTTTTTCGGCCTGCTCCGCCGTGATAAATCCGGTGTCCGAAAGCCTTCCGCTCTCGGGCAGCGCGGGCCCCTGCTTCCACAGCGAAACGGTGACCGTCCTTTCACCGCAATTACCGCCGTATTCTATCACGCAGCTGTTTTCCGCGCACAGCGTTCCAGTCTCAAACGCAAGCTCCGCGGCCTGCTTTTTGAGCTTAATGACCGATTCGGCGCTCAGCTCTCCGAGGCTCCGCGCCCCTATCATTGCGTACATCGCGTCTATGGTCCGCGCGGCAAAAGCGCGGGCCATATCTTTATTTTCAACTTCGACAAACTCGTCGATCGCAATCTCGCGCTCAGTTCCTCCGCTCTCCGCGTAAAACCTGTCGGGGAATTCGGTCTCGGAGCCGAGGGTTATGATAAGCGGATATTGGCCGCTGTAGATCTGCGGCACCATATAAAACGTTCCCGGAGCGTATTCGCGTATCGCGAGCGCTTTTTTTCCGCTCAAACCCTCGAGCCCCGAGCGTATTACGTACATACAGTAAAACCCGCCGCCCGGCTTTTTGCTTATATATCCGATATTTCTTTTGTCGGGCGCCGACACGCGCAGCCTGAAATCGCCTCCCGCCTCGGGCTCGGAAAACAAGATCGTTCCGCTCCGCCCGTTCCATACGACGGGCGTCAGGCTTTGTTTATCGGCAGGCGGCGCGCCGTATCCGCCGCCCAAAAACGCGGTCACGGAAAAACAAGGCCGCGCCTCTATGTCGGCGGTTTTTTCTCCGCCGCCTTTTTCGGTGTAAAGCGGAAGGTCGATATAATACTCATCCGCGCGGTCGTGTTCCATTATCGCCGCGGAGCAAACGCTCACCGAAAACTCCCCGCCATGCGGCGGCAGACCGCCTATCGACAGCTCATAGAGCCGCGGCCCTTTTTGGACGATCGACGCGCCCGATTTCGCCGCGCCTCGGCTCAGTCCGCTTTTTACCCTGAATTTTCCGCCGCTTATCTCAAACGCCGATATGACCGAGTTTTTCGGCAGACTGAATAATATCCGCGCGGTAAAAAAGTCCTCGCCGCGAGCCCTAAGCGCGAACTCGTGCTTAAGGCTCACAACGGGACCGAATTCCGTTTTCAAATGTATGTTAACTTTTTTTATCTCAAGTACGTCTTTCATGATCCAAAATCAGCCTTCGCTGTTTTCGCTCTCGTTCAAAAACAGCTCCTTGGTGTAGGGCAGGGTCAGTATCCACTCGCAGTATTCGCGCCACTCGCTGAGCTTATGGTTCCTGCGGGCGAAGTACATGTTGAGCAGATTCTCATAATTCATCGTGACCGTGCGCTTCTGGTTATACGACGAGGGCAGCAGCTGGATAATATCGTCCCAGTCGGCCTTGTCCTTGGTCTCGACAAAATGCCTGCGCTTGAGCTCCAGGAACTCCATATAGGCGGTAAACGCCTCCATGGCCGACTTGCTCAGCTTCTCGCATGAAAAGTCGGCATGCTCAAACGGCTTGGCGTGGATTTTGTGCATGGTGCTGGTCGAGTTCGCCACAGTGCCCACCTTGTAGGTGTCAAATTCCTTCCACCAGTAAAGCGGCGCGGTGATGTCCACGCTCACGATTATCTGGCGTATGAACTTGCGGTGGTCGCTGCCCGCCTTGCACAAACGCTTTGCCAGATCAAGGTCGTTGGGGCCGAGCACATATCTGCCCTTCCCGTCGTACTTGCTGTCGCTTCTGGCCCAGCTGTTCATCGGGTTCCGCGCCCCGCGGAGCGCGCCCTCAAAATTCATCACTCTGGCTTTTTCAATCAAAATCATAACTCCGCCTCCGAATCGATTTTATATGCCTCTATATATCGAGATTAATTACCGACGTGCCGTAGTCCTCTATGAATTGGCGCCGCGGCTCGACCTTGTCGCCCATAAGGATGGTGAAGGTCTCGTCGGCTTGACGCGCGTCGTCGAGATCAACGCGCAGCATGATGCGGGTCTCGGGGTTCATGGTGGTCTCCCAAAGCTGCTCGGGGTTCATCTCGCCCAGACCCTTGTAGCGCTGTATTGTGGGCGCTCTGCCGTCGCCCATCTCGGAAAGTATCTTTTGCAGTTCATCGTCCGAATAAGCGTAGCGGTCGGTCTTGCCCTTGCTGATCTTGTAAAGGGGCGGCTGCGCTATATACACATGCCCGTCCTCGATCAGCGGACGCATATATCTGAAAAAGAACGTCAGCAGCAGCGTTCTGATATGGGCGCCGTCCACATCGGCATCGGCCATGATGACCACCTTGCCGTATCTCAGCTTTTCGAGATCGAACTCGTCGCCCAGACCCGCGCCGAGCGCTGTTATAACGGGCGTCAGCTTGTCGTTTCCGTATATCTTGTCTATCCTCGCCTTTTCGACATTGAGCATCTTGCCCCAGAGGGGAAGTATCGCCTGGAACCGTCTGTCCCTGCCCTGCTTTGCCGAGCCTCCCGCCGAGTCTCCCTCGACGATATATATCTCGGTATAGGTGTTGTCGCGGTCAGAACAGTCAGCCAGCTTGCCGGGCAGCGAGCTGCTCTCAAGCGCCGACTTGCGGCGGGTGTTTTCTCTGGCGCGCTTTGCCGCCTCGCGGGCCCGCGAGGCCGTCATCGCCTTGTCAACGATCGTTTTGGCGACCGACGGGTTCTCGTCAAAGAACTCGGTCAGCTTCTCGTTTATCATTTTCTCAACGACGTTTCTTATCTCGCTGTTGCCAAGCTTTGTCTTGGTCTGACCCTCAAACTGCGCCTCGGTCACCTTGACGCTTATTATGCACGCGAGACCCTCGCGGGTGTCCTCGCCCTTTAAATTGGCGTCGCTCTCCTTGAGCATGCCGCTCTTTCGGGCGTAGTCGTTTATCACCTTGGTGAGCGCCGACTTAAAGCCCGTCTCGTGGGTTCCGCCCTCGGTGGTGTTGATATTGTTGGCAAAGCTGATTATCATCTCGCTGTAGCCGTCGTTATACTGCATGGCCACTTCCGCCTCGCAGGTCTCGCGAACCGCGTTGACATAGATGACCTCCGGATGTATGGCCTCCTTGTTGCGGTTCAAAAACTCCACAAACTCGCGTATGCCGCCGTCGTATCTCAGCTTTATCTCTTTTTTGTCCTCTGGAGCGTCCTCACGCTTGTCGCGCAGGATTATGGTTATGCCCGCGTTGAGGAACGCCTGCTCGCGGAGCCTGCGGCGCAGTATGTCGTAGTCGTAGATCAGGTCCTCGAAAACCTCGGGATCCGGCTTAAAGTGGACCTTTGTTCCGGTCTCGGTCGTGTCGCCCACAACCTTGAGCTTTCCGCAGCTGTTTCCGCGCTCGTATTTCTGATAGTGAACGTGCTCGCCGTCCCTTATCCAAACCTCAAGGTATTCCGACAGCGCGTTAACGACAGACGCGCCTACGCCGTGAAGTCCGCCCGAGACCTTGTATCCGCCGCCGCCGAACTTTCCGCCCGCGTGCAGCTGCGTGAACACGACCTCGACCGCCGGTATTCCCATTTTGGGGTGGATTCCCGTGGGTATTCCGCGGCCGTTGTCGATAACGGTTATCGAGTTATCGGGCTCGATCTCGACCAGTATCTCGGTGCAGAATCCCGCCAGAGCCTCGTCGATCGAGTTGTCGACTATCTCGTACACCAGGTGATGGAGTCCCCGCGAGGTGGTGGAACCGATATACATTCCGGGCCTTTTTCTGACCGCCTCAAGACCCTCAAGCACCTGTATTTGGTTTTCATCGTATGATTCCTCTATCGGAACGCTTGTGATATGTTGTTCTTCCTGCATAACTTGTTTGCCTTTCTGCCCAAAATATTTATATGAACCGACATTCCGCCCGGGCAAGGCGGAGACGATGGGGTTTGCGTCCGTTTAAAACTTAAAGTCCGGCAGCGCGTAGGCCGAGTAGTCGTTTACCCTTTCGGCTCTGCCCGCCAGCGCTCTTGATGAAATATTGGTTATATACACCTTGTTGACATGGTCCTGTCTCACAAGCACGACCGACTTTGGCACGTCCTCCGCCACGGTTATCACCGAGCCGTTTTCCTGCGCTCTGCGCAAAAATTCTCTGGAATTTTTGGCGATCGTCAGGTTGTCCATATCCAGTATCGCGATAATGTCGTCGGTGTCGACCGCGGTGTTTTTTCCCAGATGAAGGTACATATGACCATTCCCTTCCCGTTTGTTGATCTGTTTTTTTACGTCTGCCGCTCCGCGGAGCCGTTTTTCACGTATATCTTGCTTATCTCTCCGCCGTCCTCCATGCTCTCGGAAAACTCCTCAAGATCGGTGCAGGTGATTATTATCTGCATATCGTCTATGCTTTTAAGCACGAACCTGCGGCGGTTTTTATCGAGCTCGCTCATGATATCGTCCAGCAGCAGGACGGGCGTCTCGCTTATCTCGTCCTTGATAAGCCGAACCTCCGCCAGCTTCTGCACCAGCACGATCGTTTTCTGCTGTCCCTGGGACGCGAACGAGCGCGCGTCCTTGCCGTTTATCTCATAGACTATATCCTCGCGGTGCGGGCTGACCACCGTCTCGCGGTACTCCGCCTCTCTCGCCGCGGCCGCTTTGAGCTTTTCACGCAGCGCGGCCTCGATCTCGGCGCGGCCGTATTTTTTATCAAGACCGACCTTGCCCGCGCAGGACATATATTTTATCGTCAATTCCTCGCTTCCGCCCGATATCTCATTTTGTATCTCTGCCGCGAGTTTCTCGAGCCTGCTCAAAAACTCGATGCGGTACCCGATTATCTCCGTCGAATAAGCGACCAGCTTCTCGTTCATTATCTCGAGCAGCGTGCCGTTCGGCTCGGACATTCTGAGCAGCGCGTTTTTGCTGTCCACCACTTTGCGCAGATTCGACAGCGCCGAAAAATAGTTCGGTCTCAGCTGGCTTATCAGCATATCGAGATTCCGCCGCCTACCGCGCGGGCCTTCCTTGACCAATCCCATTAGCTCGGGCCCGAAATAAACAACGTTGAACTTGCCCAGAAGTTCGCTGTTTTTCCGAACGGGTATCTCGTTATAGGTTATGCTCTTGCGCCTTCCGCGGCTCAGCTCTATCTCAAAAACGCTGCCGCGGTCGTAGGCGTTAAAATCAAGCCCTATCCTTGCGCCGCTCTCGCCGTGGCGTATCAGCTCGCCGTCCTTGCCCGTGCGGTTCGAGCGGCCCAGCGAAAATATATGCACCGCCTCAAGGATATTGGTCTTGCCCTGAGCGTTGTCGCCGTATATAACGTTTATGCCCGCTCCGAACTCTATCTCCTGCTTCTCGTAATTGCGGAAGTTTTCAAGCCTCAGTTTATTCGCTCTCATCCGCCGCGCTTAGTAGGAGCTTCTAAGTCTGATGGGCAGGATCATGTACATATAATCGTCGCCCTCCTTGGGGGTTATTATCAACGGGTTCACGCTCTTGTTGAACCTCATCACGATCTCATCGTCGGGCACCACGCTGAACACGTCCTGCAGATATCTGTTGTAGAATCCTATCTCCAGCATTGTGTCGGGCGGTGTCTCGACCGCTATGTTGTCGTCGACCGAGCCCGCGGCCGTGGCGCAGGAAACATTGATGTTGCCGTCGGTTATGGTAAACTTAATGGGGCCCTTGATAACATCGTTTATTATGATAAGCGACGCTCTGCGCACCGCCTCGGCTATCACCGCGGTCGGGCACTCGAGTTCGAGATCAAACGACGCGGGGATTATCCGCTCGTAATTTGTGTACGCTCCCTCTATCAGGCGGGTCACCATGCGGCAGTTGTCTATTATAAACATGGCGTGGCCGGGCGCGGCTATCACCTTTATCTCGCCCTCGGCATCGCCTATGATCCTCGCCAGCTCGCTCAGCGACTTTTCGGGTATGATCATTTCCTTAGGCTCGAACTCGCCCTCAAGGCTGACGCTGCGCTTCGCTATCCTGTAGCCGTCCAGCGCCACCATCGACAGCCCGTGGCTCATAATTTTAAGCAGCGCGCCGGTCCTGGTGGGGTCGTTGTCGGTCTTGGCCGCCGCGAAAGCCGTGGTCTCTATCATATTTTTGAGCACCGCGGCGGGCAGGCTTACCGAATATTCCTCGTCCACTCTGGGCAGATCGGGAAAATCGTCGGCCGGGATCCCCGGTATCTCGATCTTGGCGTTGCCCGCCTTTATCAGCGTAAGATTATTTTTGTCGGTCTCGACTGAAACCGAAGGGCTGCCCGACGCCGCCACGATCCTCGCGAGAAGCTTGGCGTTTAAAACGACCTCGCCGGGCTCGCGCACATCCGCCTCGAGGACAGACTCGATCGCGATCTCAAGATCGTTGCCTATGACGGTTAGGCGTCCGCCTTCCTCCGCTTTTATATAAATTCCCTCAAGGACCGCCATGCTGGAACGGGTCGAAACCGCTCTCGATGCGTCGGTTATAACCGCGTTTAACGCGTCTCTGCTGCAAATAAATTTCATAAAAACTTTCCTTTCGCACTCCTATTTTTATCTTATTCGGGTAAATATTTCACTTATTTAATTATACCATAACGGTTTTTTTAACGCAACAATTTTTTGAAATTTTTTAAAGTTTTTCCGCGCTGAAAAGTGCCGAAAATACGTCGTTTTTTCGAGATTATTTAGTCATAATTTCACCGTCCGCGCGGCTCTCGAAAAACGCCCGCCGCGGCCGCCGGAAAACCCTAGTCCCGCTAATTTATTTCAAAAAAATATTGACCTTTGGGAAAATAGTGGTATAATAATAAAAGAATTTTTTGGAGGTGCGAATTTATGAAATACAGTGATATTATCGTGACCGACTCGGTCAAATACGTCGGCGTTCAGGATTACGATCTCGACCTTTTCGAGGGCCAGTATATAATCCCCAACGGCGTGGCGTACAACTCCTATGTTATTTTGGACGAAAAGACCGCGGTCATGGACACAGTCGACAAGCGCGCGTGCGATGAGTGGCTCGGCAACCTCGACGAGGTTCTGGGCGGCAAATCCCCCGACTATCTTGTGGTCCAGCACATGGAGCCCGACCACTCGGCGAGCATCAAGGCCGCCGCGGAAAAATACCCCGATATGAAGATAGTGGGCAACGCCAAGACCTTTGTGATGATCGAGCAGTTTTTTGATATCGACATCGAGGACCGCAAAGTAACGGTAAAAGAAGGCGACACGCTTGAGCTCGGCAGCCGCACGCTTACATTCGTTATGGCGCCCATGGTCCACTGGCCGGAAGTTATGGTAAGCTACGAGAGCTCGGAGAAAATCTTGTTCGCCGCGGACGGCTTCGGCAAGTTCGGCGCCCTCGACACCGACGAGGACTGGGACTGCGAGGCCAGACGCTACTACTTCAACATAGTCGGCAAATACGGCGCGCAGGTGCAGGCGCTGCTTAAAAAGGCGGCCGCTCTCGATATTCAAATCATCTGCCCGCTCCACGGCCCGATCCTCAAAGAGGACCTCGGCCACTACATCGGCCTTTACGACACCTGGAGCAAATACGAGCCCGAGAGCCGCGGCGTGTTTATCGCCTACGCCTCGATCTACGGCAACACAAAAAAGGCCGCCGAAAAGCTGGCGGAGCTGCTTAAAGAAAAGGGCGCGGAAAAAGTCTCGATCGCCGATCTGGCCCGCGACGACTGGGCCGAATGTGTCGAGGACGCGTTCCGCTACGACCGTCTGGTCATCGCCTCGCCCACATACGACGGCGGCATCTTCACTCCGGCGGACGAGTTTATCCACCACCTGATCGCCAAGACCTACAGGAACCGCAAGGTGGGAATAATCGAAAACGGGACCTGGGCTCCCTCGGCGGGTCAAAAAATCAAAGCCGCTATGGAAAGTCTCAAAGGCATCGAGATCATCGAGCCGATCGTCACCGTTAAATCGTCGATGAAGCCCGAGACCGTGGAGGCACTCAACGCCCTGGCGGACGCATTAGTAAAATAAATTAAAATAAAATCGTTTGTTTCCTAAACGGAAACAAACGATTTTATTCTTTATTTTACTTTTCTGCGGATCAGCATCAGGCAGAGCGCGCCTACAACTACGACATAAACCAGATACTTACGCACTTCCTCTCTGAGCGCCGCGTCGACTCCGGGCAAAAAGCTGCCCGCTACCACGATTATCAGCAGCACGAACCATACCGCCGCGATTATATAAAATGTTTTTCTTTTCATAGCGCACCTCTTTTACATTATTTCCCGCATAACCGCGTAAACCATATACGCCGCGTACATCAGCACCATGCAGATACCGGGCAGACGCTCGATCTTGTTTCGGGCGCGCACCACTATGTACACGATAACGCTGAATCCCAAAAACAAACAAAGGTCGATGACCGAGAGACTTCCGACTTTATAGGGGCTGATGGCGCCCGAAAGTCCCGCTACTCCAAGAATATTAAAAATATTCGAGCCTATAACGTTTCCCATCGCCAGATCGTTCTCGCCTTTGCGGGTGGCGACCAATGAGGTCACCAGCTCGGGCAGGGACGTGCCGACCGCCAATATCGTGAGACCTATAATAACGTCGCTGAGGCCGAACGCTTTGGCTATATCGGTCGCCGCGTCAACAGTCATGTCGCCGCCGATAACGATGCCCGCGACACCTATTATCGTAAAAATAATACTCTTAAGGGGCGACATGACCTTGATCTCGTCGCCGCCGTCGGTCCTGTTCTTCATCGCCGCGAACACAAGGAATATCAGATAGGCGATAAGGAGCGCGAACAACACCGTTCCCTCGATCCTGCCTATCATGAAATCTCCGCCGCCCAAAAACAGACTGTCAACTATGAACAGCATAAGAATCAGGCCCACAATGATCGAAAACGGAAAATCTCGCTTTTTTAAGTCCTCGGAAACGGGCAGATTTTTTATCACGGCGCATGCGCCCGCGACAACCAGAAGATTAAACAGGTTGGAGCCCAGCACGTTGCTGATAACTATATCGTTGCTGCCCTTGAGCGCAGCGGACACCGACACGGCCATCTCGGGAGCGCTTGTGCCCATCGCGACGATGGTCAGGCCGACCACAATGCTCGGTACCTTGAGCAGTCTCGCGATCGACGACGTGCCGTCCACAAAAAAATCCGCGCCCTTGATGAGCAAAACAAAACCCGCCAAAAGCCAAACATACATCAATATATTTCCCATGACCTTCCTCCGTTTTAACAGATTGCGTATTATTAATTTTATTTTAACACATATTAACATATATTACAAGCTGTTTTTTTATCATATGAATAATTTTCCGAAAATGCGCCAAACAACAAAAAAGCTCTTGCAGCCGTGCGAATTATGGTGTATAATATTATTTGAAAATAAAAAATTATGAGGTGATCAAATTGAAGAAAAAATTCATCACAATGATGCTGCTGCTGAGCATGACGCTTCTTTGCGCCGCGCCCGCCTTTGCGTTCAACTTCCCCGAACCCGATTGGGGAGCTCTGCTGCAGGAAAGAGAGAATATGGTAAACGAGACGGACTTTGAGCTGTACGCCGAGGCAAGCCCCGACCATGCCCCATACTACGGCGCGCGGCTGGAGCCGCAGAGCGGGGCCTATTTGGGTATGATAGCCGAAACATCGGGAGATTTTAAACCCTTGGGTTCATACCTGACATATATCGACAACATGAATCAGGACGATCTGTATTATCCCGCAAACCAAATGATAAAAGATGACGACGTGGTAACGATGGTGGGCTGGACGATATCAAGCCTTGACCTTGTGAATATCGATCATGTGCGCAGTGTTTTAAACACCCTGAGCTCTTATAACAAGCCCATGTTTATCCGTTTTGCCAACGAGATGAACGCGGAGGGCCTGGGTGACGATCCCACAAAATATGTCGATACCTTCAGGACTGTTGCGAACATAGTTCACGAGTACCCGAATTTCGCTACGGTGTGGTCGCCCATTGACCTGGGCTCTCTTGACAGACCCTTTAGCTACTATTATCCCGGCGACGAGTATGTGGATTGGATCGGCGTAAGCTGTTACAGCCTCAGATATTTTCAGGGCAATCCGAACACGTCCTATAAAGACAGCGTGTATTTTATGACCGGCGATTACGCCTGGGAGACAAACCGCCTTAAGCCGATATTAAAGTTCATGAGCGATAACAACATTCAAAAGCCTGTTATGATAAGCGAGGGCGGAGTGGTGATCGCCACAAACTCCGGCCCGGTCGAGGAAAGCTGGGTAGCGCCGAGACTGAGAAACATGCTGTGGAGCGTTATCATGAAGTACCCTCAGATAAAAATGATAAATTACTTCAATACCAACAGAGCGGATGAGGCCGTAAAATATCCGATATCGGATTATCCCTACGCGTGCGACATATTTAAAGAGGCGGCTCAATGCGGCGCGTACCTCCACAGCGCAAGCGATACGGCGGACTTCGTGTTCCGGTCCGCCAATAACGCGGGAACTCTCGCCGCCAAGGACGGCATTGTCAAGCTGTACACACTGGCGTATATGCCGAAACAGCCCGATATCACCGTTAACTATTATTTAGACGGCGCATGGGCCCACTCGGCAAATCAAATACCGTATATATACAATCTTGACATAACGGCCCTTACGGACGGGGAGCACACCCTGAAAATATCCGCCGCGGGCAGCGAAAAGAGCTACACGTTCAACAAGAAAGGCGGAGCGATACAGTTCGGCGGTGTGCCCTCGGATGTGCCCGCAGCGGCGACGACACCCGCGGCTCCCACAACCCCCGCGGCACAGACAATAAGCGTCACGGTGAACGGCGAAAAGCTCGCCTTTGACCAAGACCCCGTTATGGAAAGCGACCGCGTGCTGGTTCCGATGCGCAAAATATTCGAAGCGCTGGGAGCCAACGTTGTTTGGAACAGCGAGGAGCAGGCCGTCCTCGCCGAGAAGGACAACAAAATAATAATTATAACCATCGACTCTCCTTATATGACCGCGCCCGGCAGACAAATAACTCTCGACGTGCCCGCCCGACTGATAAACGACCGCACCTTGGTCCCCGTCAGAGCCGTGAGCGAAGCGTTTGACTGCCAAGTAGACTGGGACGACGCTTCTCAAACAGTGATCATTACAAGTGGCTCATCCCCGGCGGCAAGCGACGGGATATACCGTAGCGACGCGGCTTCTCGAGACATAATCATCAGCGAGTAAAAATCTAACCCCGCGGCTATGAAGTGAACCCCAAAGTTTAGACAAAATTTAACATTAAATTAACTGGTAATGAGTTCGGTACTGTACCGGGCTCA
>CANQQJ010000027.1 GCA_947625905.1 uncultured Clostridia bacterium | reverse complement strand
CGTAAAGCGCCCGCCGAGAGACGATAATTGGGAGTGCTCCATAAAGTTTGACGGAAAGGCAAAGACCGACCTTAACGTCGATATGTGTCTCTTCCTTGAGGATTGGGCGGACACAAGAGAGAATTACTCAACAGAACAGTACGCGGACTGGAAAGACAAGACGCTTGCGTATTATTCGAGATTGGCGGTGACTGAACAGGCGGGCGAGGCGGAGGATAATTTGATTACCGGAAAAGTTGTACCGATGAATTTGCAAGATCTACAAGCTGAGGAATGATGGAATTATGAAAATTTATAATTAACAAATACGGTTTTTATAAAATAAATTTATGATATATGTATATTGAAAGTTTGAGTAGATACATCAAACGAAAAATGATCCATCAAAAATTAATATTAAGAATATAATAAAAATGACATAACTGCTATGATTGTAAATATTATAGATTAATTTATTACAAATATGAGCGCATACATTAGTTTAGTTGCACATTAAATTGCATACTGTAAAACCTAATGTGGTATGTCCTTTTGCTAAATAATGTTGACACGCTTTACTATATTTGAGTGGACATTTTAACCTCATTTTTCGATATCTATAAAAATATATGAATATATATTGACTTTTGGTAGAAAATAATATACAATATTAGCAACGAGGTGATATTGATGGCCCGTCCAAACTATTTGGCTGAAATTAAGAAAAGAATAGAGCATTCAAAAGAAGGCGATGTTTTTGTTGCAGTTGATTTTGTTGATATCACTGACAAGAAAACAGTCCAAATGGCATTTATAAGATTAGCAGCAAACAATATAATCAAACGTGTTTTGAGAGGCGTTTATTATAAGCCTGAATATAACAGCTTTCTGGATGAATATCTTGCTCCTTCTCCAAACCTTGTTGCAGAAGCAGTGGCAAGAAACTTTGGATGGACTATTACACCCTGTGGTGATACGGCGTTAAATATTCTTGGATTGTCAACACAAGTCCCTGCCGTGTGGTCTTATGTAAGTGATGGAACATATAAAGCATACAACTATGATAACACAACAATTAAGTTTAAGCGTACAACAAATAAAGAGATCTCAAAGCTATCATATAAAACTGCTCTCGTTGTTCAAGCACTGAAGGCACTTGGTAAAGAAGGTGTTAGCGAAGAAATAGTATCAAAGTTAAGTAATAATTTAACACCGGAGGAAAAAACAAACGCTTTAAATGAAGCAAAAGCTGCTACATCTTGGATATACGAATATATAAAACAAATTTGCAAGGATGATAAAAAATGATTACCATAGCAAACATAAACGAAAAAGACAGGAAAGCATTATTCCAAAACACAGCCGCCAAAATGGGTATGACCGATGCGATTATTGAAAAAGATTTTTGGGTGTGTCTTATGCTCAAATATCTGTTTAACATCAGCAACTTCAAAGATAAAATTGCATTCAAAGGCGGTACAAGCCTCTCAAAATCATATGGTCTAATTAAGCGTTTTTCGGAAGATATTGATTTGATACTCGATTGGCGTGTTCTTGGTTACGAAAAGGATGAACCCTGGTTGGAACGAAGCAACACAAAACAGGATTTATTCAATAAAGAAGCAAATCATCGCACAGAGGAATATCTGAAAAATGAGTTTATTCCGCAAATCAGTGATGATCTACAGCATTTACTGAATACGCCGATCAAGTGTTACATTGATGAAATTGATCCGCAAACGGTTATTATTGCTTACAGAAAGAGCTTTGACGACTTTTCGATCTTACCGGTAATACGTCTTGAGATCGGCGTACTTGCTGCATGGACTCCCGCGGAACTAAAACCAATAACACCTTATGCCGCTCAGCGTTATCCGCACTTATTTAAAGAAGCGTCTGCAAATGTTTTGACAGTATTGCCGGAGCGAACTTTTTGGGAAAAGGTCACTATCCTTCACCGTGAAGCAAACAGACCCGGGAATAAAACTTTTCCCGCAAGATATTCAAGGCATTATTATGATTTGTATTATATGGCAAATTCTTTTGTTAAAGGAAAAGCATTTGCTGATATCAATTTGCTCAATAAAGTGGTTGATTTCAAAGAAAAGTTTTACCGTTGCCCTTGGGCAAGATATGAAGAAGCAAAAATTGGCACAATGAAATTGATGCCGCCGGAAAGGAATATGCAAGCCTTAAGAGAGGACTATGAACATATGCAGAATATGATTTTTGGTGAAAATATACCGTTTGATACTATTTTGGATGGTATCGAAAAATTGGAAAAAGAAATTAACGTTTTGTAAATTTAACATATACAATCAAATGATGAGGTGCCGATATGAACCTTACTGAAAACAAGAAAATAGAATACTGGAAAAGCCAACTTTTAGACACGGGCAAAAGAAATAAAATGATAAACTATAGAGAAACAACAAGGGCAACATTAAAAATTGTTGCGCCCGGTCTTGATGAGTTGTATGCAAATTATGTTCAGAACGAAAGTGAATTGACTTTTCAATATCCGTTAGATAAAAATACGGACATACGCACATACTCCGTATTAAGATTGTTTGACAAGCTTTCTTGTCCTATCAATGTATTTCTTGGGGATATAAAAGTTGCTACATCGTTTCAGGAAAGCAAAAAAACATTAAAGAACCTACGCAACAAATCTAAACTTGCGTTAGAAGAACAAGGTACAAATATACTTTATTTATCTTTGGGATTTATAGAGTGGCAGGAAAATCACGGTTCACGCCATACTTGGATTAAATCTCCTTTGGTATTGGTGCCGGTTTCACTGACAGTCGAGTCTCTTAATGCACCATTTAAATTATTAAGATTTGACGATGATGTTGTGGTTAATCCTACTCTTCAACATCTTTTGTCAGCAGATTATGGCATAGAATTACCATCATTTGATCCGGATAAAGATACGGTTGAAAATTATTTACAGACACTTGAAGAAATAGCTGACAAAAAAGGTTGGCGTATAATCAGAGAAGCAAGCATAGGACTACTATCTTTCTTGAAAATTAATATGTATAAAGACCTTGAAAACAACATTGAGAACATTTCAAACAAATTAAAATATATTAAAACATTTTTGAAATTTAAAAAAATGTTACCTGATAACACAAATGAAGAAAGATTTTGCATTATTGCCGGTGCAAAAAGTTGTTGTTCATGCAACCGACAAAAATGTTGATATTTTATCAGTCTGTTTTGATAAAAAAACATTTTTGAATTTGAAATTCAATTTTATAAATCCGTCTGATACAAAGTAAATTTGAGCATAATATGGATTTTAATACAACAAGCGGATTTAATAGTATTCCTCTATTGATAGTTTAGAAAGCTTTTAAAGAGCAAAAGAAAGAATAGATATTTGAGACAATTTTATTTAACAAGAGAATAAAAGAATATAAAAACGGTGGCACAAATAAAGAATTTAAAAAAACATTAAGAATTAGGAGATAAAACTATGACGGTGAAAAGTTTACTTTGATGCAATATTCAATCAGGCCAGATACATAATAACATGAAATAATATTGATATTAAGCTAAAGATGGTGGTAAATCTAATGGCAAAAAAGTTTTTATTGGCAGTCAGCAAAAAGTTACTGCGTTAATATTTACCATTTGCTGGAAAAGAGGTCTTGAATGAAGATTTCAAAAAAACATATTAAAGCATTTGATTCAATAGTAGCAGATTAAATCAAAGAGTGGAACAATAGAACTTAATTTTAAGGGGTTTGGATATAATTATATTAGATGTGCCTGATTACGGCTTTAAAATCAACGTTTTTGCGCTGTTTACAAGGCTCTATTATTCCACTATGCAAGTGCAAAATTAAATAGCAAAAGAGCGTATCATTTTTGCTGATACGCTCTTTCATAATCCCGTTTTGACAGCCTGTCATAAATTTATTGTTTATATTGTCTTATGTCATGCCGCCCGACGCGGGGAGTTTTTTGGATCAAATTGGGAAGAATCAATTATTTTTAAAGTATTGTGCTTGCGGCTGACATCGGGGCCATGTCGCTCAGGCCGTTCCAGACCATAAGCTTGATGCTGCCTACCTCGACACCCTCCGGGATATCGACCGTGTTTGTGAACACATAGTTAAGGTCGCTCAAATCGGCGTCCATGACCGACATGCTCACAAGGCAGCCCTGTCTGTCATATACCGCCATTATCATGTTAACGGTCAGCGGCTCCGCGCTCTCGCTTATGTTCCCGAGCGTCACGTTCGCCGTCACCTCGCCCTTTGCTTCAGACTTATCGCTTATGTCGTTTCCGTCCGAGTCGGTCAGCATCACATCGGTCTTCAGGTTCGAGTTTATCGAGCCCTCAAGCGTTATCGCTCCGTCGGTTATATCCGCGTCAAGTCCCGCGCCGCTCTCGGTCGTTATCTTTACGCTTCCTTTGTCTATGGTTATCGGATATTCTCCGTCCTCGTCGCTCTCGAGCGCCTTGAGGTTTATGCCGCACATCTCGCCGCTCTCTATAGCCGCTCCGCTGTACAGCACCGTCACTTTTCCCTCGCTCGCGGAAGTGAACAAGTCCGAAGCGTTCGCGCCCTCCGCGGGCGTTATCGACCGATATTCAAACTTATCGGAGTCATAGTTTATCGTCAGTCTGTAGCCGCTTATTTTTTCTTCGGCGAAAATATATATCGGCACCGATATATTATCTCCCGCGCAACCCGCCGCGCTGCCCAATGATACTGACGCACTTCCCCTTTGTATCTCCGGGACCGTGTAACTTATCTCGAACACATCGCTGTTTGTGTTTCCGCTCTTTACGGCCATCGCCTTTATCGTGACATTTGACGTTACGGCGATCCCGCCCGAGTATCTCTTGCTTTCGGTATTCGGGGCAGTGCCGTCGGTCGTGTAGTATATCATAGCTCCGCTTGTGGCCGACCTGAGCGTTACCACGGTTCCCGCCTCAACTTGGCCCGCGCTGTGGCTCGCCGTCGGCTTTTCGGTCTTAGCGACGGTTATCTTTCCGCTCGCGGTCTTGCTGTTTTCGGCTCCGCTCTTTGCGGCTATCGCCTTTATCGTCTTTGTCTCATGCAGCGTTATCGGGCCGGTGTACCGCGCGGAGCCTTCGCTCGGTGCGCTTCCGTCGTCGGTGTAGTATATCTTGGCGTCCGCGTCCGCGCAGGTAAGCGTCACGGTCTTGCCGCCTATGAAGCTCGATATGCCTATCTTGGGCGTCTCGACCGTTCCGCTCGTCTGCTCCTTTTTGGAGACTGTCACGGTAAACGCGGTCGAAAAGCCGTTATATGACACGCTTATCGTCTGACTGCCGATATAATTCGGATCGTAGCCCGAAACCTTATAGCCGCTGATCTCCTCGCTCGTTCCGTTGTTGTACATCGCGGTCACGACCATGCCCGACGTGTCAAGCCGCTCGCCCTGCATATACGCGCGCTTGTTCGGCTTTTGCGAGATAACAAGACCCGTCATGCTCTTTCGCGTCACGGTTATGTTAAAGCTCGCCGTGTATCCCATATACTCGACCGTAATGGTCTGCGCTCCTATGCGGTCCATATCGTATCCGCTCAATGTGTAGTCGCTTATCTCATATGCCTTGCTGTTGTTGTAAACAGCCTCGACCTTAAGTCCGCTCGTGTCAAGCGCCATCCCCTCGACCACCGAGGTTTTCGCGGGCTGAGCCGCAACGCGTATCCCGGTTAGTTTTTCCGCTGCGGGCGGCGTTTGTGTCGGCGTGGGTGTTGGCGGCACCGAGACCTCGCGGGGCTCCACCGCCCTCAGATACGGGTACCTGCTGTTTTTATCGGCCGATATTGCCCACACATTCGCGAAATCCCACTCGGCGTATGATGATTGCTTTTTCGCGTCCTCGGTCGACAGTCCTATGCCATTGTCCTCGTCGGTCCTGCCGCTTGCGTTTTGGTCATAGTAGCACGCCGTTATTTCTGTATAACTGCTCCTCCAACCAATAAACCCGCCGATATCATTCGCCCCATTGTCGGGAGTTATACTGCCCGCGGCGTAACAATTTCTTATCTTACCCCCATAACCAGAGCCGATCAATCCGCCTATATATCTGTATCCGTTTACATTTGCGCGAGAATAGCAGTTTTCAATAGATATAGTGTTTGAATACAATCGACCTATTAATCCGCCCACATACTCTTTCGCTTTTACGCTGCCTATGGAATAGCAGTTTGTTATGCTTCCGCTTTCTAAATGCCCCGCGAGCAGACCGGCATAGTTTGTTGTGAGCGTTATGTTTCCGTCCACTCCGAGATTTGTTATCGTTCCTGTTACCTCACCGAACAGTCCGCTGTATGTAAAATTATCCTGCGTCATATTTAATCCGGATATTATATATCCGTTTCCGTTAAAATTGCCGTCAAAATCCCGTTCGCAGTCGTTGCCTCCAATGGGCGTCCAAAACGGAACGTCGATAATGATATCGTTTTTTAGTTCATAATATGCGTCTTTAAATCCTATACTGCCTTCCGTGACGGCCACAAGATCCTCAATTGACGATATGCTATAGGGATCGTTTTTCAAACCCGTACCGCTGTTGCTGTATTGGTATTCGCCGAATTTCAGATAGGGATAACCGTCATTGATATTGGGCGAAATGCCCCAAACATCTTTAAAATCCCAGCCTGTGAAGGTGTGTGGATCTTTCATCTGCTTTGTCGTCGCGGCAAAACCTTTATTTGTGTCAGTCGTCGCCGACGTTGTCCGATCGTAATAACTAAACAGAACGCTGCTGCCTGATCCAACCAAACCGCCGCAATCGTTATTGATATTTTGGGATTCTACACGGCCCGCGGCATAACAGCGTTTTACTCCGTTGCCGGAACCTATCAATCCGCCCAAATGACTTGAGCCCGTTATAACAGAACGGGAATAGCAGTTTTCAATATCCGAATTCAAATAATTCGATCCTATCAATCCACCGACGTACTGATTCGCTTTTACGCTGCCTGTTGTATAGCAGTTTGTTATTTTGCTTCCGCTTTTCGCGCGTCCCGCGAGCAAGCCGACATAGTCCGTTGTGAGCGTTATACTTCCTGATATTCCGAGATTTTTTATCGTTCCCGAAGATATCTCTCCGAACAAGCCGGTGTTTTCAAAATTGTCCTGCGTTATGTTTAGTCCGGATATTTTGTGTCCGTTTCCGTTAAAAATACCGTTAAAATCCCGTCCGCTTTTGTTGCCGCCTATGGGTGTCCAGAACGGAACGTCGAGAAGAATGTCGTTCGCCAGCTCATAGTATGAGCCGCTTTGACCTATGCTGCCCTCTGTGATCGCAATCAGATCCTCGACTGAATATATCATATACGGATCGTATTGGGTGCCCGAGCCGATATTATAATACTTGTATTCGCCGAATTTCAAATAGGGATAACCGTCGTTAATATCGGGTGAAACGCCCCACACATTTTCAAAATCCCAACCCGTGAACGTGTGCGGGTCTTTCATCTGCGCCGTTGAGACCGCGAAGCTTTTATCGGTGTCGGTCGCTTTCGCGGTCGTTTGATCGTAATAGTTAAAAAGGCTGTTTGAGCATGAGCCCATTAAGCCGCCGTATATGGCTTTATTGTTTTTGGGGCTTACAAAGCCCGTGGAATAGCAGCGCTTAACCGTGCCGCCGGCGCCGCCGATCAGTCCGCCCATATAATTTGACTCTCCGGTTTTCAATCCCGTGACGCTTGCACGGGAATAGCAGTTTTCAACTGTTCCGTAACTTGATCCTATCAATCCGCCTACGCGCTCTTTTGCTTCCACGCTTCCCGTCGTATAGCAGTTTGTTATACAGCCGATGTCTCCCAGAGATCCCGCGAGCAGACCGATATTATCGGTTGTGGTCGAAATATTTCCGTCCACACCAAGATTTGTTATCGTTCCGCTCACCTGGCCGAACAAGCCTGTGTATGAGAAATTATTATATGTGATATTCAGTCCTGAGATCACGTGCCCCGCGCCGTTAAAAATGCCCTCAAATCCTCGTCCGTTGTCGTTACCGCCAATAGGTGTCCAAAACGGAACATCAATCACGATATCGTCTGCCAACTCATAATACGAGCCTTTTTGGCCTATCTTGCCGTCCGTGATAGCGATCAGGTCATCAACGGTGTGTATCATATACGGATCACTTTTTGAACCCGAACCCGCGTTTTCGTAGTATTCGGATTCGCCGAATTTCAGATACGGGTACCCGTCGTTAATATCAGGAGAAATACCCCACACGTTCTCAAAATCCCAACCCGTGAATGTGTTTTGGTCTTTCATTTGCTCCGTTGTCGCATTAAAGCTCCTGTTCGTATCAAATGCTTTTGAGGTTGTTTGATCGTAATAGTTAAACAGGCTGACCTTATTGCTGTAATATCTTCCCATTAAACCGCCGTATTCGGCATTATCGTTTCTCGGTCTTATATATCCCGTGGCATAGCAGCGTTTTACGGTGCCGCTGTTCACATAACCGATCAATCCGCCCAAATAATCTGACTCTCCGCTTTTCACTCCGGTTATACTCGTCCGGGAATAGCAATTTTCTATATGAGAAGAAAGGCTATATCCTATCAATCCGCCAACGTTTTCTTTGCCTTCCACGCTTCCCGCCGTATAACAATTTGTTATGGTGCCGAAGTCAACTTCTCCGGTGAGCAGGCCGACATAGTCCGTCTCGGTCTTTATGCTGCTCTCCACGCCGAGATTTGTTATTGTTCCTTGATACACATAACCAAACAAACCTACGCAACTACGCTCGCTTGAGTTAATACCCAAACCGGTGATCTTATGTCCTTGACCGTTAAATTGACCTATGAATTGATTAGATGAATCCCCTATCGGTTCCCACTCGCCGTAATTTGACAAATCGATATCCTGCGTAAGGTAATATGTTCCGTACAAATCATTTCTGACGGAGTTGAGGCCCTCCGCGTCCGAGATGTAATATACCGATCCGCTGCCCGCCGATGCCGCCATAATTTGTTGATCTTCCAAGTTTATATTTTCATTATCAATGTTGGTATAATTCTCGGAAACAAGATTGATTTGATCGTTTTCCGATTCTTCAACTTTTTCTTCCGTCTCCGTCTGCTCCGCAAGTTCATCTGCCGGCTCGGTTTGTTCCCCGACCGTGGAAACTGCTGTCGGTTCTTCCGATGTTATAGATGCTGGCTCGGCAAAGCTCAAAATCGGCAATGACGCAGCAAGCATAATAAGAGCCACCGCCATCGCGATAAATTTCTGCTTTCTCATAACAGTTCCTCCGTTTATAATAATTTTTTGTTTGTAATATACTAACTCTCATATTAACAGTATCACAAAATGAGATAAATGTCAATATCTCAAAACGAGATATTGTATTATTTTTATATAACTGTGCCGGGGGTGGTAATTATGAGGCTGAAAGATATGCGAGAGGATAACGACATTACCCAAAACTTTATTGCGGAGCTGCTGCATATAAAGCAAAACACATATTCAAATTATGAAAACGAGCGGCGGGAGATCCCTATCGAAGCCCTTATCAAGCTTGCCGAGTTTTATAATACCTCTGTTGATTATATCCTTGAGTTAACGGATGTGCGGCGCCCGTATCCGAGAAAGAACAAAACTCAATAATATTTTCGGATACGTTATTCCCTCGAAATATTACACAAAATTTATATACATTTTTTTACATTAAAAGCAGTTGAAATCCGCGCGGCATAGTAGTATAATGAATATGTATGGGATAATTTCGGGAATAATTATTAATTTTACTTATATCAATTAAAACGGAGGTATTTATTATGGACTACTTAGCTGAATACGAGAGATGGCTCAAGGAGGCGGACGAGGCGACCGTCAAGGAGCTTGAGGCTATCCGCGGCGACGAGGAAGAGATAAAGGACCGCTTCTATAGGCCGCTGGAGTTCGGTACCGCGGGTCTCAGAGGCGTTCTCGGCGCGGGCATCAACCGCATGAACGAGTATGTTGTGGGCCAGGCGACACAGGGCCTTGCCAATCAGCTTATCAAGACAAACGGCGCGGACGCCGACCTGAGCGTTGTTATCGCTTACGACAGCCGCCATAAATCGGACGTTTTCGCGAAGGAGGCCGCGCAGATCCTGGCCGCCAACGGCATAAAGGCGTATCTGTTCGAGGAGCTGAAGCCGGTTCCCGAGCTCTCGTTCTCGGTAGGATACTTAAAGACCACCGCGGGCATCGCGGTGACCGCCAGCCACAACCCGGCGAAGTATAACGGCTACAAGGCGTACGGCGCGGACGGCGCCCAGCTCAACCCCGAGCTTGCGGCCATCGTGCTTGAGGAGATCGAAAAGACCGACATCTTCACGGGCGTTAAGAAAATGGACTTTGAGGAAGCCATCGAAAAGGGCCTGATCGTTATGATAGGCGACGAGGTCGAGGAGGTTTATCTCGACAGAGTTCAGGAGCAGTGTGTGAACCCCGAGCTGGCGAAGGAGAAGGGCGGCACTCTGAAATTCGTTTACACGCCGTTCCACGGCGCGGGCAACAAGCCCGTGAGAAAAATCTTAAAGCGCGTGGGCTTTGACAACGTTGTGGTCGTTAAGGAGCAGGAGCTTCCCGACGGCGATTTCCCGACGGTCGAGTTCCCCAATCCCGAGTATAAAGAGGGCTTCCACCTCGCAATAGGCTACGCCAAGGACTGCGGTGCCGACCTGATCGTGGGCACCGACCCCGACAGCGACCGCGTGGGAATCCTGGTCAAGAACGACGAGGGCGAGTATGTGAACTTCACCGGAAACCAGGTGGGCGCTCTGCTCTCCGAGTACATTCTCTCGGCGCTTAAAGAAAAGAACGCGGTCCCGAAGGACGGTTATATAGTAAAAACGATCGTTACCACCAACATCATCAAGGACATCTGCGAAGCCTACGGCATAGGCATGAAGGAAGTATTGACCGGCTTTAAGTTCATCGGCGAGAAGATAAAGGAATCCGAGGAAACCGGAGTCGGCACCTACCTGTTCGGCTTTGAGGAGAGCTACGGCTATTTAAAGGGCACATACGCCCGCGACAAGGACGCGGTCGTTGCCACGATGCTGATCGCCGAAATGGCGCTCTACTATCAGGAAAAGGGCAGCTCCATCTTTGAGCAGATGGACAAGATATACAAAAAGTACGGCTACTACAAGGAGCAGGTCGTTTCGGTAACTCTCGAGGGAATCGAGGGTCTGGCCAAGATCAAGTCCACAATGGACAACATCCGCTCTAACCCGCCCAAGTCGGTAGCGGGCAAAAAGGTCATCGCCATCCGCGACTACCTGACAAGCGAGCGCGTCGATCTTTTGACCGGCGAGAAGTCGGAGATCCTGCTGCCTCAGTCGAACGTTATATATCTGGAGCTTGAGGATAAGAACAACTTTGTTATCCGTCCCTCGGGCACCGAGCCCAAGATCAAGGTATACTGCCTGATGAAGGGTGAGACCGAAGAGGAGGCCAACGAGCTTCTTGAAAAAGTCAAAGCCGATGTTGACAATATAGTTAAATAAGAATTTTCCAAAAGAACGCGCCACGCTGCAGTCTTTCATAAGACAGTAATATTTGTCCAACAGGATAAAACTTAAAAACGGATAGAGAAATATCAACTCTGTCCGTTTTTTATATTGGATTTTGTGTAACTGATTTTTAACTTGAAAAAAATGTTAAAATATGTTATTATCGCATTATTCGCGATTTTTGCATCACCTGTGCAATAAAAAACAACCGATCCGAAGTTTGGCCGCCAAGGATCGATTGTTAATTTAACACATTCGAAGCGACTGACCGTTTTTACGCTCTGCCGTTTCTCTTTCTATAGTTATTATATATTATAATTAGGTCTTTGTCAAGGATTTTCTTAAATCAAAAGTATCAAAAGTATCATGTGACAGCAAAAAACCTCAGCGGCGGTTATGATTGACATTTTTATGCGTATTTGATATAATACGCTTTGTATTGATCAAGCAAAAAACCGAAAGGAATGATTATATGAAGCTCAGACTGGCGGATTATGTGGCGGATTTTCTGGTAGATCACGGGATCCGCGACTGCTTTATGGTGACCGGCGGCGGAGCCATGCACCTAAACGATGCGCTTGGCCACAAGAATGGGCTCAAATGTCTGTTCAACCACCACGAGCAGGCCTGCGCTATCGCCGCGGAAAGCTATGCCCGCGTAAACAACAATATGGCCGCGCTGTGCGTGACGACGGGCCCCGGAGGCACAAACGCCATAACCGGCGTGCTGGGCGCCTGGCTCGACTCGGTGCCGATGTTCGTGATATCCGGCCAGGTCAGATACGACACGACCGCGCGGTATATGCAAAAATTCACCGACGGCCTTCCCCTGCGCGCGGTGGGCGATCAGGAGTACGACATCACAAAATCGGTGGGCCCCATGTGCAAATACGCGGTCATGATAGAGGATCCGCTCGATATCCGCTATTGTCTCGAGAAGGCGTATTATCTGGCGCTCAGCGGCAGACGCGGCCCGGTTTGGATAGACATTCCGGTCAACTTTCAGGGCTCCGTAATCGAGACGGACGAGCTGCGCGCCTATGACCCGAAAGAGGACGCGGCAGCCAAGCCCGCTCCGGTAACCGACGATATAATTCAAGATGTGATCAATAAGATCAAAAGCTCGAAAAGGCCCGTGCTGTACGCGGGCAGCGGAATACGGCTCTCGGGCGGATACGAGGCGTTCCGCGAGGCGGCGGACAGGCTCGGCATCCCGATCGCCACCTGCTGGGACTCGATCGACGCGACAGAAACCGAAAATCCCCTGTATGTCGGCCGAGGCGGCATAATGGGCGACCGCGCGGGAAACTTCGCGGTGCAGAACGCCGACCTGATATTGGCGGTCGGCAACCGTCTGTCGATACGGCAGGTGGGCTACAACTACCAAACCTGGGCGCGCGAGGCGCACGTCATAATGGTCGACGCCGACCCGGCGGAGCTGAAAAAGACGACCATCCACGTCGAGACCCCGATCTGCGCCGACGCCAAGGACTTTTTTGAAAAAATGAACCAAGCCTTGCAGGATGTTTCAGCTCCCGTTTTCGGCGGAGAAGGCTGGCTCAAGACCTGCGCCGATTGGAAACAGAAATACCCCGTGACCCTCGCGCGGCACTTTGAGGAAAACGGTGAGACCGCCAATGTGTACGCTTTTATAAATTATCTGAGCGGCAGTCTGCCCGACGGGAACCTGACCGTGGTCTCAAACGGCAGCGCCTACGTTGTGGGCAGCCACAACTATATAATCAAAAAGGACGCGAGATTTTTGATCAACAGCGCGGCCGCAAGCATGGGCTACGGCCTGCCCGCGGCGATAGGCGCATGCGTCGCGGCAGGCAGGCGCGAGACTATCTGCATAGAGGGCGACGGCAGCATCATGATGAACCTGCAGGAGCTTCAGACGATAATCACCAACCGCCTGCCGATAAAAATATTTTTGATAAACAATGAGGGCTACCACTCGATCAGACAGACCCAGAACAACCTGTTCGGCGGGCACACCAAGGTCGGCATCGGCCCCGAGAGCGGCGATCTGAGCTTTCCCGACTTCAAAAAGCTGGCCGAGGCGTTCGGATATAAATATTTATCCGCCAAAAGCAACGCCGAGATGAAGACCGCGGTCGACGCCGCGCTCAAAGAGAGCGGCGCGGTATTCTGCGAGATATTCGTCTCGACCGACCAGAACTTTGAGCCCAAAAGCGCAACCAAGCGCCTGCCCGACGGCACGCTGGTGAGCCCGCCGCTCGAGGACCTGGCCCCCTTCCTCCCCCGCGGGGAACTGTTCGAAAACATGATAATAAAACCCGTTGAATAAATCAAGCGCCCGCCAAAATCGGCGGACGCCTTTGTTTACAAATTATTTGAAATATGATCGGCGGTTATCTTGATCCCTTCCTCAAAAGACGTTTTCGGCTCAAAGCCCGTGTCGCGCCTGAGTGATTCGATATCGGCGCAAAGGTACATGACCTGCTTTTCGGCGTACGGGACCTCGCCGAATCCGATCTCGGTCCCCGGGCTCACAATATCGCGCATCGCCTCTATATACTCTTTAAGAGGCCGAGCCTCGCCGCTGCCGACGCAGTAGACCGCTCCGTCTTTGCCCTTTTCCGCCGCCAGATAAAACGCCTCGGCCGCGTCGCCGCAATAGAGGTAGTCCCACATCTGTTCTCCCTCTGTGCAGGACGGGCGCTCGCCCCGAAGCAGTTTTCTTAAAGTCAACGAAACCATGGTGTTCTCTCCGTCGTTCGGGCCGTAGACGCTGAATATCCTACACCATACGTACCTTATGCCGAGGCTTTCGCACAGCAGTCTTGACATCCGCCCGGCGCACAGCTTCGCGATCCCGTAGCCGTTTTCGGGCTCTGTCGGCGTGTCGGGCGAGATCTTTCCGTCATGCCGCCCGTATTCCGCCTGCGACCCCGCGCCCAAAAACACCTCGCAGCCCAAGTCTTTCGCGGCTTTGACCGCGTCGAGCGTGTATTTTATATTGTTTATCTGCGCGTCCAAATCGTTTCTGGCCGCGCCGAACGTGCCGCTCCATCCGAAATGGAAAAACGCATCGCATTTTTCACGGATCAAATTTTTAAGTTCGCTCAGTTCCGACAGATCACATTCCACGCGGACAACATTATCAATGTCGGGAATATTATCAAGCCGTTTTGAGCCCGGCCTCGCAACGGCATATACTCTGTATCCTTCGCGTGTCAGCCTGCGCGTCAGCGCCGCGCCCAGCATTCCGGTCGCTCCGGTTATAACCGCGGTTTTCATTGCGCGGCCTCCTCATCGTCAAAATTGAGCCGCTTTTCCTCTATAACCAACGGCCGATGCATTATCCGCTTGTTGATGTTGAGTATATACTCACCCAGAAGTCCTATAAAGAAAAGCTGTATTCCGCCAAGCACAAACACGCCGATAAGTATCGGAGCGTTGCCGAGCGGAAAGTTCTGCCAATGCACAAGCTTCATTATCAGATACACAAACGCCACGCCTATGCTCAGCAGCGAGATCACAAAGCCCGACATTGTCGCGAGCCTGAGCCCTATCTTGGTGTATGATGTAAAACTGAGCATCGCCGCGTCGTACAGACTGTAAAATCCGTTGCTGGTCTTGCCCGCGCGCCTCTGCTGCTGCTCGTATTCTATGTCCTTGCGCTTGAATCCCAGCTCAGCCACGATCCCGCGCAGAAACGGCTCGGAGTCGTCTAAGTTTCTCAGAACCTCGATAAACGCCTTGTCATAAAGGCCCGTGCCCGTGAAATGCTCTATCTGCTCCACGTCCGACATTTTATTTATCGCCTTGTAGTAGCAGGTGCGCAAAAATCTTAAAAAATGATTCTCGCGGCTGGAGCTCTTTATGGCGCTGACTATCTTATAGCCGTTCTCCCATTCCTTAACAAGCCTCGGAATGATCTCGGGCGGGTCCTGGAAGTCGGCGCACATGAGTATCGTGCAGTCGCCGGTAGTCTGGCACATGCCGTAGTAGGGCGAGTTGAACTGCCCGAAGTTTTTGGCGTTGAAGATCGCCTTTATTTTTTTGTTATCGGCGCACAGCCCCGCCAGCAGCGCTCTGGTGTTATCCCGCGAGTCGTTGTCTATAAACACGATCTCATAGTCGTAGCCGTCCAAATGCCGCTCGAACTGCTCAATTATCGCCCTGCTCAGAGGAACAACGTTCTCTTCCTCGTTAAAGCAAGGGATAAGCACGGAAATCTTTTTCATAACTATTCTCCTTTGCGTACCGCCTCGATGATCACGCGCCCCATGTAGTCGATCATATCGTCGGTCATGCCGGGGTACACGCCGACCCAGAATGTGTCGTTCATTATCCTGTCGGTGTTTTCGAGCCCGCCGACCACTCTGTAGCCCTCCCCCGACTTTCTGAGCTCGTCAAAGCAGGGATGCTTGGTGAGGTTGCCCGCGAACAACATTCGGGTCTGAACGCCCTTCTGCTCCACATAGCGCACAACGCTGTTCCTGTCGACGCCCTGTTTGCAGGTTATCAAAAATCCGAACCAGCTGGGGTCGGAGTTCTTGCACGCCTCGGGCAGTATCACCCTGTCGCTTATCGGCTCCAATATCTTATGCAGCCGCGCGAAATTATGCTTTCTCCGTTCAACGAACGACGGGAATTTTTTAAGCTGCGCGCAGCCGATCGCCGCCTGCAGATCGGTGGCTTTGAGATTATATCCGAAATGGGAGTACACATATTTATGGTCGTATCCGAGAGGCAGCTCGCCGTACTGTCTGTCAAAGCGGTGGCCGCACATGTTGTCCATGCCCGACTTGCACACGCAGTCTCTGCCCCAGTCGCGCATTGACCTTATAATTTTCGACAGCAGCGGATCGTTCGTGTAAACCGCCCCGCCCTCGCCCATCGTCATGTGGTGCGGAGGATAAAAGCTCGAGGTTCCGATGTCGCCTATCGTGCCCGTGAAGCGCGTCTCGCCGTCTATGGTGTACCGCGAGCCGAGCGCGTCGCAGTTGTCCTCTACCAGCCAAAGGCTGTGGCGCTCGCAGAACGCCTTGACCGCCGCTATGTCAAACGGGTTGCCCAGTGTGTGGGCGAGCATTACCGCCTTGGTCTTATCGGACAGTGCGTCCTCAAGCTTTGTCACGTCTATGTTATATTGAGGGATAGTCACGTCCACAAACACGGGCACTGCCCCGTATTGGAGGATCGGCGTCACGGTCGTGGGGAAGCCCGCCGCGACGGTTATTATCTCGTCGCCGCGACCTACCGCTCTCTCGCCCAGAAGCGGCGAGGTCAGCGTCATAAACGCTGTCAGGTTCGCGCTCGAGCCGGAGTTCACCAACGCGCAGTACTTGATCCCCAAATATTCCGCGAGCTTTTCCTCAAACTCGTCGGTATATCTGCCCGAGGTCAGCCAAAACTCAAGCGCGCTGTCGACCAGATTCACCATCTCGTCGGAATCGTACACCCTCGAGGCGTAGGGTATGCGGTCGCCCTCCCGAAAATCTTTGTTTTTCAGGTGAAACGTCCTGCAGTATTCGTCGACCATCTCAAGTATCCGCTGTCTCGCCTGCTTTTCGTCGGTATTTTCAAACATTGTTTTATCCTCTCATATATTCGATTATCTGCTTTCGCATAATTTTGTCAATATCGTCGGCGCTGCCGCCGCCCAAATACACCCTCGTCCACTCGACGGTCTTTTCGACCGCCTCGGAAATGTGCCATCGGGGGCTCCAGCCGAATGTGCTCTTTAATTTTGAGCAGTCGAGCTTTAAGTAATTCGCCTCGTGGGGCGCGTCCTTCGGCGCGGCGTTCACCCACGATATGCCGCCCCATTTATCGCAGAACATGCTTACGATTGTTTTGGTGTCAACGCAGCCGCTCTCGTCGGGACCCACGTTATAGTATCCGGAATACCCGCGACTTTCATACTGCTTTTCGGCTATCATCAGATAGGCGAAAAGCGGCTCCAGCACATGCTGATAGGGCCGCGTGGAGGCGGGATTGCGGACGATTATATCTTCGCCCTTTTCCGCCGCGCGCACGCAGTCGGGGATTATCCTGTTTTCAGCAAAGTCTCCGCCGCCTATGACGTTGCCCGCTCTGGCGGTCGATATCGCAGCGCCGCTCTTAAAAAAGCTTCTCTTATAGCTGTGGGTCACAAGCTCCGAGCAGGACTTGCTGTTGGAGTACGGGTCAAAGCCGTCAAGGGGCTCGTCCTCTCTGTAGCCCCGCTGCCGCTCGTTGTTTTTATAGACCTTGTCGGTTGTGACGTTTAAAAACGACTTCACGCTGTCCGAGTTCCTGACGCACTCCAATATATTGACCGTTCCCATAACGTTGGTCTCATAGGTGTATCTCGGGTTTTTGTAGCTCTCAAGCACTATGGGCTGCGCCGCCAAATGCAGCACGATCTCGGGCCGCTCCGCATCAAAGGCCGCCTTCAATTTGTCATAATTCCGTATGTCTCCGATAACCGACTTAATTCCGCGGCCGATATCCGCCAGCTCAAACAGCGACGGCTCGGCGGGCGCAAGCGCGTACCCGGTCACATCGGCTCCCGCCATTGTCAAGATTTTGCAAAGCCAGCTGCCTTTAAAACCCGTATGTCCGGTTATGAAAACCTTTTTGTTTTTATAAAAATCAAGATCAAATTTCATAATTATTAATTAATACCAAACCTTCCAAGGCGCGCTGCCGTCCTCCCAAAGACGCTCCAGAACCATCTTGTCGCGCTGGGTATCCATGCAGCGCCAAAATCCGTCGTGTCTGTAGGCCATCATTTCGCCCTCCGCGGCGAGCCTTTCCATCGGCTCCTTCTCAAACACCGTGCCGCTGCCCTCGATATAATCAAACACCTTGGGCTCCAGGACCATGTAGCCGCCGTTTATCACGTCTCCGTCCTCCTCGTTCTTCTCGCGGAACGCCTTTACCAGTCCGCTCTTCGCGATCTCAAGCACTCCGAAGCGCTGATTTAAGTCGATTGCGGTGATAGTGGCGGTCTTGCCGTGGCTTTTGTGGAACTCCACCAGCTTATTTATATTGATATCGCACAGGCCGTCGCCGTACGTCAGCATAAAGGTCTCCTCGCCGATATAGTCGCGGACGCGCTTCACCCTGCCTCCGGTCATGGTGTGCAGACCGGTGTCGACGATCGTCACCTTCCAGGGCTCTGCCACGTTATTGTGAACGATCATTTTGTTCTCGCGGCCGAAATCAAACGTCACATCGCTCCTGTGCAGGTAGTAATCGGCAAAATATTCCTTTATTACATACTGCTTGTATCCGGCGCATATGATAAAGTCATTGTATCCGTAATGGGAATACTCCTTCATTATGTGCCACAAGATCGGCATACCGCCGATCTCGATCATCGGCTTCGGCCGCAGATGGCTTTCCTCCGAGATACGGGTGCCCAGTCCGCCGGCTAAAATTACCACTTTCATAGCGCTTCTCCTTTATTATCAAAAAATGTCAAATGTCGTAGAATATCATTTATATTTTACAACATAGCCGTTTGTATGTCAAGTCCGAAATACGCCAAAGAACCGCTCGGAAATTTTAAAAAATCCGAGAAATCGGGAACAAAACCGCGGACGCGGTCGTCTAATATTATATATGCCGAAAACTTACATTTAATATACTTCCGTGAAAAGGATGCAGTAATATGAAAAAATATTTTAAGCCTGTCATTATATTAGCGGCGGCGCTGTTTTTGATCAGCCAATACGGATGCGCGGGCGCTGACGCGCAAGGGGGAGGATGCGCATCGGCTCCGCCCGAATACGGTCTTGACCCGGCCGCGCCCGTGATCGAGTTCACCGCAGAGACAAAAAGCGCGGACGGCAAACCCGAATACTATCTGTTTGATGACAATCCCGAGCATCTTAACGCAAAATATCTTGCCGACGGCGAGACGCCCTCGAGCATAGTTCACTTCGAAAATTTGACGCCGGGCATATACACCGTGTTCAGCTACCACCACCGCGGCTATTCCGTGGATTTTTGGGCGGACCTTTACTACGACGCGGCGTTTTCCTCAAACGGCGGCGGCAGCTTTAAGATCATAAATTTGGGCATAGACAAAAACTGGGACTGGAACCAAGCCTGGGCGGACTACACTAACACTCCCGTCTCAATGCCCGAATACCTGCGCACATTCGGCTGCGCCTGCGGGGCGGGCATCGCGCCCGACCACGCCGACGGCTGTCCCGCGGTTGTGCGGGATCAAGCAAGGACGCCCAACACCGAAAAGTACACGTGCCTTGGAGGCGAGCGCGGGCTGTCCGCGGGGGAGAGCGCGTATTTGAGCGATTTTGAGAGTTACATAACCGAAAACGACATCAACCATTTCAGGTATGGCGGCTGGAACGAGCCGATGTGGATGATGATGAAATTCGAGGTGCTGAGCGGCGCCGTGAATTTCGACACCCTGGCCTATACCGACAAAGCGGCGGCCGAAAATAATTTTAATATTCTTTTAAAGGGTCCGTACGACAACGAGCCCCAGTATAAGGGGATCGCCGAAAACGCGCCGATCGTGACCGCGGCGTTTGAATATGAAATAAACGACAAGACGCCGAGCGGCCCCGTGCCCGTGACGGTCAAAAACTCCCGCGCGCCCGAGGGAATCACGATACCCGACGGCGTTTTCGCCACCAACGTGAACACCTGGCGCGAACCCCTGCCTATAGCGGCCGAAAGCGACCTAATGCGTCTTAAATACGCCGACGACACCAAAATGAGCTTGTACGGCTCGGAGGTGCCCGACGGGTGGAAAAACAATATCTGGCAGTTTGACGCGTTCCATACCAAACACTACGGAAACTATGACGCGGAGCAAAGCGAAAAGATAGCGTCATACGGCGCGCCCGTCATGACAAAATTTCAACCCAACATTGATATAAAAGACATAAAGCACCCAAGCGGCAGCGAGGTCTGCGACGACGATTTTTACAAATACAACGCCTGCAATCTGGGCAACTTCGGCGTCACCGAGCGGTACGAGATCAAGCTTAAAAACTCGGGGTCAAAAACTCGCAAATTTAATTTTTATTTAAGCTCGATCGCGGGGCAGGTATACAGATACAAGCTGACCGACGCGCAAAGCGGCGAGACAGCGCAGAGCGACGGCGGGACATATATCATGAAAAAATTTGACGACGATCCGCCCGAGGACCCGAACTCGAAGACCGACCCAAAAGAGCGCCTGAAGCCCGATGAATACGGAGACACTATCGGATTTGCTTTAGAGGCGGGAAAGACGTACAACGCGGTGATCGAGATCACGACCCTGACGGGCTGCGTCGCGCCGATGCACAACCGAATAAGCATTGAATAAAAGCAGGGCCTGTCAAAGAATTTTCCCTTGACAGACCATATTTTTGTTTTTTACTTTGTCAAATAATTATATATCATTATAGCCGCGTCGGCTCTTGTCAGCGGTTCCTTCGGCGCGAAGGTGCTGTCGGGATTGCCTCCGATTATGCCGAAGCCTTTGGCCAAAGCTATATATCCCTCCATGCCGGGCGTTATATCGGCGCTGTCCGAAAATCCCGCCGCGAATATGTCTGTCATTTGAGCTATAGTCTCATAGCCCAGCGCCCGTATGATATACTTGGGCCCGTCCTCGCGTATGCACGGCAAATTTTCGTCCTGAACCTCACCGCTCTTTATTATTCCGCGAGCCGCGGCGTATTTGTATAATCCTCTTTCGTAATACGGCGTTACGGGATAGAACTCGCCCTCGAGCGCCGCCACGAACGCCAGCAGCTCGCTTTGGGTTATAACGTCGTTCGGGCGGAAGCTTGTCTCGCCCTCCGGCAGAGAAATAACTCCGTTCTTAAGCAGCGTGCTTATCGCGGTCTCGGCGTAGTGACCGCTTATATCGTCCGCGGAAGCGGCCGCCTTGTCCTCTTTATACTCGGTCCCGTTGTAGTCCAAGAGCTTTCCGCTCTTTGCCGAAACAATGCTCGGTTCGCCGACAGGCAGGGCGTACACGATCACCGCAGTCTTGGCGCCGCTTTCGTCGGTCTTTATCTCATACCGCACCTCAATGCCGCTCTGCCCCGAGAGCGCCGCGAACGCCTCGTCGGCGGAGATCATCCCCTCGGGCGATTCGAACTCAATATCGTCGTCCCAATCCTTGGAAAACTGCGTTATTTTTCCGCTGACCTTATAGACCGTCATGCTGAGCTTGTTGTCTTGATACTCGTACCCGTTTTCCTTGCGATAAAAATTAAACCAATAGTCTCTGTAATAATCCGACTCGGGAGCCTCGGTATCCGAAACCTCGATGTCGGAATCCGCCCTCGCGTACTCATCTGCCGCATACTTGGCGGCAAAGGCCTTGGCGGTCTCCAGCGCCTGCGCCTCGGTGAGAGACGGCTTTTCGGCGCCGTCGTTTGTGTTGTTAAACGTGCCGACATCAAGAAGCTCTCCGCTCTTTGCGTCTATGGAAACGAAGGTGTCCTCTCTCTTGCTCGTCTCATTTAAAGAATACGTCAATTTCGCGATGTATGTCAATGTTCCGTCGTCCTTGCGGCTGCCTCTGATATAATCAAAGGTGCAGCCCGAAAATTCCTTGCCGTCAAGCGGCAGCTCGGCTATGGCCTCCACGACCGCACGAGCCTCGGCCTCGGACATCAGGCCCTCGACCTGCTCCATGTTGACAAGCTCCGACGGAGTGAAGCCTCCGCCGTACGCAGCGGCCTCGGCGGCAAGCGTGCCGCTCGCGGTATCATACGCGGCACCGGCGTTTTGATATCCGCCGACATCCCGCTTGAATTCCTCTCCTGTTTTGGCGTCTATCATCGCGTCGGCGTTTTTCGGCTCATACGCCAGAACCGCCGCGCTATCCTCGTCCTCTCCGCCGTACCTGGTTATATACTTCGCGGTCATGGGCGACACCGCCTTGAACTTCTCCGCCGCCTGCTCGGGCGTTATAATGCCGTCGGGCGAAGCGATATTATCGGCGTATGTCATCGTGGACGCCAGATGAACAAGCTCGCCCGTGTCGGTGTCGAGAGTGATGTCCATATAGTTTCCGCAAAACGGCAGCCCGTTTACATAGCGCCCAAAGCGGACAGTCGCGCTTGTTGAGCTCACGCCGTAGCCGTGCAGGAGCTCGCCGTTTGGGTCAAACTCCGCAGCGAGCGCGGGATTGAGCTTCATAAGATGCGCGTATGCCGCCGCGATCACCTCGGACTCCGAAAGCTTAGGCAGAGACGCCTTGTCGGTATAATAGTTTCCAAACACGCTGTAGTTGTACATCAAAATGTTTCCGAGGGCGTCCACGGTCATCTCGATCCTCTTTGGCGTCTCGGCCCCCTCGGCGGTATCCCATTGAAGGCGGTAGCTTGTTACCTCGCCGCTTTCCGCGGAAACGCTGCTTGAAAACTCCGACAGCTCCTCGGGAATATCGATTCGGCTCTTGGCCGCGGTGACCGCCGCCTCAAGCCCAGCGCTGTCCGCCGCGAAAACCGGCATGACCGAGACCGCGAGCAGCGCCGACAATACCAAACAAATAATCTTTTTCATCTTTATCACTCCTTAATAACTAATTTTGAAATAATCGAGCCATGCCTTGAAGCGATCCTGCGCGGCGAGGCAGATGTCAATAAGATATCCGCGCTCACGGGGCCACTCGTTAAGGCCGCGGTCACGATTGGCGCGTTTTCGGGTATGTTCCATGCGTTTCCGCTCATAAACGCGCCGGGCACACGGCCTTCATTGCAATAGCCGCGCGCGCTGCGCTCGGACACGCCCCATTTTTTTGCCGCTTGAAATACGGAAATATATTTCACAAACCCCGCCTCCTTTATAATAATTATTATACCACACATACGCAAAAATAGCAAGATAACACGCTCAAAATACTGAGTTTTGCCAATTGAGATTTCTGTTAAATAAACTGTTCCATAAATTTCAAATAATAATATTAAATTTCAGTTGACTAAATTGTTCTGTCGTGATATACTTAATATTGCGGCATAAATTCAATATTTTACTTTGAGGTTTGTGCGAAGTATGTGTTTTTGCTTTGGCAAAAATGCATGCTCTATTTTCACATACTTTGCATAAAATTTCAAAGTGGAAAAGGATTTGTGTCGCAACAATCGGAGCTTAGCATTTTTCGTGTGCGGAACTCTGATTGTTCTGCACACTTTTTTATTTAACTTTCGGGGGTATTGATATGATAGTTAAGATTGACTCGTTGGGAAGAATACTAATTCCTAAAAAATATAGGGAAGAATTTAATCTAAAACCTAATTCCGAAGCAAACATGCTGCCTCTGCCCGACGGCATAGGTGTCTCGCTTTTCAGGCTTGTACCGCGCTGCGCTAACTGCGGAGAAGAAAAAGACATTGAAAAATTTGAAAATATTTCGCTCTGTCCGACCTGTCGGCGCATTTTGAAATACGCGCTAAAATAAAAAACCGCCGAGCGGCGGTTTTAGTCTTACGATATCGCTTCCTGCAGGGCGGACGCGAGCTGATCGGGACACGATGTGCCGCGGCCGTTGCAGTTTATGCCCTTGAGCAGGCTGATCACCTTTTTTGCGTCCATGCCCTCGACCAGTGCCGAGACTCCCTGGGTGTTGCCGTTGCAGCCGCCCAAAAATCTCACGTTGCTGACCTTGCCGTCGTTGACCTCAAAGGTTATCATCTGCGAGCAGGTGCCTCTTGTCTTGTAGGTATATTCCATGATTTTTCCTCCTTATCATTTGTGATATTTTATCTTCCGGCCGTGCGCGAGGCCTTGCTCGTGCCGGCGTACTTGCCGCATTTGTCGCCCCACACCGCCAGGACCTCATTATCCGATGAGATAACGCGGATGACCTCACACATATTCGAGCAGCCGCGGCACTCAAAGCTGGTGGGCTTGAACTCAAGCTCCAGACGGCCGAAGCCCTTAAACGAGGGCTTTTCGATTTGGTTATCCTCTATATATTCCTTCGCGAGTATCGCGCTTCCGATGGCGCCCATAACGTTGTAGTATTTGGGGATAACCACTTTTTCGCCGACCTCGTCCTCAAAGGCCTTGCGGATGCCGACGTTGGCGGCGACTCCGCCCTGGAAAATAAACGGCGGCTTGAGCGTCTTGGCTCTGCCCAGATTGTTTATATAGTTGCGCACCAGCGCGGTGCACAGACCCTTTATAATCTCCGCCTTGGAAAATCCGTACTGCTGCTTCGCTATCATGTCCGACTCGGCAAAAACCGTGCAGCGGCCCGCTATGCGCACATCCTTCTCGGCTGTGAGCGCCAGCTCGCCGAACTGCTCGATCGGCACGCCCAGACGCTCCGCCTGATGGTCGAGGAACGAGCCCGTTCCCGCGGCGCAAACCGTGTTCATCGCGAAGTCGGTCACCATTCCGTCCTGCAAAATTATTATCTTTGAGTCCTGTCCGCCGATCTCGAAAATCGTTCTCGCGTCGGGATGGTAGTGCAGGGTGGCAGTGGCGTGGGCCGTTATCTCGTTTTTGATAACGTCGGCCCCCACCAGAACTCCCGCGAGCTCTCTGCCGCTTCCGGTGGTGCCGATGCCCAATATATCTTCGTCCTCGCAGCCGATTGCGTCCTTGAGCATCTTCATGCCCTTTTTGACGCTCTCAAGAGGCTGGCCGTTGGCTCTGATATACTGACTGAAGCAAACGTTATAGTTTTCATCCATCGCGATCACGTTGGTGCTGACCGAGCCTATATCAATTCCTAAATAATATTTCATGATCTGTTTCTTCTCCTATTTTGCGTGCTGTTTTATCGGCGTGTGCGACGAGGCAGCCAGATTGTCCTTGACCTCCTGCGCCTTTGACTGCGCCTTTCTCGCGGCCGACTGCGCGGCCGAACCGATCGCGTCGCCTATGCCCTGTTTCTGCTTGGCATAGTGCTTGCTCTTTATCAGGTCGGTGAAGGCCTCAAGCCTTGTCTTAACGTGGGCCTCGCCCATCTGCTCGTCAAGCGACAGAGACATGATCGGCAGGTTGAGCTCCTTCGAGATGGCCGGGAACTTGCCCAAATTGACCAGCTCGGGCAGGCAGGCGAACGGCATAAGATGGACCACGCCGTCGAATCCGCGTCTCGCGAAGTCGTGGACCCAGCCCATATTCTCTTTGTCGTGTCCTCCGCAGTTGAGCGGCGCGACCTTGTCCGACATTCTGAACACCCTGTGGGACTTGGGGAAGGGCAGCCACTTGGGCATAATATTGTGCTCGACCCAGTCGGATATGTACTGAACGTTCTCGACCTCAACGCCGAGGCTGTTCAAGATCTCCTCAACGTTTTTGTTGACCGTGGGCTCCATGATTACGTAGATCTCGCCCACGATACCCACTCTGATGCGCTGATTTTCCTCGACCTTGCGGCGGGGTATCGCCTCGAATATCTCAAGCGCCTGCTTGTATGTCCGATCGACGTCGCGTATGGTGTCACATTTTTCAAACATCTTTACTATGTCCTTCCAGGCCTTTGAATAATCGCCCCGATTGATCTCATAGGCGCGCAGTATCTTCATCTGCTTCTCGAGCTTATCCATTTTTTTGATCAGCTTGTAGCAGAACAGCGCCAATCCGGGAAGCTTGCGGTTGGGCGTGCCGTTTTTGACCGCTTTGACTTTTTCGTAAAACGCGTTAAAGTCCTGAAACATACTGTCGAAAACAACGACCTTTGTGTTGTAGCCCAGCTCCCGGAGCACCTTCTGGTGCACGTCGGGATACATTCCCGCGCGGCACGGTCCCGCGCCGCCCGATGACACGATAAGCTCTGCTCCCTTTTCGGCGCATTCTATGTAGGTTCCCATCATGACCTTAAACGGAAAACAAATAAACTCAGGGCTGTACTTAACGCCCAGCTCCATTGTTCGCTGCGAGGGCGCGTCGGGCATTATCACCTCGTGGCCCAGTTTTTCAAGCAGCACCTTGTATCCCGTCACGCATCCCATATGGGGAAAAGATGTTTTCATTTGGCAAATCACCTCTCGTTTACCTTGCGGATCTTTCTTTTTATCATATCTGTAAACGCCTCGATTCGCGTTTGCAGGTGGCTTTCTCCCGTGTGCTCGTCGATTCTGAGCGTCATGAACGGCACTCCCGAATCGGCGTAATCATGCTCTATCTCCTTGCCGACTATTGAGTCGGGGCCACAACCGAAGGCTGTTATGTGGATAAGGCCCTGCACATTCATGTCTTTTATCATAACCGTCGCCGCCTGATACAGCTTATCCGGAAAAGTCCAGAATATGCGGCGGGTCTCCTCGCTGCGGTGCTTGAGCAGGTCTTTCGGGTCAAGCATATCGAATGTTATCACGTTGACCTCAAGCTCGCGCAGCTTTTTGATTATGTTCATGCTTATAAACGGGTCGTACACGTTGTATATATAACCCAAAAGCCCTATCGTCGTCTCGTACTTCGGGATCTTGAAGTCCTCAAACTTCTTGCCCTCGAACATGACCTCGGCCGCCTCGTCAAGAGTCAGTCCGCGGATGCACAGACCGCGGAACTTCTCAAAATCGGCGATCGCGCCCTTGAGCGCCTGTTTGAATTTATGCGATGAAACGCCCAGCTTTTTGGCTATCGGCAAGTAGCACTTAAGGTCGGCTGTGTCCTCCCTGCGGCAGTCTATGTCAATCACAAGCAGCTTTGCCTCGGGTATGGTTTTCCAAACCAGCTCGGGAAGTCCGATATACTTGGGGCAGAACCAATAACCCTTTTCGATATGCACGAACCGCGGGCAAAAAATAAAGTCAACATTCTTTTCGATAAGGTTGATAACATGTCCGTTATATATTTTTATCGGAAAGCAAATTTCCGGGACCGTGACCGCGATGCCTTTCTGCACCAGGTTCTTGGTCGAGGTGTCGGACACGACGACCTCGCAGCCCAGCCGCTCAAACAGCGAGCGCCACAGCGGGTAGTAGAACTGAAAAAGCAAAGCGCGCGGTATTCCGATCTTCAAAAAATCACATCCAATCTCCGTTACAATTACCATATAAATTATATGCCGTTGGGACCGTATAAAATCCCACTATTTGATTTTACTCTTTTTTTTGACTTTTGTCAATAGTATCAAAATACACAGTGTGACAAAATAAAATAAAATATGCCGAATAATTTTATACATTCTTGCGGATTGACTCGGGCCTGTCTTAATGTAATTCCGGGCATTATAAAAGCGGCGGGCTTTTGCCCGCCGCTCTTGTTTTAAACCTTATTGATATACAACGTACATATAGTTCTTATCGCCGTTGTTGACCTTAATAAATACCTTGTCGCCGATCTGGATGTCAAAGGGTTCACCTATTCTTATCTCATCCTTGGTCTTGTCGTAGATATAGATCTCGGTCTCGTTTGTGGGATAAGCTCTGTACCACTTCATGTCTTCGAAGTTCGAAGTAGCTATCATGAAGTAATCATAAGCGTTTGTAACCTCCGCGTAGATTGCGCGAACATCTTCACCGGATGTGATTCTGTAGTCGCTTGCGACTCCGTCCTCGTTCCACTCGCCATAGTTGCTTGTGTTGATTCTGGTTGTGTAGTTGAACAGGAGTCTGTACGAGTTCAGATATCCGTTGGCGGTTGTGTTATACTGGATAACATCGCCGCGCTTCAAGTTATTAACGGAGTTGACCTTCTCGTTGATATCGCCGGTGATAGGCGTTCTGTCATTGACGTCAGTCTCAACCTTAACTGTTACCTGCTTGCTGCCGGACCAGCCCATGATCTCGCTTACGGGAAGCTGATTGTCGGCATCCCAAGCGGTAACAACCTGATCGATCAGCAGTACGCCGGCAGTGTCGGAAAGGCTGCTGGGATTAACGTCCTTGATAACTATCGCGTTTGCAACGCCGTTAAAGATATCATAAATATCAACCGTATATGAGGTCTGAGTCAGATCCTCGAGCTTCAGTATGCTGTAGTCCTCATCCTTGTCGCGGTCCTCGTAAGGAACGTTGAAGATAACCGTGTCGCTTGTGATAGCGCAGGTCTGCATCAGGTGGTTAGCATAGGGCGATGTGCCGCTGAAATACTTACCGAACAGGTCCGATGTGGGAACAGAAGTCGTGTAATCGGGCGCATAGTAGAGCGTCTTGACTTCGTTGCTGCCGTTAAGCTCATATGTTACCAGCTGAGGCGTTGCGAATACCTGGGCAAACTCGGCCTTATCCGCCGAAACGCGCTCGGGCTCCGCGGAGCCTGTGATGTTTGTCAGCACTCTGCTTGCAGATCTGTACTCGTTGATCGTGCCGTTCATGTCAAGGATCTTGACCATGAAGCGCGAGTCAAACGACGCCTCGGATTCGCCGAAGTCGATCAGGTAACCATAGTTGCCCTTGCCGGTGCCCGCAGCGTTTGTGCCCGCGATCCTGCCGTCGTATGTCATCTGGAAGTCGCTCTGGAATCCGGGGTTGATGCTCTTTTCAAGATACTTTGACTTGAAGTAGTTCTGACCGTTGATCACATAAACTTCATATTCGCCGTTGGGATAACCCTCGGTGTATCTCGACTCTACCACAGCGTCCTCGATAACGTCTCTGGAAACATAAGCCGTGATGTACATTCCGTCTTCGCTTACCGAATATGTGATAACATCGTTCTTCTTGAGGTCCTCGGGTTTGATATTCTGACCGTTCAGAGAAAGTCTGGTATGGTACGCGTCGTCAAAATATACGGGAGCCATCTTGCTCGTCATGTTATTCTGGAATATAACCTGATATGTCGAGGCATTGTATCTCTCGAACAATCCGTCATACTGCTCCTCAATGATCACCACGTCGGCAACGTTTGACGAGTTGTGGCTGATAACCTTTACGTGGCCCTGAGCGATAACCAAAGGCGTATCGGTAAGTTTAGTTGTTGTGGCAACGCCGTTGTATGATATCGCGGCGCGTGTCAGGTCAAACTTTCTTGTCCTGCCGTTGCCGTCGTCATATGACAGCTCGCTGCTTGTCAGGCTCGAAATAGACTTAGCATCTATATCATAAACCAGGTTGTAGCTCTCTCTGGGCTCAAAGTATGCGATATAGTTTCTTCTGTAGCCCGAAACATCCTCCATGTAATAGAAGTTGATGGCGTATCCGACATATGACTCAAGGTCCATATTGTCGGCGAACTGATATGTTACCGTGCCGAGTCCGACATTCTTTACGCCGTCCACATCCGCGATTACGTCAGAAACAACTACCTCGTTCTCCAACTCGACCTGAGCGTTGTTCAGGTACGAATAGTATGTTCCCTCGATAACACCTCTGGCGCTGATCATCTTGTATGTCTCGGAAAGCAGAGTCTTTGCGCTCTGGATAACCTTGATCTGGCCGCCGGCCGAATCATATGTCAATGTCTCCATGATGTACGCTTCCATAGCGTTTCTTACCATCTTCGACATCTGCGTAGCCGTCATCGAGTTTGTGTAGCTGAGACTGAGTCCGTTATAGATGCCCTCTCTCAGAGCGAAAGATGTGTAGCCGTTGGGATAACCGCCGGCTGTGGCTTCGCAGGCCTCCTTATAGCCCAGAGCGCACATGATCATCTTTGACGCCTCGTTTACCAGGATAGGATCGTTCGGTCTGAACATTGTGTCGCCGTCGCCCTGCAAAATGCCTACCTCGGTCAGGTAGCAGATCGCGGGATAAGCGCTGCTTGTCTCGTCAACATCGTTATAGGGCTTCTGACCGTATCTGGGATAGCCCGCGGTGTTGGCCTTGAGCATCTTCGCAACTACTGTTGCGAAGTCCGCTCTCGTTACCTGCTGGGTCTGCCAATATCCGTCGGGAAGCAACTCAAAGAGGCCAAGACCGTAGTCAAACTTGTAATCCTGCGCGTATGCAACCTCGTCATTGGGCAGATTCGCGATAGTGGTAGCGGCTGCCGAGCCGACAACGGCGTCGGCAGCTTCTTTATCGGTTGTTGTTGTTACTACATCAGAACCCGCGGCATTCGCGTCGGGTGCTGCTGTCGCTTCGATCACGTCAGTCGCGGGAGCGGCTGTAGGATCGGTCTCATCGGCGAAAGCAACCACGCTGACCATACTCAGAATCATTGCAACCGCCAACAGCATTGATACTGCTTTTTTTAAATTACTCATTAACAGGTCCCTCCATATTTATTAATCCGTATATTATTTTAGCTGACTGAGCACGGTCCGCGCATCCCTTGGGATCGAGCATTCCTCCGCCCACGCCATTAATTATTTCTGCGCAATACATCTTCTCGATCGCCTCAACAGCGTAGTCGCTGATATCGGCCTGGTCCGCGAAGCTTGCGTATGTGATCTTCTCGGGAATGGCGATTCCGAGAGCGGTTGTGGTCCTGTAGGCCATAACCATCATATCCTCACGGGTAATATTGTCGTTTATGCCGAAGCTTCCGTCCTCATAACCGTTGGTTACTCCGAGAGCGACCGCTTTTCCGATGGGAGCGGTGTACCACTCGTTCGCGTCAACATCCGAGAATTCCGAAACCGCCGCCGTGGTATCCTCGCCGAAGGCGCGCATGAGCATTGTGGTGTACTCTGCTCTTGTCACGTTCTGAGCGGGCGAGAACTTGCCGTCGCCTGTTCCGTTAACGATACCCAATGCCGACAGAGCGCTGATAGCCTCCTCGGCCCACTCGTAGCCGCTAAGGTCTGTGTAAGTGCTTGCCGCGGGCTTCTGGTTATCGGGAGCCGCTGTGGGAGCCGCTGTGGGAGCCGCCGATGACTCGGGGCCGGACGTAGGCGCCGCAGTCGGGGTCGTTGATGTTGATGTTCCGCCGCCGCCGGGGCCGCCTGATACTCCGCCGCCGCCCTGAGGACGTGTCGCGCCGGGCTGTACCGGGGAGGGATTGATGCTTACCGAACCGTCGCCGTTTGAAACTTTGATCCTCTGGATATTTACCCAAGAGTAACCGTCGTTTCTCGACTTAAGCTCGATCTTACCAATGTTGTACGGAGGATCAAGATCCTTGCTGAACGTTCCGAGGCTGTATACCGTCTCGCCGTCCTCGGCTATCGAGATCAGGTTGTTTGTGGCGTCTACAACTATCTTGTATGTCACATACTGAGCCGAGCCCTTCTGATAATACCACATAGCGTGCAGCGTCTTGCCCGTCTCGGACATGTTGGAGTATACCGCGTCGCCCAAAGGCGTTGTGTACGCGTATGAGCCGAATCCGTAGCCTGTAGATCTGTTATTCGGGTCTGTGCTGTAGGGCAGCGCATAACCGTTAAAGTCAACGATGCTGAGATCGTTTCTGTTGCGTCTCGGAACAGTCGTTACGCTTGTGTCGCCAGGTTCGGGCGAGCCTGTCTTACCTATATTATAGGTTCCGATCTCGGTCGAGCTGAACTTCAGAATGGGCTCTTCATATGTTCCGTCATATCTGTCAACATCAAACATTTCGCCGCCGAACTTCTGGTGAATATGCTTTGTGCTCTCGGCTCTTGACGATGCGTCGAGGTAGATCGAGAACGCCGAATCCCAAAGACCTTCCTTGCTGGAATCCTTATCCTCGTTAACAAGCGGATCCTGCGAGAAGTTGAGCTGGAACGTGTTGTGCTCATCCTGTCCGGTCGTGGGGCATCCTGTGGAGCCCGAGTTGCCCGAGGTGTAGAAGCCCATTCCGTTCAGAGCGTCTGTCTGCTTCTGATAGAGGACCTTCATGGTAACCTCGTAGGTCATCTTGTCGTCCTGCGTTACCGGAAGCTTCAGATGGGTGTTAACACCGTGAGAGTTGGTCTCATCCAGCATCTGGAGCGCGTTCTGACCGGTATCCGGGTCTTTCTGCATCGTAACGTTTCCGCCCAGGATATACATGAACTGCTGGGTCATGAAGTCGTACTTCTCTTCCTCGGTCATCTCCGGGAAGTTGAAGTCGTACAGAACGCCGGAGGGCGTCGCCGTTATCACATCGGAAGGCGTCTTGCCGTTTGAGTTGACCGCTACTATCAGGAAGTAATACGGAATGTTGTTCTCAAGACCGGTTATAACCTGCTTATTGGTTCTAACGTCTATACCCGTCAGCTTGTTGGCGTATTCAGAGTAATCCGAACCGTGGTCAACCGTGTCGTAGTAGATCTCATAGCTTTCGTCGGTAGCCATGCTTCCCGTCCAGTTAAGTCTTACCTGGTTCAGGTAGGGAACCGTCTCGCTTACGATCGGCTTTGCGGGAACAACATCGCTTCCCTCGGGTCTGGGCAGGGTCTTGAATGTCTGCTCGTCGGAGATTGTGGTGTTGCCCAGCTCGTCTGTAGCCGTTACTCTGTAGTAATACGTGGTGTCGGGCTCCAGATTGGCCAGCGTTATCGCGTGATAGGTGTGCATTCCGTCGGGAGCCTCGGAGTAGTCAAGAGCCTCGCTCTTGGGATACTTGCCGGACTCTGTGCCGTACTCTATAACGGTCGACGCTCTGTAGTCTGTGTTCCACGAAAGCTCAACCGAAGAGTAACCCAGCTTATCGGACGCGTAAACATCCTTATATTTTTCGGGTCTCGCGTAATCCTGGTCGCCGCGGATAACCTTGAAGTTCTCGGCGGTCGTGGGGGTCGTGTCTACCTGAATGGGCTCGTCGTCCGCCATAAAGTTGATGTATTCCTCAAGATATGTGTAGCCCGACTCGGGATCAACCGCGCTCGCGAGATATTCTGTCGTATCCCAGCCCCTGTACTCCTTGTACCAGTTGGGTATGCCGTCGCCCATGCCGTCCCACGAAATGCGGGTCGAGGTGTAGGCCTGATCAAAGTCGAAATCTTTGAGCGTGCCGGAAGCCTTCGCGGCCTGATACTCGGTGTAGTTTGAATATGACTTCAGATAGGGGTACTTCGTCGTCATATAGTTCAGCATGAACGGAGCGACCGGAACGTAGCCCTCTTCGTCGGCGTGTCTCGCGTCTCTGTCATATACCCACTGTGCGGGAATGAGGTCGGCGATCGTTCTGTTGACCGCGCGGTACTTGGGTTCAACGCCGATGATCGTGTATCTTGTCTCATCTATCTCATCATAATTATTTGTTGTTACCGTGTTTCCCGTAACGTTGTCGAGCAGAGTGTAGATCAGTTCCTGACCGGGTGCTCCGCAGTACTCGCCCCACCAGTCGCCGATCTCAAAGTCTACTATATAGTCTGAGTTGTATGTCGACGAAGCCTTCGGGTTGGTGATCGAGTTAACGTCGGTATGAGTATCCCAGTTGATAGGAATGTTCTTTCCTTCGCCTTCGGCCGAGCCCTTGATGGCGGGACCCGCGCCTTGGATCATGTACCATGTGCGCGCTGTCTTGTAGTCCTGAGGATCCGCGTAGGAGAATCCCGCGGGCGCGTCCTCATCGACCTTCAAAGCGCGGTGCTTGGAATAGTCAAGGCTGCTGTCGCGCGCCTCGAGAGCCTCAAAGAACGGAACTACCTGCTCTTTGGTCAACGAGGCTTTCTCGTCGACCTTCTTGCTTCCGTTGCCGCCCTTCTTCAGCTCGGCAATGATCATTGTGTCGTAAAGGTCGCGGGCGGGTCTGATGGCTCCCATACCTGTGCCCTGACCGTTCTCGCCGATCGCGTAGCTTACGATCGTATTGTCGGTGCCGCCGCCGGAAACATGCATCACATTGCCGCGGGGAGCGGGGAGTTTGTAATCCATGTATACCAATGTGGCCGCGGGAGGCTGCTTGTCGTTGTTGTCGTAGGAGCGGGGATCGTTGTCCCACTCATCAAAGGTTATGCTTTCCAGGCCTGCAACCTTGCCGGACTCGTTTTTGCCGAAATGCAGAATTCCGCTCGAGTTAACCGAATCCTGCTTTTTGTCATTCAGGTCGGTCATCGTAACAATACTTGCCGCTGATACCTCGCTGGGATTTGAAGATCCGGCGCCGCTGTAATTGTCGTCGTAGTAGAACATTACGCCGCCCGAATATACACGTCCGCGTCCCGCTCTGTACGGGGTGGAGTTGGGCTGAACGGAGCCTCTTCTGGCCATGTTCTCATAAATGTTATATTTGGAGTTCTGGCCCTGCGTCTCGTAGTTGTAAATATCGAATCCGTTTCCGCATGCGTAAAGCAGATTGTTGTAGCAGTCTACCCACTCGGCGTCAACCAGACGAGGCGAGCGCTGCGTGCTGTCGCCTATAAAGTTCTTTATGAACGAAACCTTTGACGAACCCTCGTTGACGGCGCCCGCGTAAGCGTGGCCGCCCTTCTCATGAGTGGAGTTGGCCGTCAGGCCCTTGCCGAACATCATATTAGAGAACGTTACGTTCTGGCCTGCGATACGGAAATCCATGTCGATAGCCCACTGGAACGTGCAGTGGTCAACGATGGTGTTCTTAACGTTGCTTACGCTCATCGGGTCGGTCTGGTTACGAATACCGTCAGCCAGAACATCGCCGATCCTGAGTCTCAGGTTTCTTACTATTACGTCATGTGTCGAGCCGAGATCGAGTCCGTATCCCTTTAACGTGATTCCGGGATAAGGAGCGGTCTGTCCCGCTATCGTCACGTTAGCGCCCTTTTCGCCCTTTACCTTAAGGTTGGCGCCGTATGACGTGAGGTCTATAACGCCGCCCACGTCAAACACGATGGTTCTGGGGCCGGACATGTCCTCAATGCCGTATTTCAGCGAGCCGTAGCCCGTCGCTTCAAGCGTCGTAACGTGATAAACTCTGCCGCCGCGGCCGCCCTTGGCGTATTGGCCGTATCCCTCAGCAGAGGGGAACGCGCGCAGACCCTCGTCCGCTACAACCGATACCACTATGTCTCTGCTGGCCTTCTGGCCGTTTATGTTCGCTGTGACAGTAAGTGTAACGAGCGCGTCGTAGCCGTTGCTCGGTCTTGTTACAACAGCTGTGTATCCGCCCTGGTTCTGGGGAGGATTAACGTCTTCGTTGCCCTCGCCGTCCGTGTCGGAGTCGCTGCCGCTGTCGTCGCCGTCAACATAGTCGCCGGGCTTTATCTCGATAACGCTCTCGTCGGAGGATGCCCATGTCAGGGTCGAGCCGAACGAGCCTCTGTCCTCAAGATAGAATGACGACTGACGGATGTTGTTTGTGTCAACGCCGCTGATAAGCGCGTTGTTGACATCATACAATGCCTTTTCGGCATCAGTTGCGGGATCAAGCTCAACAACGTCAAGCTCGATCGTCTTTGAGGCCTGAGTTGCCTCATATGTGGCGGTGATCGTCAGCTCGACCGCCTGAGTGCCGGCTCCGCTAAACGCGGGTCTTGTGACCGTCGCTTTGCCTGTGCCGCTCTCAACCGCGATAAGCGCGGGGTTTGAGGAAACGTAGCTGAACGTTGAGCCGAAAGCTCCGGTCGTGGGGAGCGTGAAGCTGCCCTTGACCGAACCCGCGGACAGAGTGTTGCCCGCGTCGTCCGCTATCGGAAGCTCGAAAGCTTCAATATCGGCCTCCGCCGAGTTTTCTTCCGCCGCTGCGGCTTCACCGTCAGCGGGCGGCATCTCGGGAACCTTTACTTTCAGTTCCTTTGTAGCGCTCGCGTGATCCCTTGTGAGCGTCGCTGTGAGCGTTACCTCGCGGCTGCCCGCTCCCGTGTACGCGGGTCTGGTGACTGTTACGTTGCCTTCCGCGTCGATCGAAACGATAGACTCATCAGACGAAGCCCAGCTTATGTCCGAGCCGTACGAGCCTTTGATCGGGAGCTTGAAGTCCACGATAAGGTTCGAAGCGTCCGCCTCCGAAGGAATGGCCAGCGCCGCCGCGTCGGTCGCAACTATGTCGCCCGCCGCTTTGGAAGCCTCGTCGGAAACCTCGCCGTCGATAGCCACTTCTCCGTCCTCGCGGGCGAAAAAGCTGTCGGTGTCGGCAGCCTTAAGACCCGAACTCGAGTCCTCGGAATACGCTTCCTGTCTGATCTCGTCTGTCAGCTCCTGCTTTTCGCCGTTTCCGTCGATGTAAAAGCTGACATCTTCTTCCTTAACATTGCTGTCCTGCTGCTCCGCAGCTGTTTGCCCGGAACCGCCGTCCGACTCTTCCGCGAAGGAATACAGCGGACCTGCCTGGAGCGCGAACATCAGCGCGACAACCAAAGCAAGAACAGCCGAAAGTCTTTTTCTAAGCATGTTAATTCCCCCTATTATATAATGTTTTAATATTTATCGAATTAATTGTTCGTCTCCGGACGGGGCTGTGCCTCAAGCCCCGTCCGCGCGTGGTTTTTACTCTTCGGCTGCCGCCTCGTCGGGCGTGGGGAGCTCCTCCGCCTGCTCGGCTTCATCCGCTGTCTCGTCGGCCGCTTCTTCCGCGGCTTCCTCGATTATTTCTTCATCCTTTGCCGTCTCTTCCGCGGGAACCGCGTCAACGGTCTCGTCGGTCTCCTCGGCTGCCGCCGCTTCAGCCGCGGCGCCCTTGTGCTTGACCTCGATTCCGCCGATGTACACGTCTCCGCCGGCCGCGCCTTCAATACCCGTGATGAACACGCATGTTCCGGCTTTTACGTCAAATGTGTGGATGGTGACTCCGTTTTCGCCTTTATAAAGGTCGGTTGTGGTCTTCTTTATTCCGGCGCCGATGGTTCTTTTATCATCAGAGTTGGTGTACACGGTGATCGTGGCGTCAAACGCCGGCATTACCGCGACTACCGTGGGCATCTTAACGCCCAAACAGTTCAGATGATCCTCGCCGCCTATGCTGCTGGTCTTTTTGGTGTTTGAATACTTGTTTCCGCCGGACGCGTATACTCTGCCGTCGTCCAGAAGCTGGTCGCCGGTGGAAAGCGCCGCCGTTACAAACTTATCGGCGACAAACGTGTAATCCTCGGTGAGTGCTTTCAGTCCCTCGGGAGCCGGATCCGGCTGCTGAGAGCCGAACTCAACATTGATCGTGACGTTGTCGTTCGGCATTGTGAATATGCCGTTTTCGTCAACCTCAATGTTTGCGCCCGTGCTGTCGGTCACTACGACATTGCCGCCTTCATAACCTGAGTTAGGCGTCATGTTCACCTGTATCTTCTCGCCGGGATACGCTCTTGTGGCGGTATCGGTTCCGTCAACAAGCTTCACGTTGTCGATGTAAAGCGTTCCGCTGGCTGTTCTCATAAACTTGATCTGCTTGAGGACAGCGTCTCTTCCCGTTGTTACGGGAGCCGCGTTTGTCGTAAGCTCGGGTGTCGGGTTGATGTTGTCGGGCTCATAGCTTGCACCGCTTGTGCCGTGGTAGTAGTACGAAACCGTGAGAGGCTTGGTCGTGCCGGCCTCGCCGGTGATAACCACTCTGTACCATCTGCCGCTGCCCAGCGTCTGATCGCCCGTGCCTACCTGAACGCCCTTGGCAGTGCCCGCGCCCAGATCACCTGTTTCCTGTGTTACATATACCTTGTTGTCTACGTTTGTCATATGGAAGAACGCGCCGTCGGTTCCCATCGCCGAAGCCTTGCCGGTGTTCTCGTCGTACGGATGAGCCGCGTTGTCGAGATACAGTCTGAACGAGCGTCCCGCGCTTGCTACTCCATACTGATAGAAGTCGTACGAAAGGGTGAACGGTCCGTTCTCTATCGGCTTATCCAGCACATACTGAACGGCCTTGTCGGTAACCTCCATGAGGGTCGTGTCGTTGTTGCCCATGCTGGCGATCTCTTCGATAGCCGTGGGGCCCTTCTCCTCGGTGGGCAGGAATCCGTCGCTTGATACGATCCATTCGCCGCCGTTGCCCGCGTACTTCATGAATGATTCTTCGCTGCTGACTATCTCATCGCCGATAACCGCGTCGGGCTTGCTGAGAGTTACGCTTCCGTTGGTCACGGTGCCGACCTGCGCCAGATGCTCGCTCGATCCCTCGGGCGCGAATTTGGCCGCTATCTTCAGTTCCTCGGCGGGCATCTTGAGCGAATACTTGTTGTTGCCCAGCGACTTAACCTTTACAACCGGGTCGGTCTGGATCTCGGCGCACATATTGCCCGCGTCGGGTCTGGCCTCGATCTCGACCGTGTCGCCTCTCTTGGATTCGAGCGCGGTCGCTATCGTGATCTCCTGAATGCCGACCTTTGTGCCGCCGCCGCCGTAGAAGTAGTAGTTGTGATTTGCCTCGCAGTTAAAGCCGAGCTCCACGTAATTGGTTCCGGGCACTTCCTTAAAGATAAAATCACTAAGACTCGGCGACGCCAGATTCTCATCAAATATTGAATACGTCTTACCCGTGTAAGCGATACCCTTGAGTGTCACGCGTCCCGACTTGGGAGTGTGGATCCTGAATACCGCTCCTGCTTCGGCATCGTCAGCCCAAGGAGGCGCGCCGACCGGGTTTGTTTTTCCTCTTACTATTCTGTATGTGCCGCCGTCTCTCTGAACATCCTCCCAGTGCATATCCTCAAACAGCATCAAAGTGCCGTCCGAGTCGTCTCTGCCGTTGAGGTTTATAAGAGTCTTTCCGGGCAGGATATTTCCGTCATCGCCCGCAACATCTTTGGGAGGATCGCCTATAATGCTTGTTGACTGCCACGTAACGCTCTGAACGTTGTCGCTGTTGAATCCGTTCGCGGTAACAGAGAGGCTGCCGCCTTCAAGATCCTTGGTCAGTGCGATCGGATAAGGAGCGTTGGGGTCTTTGGTGGGCACGGGCGTCGCTGTGGGTATAACCGGAGGCGTCATGCCGTAGTCGCAGTAAATTCCGTAGATCTGGATGTTGTCGGCTTTTCCCGTGCTCGCGCGGAAAGGCTTTATTACCATATCGGCCACGCCGCCTTTGTAATCATAGAAGCACGATGTTCCGGACTCCTGAGGCGGGATCTCAAAATATCCTACCTGCTTGCCGTCGATCTCGAGATTAAATCCCTTGTCATCATCGTTGTTTGAGCCTGACGCGTCGATCGTGATCTTGCACGGGCCGTACAGATGAACGGTGGTGTTCGCCTTGTTTACTCTGAGACGTCTCGTGTACGAATTTCCCGATCCGTCGATATATCCTTCCTCGCCGAGATTCTGGCCCTGCGTGAAAGTCTTTTTACTGTCGCCGATCTCCGTCGCTGCGTCAACCGAAAGTCCGTCCATATCGGCATTGGCCGCTACCGAATCCACTCCCTCAAATATGCCTTCGCTAAACACATACGAAACAATATACGGTGTGGGTTCGGGCGTTGCGGTGGGGATGGGCGTCGCTGTGGGAGGCGCCGGAGTAGGCGTGGGCCTCTCGGGCAGCGTGAACGCAGCCTCAACACTTATCGAGCCTGCCAAAACATCCTCGGGCATCGCGAACGATGCAGTGTTCTTCGAGTATGACGCGTCGATCGTTTTTTGAGTTCCGTCTATGCTTGAAATATAGTTGACCGCTTTGACCTCTCTTACAACATATCCCTCGGGAGCCGTGACCGTGATCTCAACGTTCTCGCCGGGTATGGCCGCGGGAGGCGCCGCCGTGACTGTTCCGTTCAAGAACGATCCCGTTGTGTCGGTCGGGAACTCGACCTCCTTATCGGCATAGTCCGCGTCAACTTTCCACTGAGCATATATGCGCGTGTTCTTTCTTATGGGTGTGCTAAAATCATATTCGCCGATGGCGGTGTTTGAAACATACCAGCCAAGGAACGTGTAATGCTCTCTTACGGGAGTCACTCCGGGACGCGCCGCCGCTTCGCCGGTGTTGATCGTCTGCTCCGGGATCGAGGGAGAGCCGCCGTTTGTCTCAAACGAAACAACGACCTTGCCTTCCTGGTACCATCCGGCGTAGAGGATCAGACCCGCGTTGACAGGATCTGCGTTTATATCCCACTTCTTGCCTTCAATAAGCTCGTCTGCCGCGGCCTTCGAGGTGTACCAGCCGTCCAGGAGATAACCCTCGCGCGCGGGCACGGGGGCCGCGCCGCCGATAACTCTGCCCTTCGCGATCTTTGCCGCCGCCGTATCTTTGCCGGTATCGGCAAAAGTTCCGCCGTTCGCGTTGAATGTAACATTATAGCTTAAGTCATTTGTGTTTCCGCTGCCGCCGATACCGCCGCCGAAGCCGCCGTTGCCGCTGCCGCCCAGACCGCCGCTGACAACGGTGCCCGAGCTTACGCTGTTCTGGCCGGGAGCTGTCGTCGCTCCGGGCGCGGCGCCTATTGTGCTTATGCCGTCAAGGATCTTTACGACCTCCGCGCGGGTAATGCTTGCCGCGGGACGGAAGGTATTGTCTTCATAACCGTTGATTATGCCTGTTCCGACCATGGCGGATATCGCCGTTTCGGCCCACGCCGAGATCTGAGCGCTGTCGGCGAATGTTATAAGGCCGTGCGAGTTGATCTGATACGCTCTCTGGAACATCGCGGCCGCTTCCTCGCGGGTAACCTCGTTGTCGGGTTTGAAAGTGCCGTCCTCATAGCCGCCTATGACTCCCTGAGCGACGCACTTTTTGAGGTCCGAAACGTACCAGTCACCGTCCGCGACGTCGGTGAAGCTGATCTCGGCTTCCGTCGTATACTGTCTTGCCGTGGAAATGACTTTGGCAAGCTCGGCTCTGGTTATGTTGCCGTCCGGATTAAACGTGCCGTTGCCATAGCCGTTCACAACTCCGGCGCTGCTCCACTTGTCTATAACGCTCTCGGCCCAGTGACCCTGCGTGTCGCTGAACGAAGCGGCGGAGACAGTAACCGCGCCGAAGGTCGTGAGAACCAGCGCGAGCGCGAGCAACAATGCCATAGTCTTTCTAAACTTTCTCATTTACTATTCCCCCTATTATTAAATCTAATTTTTATCTATATCCCGGGAGCTAAAAATGGACACACCACTCCCGTGCAGTTAATTTAATTATACAACAATTTTTCGAATTAGTCAATCAGGCCAAAACAAAGAGGCAATTATTCATTAGTTTTTAATAATTATTTGCTATTTTGCGCCTTAAAATCAAAATAGTACGAAAATTTTATATATATTATTAAGAAAAAATACATCCGGGACGCTTGCGCCGCGCCCCGAATAATCCAAAAACACTGATATTTTTTAATCCCAATCCTTTATGTATTTGTCAAAAAACTGCTTTTTATATCTGTCGACATACACATCCTCGACCGCGACGTTTATGTCGGGAACGCTGTTTTCCTCTTTCTGCTGGATAAACTGCAGAAAAGCGGGGCCGAGCAAATTATTCACTATAAAATATTCCTTCGTTTTAAGATTGGATAAAACAACAAACATAATCGATGTGAGCTGCGACCATGTCATAACAAAATGCTTGTTTTCAATGACCGACATTCGCGGCGTCGAGATCCCGCACCTTTCTCCGAACGCTTTTTGTGACAGTTTGAGCAGCTCCCGTATTTTGGGCAGATGCTCCGCGAGCTCGACGCACATTTCGTGCTTTTGATCTTCCGTTAATTCTACCATAGATGTTAACCTCCCTTATAGCCTTCCTTTGTATGTCGGGAAACGCATTTGCGTCTCCTTTATATGAGATTACCATTATTTTATCACACAGAATTTGACTTGTCAATATTCAATACAAAAAACGGGCCGCCAAAACGGCGGCCCGTTAAAAATTTTACTCGTGAATGATAGCCATCATCTTTACCTCGCCCTGGTACATGTATACCAGAACGTCCGCGGGATCCTGTCCGTTGGCGAAGGTAGAGAGGGTGTCGAGATTGATAAGGCCGTCCGCCGAAACATCAACTATCGTGGTGTTGTTTCTGTTATAGTCATATCTCAAGATCGTCGCGTCTCTGAAGTTGAGCGCGGGAATGGGATACTGCTCCACGGTCTCAAGGTCGTCGTCATATCCGGCCACCTTTGTGGTAAGAACCATACCCTCGTTTGAGTTCGAGGCGTAAACGCTGCCGTAGATCACGCAGTAATCCGCGGAATCCCAGTTGCCTCTCGAATCGAGTCCGGTGTCGATATAACCGTTGGTCGCCGGGTACAGACGGTTCTTGCTCTCAAACGTCAGATATCCGTATGAATCCTCGCCCACTCTGTAGATATCGCCGATGCTCATCGAGTTGAGAATGCTTGTTGAAGTGTCGGACGCTCTCACGTTCGATTTGAGGCTTCCGGAATATCTTGTAACCTGATATCCGGTAACGTCGGTCACGTAATCGCCGGTGGAGCTGTCAACGGTCTGGCCGGGCAGCTGGCTTATAACCATGATCGGCGAGTTGTCGTCAACCTCCTGGGCGGACGCGCCGCTGTATACCACAACGACTCTCGCCGCGTTGGTGGTCGAAACATCAAACGCCTCAACTTTGGCGTACGTTCTGTTGTTGCTGAAGTAGCCGCGGTCTCTCTTGAAGAAGTTATCCTGATTGTTTCTCTCGGAATCCTGAGGAACAACGAATACCACCGTGCCCGATTCAACCATCAGGTTAACGCTTCCGTTGCTGAGTCTGTTGTTTGAATACTTCAGGTTAACGTCGCCTCTTGAGGGATCAAGATTCGAGTACTTGTACAGCTTGTTTGTCACGATCTCGTTTCCGCCGTTTACGTAGGTGTCGGATGTTACCGTGTACATATCGGTAATATAATTGCCCGATACGGCAAACTTGACAACCTGCTGCAGGTTGGTGTACGAGTCTGTGCCGGTATACTGATATCCCGCGCCCTCGTACAGAGCGTTGATGAAATCATTGCTGTTGTTATAAGACTGTCCGTTAACTCTCGTCGAGCGTCTTACATAGTAATCGCTGCGCGTTCCGTTCTGGGACAATATCCTCAGACGAAGATCCTCAAGGCTGGAGCCGAACAGATTGTTGCCCGCGTCATAGGCTATAAGATAGCCGTACGTCATGTTGGCGGTGTTGTCCGCCGTGTTGCTGTACGCGAAAACGTTGCCGTTTATATCAAGAACATAGGTTCCGCTCTCGGACGCCTTGGGCGACTCAAGAGCCTTGGTGTTGCCCAGAGCGTAAGCGGTGCTCATCCAGGGAGCGGCCGCCGAGAAGGGATACGTCTGGTTGTTGACAACCATATCCTCGCCGGCGATCAGCGATGTGATCGTGCCGGTCACCTTGTCGGACAAAACAACAGCCGTGGCGTAAAGCTCGCCGCCGTTATTGGGGTTGCTCGCGCCGTAGCATACAACGTCACCCGTCGCGATCGAGCCGAAGTCAAGCTTCTCGCCGCTCTTTCTGATAATATTGATCTTGTCTCTGTCGGTGTCAAGATAGAGCTTCGCGTTCTGACCCTCTCTGGTGACGTTGTCGGTGATCGAGCGCTCGGTGCTCATCTTGCTGCTGACATAGTATACGTCGTAATTCCAGATATTGATTATATCAAACGCGCCGTTGTTGTCGGAATCCAGCAGAGAAACGTTTCCGACCGCGGGAAGCATGCTGACCGAGAATCTGCTCGAATCCGCGTTGGGGCCGTAGAGCTTGCCGTTATAGATAACTATGTTGTCCTGAGCAAGGTTGGCGCCTGATGTGCGCGAGTTCTGGTCGGGATAATATCTTATGATCGAGTTTGTGGACTCGTCCGGCTCGATCATGTTGGCGGCTATGTCAAGAGTTGTGTTGTTTGTCTTGATCTCATAGCTGAACAGCGAGCGAACCGCGCTGTTTGCCGATGCCGCCGAATAGAAGAAGTCGATCTGATAGCCCAGCTTGTTCTGGAACTCGGCTATGTTCTCGACCGCGTATGTATGCACCTCATACACGTTCGAGCCGGGCTCGCGGGCGCGGATCTGTATCTGGTTTTCGTGCATCGTAACATCGGGGTTGTCAAGGCTTGTCACGTCGTTGGCCGAAATATAGCCCGTGTTCTTAACATATCCCAGATAGTCCGAAAGCAGCGTCTTGTTTGTGAGCATTCCGCCCTCAACGAGGCTGACCTCCAGCGAGTCGTACAGCATCTGAGCGATGCAGGCGCGGCTGGCGGGGCTGCCGATGGTGCCCATGTTCTGAGCGTTTTTGATGATAGTCAGCGATCTGGCCTGATTGATATAATCGGAATACCAGGGATCGGCGTTTGTGTCAACATAGCCGCCGTAGCCCAGGGCGCATACAACCATCTTTACCGCTTCCTCATAAAGCACGTTGTTGTTGGGTCTGAATGTGTTGTCCTCGGGATATCCGTTGATAATGCCTTTGCTGTACGCTATGTTAATATTCGGAATAGCCCAAGAGATCGACGAATCCGTGTCGGAAAGATCCGTGAACGGAAGCGACTCCGCGGAAGTCGAGCCCAAGCTTCCGGCGCCCATTACTCTCATGAGCATCGCGGTGAACTCGGCGCGCGTAACGTCGTTGTCGGGTTTGAACGTGCCGTCCTCATAACCGTTGATTACACCGAGCTGGCTGAGCGCCGAGACCGCCTGCGAATACGGAGCATTTGCGGGAACATCGCTGAAATCCGCGAATACCGCGCCGCAGGACACGATCATCAGAAACGCGACAACCAGACAGGTAAGTCTTTTAATGTTTCTCATATTTTACCCTCCAAAGATAAAAATAAATTTTAATTATTTTACTTGATTAATTTTCCGCGGCGCGCCGATTTCCCGATATGCTCCGGGACGGACAAACCGCCGCAATGTTAATTTTAACACACTAATCGAAAAAAGTCAATAGATAATCAAACATTGCGCTTTGATAATTTGCGGCAATTTATTATTGCGATAAAAATTTTTTCCCGCGTTATAATAATTAGGAAGCGCCCGCGGCAGAAGATCCGCCCCTCGGCGCTTGTTCCGCGGAAGGACAATGCCGCTGCCTATTTCTTTTTTCTAATAAAAGTTTCGGGCTCGAGCTCGAGCTCGGTTTTTATAAAGACCGTGCTCTGCGGATGGTTGGCCACCTCGATCTCGATGCCGTTTTCGTCTGTCATATACTCGATTACCTGCTTTGAAAAATCCCCGTACGGGCGCAAAAACTCGACCTCGTCGCCTTTAAAGAAGCGATTTTTCTGGATCACCTTCGCCATGCAGGTTTTTTTGTCATAGCTCTCGACCACTCCGACCATGTCGTAGTCGCGGATATACGAGCTGCTTTCGTAATGCTGCTCGGTGCCGCCGGGCTTTCCGAAAAAGAATCCGGTTGTGTAGTCGCGGTGGCTTACTTTTTTGACCTCGTCCATAAGACTCTCGTCGAACTTGTACTCCTCCGGCGCCGCGGCGAAATAATCGTCGATCGCTCTGCGATAAGCCTTGACCACGGTCGCCACGTAGAACTCCGACTTGACGCGGCCCTCTATCTTAAAGCTGTCGACGCCCGCCTCGACGAGCTTGTCAACATGGGGCAGCATACACAGATCTTTTGAGTTGTATATAAAAGTCCCGCGCTCGTTCTCAAACACGGGCATGTACTCTCCGGGCCTCTGCTGCTCCATCAAAAAATATTTCCAGCGGCAGGGGTGGGCGCACTCGCCTCTGTTCCCGTCGCGGCCCGCCATATAGTTGCTGAGCAGGCAGCGTCCCGAGTACGAAATGCACATCGCGCCGTGGACAAACGCCTCGATCTCAAGCCCCGGCACCCTGTCGCGGATCTCGCGGATCTCTCCGAGAGACAACTCCCGCGCGAGGATAACGCGCGCGGCGCCCATATCGCGCCACATCTCGGCGCTCTTCCAGTTGACGATATTGGCCTGGGTGCTTATATGGATATCGGTGTTCGGCATAAACTCGCGGGTCATGGCGAACATTCCCGAATCGGAAAGTATCACCGCGTCGATATCTATCCCCTCAAGCTCCTTCAAAAAACCGCCGTACTCGGCAATATCGCTGTTGTGAGGGATTATATTGGCGGTCAAATACACTTTTTTCCCGCGCTCATGGGCATATTTGACCCCCTCGGCGATCTCTGCCGCGGTGAAATTGTCGGCCGCGGTGCGCAGCGAAAACTCCTCGCCGCCTATATACACCGCGTCGGCGCCGTAGGTTATCGCGGTTTTCAGTTTGGCGAGGTTCCCCGCGGGCGCCAGCAGCTCGGGCTTTTTTGTGATTTTTTCCATGATATGTTTCCTTTCGGTTGTTTTAAAAAGGGCACATTATTATGTGCCCTTCCCTTCGTTAATTAATACGCCACGCCCATGTAGTCGCATATTCCGTGGGCTATGCTCTCGGCGTATTTCTGACGGTACGCGTCGTCGCCGAGCTTTGCCGCATCGTCGGCGGTGTCTATAAACGCCGTCTCTACCAGCACCGCGGGCATTACGGTGTGTCTGATCACCGCGAATCCGGCTTCCTTTACGCCTCTGTTCGCCGTGCCGACGGAGCCGATTATGTATCCTTGGATCTTCTGCGCGAGCTTGCGTCCCTCGGCGCTGTTATAGTAGCAGTATGTCTCGGTTCCGTTCGATCCGCCCGCGTTGCAGTGGATGGACACAAACAGAGCCGCGTTTAAATTGTTCGCCAGGTTATACCTGTAAGCCAGACTGTCAGAGGTGGACACGGTCGAGCAGTTGTCGGTGATCGAGTTTCTCGTCATAACAACGTTGAATCCGTGAGCCTCAAGCAGCGGCTTGACTTTTTCGGCTATGTACCATGTTATATCCTGCTCCCTGAGACCGTTTCCGGTCGCTCCGGTGTCAACTCCGCTGTAGTTGTGGCCCGGGTCGATAACTATCGTCTTGTTGGGCTGATACGCCGAATTCCATACCGGAACATTCTGCGGAACGCTCTGCTGCGGAGGCGCCGTGGGTCTCGGCGTGGGCGCCAAAGTAGGCTTCGGCGTGGGTGCCGATGTGGGCAGCGGCGTCGGAGCCAATGTCGGCACAGGCGTGGGCGCGGGCGTCGCTTTAAATATCTCTTCTTCGGACGCCTTTGCGCTTTGAGGCGCGGGCGTGCTGTGGGCCGCGTTGTTGGAAAGGTCGGCCGCGTCCGTTACCGCCGCACTGTCGTCAAACTCGCCGCCGTTTATAAAGCTCAGCGAGTTGTATATCATCTGAGCCACAAAGGCTCTGTTCGCGTCTTTTCCGACCGCCTTGGTCGTGTCGTGAAGAAGTCCGTACTTATCGGCCACCGCCAGATATCCCGAGTACCAGTAGGGTCCCACGCTTCTCAGGCTGTCGTCGCCCGCCCCCGAGGAGCAGACAACCATTTTCACAACCTGCTCATACGTGACCGGGTCGGCCGGCGCGAAGGTATTGTCCAGATTTCCGTTTATATAGCCTCTGTCGTAGCAATAAGATATGTAATTGTTCGCCCAGTAATCGACCGAAACATCGGTAAACGGCGTGGTCGAGGCCTGATAATAATTCTCGTTATAGCCCGTCGCCCTTGACAGGAACGCGCAGAATTCGGCGCGCGTCGTCTGAGCGTTCGGAGCGAAGTTTCCGTCCTCGCGTCCCTGGATAACGCCTATGTTGCTCAGCTTGTCGACCGCCGTGTAATACGAGGCGGTTATCGGAACGTCGGAAAACTCTCTCGCCGAAACGCCCACCGCGGGAAACGCGGCGACCGACAAAGACAGTATAAGCACCGTCAAAGCGAGCGCTCTAAGTTTTCTCATAAAAATATCACCTCAAAATATTTACGCGCCCCATTCGCCGTCCGTGCGGCAAGCGCGCGATTGATCTCAACTTCCCTAATGTTAGTCATATTATAACACCGATCGCCCCTAAAATCAAGCGAAAACGGGATTTTTTCACAATTTGTTAAATCCTCATTTACAAAAAATACATAAAATTTCCCCTATATTTCCTTTTGTTTTGCTGTCTTCAAAAAACCTTTACACCATATGTTGATTTTATTTTTTATTCGCCTCAATATCTTGCGCATCATGTATTGTAACACAAATCAAATGATTCTGTAACATTTCTGTAACATTTCTTTTCCGCGATTTTTATCGTTTTGTGCAGTTTGCACAAGTAAATTCGCTATATCGCTTTGCAAAACTTTTGATATATTTGACATAAAAATATCAAAAAAGTACTTGAATATTTTTCCGCTATAAGGTACAATAATAGTGACCCGCAAAAAGCGCCCGAAACGCGCTTGGGATTTTTGAAAAATAATAAAAATTTTAATTTATATTTAGGAGGTACTTTTATTATGGTAAAAGTTGCTATTAACGGTTTTGGACGTATCGGCCGTCTGGCTTTCAGACAGATGTTTGAGGCTGACGGATATGAGGTCGTTGCCATCAACGACCTGACGGCTCCCTCGATGCTGGCTAATCTTCTGAAGTACGACACGGCTCAGAAGGGATTCTGCGGCGCGATAGGCGAGGGCCTGCACACGGTCGAGTGCGACGACGAGGCGAGAACCCTCACGGTAGACGGCAAGACTCTCAAGATCTATGAGGAAGCCGACGCGTCAAAGCTCCCCTGGGGCGAGATCGGCGTTGACGTTGTTCTGGAGTGCACGGGCTTCTATACCTCAAAGGCGAAGGCTCAGGCTCACATCGACGCGGGCGCGAAAAAGGTAGTTATCTCGGCTCCCGCCGGCAACGACCTGCCCACAGTTGTTTACTCGGTTAACGAGAACGTGCTGACAGCGGACGACAAGATCATCTCCGCGGCGTCCTGCACAACGAACTGCCTGGCTCCCATGGCCAAGGCTCTCAACGACTACGCTCCCATCCAGAGCGGTATCATGTCGACGATCCACGCCTACACCGGCGACCAGATGATCCTGGACGGCCCCCACAGAAAGGGCGACATGAGACGCGCGAGAGCGGGCGCGGCCAACATCGTTCCCAACTCGACGGGCGCGGCCAAGGCTATCGGCCTGGTTATCCCCGAGCTCAACGGCAAGCTGATCGGCTCGGCGCAGCGCGTTCCGGTAGTTACCGGCTCGACCACCATCCTGACAGCGGTTGTTAAGGGCGAGAACATCACGGTTGACGGAATCAACGCCGCCATGAAGGCCGCCGCGAGCGAGTCCTTCGGCTACAACACCGACCCGATCGTATCTTCCGACGTTATCGGAATGAAGTACGGCTCGCTGTTTGACGCTACCCAGACAATGGTTGCGGAAGTTGGAGACGGCATCTACGAAGTTCAGGTTGTTTCCTGGTACGACAACGAGAACTCCTACACCAGCCAGATGGTTAGAACAATCAAATATTTCGCCGAACTCGGCTAAAAAACAAAATAACCGGAGCCCTGCATAACGCGGGGCTCCTTTGCTATACAGACACAATTAAAGTTCCCAATCAATACCGTCAAAATCGGATATATCTCCGCCGGCAACATCCGCTTTCCCCTGTTTTATCGCAAGGACTTCATCGGGAAACGGCTCATCCTCGGGCACGAATTTTGTAGGTTTGTCTAAGCGTTTAATGGATTTCTCGGCCGTTTTGGTTATTATCAAACGCATAAACATCCGCTCCTTTTATTATGTTCTGTTGGTATTATACTATATAATTTAAATATGTCAACGCGCTTTAAAATTATAATTAACATCATGCTATATTTTCCAAAATTCCGATTGACAATATTTCCGGCATGTGATAAACTGTACTCACCACATAATTTTAAAATTGAATAAATCTACAATATAAATGGGCGGTTTTTGCTTTTCGGCAAAAATGTGCGCTCAATCTATTAGCTCATTTGTGTTGAGATTTATTTGTAGATTTTAAAATTGTGTGGTAACAATCCGAGCCGTGCATTTTTCGTGTGTGGCTTAGATTGCGGCCACACACTTTTTATTTTAGGAGGTACATTTTTATGAAAAGAGTTTTATGTTTAAGTTTGGTATTTACAATCCTTTGCGCCTTGCTTTCGTTCACGCCCGCAGCCGCTGCGACATACGGTGATCTTACTTACGAAAACTGCGGAGATCATATCGAGATCACAGGCTGCAGTGAAAATGCCGTCTCGGTAACCATTCCCGACAAAATAGACGGACTGCCGGTTACAAGTATCGGTGATCGGGCATTTGAGGACTGTTCCGATTTAAAAACAATTAATATATCTAATAATGTTAAAAGTATTGGACATTATGCTTTTTATGGATGTTTTAATCTAACAGACTTAGTAATACCGAACAACGTTACAAATATTGGCAACGCTGCATTTATGGATTGTAACAATCTTTTGAATATTAAATTATCTAACAGTATAACAAGTATAGGAAATTTCGTGTTTAGCCACTGCGAAAGTCTTTCAAGTATTATCATACCAAACGGTGTTACAACGATAGGTAATAGCCCTTTTCAATATTGCTACAATCTTGAAAACATCAACATACCCGCCAGTGTTATAGACGGTGCCGAAGAGGTGAAAAGCAACAGCGGACGCCTGAATATCAACGTAGATAAAAACAATCCTAATTATTCGGATATAGATGGGGTTTTATTCAGTAAAGACAAAACCCAATTATTATGTTACGCCAAAGATAAAGCGCAGCCGTATTATACAATACCTAACAACACTGTGTCTATCGGTGTGGGCGCTTTTTGGGATTGCAGCGATCTCGCAAAGGTAAAAATACCAAACAGCGTGACCAATATAGGTAACAGAGCATTTGTCGGCTGCAAAATTAAAAATATAGATATACCCGATAGCGTCACTAATATTGGAGAATATGCGTTTTGGCAATGCTATTATCTTAAAAAAATAGATCTTCCGAGCGGCATCACAAAAATATCAGAAGCCACATTTGCTTTATGCTACGATTTAAGAGCTGTGGGTATTCCGAAAAGCATAACTACAATTGACCCGAATGCTTTTTTGTTATTGACCGGACTAGATGTATATTATGCGGGAACAAAAGAAGAATGGGCTAAGCTGAATTGTGATCTGCCATACGCTACCATACACTATAACAGCACAATGCCAAAAGATCCTGACATTTCCATATTAAACTGCACAAACAACAGCGTGACGGTCGATGTCTCGAATCTTAACGGTACAAGCGGAACCGTTGTTCTCGCTGTCTACGATGACTATAACGAAACACTAAAATTTATGATATCAAAGCCCGCGGCGGAGATGGTCACATTTGACAATGTTGATCTCAAAAGTTCAATCATAAAAGTAATGCTTTGGAACAATATGAGCGGCATAAAACCCCAGGCGGAAACCGACGAAACGCTTGTGTTTTAATTAACTTAGTTCTTCCCAATTAAATCCAAAGGGGCGGGCGGCCGAGGCCGTCCGGCCCTACGAACGTAGTGATTAGTGATTAGCGAATAGTAGTTACGCGGAGATGGCTATCGAAAATCTTTCGCTTGTCCCCGCGAACGCAGAAATGATGTAAAATAGGTATGTAGGGAACAACGACCCCGGCGTCCCGCGGCCGGAGGTGGGAAAAGCCTTCCCCTTGAGGGGAAGGTGGGTTTTTGCCCGACCGGGCAAAAAGTCGGATGAGGTGTCAGCATAGGCGTATAATCCGCTTAACGATTCTTGAGGCATAAAAAAACACCTCATCAGTCAGGCTTCGCCTGACACCTCCTCCCGGGAGGAGGCAAACGGGCCGTATGCGGCCGTCCGGCCCTACGACATATTGTGCGCCGCTGCCGCATAAAAAAACCGGGCGCCCCCGAATTTCGGGGGCGCCTGTTTTTTTGTTCGGGTGTCCGATAACGCCGATTCTAATTTATAGGAGTTATCTTTCCCTGAACGACATATCTGTCGCTGTTGTATCCGGTGCAGGTCACAAGCGTTATTATCCTGTCGTTTGT
>CANQQJ010000026.1 GCA_947625905.1 uncultured Clostridia bacterium | reverse complement strand
AGCGACATGGTGTTATGCCGGTCAATCGGCTGCTTATCACCATGTCGCTCCCTATCATCATTTCGATGCTCGTACAGGCGCTCTATAACATAGTTGACAGCATATTCGTGGCGCAGATCAACGAGAACGCTCTGACCGCCGTGTCGCTGGCGTTCCCGGTCCAGAATCTTATGATCTCGATCGCGAGCGGCACGGGAGTGGGAGTCAACTCGTTCGTGTCCAAATCCTTGGGAGCGAAGGATTTTAAGACCGCGAACAAGGCCGCCAGCGTCAGCGTTTTTCTGGCGGTCGTCAACTGGCTTGTCATTCTTGTTGTCGGGCTCACGCTGTCGCACAAGTTTTTCACAATACAGACGAGCGATCCCCAAATCGTGCAGTACGGCTATCAGTACATGAGCGTCGTCACGATATTCTCGTTCGGACTGTTCGGTCAGATAATGGGCGAGAGGCTGCTCCAGGCGACCGGCAAGACGATATACACCATGATAACCCAGGGTATCGGCGCGGTCATAAACATAATATTCGACCCGATATTCATTTTCGGCAAGTTCGGCCTGCCCGCAATGGGCGTTACCGGAGCGGCCGCCGCCACCGTTATGGGCCAGATAATCGCCATGCTGCTGACGGTCGTTTTCAACATAAAGGTCAACAAGGAGCTGAAGTTCAGCTTAAAGAAAATGCTGCCCAGGCTCGACATTATCGCCAATATCTACAAGGTGGGCCTGCCCTCTATACTGATGATGGCGATATCCTCGCTCACGACGTTTATCATGAACAAGATACTTATCGCGTTCACCTCGACCGCCACCGCGGTGTACGGCGTGTACTTCAAGCTGAACAGCTTTATATTCATGCCGATATTCGGCCTGAACAACGGTATGGTGCCGATAATAGCCTACAACTACGGCGCGAAAAAATATCCCAGGATTATAAAGACCATGCGTCTCAGCATTACATACGCCATGGCGGCGATGCTCATAGGATTTCTGATATTCCAGATCTTCCCGAGGCAGCTTTTGTGGATGTTCAACGCCTCGCCCGAGATGACGGCTATGGGCGTGCCCGCGCTGCGCATAATCAGCATAAGCTTTTTGGCGGCGGGCTTCAGCATAGTTTCGCTGTCGGTGCTTCAGGCTCTGGGCCAGGGACTGTATTCGCTTATGGTCTCGGTATCAAGGCAGCTGGTTATTCTGGCGCCCGCGGCGTACTTGCTGTCGCTGCTTGGCAGGCTCGAGCTTATATGGTGGTCGCTCCCTATCGCCGAGATAGCCGCCGTCGTGCTGTGCTTCGTGTTCCTTGCCCGAACCTTCAAAAAGCTCGGTATTCCTTTTAAGGAATAAAATGAATAAAAACCGATTTGTTAAAAATTATACAAAAATACTAATAGATAGCCGATTTTGTGAAATATAATCGGTTATTTTTTTGCCTCGGTTCGTGTTGAATTTGAGGCGAAAATGAGTTATAATATACCACAAATGTGTTTTTAAGACGCTTTTGATTTTTGCGTCAAAAGCGCGGAACGGGGATTTTTATGGTCAGACTGCAAAAGTATCTCGCGGACTGCGGCGTGGCATCGCGGCGCGGCAGCGAGGAAATCATAAAAAGCGGCAGAGTTGCCATAAACGGTGAGACCGTCACCGAGATGGGCGTCAAGGTCGAGGAAGACCGAGACGTTGTGACGGTGGACGGGGAGGAAGTCCGTCCGGCGCGTAAGCTCGTTTATATCATGCTCAACAAGCCCGCGGGATTCGTCACCACGGTCAGCGACGACAAGGAGCGCGACACCGTGATGGACCTTGTCAGCGACATTCCCGACAGGATATATCCGGTCGGAAGGCTGGATTACGAGACCGAGGGGCTGCTGCTGCTCACCAATGACGGCGATTTGACCTACAGGATCACCCACCCGAAGAATAATGTTGAAAAGACGTACATCGCCGAGGTGACCGGCAAGATAGATATGCAGACCATAACGCGGCTCAGAAACGGAGTCGTGATCGACGGCCGCCGCACCGCCCCCGCCGAGGTTTCGGTGCTGGGCGCGACGCAGCTGGGAACCAAAATCGAGATCACTATCCACGAGGGCAGGAACCGTCAGGTGAGGAAGATGTTCGAGGCAACGGGCTGCATAGTCAAACGCCTCAAGCGCACCCGCGAGGCGGGGCTTGCGCTGGGACATCTGCCGCTCGGCAAATGGCGCAGACTTTCGGAGTCTGAGGTCAACATGCTTAAAAAGATAGGCACCGGCAAGGTGTCGTCCCGAGAGAAGAGCCGTTATATATACGGCGAGAAGGCGGCTAAGCGGCGCAGACCCGCGCCCGCACGCCCGAAGAAGAAACCGCGCTACAAACGTAGTGATTAGTAATTAGCGAATAGTGATTACGCGGAGTTGATTTGGCGAAATTCATTCGCATATTCCCGCGAACGTATGGGTTTGCCTCGCCCCGGGAGGAGGTGGCTGCGGCTTGCCGCAGACGGAGGTGGGAACGTAGTGACTAGGCTCCCCCCTCAGTCGGGCGTTGCCCGACAGCATTAAGGAAGCTCTTGGTCAAAATTGCAAGCAATTTTGAAAGATAGCTTTGAACCCGCAAGCAAGCTTGCTGATTATCCCCGAGGGGGCGCCCATCTTTGCCCCCAGCTTACGGCAGGGGAGGCAAAGGCGAGCCAAAACGAAAATTAGCAACAAAGCATATAAATAGCTACCACAAAACGCCAATAAAGCGCAAAAAAGGGATCCCGAAAACGCTTGCGTTTTTGGGAAGAAGGAACAAATTCGCAGCGATGAGCAAAAGCCGCATATGGCTTTTGCGATAAGCGGAGAAATTTGTGACGTGACGAAGGAGGCATATATTATGAGTAAAACAGAGGATTTGCAGAGCCTGCGCGCCTCGATCGAGCAGGGCGGCGGCTACGGCAAAATCAAAAAGCAGCACGACAGCGGCAAAATGACCGCCCGCGAGAGACTCGGCATGCTTTTTGACGAGGGCAGCTTTGTGGAGATCGACGCGTTTGTGAAGCACAGATGCAGCGAGTTCAACATGGCGAATACAGACGCTCCCGGAGAGGGCGTTGTGACGGGCTACGGCACGGTGGACGGCAGACTGATCTACGCTTACGCTCAGGACTTCACGGTAATAGGCGGCTCTCTCGGCGAGATGCACGCGGCCAAGATCTGCAAGGTCATGGACATGGCGGCAAAGATGGGCGCTCCGATAGTCGGCATCAACGACTCGGGCGGCGCCAGGATCCAGGAGGGCATAGACGCGCTCAAGGGATTCGGAGACATCTTTTTGAGAAACACGCTGACATCGGGCGTTGTGCCCCAGATCTCACTGATCCTGGGCCCATGCGCGGGCGGCGCGGTGTATTCTCCCGCTATCTGTGACTTTATTTTTATGGTTGAAAACACGTCCCAGATGTTTATCACCGGCCCCGCGGTCGTAAAATCGGTCACGGGCGAGGACGTAAGCTTTGAGGAGCTGGGCGGAGCCGCGACACACGCGACAAAGAGCGGCGTGGCGGCCAAGGCGTTTAAGACCGAGGCAGAATGCTTCGCGGAGCTCAAGCGTTTGCTCTCCTTCCTGCCGGGCAACAATCTTGAGACCGCTCCGGTATACGCCTGCGGCGACGACCTCAACAGACTTTCGGACAAACTCGAGGAGATAGTTCCCGAGGATGAGAACAAGGGCTACGACGTGCGCGACGTGATACGCGAGGTGGTTGACGGCGGCGACTTTTTTGAAGTGTTCGAAAAGTTCGCGCAAAACATAGTGATCGGCTTTGCCAGAATGAACGGAAAAACGATCGGCATAATCGCCAACCAGCCCAAGTTTATGGCGGGCTCGCTGGACTGCGACTCGTCCGACAAGGCGGCCAGATTTGTCCGCTTCTGCGACAGCTTCAATATTCCGCTCGTCACCTTCACTGACGTTCCCGGCTATCTGCCCGGCATCAATCAGGAGCACAACGGTGTTATACGCCACGGAGCCAAGCTGCTCTACGCTTTCTCGGAGGCGACCGTGCCCAAGATCAACGTTATACTCAGAAAGGCGTACGGTGGAGCGTATATTGCAATGAACAGCAAGCACCTGGGCGCGGACATGGTGTTCGCGTGGCCCACCGCGGAGATCGCGGTCATGGGACCCTCGGGCGCCGCGAATATTATATTCAAAAGAGACATAGCGAATTCCGACGACCCGATAGCGACCCGCGCCGAGAAGATCGCGGAGTATACCGACAAGTTTGCGAATCCCTATGTGGCGGCAGCCCGCGGATATGTGGACGACGTGATAGAGCCCGACTCGACCCGTCCCCGCATAATAAGCGCCCTTGAGATGCTCGCCGGCAAGCGCGAGACAAGGCCCGCCAAAAAGCACGGAAATATTCCGCTGTAAACAGAAATCAAACCGAAAGGAGACTTGAGTTATGACTATCGGTGAAGCGCTGGCCGAGGGCCTTCAGGTCACAGTCGTGGGCCTTGCAATTGTGTTCGGCGTTCTGGTTATACTTATGCTGGTGCTGATGGCGTTCAAAGCGATATTCTACAAAGAACCCGCCAAGGCCGCCAAGGCGCTGCCCGCGGCTCAGAGCAAGGCATTGCCCGCCGCGCAAAAGGCGGATGAGAATAAGGCGGAGTCCGCGGACGACGGCGAGCTTGTGGCTGTGCTGACCGCCGCAATCGCCGCAGCCTACAGCACATCGACATATCATTTGAACATAAAATCCTACCGCAGAGTGGGAAACGCGTCCCCCGAATGGAACAAAGCCGGCCTCGAGGACGTGATCAATTCGACGTATTAACGATCGAAAAATTGCCTCGCCCCAAGGGCGAGGCAGCGGGACGCCGAGGGCTCATACAGCAAATCGTTATTGATTTGTGGCCTCGTTTATTCGTAAAATCGGAATACGGTAGTGCCACGAACCCGCTTCGCGGCTCCGGCCGCAGCCGTCCCCTACGACCAACGTGAGCAAAATACCGTAGGGGCGGACGACCCCGGCCGCCCGTCCCCAACGATCGCGGGAAACACGCGAACGATTTTCGCCAAATCGATCCCGCGTAATCACTATTCGCTAATTACTAATAACTATGTTCACTATTCGCTAATCACTAATAACGATGTTCACTATTCGCTAATTACTAATAACTAAGTTAGGAGGAAAATATTATGAGAAAATTTAATGTGACCGTTAACGGAACAACATACGAAGTAGAAGTGGAGGAGGTCGCATCCGAGGCTGCGGCTCAGACCCCCGCTCCCAGATCCGCGGCTCCGGCTCCAAAGTCCGCCGCACCCGCTCCGGCGCCCGCACCCGCTCCGGCGGCTCAGGCAGCCGCGGCTCCCGTCGCAGGCGCGACCACGGTCGAGGCGCCCATGCCCGGCACGATCGTCTCCGTTAAGGTAAACACGGGCGACACCGTGAACGAGGGCGACGTGCTCTGCGTGCTCGAGGCAATGAAGATGGAAAACGAGATCATGGCGCCCAAAGCTGGCAAGATCGCCGCTGTGTGCACCTCTCAGGGCGCTGCCGTCAATACCGGCGATCCGCTGATCTCGATCGGCTAAGCAAAATTCCTGCGAGAAACATACTTAAATCAAATCGAAACAACGAAAGGGTGATTTTGTGTTAGACGCTTTTTCAAGCTTTTTAGGAAGCACCGGCATCGCGGCGCTGATAAACAATATGATGACCGCGGTTTCCTCGGGAAAGAATATTCTTGAGGTAATAGGAACGCCGCTGATGATAGCCATCGCATGCCTGCTTCTTTATCTGGCGATAGTCAAGAAGTTCGAGCCGCTGCTGCTGCTCCCAATCGCCTTCGGCGTGCTTCTGACCAATCTGCCGATGTTCCAAAACTCAAGCGCGATACTTATGCACACCGAGTTCTTCACCGACCCGCAGTATATGATCGACGGACACCTTGACATACAGCGTATTTTCGCAGAGGGCGGTCTTCTGGATCTCTTGTACTTGGGTGTGAAGCTCGGAATTTATCCGCCGCTGATATTCCTCGGCATCGGTATCATGACCGACTTCGGTCCGCTTATCGCCAACCCCAAGAGCATACTTCTGGGCGCGGCGGCGCAGTTCGGCGTGTTTATCACGTTTTTGGGCGCGCTGGCAATGGGCGCGCTGATCCCCTCGATCGGGTTCGGCGTTAACGAAGCCGCATCGATAGGTATAATCGGCGGAGCCGACGGCCCCACCGCGATATATGTGACAAAGACTCTGGCGCCCGCGCTGCTCCCTGCGATAGCCATCGCGGCATACTCCTACATGGCGCTTATCCCGGTTATCCAGCCCCCGATCATGAAGCTCATGACGACCAAAGAGGAGCGCTCGATCGTTATGGAGCAGCTGAGGCCTGTCAGCAGGACCGAGCGCATTCTGTTCCCGATCATCGTTACCATCGTTGTGGCGCTTATCGTGCCCGACGCGGTCGCTCTGGTGGGAATGCTCATGCTGGGCAACCTGATAAAAGAGAGCGGCGTTGCCGACAGACTGGCAAAGACCGCGCAAAACGGACTTATGAACACCATCACGATCTTCCTGGGGCTCACGGTCGGAGCCACGGCCAAAGCCGAGACCTTCCTGACCCCCGCTACTCTGGGAATCGTGCTTTTGGGCCTTATTGCCTTCTGCTTCAGCACGGCGGGCGGATTGCTGCTCGGCAAGCTGATGTGCAAGCTCACGGGCGGCAAGGTCAATCCGCTCATCGGCTCGGCGGGCGTTTCCGCGGTGCCGATGGCCGCGAGAGTTTCGCAGCAGGTCGGCCAGAAGGAGAACCCCTCGAACTTCCTGCTCATGCACGCCATGGGCCCCAACGTTGCCGGCGTTATCGGCAGCGCGGTGGCGGCGGGAGTTTTCCTCGCGATGTTTGCTTAAATTTTGAATACCAACCGATTAGGAGGATAATATTATGGCAAAAGTTGGAATTACCGAAACTATATGCCGCGACGCGCACCAGTCGCTCATCGCGACCCGAATGACCACCGACGAGATGCTTCCGGCTCTGCCTCTGATGGACAAGGCGGGTTACCACTCGCTTGAGGTCTGGGGCGGCGCGACGTTCGACGCGTGCCTGCGCTTTCTCAACGAGGACCCGTGGGAGCGCCTGAGAAAAATCAGAAAAGCCGCGCCCAACAGCAAGCTCCAAATGCTGTTCCGCGGCCAGAATGTGCTGGGCTACCGTCACTACGCCGACGATGTTGTGGAATACTTCGTTCAGAAGTCAATCGCGAACGGCATAGACATAATCAGAATATTCGACGCCTTAAACGACGTGCGCAATCTCCAGACGGCGATAAACGCCACAAAAAAGGAGAAAGGCCATGTTCAGGCGGCTATATCATACACGATCAGCCCGGTGCACAACACAGACTATTTCGTGAAGCTGGCGAAGGAGTACGCGAACTGCGGAGCCGACTCGATCTGCATAAAGGACATGGCCGGACTGCTGACGCCTTACACCGCGTATGAGCTTGTCAAAAAGCTCAAAAAGGCGGTCAAGGTCCCGATCCAGCTTCACACCCACTACACCAGCGGCGTGGCCTCGATGACGTATCTAAAGGCGATCGAGGCGGGAGTCGACGTGGTGGATACCGCGCTGTCTCCGCTGGCTCTGGGCACGTCGCAGCCGCCCACCGAGCCTCTGGTAGCCACGCTCCAGGGTACCGAGTACGACACGGGCATCGACCTCAACCTGCTGACCGAGATCGCCGAGTATTTCAAGCCACTGCGCGAGAAATATCTTGCCGAAGGCCTGCTCGACACCAAGGTGCTGGGCGTTGACATTAACACGCTCAAGTATCAGGTTCCGGGCGGAATGCTCTCGAATCTGGTTTCCCAGCTCAAGCAGCAGGGCAAAGAGGATAATCTCGACGAGGTGTTAAAAGAGGTGCCCGAGGTGCGCAAGGACCTGGGCTATCCTCCGCTTGTCACGCCCACGAGCCAGATCGTCGGCACTCAGGCGGTGCTCAATGTGCTGATGGACGAGAGATACAAAATGGTCACCAAAGAGACCAAGGGCATATGCAAGGGCGAGTACGGCAAAACGCCCGTGCCCATTGACGAGACGTTCAGAAAAAAGATTATCGGAAACGAGAAGGCCATCAAGTGCCGCCCGGCCGACCTGATAAAGCCCGAGCTCAAAAAGCTCAAAAAGGAATGCGCAGAGTGGACCGAGCAGCCCGAGGATGTGTTGTCCTACGCGCTGTTTGAGCAGGTGGCTGTAAAGTTCTTCGAGCAGAGAAAAGCCGATAAATATAATATCGACAAAGACATGGTGAACTACAGCGACATGACCCACCCGATATAAATTTAATATATTAAAAAAATTCAAAACGGACAGAAAAAACATCTGTCCGTTTTCGCGTTGCGGAAATATATTTTATAAAATATAAAAAATTCTTGTATTTGTCAGCATGGTATGATATAATAAGTTCAGAAAGTGGGTGTCCGATATGAAAGAGATCGTTAAACCAAAGACCGATGTGGTATTCAAAATAATGTTTACCCGAAAGGACAACGAAAAGCTGCTAAAGCATTTCATATCGGACATACTCGATATCAAATACGACAGCATAACCGACATTGTTGTGGAAAACACCGAGATAACGCCCGACGAGATCGACGGCAAGTTCACAAGATTTGACCTGAAGCTCACGGTGGATAATAAGCTTATAAACGTGGAAGTGCAGGTCAACAACTACGGAGCGTTTGCCGAACGCAGCTTGTACTACTGGGCGCAGAGATACGGAACACAGCTCAAGAAGGGTCAGGGCTACGACGAGATACGGCCGACGATCTCGATAAACATAGTGGATTTCAAGATGTTTGATACCGAGTCGTTCGCATCGACCTACACGATGGCTGATCTTGAGCATAACAAGATACTTACGGACACATGCGCGATACACTTTTTCGAGCTGCCGAAGCTCGACAAGAAAATAGACGCGGGAGACAGGAAAAAGCTGTGGATGCAGCTTATCAATTCGGAAAGCGAGGGTGATCTGAATATGTTAAGACAGAGCAATGTTGAATCGATACGCGAGGCGACGGATGTGATCTTCAGGCTGAGCGACGAAAAGGACGTGAAAGATATGGCGGAGAGGCGCGAGGACGCGCTGAGAACGGAAAAGACAGCTCTTAACACCGCCAGAAAAGAAGGCATAGACATAGGCATGAACCTGGGCATGGATCTGGGCAGAGCACAAGGAATAAATTTAATGATAGAAAATTTGCGCAAGGCGGGTGTCAGCGAAGATATCATACAAAACGCCGCCAAACAAAATTAAACAGCAGAAAAACAAGGCGGAGCCGAGGCTCCGCCGTTATTAATAACTTTTTCAGCTTGTGATCCTGGGGATATCGGCTTTGGGGTTGGCGCGTATCGTTATGCCGCCGCCCAGGTCTATGCCCATGCCGCCGGTTTGCGACACCGCCGCGTCGATGATGTCCCGCGTCTTTTCGGCGTATTCCGACTTAAGCGCCCGGGTGTACTCCCAAAACTCGTTGTCGCTTTCGCACAGTTTTCCGGCGGGCTCCGCGCCGCATTTAAGGTCGCTCAGGGTCGCGTCGGTGTAGTAATAAACTCCCTCGGTCAGGTTTTCAATATACACCTCAACGGTCGCTGTGTGGGCGTCGAGCGCGCGGCTCAGCACGCACGCCAGCTCGATCCTTGAGATCGGGTCGGCCGAGTCATAGCTTTTAAGGTCGTTCGCAAGACCCAGCTTCACGGCCGCCAGCACGTTGGCCTCGGGATAAGTACCGCCATAGCTCACGAGCATCTGTCCGGTGTAGCCCAGCAGCTGCTCGACCATTTTGAATACCTGCTCGTATGTCACGCTTTGCTCCGGCTCGAACGTGCCGTTTCCGAGCCCGCTTATCACACCCTTTTGCGCGAGGGCTCCGATACAGTCCGCCGCCCAGTGATCTTGCGGCACATCCGAAAACGCGGCCGGTCCCTCGTTCCCGTCTTTGATATCAAACAGTCTGCACAGCATTGCCGCGGTCTCGGCTCTTGTCACATTGTCGCTTGGGCAGAATTTCCCACCAAAGCCGCTTATGACACCCAGCTCGGTCAGTTGGTTGGTGACCGCCGCCTGCCCCGCGGTTATGTCGGAGTAGTGCGGAGCGGTGCCGATGTATTTCGAAAAGCTGTCGGTGTCGTTTGTGCCGACGGTTTTCGCTGCATCTTCGATATCCTCGCGGGTGCGGACCCCGGGCAGGCGCTCAAGGCGCTCGCTTTCCGCAGTTTTGAGTATATCCTCGACGCTCGCGCGATGGGTGTTAAAATACGCGTTATAGTCGATCATGTCATAAAGCCTATAGGCCTCAAGGCCCGCGCCGCCCTGCTTGTCATTGATGTCCCGGCCTACGGGGATTATGTATTCCTCGCCGTCGACCGAGACGCCGAAGGACGCCGATTTGAGCGGGCCGCCGAATGACGGATTTCCCGAGAACAGATAGACCGCGTCGGGCTTATCAAGGCCGTATTCGTTCATGACGTCGGCAACTTTTTGATATTCCGCCGCGAAGTTATAGAGCGGCTGCACCGCAAGCTCAACGTGCTCGCCGTCTCTTATGCGCAGCCTGTAAGCCGCCGCGCCGCTAAGCTGCGGATAGTCCGCGCAGTTCGGATAGTCCGGCAGAGGCTGATAGTAGCACCTGTCGCCCGAGCTGTCATAGCGCGTGCCGCTGTTTGCGCCGTTTTCGCAAAGCCCGATTGCCTCCGAAAGCGTGTCGGCTCCGTTTCCGATCAGACGCGTATAGCATTCCGCGCTTGAGTAAACCAAAAACGCGGAGCTTGGGTCGATAATATCGCCGTATATCGCGGTGCTTGTTATGTCTCCGTCCTCGGGGATGTAGGCCGTGCCGAGTATGGCCTTATAATCGGGCTCCTCGCGCAGAGTAACCTCGGCGAGTTCTTTTATATCATTGGCGGTCACCCGCCCCGCCGCCGAGACGGTTATCCCCGAAATTGCTGTCAACGCGAGCGCCGCGGCAAGAGCTGCCGATAATAATTTTTTAAGTTTTTTCATATATATCATTCCTTCCAACGTAGTGATTAGTAATTAGCGAATAGCGAATAGGACACCTCATCAGTCAGACTACGTCTGACAGCTTCCCCTCAAGGGGAAGCCTATATTTGCCTTCCCCTTGAGGGGAAGGTGGGCGCCGAAGGCGCTCGGATGAGGTGGCAACGTAGTGATTAGCGATTAGTAAATAGCGATTAGAACGGGCAGGCTGCGGCCGGAGCCGCGTAGCGGGTTCGTTTAATATAAGTATTTCATTGACGGAAATTAAACGAGGCCACACATCATAAAATCATTTAGGACATGCGAGTCGTCCGCCCCTACGGCATTTTGCGTACTATGGTCGTAGGGGACGACTGTGGCCGGAGCCGCGTAGCGGGTTCGTTGCACTACAATATTCCGATTTTAGGAATAAACGAGGCCACAAATTATTAACACAAGAGGACATGAGCCCTCGGCGTCCCGCGGGCGGATAATATCCGCCCCTACGGTGTGATGAAATCTGTAGCGGCAATCTGCCGCCCATGCCTCCTCCCGGGAGGAGGTGCCAACATAGAGACTAGAAAATAGGATCTAGGGACTAGGACACCCCCTCAGTCGCTCCGCAACAGCTCCCCCGAGGGGGCGCCTATATTCTGCCTCCTCCCGGGAGGAGGTGTCAGGCGAAGCCTGACGGAGGTGGGTCTAGTCCCTATTCCCTAGTCCCTACGTTGTTATTCTCGGAATGGGGTTGCTTTTTATCAGGGGCGCGACGTAGATGCCGTTTATCTCTTTTACAAGTGTGTTGCGCGACTCCGTGATCTCTTTATACTCGTCGATGATATCGCCGCATTTTTCGGCGTACTCGGCGGACTTTTGCTCTTTGAACGCCTCTTTTTCGCCCTTGCCGCGCAGCAGACTGCCGCTCAGCTCGGCGCCGTTTAAATATCCGTAAAGCGTGGCGTCCGCGATCTCGTAGATCTGCGCGCCCATGCCGCCGATCCCGACAGTAGTTGTCGAAAGCCTTGTGTCCAGCGCGCGGCTTATCATGCAGGCGAATCGGATCCTGGATACGGGCGTTCCCGAGTCAAAGCTGCCGCAGTCGTCGATCAGGCCCAGATCGAGACCGAGCTTTATAAATCCCGTCGGGAACCCGCCGCAGTAGTCGGTTTGATTTCCCGCGTAGCCCAGCATGGTTATAATGATCTTCAGCGCCTGCTCGTATGTCACGCTTTCCTCCGGCGAGAACTGCGAATCGCTTGTTCCGTCGATCATGTCCATCTTGGAAAGCGCGCCTATATATCCCGCCGCCCAACAGTCATCGGGAACATCGGTGAATCTGTCAGTTATGCTCGGCTCGATATTAAGCAGTCTGCAAATTATCGCCGCGGCCTCGGCGCGCGTCACATCGCTGTCGGGATAAAACATTCCGCCTGAGCCGTTGACAATCCCCATATCGGTCAGCTGATTGGTGACCGCCGCCTGCCCGTCGGTTATGTCGGAATACTTTGGCTCGGTGCCGATGTATTGCGAGAAGCAGTCGGTCGCCTCGCCGAACGTCGTATTTAGTTTATAGCTTTCGCTGTCAAGGGAGCCGGGCATTTTTGCGCGCAGCTTCTCGCCGAGCAGCGCGGACGCTTTCGCGGCCTCCTCGTCGCGCATCTCCATGAATTTAACATAGTCGTCTATTTTGTACGCCTCAAAAGCGTTAAGGTTTCCGATGTTTTCACCTATATACTCGGCCTCTTTTCCGCTCACGTCCCGAACGGGCACATACAGGCATCCGATGTCGGTGGAAACGCTTATCCCCTTAGCGGGTTCGATACAAGCGCCGTCGATCGACTTGCAGCCCGCGTCGGTCAGGGCGTCGGCTATCTTGTCATACGCGTTCCCGAAGTCAAAAAGGCCGGCGTCGTGGCAGTTGACCCGAAGGCTGCCCTCGGATTTATCGGCTTCGCGGAGTTCTCCGTTCTCGCCCTCTGCGTAATAATTGACGTCTATCACTTTGGTGATCGCGCCGCTGTACGGGCCTTCGGGCGGATCAAACAGCGTGTAACATTTTTCGTCGGTGACGATATAGTACAGATTATCGTGCTCGCTCATGATCTCGTCAAAGCTTTTGCCGGACGCGACCCCATCGGCAATGACCTCCGCCGAAGATCCGCAGCCGAACGCCGTCTCGATGCCCGGCATATCTCCCAACCTCATGGGCGCGGGCCGCTCCTCGGTGATGTCATAGACATATTCGCGCGTGATCGGGTCCATCTTGTCTAAGTCCTCAAGTGTGAACGAGTGTTGCATTTCGTTATACTCACAGTCAAGTATCTGCTCCGCGTCGGGCCTGTCGATAAGCCTGCGGCTCTCCGCCAACTCTCTGAGCCGAGCGCCGGTGACGCTTCCCTCCGCCGAGACCGTGAGCCCCGAAACCGCGGCCAATGCCACCGCTGCGGCCAGTGCTGTCGATAATAATTTTTTGATTTTTTTCATATAAATCATTCCTTTCAACATAGTGATTAGTTATTAGCGAATAGTGAATAGGACACCTCATCAGTCAAGCTCCGCTTGACAGCTTCCCCTCAAGGGGAAGCCTATATTTGCCTTCCCCTTGAGGGGACGGTGGGCGCCGAAGGCGCTCGGATGAGGTGGCAACGTAGTGATTAGCGATTAGTAAATAGCGATTAGAACGGGCAGGCTGCGGCCGGAGCCGCGTAGCGGGTTCGTTTAATATAAGTATTTCATTGACGAAAATTAAACGAGGCCACACATCATAAAATCATTTAGGACATGCGAGTCGTCCGCCCCTACGGCATTTTGCGCAATGTGGTCGTAAGGGACGGCTGTGGCCGGAGCCGCGGAGCGGGTTCGTGGCACTACAATATTCCGATTTTAGGAATAAACGAGGCCACAAATTATTAACACAAGAGGACATGAGCCCTCGACGTCCCGGCTCTCCCCAAGGGGCGCCTATATTCTGCCTCCTCCCGGGAGGAGCTGCCAACATAGAGACTAGGAAATAGGACCTAGGGACTAGGCTCGCCCCTTGGGGAGAGCTGTCAGCGAAGCTGACTGAGAGGGGTTCCCCAGTACCTACGTTGTTATCCTCGGGACCGGGTTGGCGTTTTTGAGGGTGCAGTTTTTTCTGAGGGTTATCTCCTTGCTCATGGCGCTGCCGGTTTTTTCGTTCCATTCGTCGATCACGCCGCCGCATTTTTCGATATATTCTTTTCCGATCTCGTCCGCGTATTTTTGTTTTTCCTCATCGCTTCTCTGCCATTTGCCGGTCAGTTTGCCGCCGTTTTTGAAACTGCTCAGGCTGATGTCGTTTAATGAATAAAACCCGATCTCGTTGTTGAGCTCGTCCAGATAACAGCAATTGGTTATTATGTCCGAATCCAAAGCGCGGCTCAGGATGCAGGCCATGTCTATTCTTGACGCGGCGCTTCCAGAGTCGAAGCTGCCGAGGTCGTCGGTCAGACCGAGCTGAGAGGCGGTGGCCAAATTTCCCACGGGATATTCGCCGTACATCCATATATCGCTTTCAAAGGTTAAGCCCAGCAGGTTTTCGGTCATCTTGACTGCCTGTTCATAAGTCACGCTGTCGCTTGGGCGGAAGGTCCCGTCCTCAAATCCGTTGATGACGCCTTCGCTTGCCAAGGCTCCGATATAGCCCGCAGCCCAGTGGGATGTGGGCACGTCGGGAAAATCGGCTGTCTCGGAGGGCTCGATCTCAAACAGCCTGCAAAGCATGGCCGCGGTCTCCGCGCGCGTAACATTGTCGTCGGGTCTGAACAAACCGTTTTCGCCTGTGATAACGCCGAGGTCGCTCATTTGGTTCGTGACCGCCGCCTGATCTGCCGTGACGTCGCTGTACTGCGGCTCGGTGCCTATGTACCTTGAAAAGCTGTCGTCGCCGTCCGTTTTGTTGTTTTCAAGAACGACGTCAAGCTCGGCTGCGGTTTTTATGTCGGGCACAGCCTCGTGGATTTTTTGCGTCAAAAGCGCGCGGGCCGTTGCCTCGTTATCGGCCGCGCCGATTTTTCGGGCGTTATATTCATCAACGGTGTAAATTCGGTCGGCTTCTATTTTGCCGTCATCCTTGCCAAGGTAAGACGCGTAACGATCATCGTATTTCATGAACGAAATAATATAGCATCCCGTGTCGCTCTCAACGCCCAGTGCATGGCTTGAATTAAATATATAGGCCTTGATCGGCGTTCCGATATTGCCGCTGTTGATCAATTCGGCGGCTTTTTCGTAGTTTTCGTCGTCAATAAATATTGATTGGTTTGCGTTAAGGTTGGTGTAAAGTTTTCCGTTAAGAGTGTTTACAAAAATGCTGACAGCGTTTGATTTGGCGCCGTCCGAGTTCACGGTCGGCTCGGTTCGGGCGTAGTATTCCGTTGAAATATCGGATGTATTGCCGATGAATGAAAGCCGCTGTGCCGCGATAGCCTCGTCAAAATTTTTAGAGCCGCCGTTGTCGGCTTCAAAAAACTTGGTAATATCGAACGCGTCGCCGTAAGCGGCAAAGGCCTTTTTCGGGTCGATAATGTCGCCGATCCTGCCGCTAAAGCCAAGCACGTCGGCGCCGTGCACCGTGTAGGTCTGTTCCAAAATCTCGGCCGCGTACGGGTTTTTGTCAAGAGTGTCGCTCTCCGCAAGTTCCCTGAGCCGCGCACCGGTGACGCTTCCCTCCGCCGAGGCCGTGAGCCCCGAGACCGCGGTCAATGCCACCGCCGCAGATAAAACAGCCGATAATATTTTTTTAAGTTTTTTCATAATAATCCGTCCTCCTATTTTATGATAAGTTTTTCATTTTCGATGCCTCCGACGCATCCTATCTTAAAGTAATAACATTCGCCGCGCCTGACGCTCATCTTGAACGACCCGCGGATATCGCCGCCGCTTTCATAGACGGGTTCGGAGTCTTCTCCGTTTTTTCCGCATCTGAAAATTTGCAGCGAGTTTATAAGATTTACCGATGTGACCGAAAGGCTTTTGCTTTCGCTCATTTCAAGTATCGGCGTTGCGCCGTCCTCGGCGCATGTCACGACATACACAGACTTGGCGGGCAGTGTGACCGTTTCGGCCGCCGCCGTCATTGAGGCAAGCGCGGCCGCTGCCGCAAGCAATGCGGCGCATAATTTTTTTAATATTTTAATTTTCATATATAATCCTTCCAACATAGAGATTAGCGAATAGCGAATAGCGAATACGCGGAGACAGTTTGGCAAGAATCGTTCGCGTATTTCCCGCGCTCGGTTTAATGGCGGGAGGCCGAGTCGTCCGCCCCTACGGCATTTTGCGCAATGTGGTCGTAGGGGACGGCTGTGGCCGGAGCCGCGGAGCGGGTTCGTGGCACTACAATATTCCGATTTTAGGAATAAACGAGGCCACAAATTATTAACACAAGAGGACATGAGCCCTCGACGTCCCGGCTCTCCCCAAGGGGCGCCTATATTCTGCCTCCTCCCGGGAGGAGCTGCCAACATAGAGACTAGGAAATAGGACCTAGGGACTAAGCGGGCGGCAGATTGCCGCCCCTACGGGTTTGGCGGAGTTTGAACGTTTGCGGTGATATGATATGTCATAGGCACCCGTAGGGGCGGATATTATCCGCCCGTTTTGCGGGCTTCGCCGCGCGCTGCGCGAATCAATTGATGATCAGCGTGTTTGTCGGGCCGGGGGCGCGGTCGTGCCGGGTGAACACCGCGAAGCAGCACTCGCCCTCGGTCACGGGCAGCGTGAACGACGTTATGGAGCCGTCCGCGCTTTCGTAGACTTTACGCGCGTTTTCGCCGTTTTTTCCGCACGCGTAAATCTCAACTCCGCTTATCATGTTTGTCAGATTAAAGCTCAGCTTTGTCGTGCTTGCCGCCTCAAGTATCGGCGACGCGGCTTTACCCGAATCGTCATACTCGAGGTTTATCACGTATGACGACACGCCCGGAACTTTGACGGTTTCGGCCGCTTTTGGCGCCTCGGTGGGCGCGCTCGGCGGAGCGATGACCGCGGGCGCGACAACGGTTTGTGCTTCGGGCTCGCTATACTCGGGCTCCGTCTCGGGCTCGGCATATTGCGGTTCTGTGTTTTCTTCGGATATGATCTCCGCGCTCCCGCCCGTCAAATCATAGACAGGCTGATCGTCCGGCGCGTATTCGGGCCCGTTTGGGAGCCGCGCCTCGTTCTCCGTTTCGCCCGCGGTGAGTTCGGGCGACGGTGTTTCGGTCTGGGTCGGAGCGGGCGTTTCGCGCATAGCCGCCGAAAATCTGCTGACGACCGTGCCGCCGCCTTGCGGTCTGAACACCGACGAGATCTCCTCGGGCACGACTTCCGCCGCCCGTGTGAAGCCGAACGCCGTCATGCTGCACACCGCCAGAGCCGCGGCGGTCAAAACGCTTATCATCTTGAGCGCGCCCGTTATCTCCTTAAAGCGCGCTATGCGTGACAGCCGCTTTTTCATGCTGCTCTTGGCCGACGCCATAGAGGTGGAGTAGGCCGCGTAGCCCGCGCCGCCGTCCTCGACGACCGAGATTATCAGCCTTCCGTAATCCTTGTTGTCGGCAAGCCTGAGCTTTTTGAGCACCGACTCGTCGCAGCACAGTTCGCACACCGTGTTAAGCGATCTGCGCAGAGGGTAGATCAGCGGATTGAACCAATGCACGCAGCCCGCCGCTATTCCCAGCAGCTTTACCAAAAGGTCGCGGTGCCTGAGGTGGGTCAGCTCATGGGCGAATATCAGCCTCAGGCTCTCGGCGTCAAAGCCGCGGTCGGGAATTATTATTCGGGGCCTTAAGATTCCGAAAAGCAGAGGCGAGGCCGTCTCGCCGCTCACCATGACCCGAACGCGACTGCGGACCCCGAGTTCCTTGCGCAGCTTTTCGCATATTCGCAGCGTCTCAGCGTTATCGCATGGCCGCGATATGCGCTTTATGGTTCGGCTCGCCCTTATGTAGAGCACGATGTTCCGAACCGCCAGAGCCGAGGCTATGACCGCCCAGACCGTGAATATTATTTGAATGAGCGAAGAGCCCGATCTTGCCGCGCCTTCCGCTGCTCCGCTTATCGGCGCGGGCGCGGCAGCGGTCTCTGCCGGCAGACTGATATTTATGAGCTTCGGCAGCGAGCCGCCGAACTCAGGCGGCACCAGCAGCATTATTAGGGATAGAATAATTATCCCGTAATACCACCGCGACATGCTGCGCTTGCTGAAACTTAAATTAAAAAGAGTGCCCAAACCGAACATAATGCTTCCGCTGACAGTGCATATCAGAATATTGTGAAGCAAAGCCGTCATAAGCTACACCCCCTCGAACCACTCTTTTATCTCGTCAAGCTCGTCTTTTGTGGGTCGTTTTTCTCCGTACAGCGCGGTCAGGAAATTCTTGACGGAGCCCGAGTGAAGCTCGGTCATAAACTCCCGCGTCTGCGCGTTTTTGTACTCGCTTTCGCTGATCAGCGGCGAATAAAAGTTGGTCTTGCCGCGCCTTTCGCATTTCAGCACGCCCTTGTCGGTCAGCCGCTTCAAAAAGGTCAGCACCGTGGTGTGTTTCCATTCCGTTTTGAGACTGTCGAGGATGCAGGCGGTCGTCACCGTCTCACCCTTGTCCCAAATAATTTTCATGATCTCCATTTCCGATTCTGAAATCTTCATAATTTTATATACCTCCTACTTCTACACTGTGTAGATAAACATATTCTACAATAAGTAGAGGTGTTTGTCAAGTCTTTTTTAAAAATTTTTTTGAGATAACTTTATTTTCTGATAGCGCTCCGAGGATATAAGCGGTTTCGGAGACAAAAAATCCGCCGCTTTTCGCGGCGGCGGTATGTCGTGTTCCGTATCAGCAAACGGCCAACTTTCTTTTTTGCTCTTGTTCTTTATAAATACGGCTCATGCGAATGACGGACCGTATGCAGCAGATCAGCGCGTACACATTATAAATAAGATATGTAAGCTGTATCGGGTGTTCGCGCATCATGCAGGCCGCGAGGCAAATGTTGATGAACACGCTGACGCACGAGATATAAGCGAAGTCAAGATAGCACAGTACACTCAGCGTTGATGTGACCAGACTCATCAGAAAGAGCGTGTTGTCGAAGAGAATATAATTGCTTCCGAAAAAGGAAAGCACAATATATGCCAGCACCCAGCAGACCGCAAAAACGGCGGCTAAGACCAATCTTTTTTTTAGGCCGAGAGTTTTAAGCTCGGTCACATTTCCGTCGGAGTGTTTTTTCCAGCGGAAAAATGTGATAAGCTGAAAAGGCATCGACACAAAAAATGTGGTGGCGGCGACGCCGTACACCTTCAGATGAAAGTATATAGCCGAGTACAGCACGGAATTTAATCCGCCCAGCAGAAATGTATATTTGTTCGCGCGGGACTGGAGCAGCATTATCCCCAGTGAAAAATAGAGCGGTACGATCATATACAGCTCCTGCGCAAAGACAAAAGACGTGATCGTAATGCCCAAAAACGCAGCCCCTACCAGAAAGCAGGTAAAAATAAGGTCCGCCTTGCGTTCCTTTGATAAATTCTCGGAAAACGAAATTTTTGACGATAAAATTTTACTCGGTGAATTTTCCATTGATGAAACCTTCTTTCAAAAAATTTGTTTCATCCGGGGATGCCCCAAATAATTGAATCCTATTATATCAAGATAATATATACTTTTCCATAGATTAAAAAGAGGAAATAAATATAGTTTTTTCTTTTCGGTTAAGTTTGTGTTGTATTTTTGGAAAATATGTGTTATAATATAAATCGAAAAGAAAAATAAGTTTGCGGACATCAATAAATTAAGAAGAACCGGAGGCGAGAAAATGCAGGATATATACAGTCTGCCGATCATTATCGAGAACACGGAGATCATGCTCTTTCGGAATAAACAGAATATATTTACAAATGAAAAATGGTCCGGGAATATGCATTTTCACAGTATGCACGAGATGTTCATTGTTTTAGACGGAAAACTGCGTCTGGAAAGCGATTACGGCGTACTGACGCTCGACAGGCAGGACGTCTGCATTACTCCCCCGAGGTGTGTTCACCGTACCACGAATCTGTATGAAAACCCGTCAAACTTGATCTCTATGTATTTTGCCTATCGAAGGCTCAAGACAAAGACCGCGTTTGACTTTTTCAGCGTTATCAACAGTCTGTCGGCGAGGGATATGAGGCCGACAAGGCTTCGCATAGACAAGCTGATGATGGATAACCTGTGCGCGATCCTTGCCGACGACGCGGATGAAAACGGTCGGCTTTCTCCCATAAACGAGGCGAAGATAAAAAGCATATTTTCTTTGATATTTTTAAATATTGCGGAAAAGCTGCCGTCCGTAAACGAAGCGGCCGAGGATCTTTATACAAAAAATACGGAATACTATGCCAGACTTTCAATGATAGAAAGTTGTCTCAGTAGGTCATTCAGCTCGGAGGAACTATCCAAATATTTGTTCATGTCGGCGAGGCAGGTTTCCAACATATTTCGGTCGGAATACGGAATGTCGATAAAACAATATAAATACGCAATGCAGATGCGCGACGCGGCCAATATGCTTATTGACAGCCCGAAGCAATCGATCAGGTCGATCGCCGAGATCGCCGGATACGCGTCGCCCGAGATTTTCTCAATACTGTTTAAGCGGTATTTCGGTGTTTCGCCGTCGGAGTACCGCAAGCAGAACACGCCCGAATAAGCGGCTTTATTTTGATATTGACAAGGCGTTGTCTTCTCTCCAGCGGCCGGGCGAGCAGCCCGTTTCTCGAATAAACATTTTATAAAACACCGAATAATCCTCGTAGCCGCACTTGCGCGCTATATCGGTCAAACTGTCCGCGCTGTTCAGCAGCTGCTGCTTTGCCCGTTCCATGCGGAGACGGGTAATATATTTATACGGAGTTATGTCGAAGTTGTCGCGAAAAATACGGATAACGCTGTTTTCGCTGTAAGAAAACCGCTCCGCCAGCTCGCGGACGGAAAAGTCGGAATGAGAGCATCGGGCAGCCGCGTAGGTGATCATCAGATTGGCTGTATCCGCGTCGCGGGGCAATGTTTTTTCCTGCTGCAGGCAGCCCAAAATGTTATAAAACAGACCGTTAAGCGCGAAGCTGTTTTTGTCGCGCAAAGGAAAACGGCTCTCCAAAAGCCGAATATACGGGAGCGTTGTTTCCCGAGAAAAGCGGCCTCTCAGCGGTATTCCCGCTTTTTCCGAGAAGGCCCCGTCAAAGTGGATATAAAAATAAACAGGTTTGTCACAGGGGGTCCTTCCTTCCTGATACAGACCTTGGCGCTGGATATAATATTCCCCGACGCCCAGACTCACATCCTTTCCGTCTTCCGAAAATTTCAATATTCCCGAAAACATTAAAATCAGAACGCTTTTGTTGAACAAGCGGGTTATATGACATTCGCCCTCTTTAAAACTTCGCATGGAGCATGCGTCAAACCTTTGAAACTCTGTTTCCGAAAGATACATTTTCACCATCCTCAACTTTTAATTTGTGTAAAATGTCAATATTTATGGCAATAATTGAAATGGACTTTATACAAACTATATCATATAATTGTTTTAATTTCAAGAGAATTATAAAAAATTCATGCGCATGTTTCAAATTCAAGAAAAGAGGATAAAAATGTATAAAAAATTAAAATATAATTTTTTGACCGTAAGCGAGCTTAAACCCGCGGGCTGGCTGAGAGAGCAGCTGCGGCTGCAGGCGGACGGGCTGAGCGGCAATTTGGACAAGGTCTGGCCCGACGTCAGAAACAGCGCCTGGATAGGCGGCTGCTGCGAGGGCTGGGAAAGGGTTCCCTATTGGCTGGACGGATTTATTCCTCTGGCATATCTGCTGGAGGACGACGACATGATCCGCCGCGCCCAAAATTACATAGACGCTATTTTAGAGCGGCAGAACGAGGACGGCTGGATATGTCCCTGCTCCAAAGAGGAGCGCGGAAACTACGACACCTGGGCCGCGCTGCTTATCCTGAAGGTGCTGGCTCTCTACGGCGATTGCTCGGGCGATCCCCGCGCAGAGGATGCAGTGGAACGGGCGCTTAAAAATTTAAGCAGGCATTTGGACAGCCACACTCTCCGTGACTGGGGCGCTGCCCGGTGGTTCGAGGGGCTTATCAGCATTTTTTGGCTTTATGACAGAAAACCGAGCGGGTGGCTGCTGCTTCTGGCGGAAAAGCTCAAGTGCCAAGGCTTTAACTGGAAAGCCGTGTTTGAGACAAGACTGGCGGACGGATATAAGACGGACGAATGGAACTATTTTTCTCATGTGGTCAATATCGGCATGATGCTCAAGTCCGAGGCATTGTTTTCTCGGATAGCGGATATCGACCCCGAGGAATTGGCGGACGCGGCGTTAGCTTATCTTGAGGAACATCACGGCACGGCTTACGGACACTTTACCGGCGACGAGTGCCTCGCGGGGAATTCGCCGATCCGCGGCAGCGAGCTTTGCGGCGTGGTCGAGGCCATGTTTTCCTATGAGCATCTGTTTTCGGTGACGGGCAGCCCCAAATGGCTCGATCGGCTGGAAAAGCTTGCCTTTAACGCGCTGCCCGCGGCTGTCAGCCCTGATATGTGGTCCCATCAGTACGATCAGATGAGCAATCAGGCCGCGTCTTTCCCGATGTCCAAGCAGCCGTTCGGCACCAACGGCAGTGAAGCGCATCTGTTCGGACTGGAGCCCAACTTCGGCTGCTGCACGGCCAATTTCGGACAGGGATGGCCCAAGCTGGCGCTGACATCATTTATGCGCTGCGAGGACGGCATCGCCTCATGCGCTCTCGTTCCGGCCAAAGCGGAAACCGAGATAGGGGGCGTTTCGGTGACCTGCGAGCTGATCACCGAATATCCGTTCCGCGGCGGTTTGACCTATCGCGTCACCGCTGCCGCGCCGACAGACTTCACGCTGTCCGTCCGCATCCCCTCTTGGGCCGTTTCCGCAAGTGTGGACGGAGAAGAAGCGGCCCCCGGCTCCTTTTTCAAGATCGCGCGGAAATGGGAGGGCACATGCTGTGTTCGTGTGTCTCTGGAATTCGAGGCAAAAATTCTGCGGCGGCCGAACAATATGGTCTGCGTATGGCGCGGCCCGCTCGTCTATTCCCTGCCCGTTGAGGAAGAATGGGAGCGGGTGGAATACACCCGAAACGGGGTGGAACGGAAATTTCCCTACTGCGATTATTATATATACCCCAAATCCAAATGGAATTACGGCCTGGCAGGCGACGCTTTTGCCGTTACCGAAAACGAATACGGCCATCCATTCACTCCGAGCGCGCCGCCGATTTCGCTTACCGCCGATATGGCTGAGATCGAATGGGGGTTCCGTAACGGCCGCTGCGACGCGCAGCCGTCGGGCCTTGCGCCCAAGAGCGCTCCGATAAAACTTAAGCTTATCCCGTACGGCTGCACCAACCTGCGCATGACCGAGTTCCCCTATATAAAAGCATAGTATGCGCGGAAATATATTGTTATAATACATATTCATCAAAAAACTTAACCGAAAGGAAAAAAATATAGATATTTTCACCATTTAATCTATGGAGCGGAGCATAATATCATGCTATAATATATGATAAGATCAAGTGGTTTGGGCATTCTCGGATGACACAAATTTTACTGTAAATATAGATCAACTCAGACGAAAAAACATCGAAGAAAATATATCGGACGAAATTTTATAATTGAAACTTTATCCGTCGAACATTTATAATCGTAAATAAACACACAAATAAACTCGTGAATAAATCAAATCAAAAATAATTATTCTGAAATATAAAAAAATCGGCGGCGTTATGCTCGGCGCCGCCGGGAAATCAAAGGAGTGGAAATAGGAATGAGAAGCATGAAGAAGTTAAGTTTTTTATTGGCGTTTGCCATGCTGGTGTCGGTCTTCCAAATCCCGGTATCGGCGGTCGAGGCGGCTTCCCCCGAAGCGGACGCGGCAAATGAGGCGCAGGCAGCCGCCGAGCCCGGTGAGTACAGCGAGGAAGATATTTTCTACGGTATGGAGGAATCCAATAATATCAATTTTGCCGCCGAGAATACAACGATCGAGAGCTTGAAACAAATCGGAACTTTCACCCACAGCAACACAAGCGTAACGGGAGAAGATTCCGACAGCTTTGAAGTTGATACAATTAACGGACTGACTTTGAAAACAAAATCAGCTTCGGGCAGTTCGAATTATGACGAAGGCTTATTCAACCTTAACTCGAATAATATCGCGACAAATTCGGATGACACGGGTGCGATAAAGGTTACATTTAAGAATAGTAACACCGGCACATTGCAGCTTAACTACAGAAATGCGGGCAAGAGGATCCGTTTCTGGCAGGATCCCAACGGCGAGTTGGGTTATTTGAAAGATGGAAACCAACATTTGCATGATACAAATGAAATAATTAGCCCTAACACTTGGTACACATACATAATAAGGTGGGACGGAAAGAATGAGGTGTACTATCGAAAGCTTGATAACGGCAATTATGTGAAAGTGAAGGAATTTCTTTTTTATGTTTCCGGCGGAAATCAATCATCATTACAGTTGCAGAGCGCGAGTGCAACTCCGAATGACAGCACCAGTGTAAAGGAATTGGTACAGTATAAAAGAAAGAGTCAGGCGTTTACGGACGCACAAGTATATAATAAAAAACTGACAAACGTTGTAGATGCCGTTTATAGGAATGATAAAAGCAATTGGACTATGTCGGTTGACAGCGTAACGTTAAATGATGGCGTTATTACCGTTCCTAAATCCCAAAATGCGAAACTGAAGTTTAATGCAGATCCGGCCGCTCCGTATCAGATATACTTTAAATCTAAAATGACCGGAGGCCTCAACGGCAGCTCTTATATTTTCATTATTAACAATAAAAGAATGTATATAACTCAATATCTTGATCGAGTTACTTTCGGTTCCGGTGAGGCATATGGCAGAGCGAAAATCGCGACCGCTGTCGATACGGAATATGAATATCTGATCAAACTCGCGGGAGACGATACCTATAACTGTTATCGCCGCGGTCCGGGAGAGGCAAATTGGACGATGCTGATAAAAGGCGCCGGAATGGAGAACAATTCCGGCACAGAGCTCGGTTTTTACGGCGGCGAATCAATAATGACCGTAAGAGATCTGACGCTCGGCGACGCCGAGCCCGAGCCTACAGAAGCGCCCACCGACACGCCCGAGCCGACCGATACGCCGACCACCGTGCCCGAGCCTGCTGAGACACCAAGCATCGTGCCCGAACCGACTGAAACAGCGACTATTATGCCCGAATCTACGGAGGCGCCTTCGCCGGAGCCTATGGAGACACTCGAACCCGAGCCTACGGACGATCATATATACGACCCGACTTTGACCAATGTCGTGGACAAAGAGTACAGCGGCACGGAAAGCAATTGGAATATGGACGGCACCCAAGCGACCTTTGATCCCGAAAGCGGTGTTGTGAATATTCCGCCGAGCTCTCGCGCGTTTCTGAATTTTGAAGGAGATATAACCAAGCCGTATCAGATATACTTTAAAGCCAAAATGACTGAATCGGCTAATGTCAACGGCAGCTGTTATATTTTCCATTTTAACAAAAGCAGATTGTATATAACTCAATATCTGGATAGAGTTACTTTCGGCTCGGGAGAGGCGTTCGGCAGAGCGACAATCACGACCGATGTTAATAAAGAATATGAGTATCTGGTAAAACTCAAGGGAGACGGGACCTATGACTGCTACCGCCGCGATTTGGGTCAAAGAAACTGGACCTTGCTGAAAGAAGGCGCCGGAATGGACCAAAACGGAGCCGACGGAAGCACACAGCTCGGATTTTACGGCGGTACAACAAAGATGACAGTAAGCGATATTACGGTCGGTTACGTTGTTTCGGAACCGACGGAAACGCCGACTGTCGAACCCGAGTCTACGGGCACGCCCGAACCGTCGCCGACACCCACGCCGACAGTTGAAACATACACCGAGACGCAGGTGCTTGAGGGAACGGAGCAAGGCGACAACATCGACTTTACCTCATACCAAAGCCTTGAAGCTTTGGAGAGCGCGAATGCAGCCGAGCTTACCCATGACGGATATAACGGAACCGGAAAGATAGAAGGCAGCCACGAGCTTGACAGTGAAAACGGACTGACCATGTACGTTACCGCGAAGGCTGACGGAACAACGGACGCCGCGGGATTTATGCCGAAAAACATAGTGGTAAAGGGCAATGAATCCGGAGCAATGAAGGTGACATTTAAAAATGAAAAATCCGGTACGTTGCAGCTGGACTTTAGAGGCGAAAGCAAGAGGATCCGCTTCTGGCATAATAGCTTATTGGGCTATTTTGATGGAAGTCACTCTACGATTCCCGGAGAAACGATTAATTCCGACACATGGTACACGTACATAATTAAGTGGGACGGAACAAAAGAGACATACTATCGGAAGCAAGATGACAATTATGTAAAAGTGAAAGAATTTAATATGGGTGCTTTCGGTGTACAATCCTTATTACGGCTGATGTGCGCGGGCACCGCTGTGGGAGACAGCACCAGCGTAAAGGAGTTTGTACAGTACAAGGCTGTTCTCGAGCCGACGCCCACGATCGACCCGGCCGAAACATTCGCTCCTACGGAGGCGCCTTCGCCCGAGCCCGAGGAGACACTCGAACCCGAGCCTACGGACGATCATATATACGACCCGACTTTGACCAATGTCGTGGACAAAGAGTACAGCGGCACGGAAAGCAATTGGAATATGGACGGCACCCAAGCGACCTTTGATCCCGAAAGCGGTGTTGTGAATATTCCGCCGAGCTCTCGCGCGTTTCTGAATTTTGAAGGAGATATAACCAAGCCGTATCAGATATACTTTAAAGCCAAAATGACTGAATCGGCTAATGTCAACGGCAGCTGTTATATTTTCCATTTTAACAAAAGCAGATTGTATATAACTCAATATCTGGATAGAGTTACTTTCGGCTCGGGAGAGGCGTTCGGCAGAGCGACAATCACGACCGATGTTAATAAAGAATATGAGTATCTGGTAAAACTCAAGGGAGACGGGACCTATGACTGCTACCGCCGCGATTTGGGTCAAAGAAACTGGACCTTGCTGAAAGAAGGCGCCGGAATGGACCAAAACGGAGCCGACGGAAGCACACAGCTCGGATTTTACGGCGGTACAACAAAGATGACAGTAAGCGATATTACGGTCGGTTACGTTGTTTCGGAACCGACGGAAACGCCGACTGTCGAACCCGAGTCTACGGGCACGCCCGAACCGTCGCCGACACCGACTCCCGAGGTTCCGACGTATACCGAAGATCAGGTGCTCGAGGGAACAGAGAAAGGCGACAACATCGACTTTACCTCTTACCAAAGCCTTGAAGCTTTGGAGAGCGCGGGCGCGGTAGAGCTTACGCACGACGGATATACCGGAACCGGAAAGATAGAAGGCAGCCACGAGCTTGACGGCGAGAACGGACTGACCATGTATGTCACCGCGAAAGACGAAGGCGGAACGGACGCCGCGGGATTTATGTCGAAAAACATAGCGGTCAAAGCGGATGAACCCGGAGCGATCAAGGTTACATTTAAGAATAATGATACCGGCACACCGCAGCTGGACTACAGAGGCGAGGGCAGGAGGATACGTTTCTGGCAGGGTAACGGTCTGCTGGGCTATCTGACGAACGGAAATCAGCACTTGACGATTCCGGGTGAAACAATTGATTCGGGCGCATGGTACACGTACATAATCAAATGGGACGGAACCAAAGAGGCGTACTATCGCAGACTTGATGACGGCAATTATGTGAAAGCAATCGAATTTGATCATGCTGTTGTCGGCGGAGATCAGTCCTTGCTGCTGATGTTCTGCTCGAGCACAAAGGTTGGAGACAGCCTGAGCGTAAAGGAATTTGTTCAGTACAAAGCTGTTCCCGAGCCTACTCCCACGATAGGCCCGAATGAAACGGCCAAGCCGGCCGAAACGACCGCGCCTACGGGCATGCCTGCGCCGTCGCCCACACCCACGTCTGAGATCACGGCTTACACCGAGACGCAGGTGCTTGAGGGAACGGAGCAAGGCGACAACATCGACTTTACCTCTTACCAAAACCTTGAGGCTTTGGAGAGCGCGAATGTTGCCGAGCTTACGCACGACGGATATACCGGAACCGGAAAGATAGAAGGCAGCCACGAGCTTGACGGCGAAAACGGACTGACCATGTACGTTACCGCGAAGGCTGACGGAACAACAGACTTCGGCGGATTCATGCCGAAAAATATAGCGGTCAAGGCGGATGAACCCGGAGCGATCAAGGTGACATTCAGGAATAATGACACCGGCACGTCGCAGCTGGACTACAGAGGCGAGGGCAGGAGGATACGTTTCTACCAGAACCACGGTCAATTGGGCTATTTGGAGAACGGAAACAAGAACCTTGAAGTTGACGGAGAAAAGATTAACTCCGACACATGGTACACATACATAATCAAATGGGACGGAACAAAAGAGGCGTATTATCGGCAGCTTGATGACGGCAATTACGTGAAGGTGATCGAGTTTGATCATGCCGTTGTCGGCGGAGATCAGTCCTTGCTGCTGATGTTTGCGATCGGCTCCGTCGGAGACAGCCTCAGTGTAAAGGAATTTGTGCAGTATAAGGCGATTCCGACGCCGACAGCCACGATCGGCCCGAACGAAACGCCCAAGCCGACCGAAACGACCGCGCCGGCGCCCGGCGAGTACACCGAAGCGCAGGTGCTCGACGGAACAGAGTTGGGTGATGATATCAACTTTACAAAGTACTCCGATATTAAGGAGCTGGAGAGCGCGGACGCGGTAGAGCTTACCCATGACGGATATGACGGAACGGGACAAGTAACCGGCAGCCATGAGCTTGACAGTGAGAACGGACTGACCATGTACATTACCGAGAAGGCCGGAGGCGGAACGGACGCAGCGGGATTCAAAGCGAAAAACATAGTGATCAACGCCATTGAACCCGGAGCGATCAAGGTGACATTTAAGAATAATGACACCGGCACACCGCAGCTGGACTACAGAGGCGAGGGCAAGAGGATCCGCTTCTGGCAGGGCAACGGCCTGCTGGGTTATTTGGCGGACGGAAATCAGCACTTGACGATCCTGGGTGAAAAAATTGATTCGGGCACATGGTACACGTACATAATCAAGTGGGACGGAACCAAGGAGGCGTATTATCGGAAGCTCGATAACGGCAATTATGTGAAAGTGATCGAGTTTGATTTTGCCGTTGTCGGCGGAAGTCAATCCTTGTTACAGCTGATGTGCACGAGCGCAAATGTGGGTGACAGTATCAGCGTAAAAGAGCTGGTTCAGTACAAGACTGCTTCCGAGCCGATCGCCACCAGAGAACCGAAGCCGATACTTGAGGATGAATCAAAGATCATAGCCGAGGAAACCCAGACTATTATAACCGAGGACTTCGGCAGCAGGGGCGACTGGGAATTCAGCGATTCTTCGGTCAGGGTCAACAACGGAATATTAACCGTTCCGACGGGACAGTATGCGATACTGGCCTTCCCGGACGCGAATCCGAACATTCCGTATCAGATCTACTACAGGTATAAAGTGAACTCGGGAGGCAGCGGATCCGCTATTATAAGCTATCTGGGCGGCAAGAGGATCTATCCGACGGTCTATACCGACCGCACCATATTCGGCGCGTCGGCAAGCTGCGGCACGGTTGAAGTCGCGACCATCCCGGACGTATGGTACGAGTATTTGTGCACGCTCCTCGGAGACGGCACCTATAACTATTATCGCAGAAGAAGCGGCGAAGCCGAATGGACTCTGCTGCTTGACAAGATCCCGCTGGAGGATTTCAGCGCCGACTTTAAACAGATAAGGATAGGTTCCGGAAGCAGCGGCGTGGAAGTATCGGATCTGAGCGTGTTCGTGGGAATGCAGATAGTTATGAATGAACCCGCGGTGAGCGGAAACACAATAAACGCGGACGGAGAGATCTACTTCGGAACCTCGGAATCCGAGTATGACAGACGCGCCACGGTGATCGCGGCGGCCTATGACAAAAAATACGGATACACGACCAAGGTGGTGTCCGACGGCCTTGTAGCCGCGGCGGGCGAGAGGACCAAGATCCAAAAGCAGCTTGAAATGACCGACGTTGATTTAAGCGGCAGCAATTTGTCCGTAATGCTTTGGGACAGCTTTGACACGGCTTTCCCGATGGCGGACGCGAAAATGTACACCACGCCGAACAACGCGGCGGAGGACGCGGACTATACGGACATGACCTGCGAGGCGGATTACAACGAAGTACGGATCCGCGGCTTTGCCGGAAAGGTATGCAATGTGGCGGCCGTGCTTACAGACGCGGACGGCAATGTCGCCGCGGTGATGCAGGCGCCGACAAACTCCAGAGGAATGATCGACTCTGTGATCGCCGTTGACCCCTATTCATTCACCGAGGGCGAATACACTCTGCGTCTCGCGTACGGCGGACAGCTGTCAAAGACTTATACTTATACCCTGCACGGCGATGATATAGGATACAACAATATCGACGGCGAGGAGAGCTTTAAGAGCTTTATCGACAAATACGGCAATGCGTCCGCTAAGGAGACGGCGGACCGCCTGACGGCAAAGGCGTATAACAGGTTCATCGAAAACAAGAACGGCCGTACCTTCGCCGATTTGTACGAATTCAGAGAGGCTGTGGATAAAGCCCTTTACGACACGCAGATGGAAGACGAGATCCTGACTCAGGTGAACGAAGCCGTTCGGACAAATTCCTGGCCAAAGCTTGAGGAACTGCTCACGCGCACATATAAGGACTATCTGGGGATCGACTTGAGCATGATGCAGGGAGTAAAGAGCATAAAGAATATGTTCATGAGAATGACCGGAAACACGTTTACCAGTCTGGATGAACTCACCGAGGCCTATGAGGAAGCGGCGACCGAACAGCGCCAATACGAGATCAGCAGCGGAGGAACCGGCAGCGGCGGAGGCGGAGGCTTCGGCGGCGGTTCCGGAGGCGGCACGGGAAGCGGCGGAAGATTTTACGGCAGCACCGGCAGCGGTTCGTCGTTCGCGGTCGATAACACAGGTCCGGCCGCCAACAACGCGCAGGATAATATCAACAATGCCGCAAGTCAGATGAAGCCCTTTACCGATCTCGGAACGGTGCCGTGGGCGCAGGATAGCATCAAATACCTGCAGCAGATAGGAATTGTAGCGGGCGACGGAAACGGAAACTTCTATCCGGATAACAGCGTGACCCGCGAGGAATTCCTGAAGATGCTTATGGAAAGCTTCGGCATCAAACCCGGCGCAACAGACGCTGTGCTGCTGTTCACCGATATTGACCCCGATGAGTGGTACTGCGGATATGTAAGAGCGGCCTACACCCTCGGCATTGTTAAGGGCGTGAGCGAGGATCGGTTCGGTATAGGCGAGCCGATAACAAGAGCCGATATGGCGGTAATGGTGAAGCGCACGCTCGACAGCCGAAATAAAGCGCTTGATAAGATCAGACCTTCGCGGCAGTTCAATGACTTTGCCGAGATCCCCGATTATGCTTTCGACAGCATATCGTATCTGTACGAAACCGAGATACTGAACGGCGATGAAAATAATATGTTCGCGCCCGGCGCGTTCACCACGCGCGCTGAAGCCGCGGTTGTGATTTATCGGCTCCGGCAGAAGTTGAATTAGGAGGGATCGCAATGAAGAATTTTAAAAGAACGCTGTGCGCGGCGCTGGCGGCGGTATTGCTTGCAACACTGCTGCCGACCGCCGCGGCGGCCGCCGAAAACACGGCTCTGTTGACGGACGGAGAGGCGGGATTCCTGAAATATCTGGGCATCCTCACCGACGACGCTCCGGATTTCGGCGCGGCCGTTACCAGAGGCGAGCTTGTCTATATGGCCGCCAGGGTCTGCGATCTTGACGATTCGGCAGGCGACGGCCGGCAGATCTTCGTCGACGTTCCCGCGGACAGCCCGTATTATTCTTATATCTACGCGATGGTGGAAATGGGAGCGGTAAGCGGCGACAACGGCTTTTTCAGACCCGATGAGCCGGCCTCCTTCGCGGACGCCTGCAAGATCTTCACGGTGATCATGGGATATGTTCATTTGAGCAATTTTGTAAACTATGTTTCTATCGGCAAGCAGACGGGTATTGCGAACGGCGTGGCCGAAGGCGATGTTCTCACCCGCGGACAGGCCGCAAGAATGGCGTACAACTGCCTGCACCTGGGCATGTGCAAAATGACCATGGTGGGCGGTTCGGTAAATACTTACAGTGTGGACCCCGATTACACGGTTCTTGAATGCTACCACCATATGATCGCTTACCGCGGTATAGTCGAAGGCGTGGAAGGCACAACGCTGACCCACCGCGATAACACGTGCGTCGAGAATCAGGTGAGCGTTGACGGCAAAGTGTTTAACTATCCCGCGGCTCCCGAGCTGCTCGGAAAGCCGGTGATATACTATTTGGACAGCGACGGTTATTCAAGAGACATAGCCTGCCTTTATGTGGATGAAAGGCATGTTAATATTGTGACGGTAGACGCCGCGTCGGTCATAGGCATAGGCGACGGAATGTTCAAATATTACTCGGATCTAAGCGGCACCTCCGTAAGGAGCCTGAGACTTGACAGCATGGCGGACCTTATTTATAACGGAGCAGCCTATCCGGAGTATACACAGGAGGATCTGAAGCCTGCTTGCGGCAACCTGACGTTTATTGATAATAACACAGACGGAGTTTTCGACGTTGTGCATGTGACGTCATATACGTTCATGATCGTCAGAAGCGCCAATGCCGTCAACAATGTGATAAACGGAAAATATCCCGATGTGATGCTGGGCTCGGTCGAAGACGACGATACGATAGTGCGGGTATATAAAAACGGCGCTCCCGCGCCAATGAGCGCCGTCCTTCCGGACACAGTCATAGCGGTCAGAGAGAGCAAGAACACCTATGGCGGAAAGATAATAAACGTTGATCTGACGATTCCCGAGCTAAGAGGAAATATAATAAGCGTATTTCCGGAGACTATAACGGTCGGTGCGTATACGTTTGAGACCGCTGAAAACATGATCTCGGACAGAAGCGTCCGCGCTGGCGAGACCGTGACGGTGTACACCTTCGGAAATATGTGCGTGGGAATAACTCACACTTCAACCACGGGCAATCAAACGGCTTATCTGGTGAAGGCCGCGAAGGAAGACGAAACGTTCAACACGAGATTTGTAGTGCGGCTGGTGAATTCCGCCCATAAGATGATAGACCTTGACTGCGCGTCCAAGCTGAAGCTTGACGGAGTTTTGATGAACATGAGCATCGAGACCGACAAGGTGATGGAAGCGCTTCAGACCTCCGCGGCGCGCACCAACAACCAAAACGCGGAGTGGCCCTTGTCGCAGCTGATAAGATACAGGCTCAACAGCGAGGGCAAAATTTCGGAAATCGACACCAACACCTATGACCCGGAAAACGAGGAAGAGAATTCCCTGCGGCTGGATTATATCGGAACGAATATGTATTATCCGACGTATCGGAGCTTCCATGAGAACAATGTTGACGGAGAGCTGATCGCGTCTTTCGGAAATACCTCCGAAGCATGGAACATACCTACTTCTTCGCGCGAGACCGAGGAGTATTACTACACCGGCTCATTTGCACGCGCCACATATCCGGTGGAGTTTTATAACATTGACCCGAAAAGTCATGTGGCGGGAACCATCGTGAGTTATGCCGGAAACCCGGCTCTGTCGACCACCCGTTTGCCGCTGCTGGTAACGGATGTGGGCGAGATAATGACAAGCGACGGATATATTACCAAAGAGATCACAGCTCTGACGACCGGCTCGGCGGCAACCTACAAATTGCCCCAGGACTTAAGCGGCTATGAGGTGGCCAAGGGAGACCTTATCCGAACGACCGAAAACAATACCGGAGCCAGCGAATTTATTGACACATGGTACAGGATCGGCGAAATTCCCAACGAGATGAATCGAATCAAGATCAGCGGTCCCGGAACCGATCTGAGCAATTTTGAGGCTTCAGTGCGCGTGGCTTGCGGAACGGCGCTGTATAAGGACGGTCAGTTTATGACCCATACCACGTCTCTGCCCTCTGATGTAGGCGGCGTGGAGGGAATGGATAATCTCGCGAATTACATAACGTCGTCGGCCGTTTACTACCTGTACGATCTGACGGCGCAGAAGCCTGAGGTCCAAAAGGTGACAATAGACGATATTATTACCTATAACGAGAACCCCGCGCATCCCGACATGGTATTTATGGTAACACAGAGCGGCACGCTGCGTTATGTTTACGCGGTGCGCTATTAAGGAGGTAAAGCTATGAAAAAGTATAAATTTTTCGGAATTATCATCATCGCTCTGCTGATCGGCTGCTTTTCCGGTTCCGTTTTCGCCGTCGGTGATTACGAGACGTATCCTTGGCACCCTCCGGGAGGCAAAAGCGAGTGGCGCAGCTGGGGACTGCAAAACGGTGCGACCCTGCGCGACGACGGCTCGATCTTAATGGCTCCCGAAAGCGGCGAATGTGTAGTTTCCCTGCAGAGGGCCTCCAATCCCAAGGTCAATTACGAGTTTGAGGTCGAGGTAAAAAAATTCGGCAACCATTTTGCGGCTCAGATCTATACCAACCCGTACCGCGTCATGCTGTATATTCGACCCGATTATATAGGATACTATTCCAACACTTTCCCGGCAAGCGGAGAGTCAAAGATCCCCTATCCGATCGGCAATGACAGACACAAGTACCGCGTAACCGTAAACGGCGAATTCTGCGAGCTGTATATTGACGACAATTACGTTACCGATTTCAGAGTCTATCAGGCTCCCCGCACCGGCTGGGTCCAGTTTCAGTGCGATGAGACAACCAGCGCTGTGCTGTACAGCTATCAGGAGCTGCCGTATCCGAATGAGGTGTCGGGCACGACTTCGACGCCGAGACCGGAGGTCGGCCCGTCCGCTTTCCGTTATGACTTTAACGGCGGCGAGGATATGAGCCCGTGGTCCCTGCCGAGCACCTACAGCGTCGCGGACGGCATTCTACACTCCAGGATCACTTCCGGTACCAAAGCGAGACTTCACACGACCTTTCCGGATGACTATGTTTACGAAATGCGCTTCCGAGTGAACGAGATCAGTTACGGATGTTTCAATATGACCATGGCCGATTTTGAACATAACAAGCGAGGGTGGCTCGATATCTACAGAGCGTATTTCAGGACTGTTGATTCTATGGGAACGTACCAGTCAAAGTATTGGAACGAGTCTATCGACAGCGAGTGGCATATCCTGAGGTATGAGACCTTTAACGATCTGCAAACCGTGGTGATATCGGTCGACGGAAAGCCTGTCGGCGAGTATAGGATCTGCGGCTCGTTCAGACCCGCTACAAAAAACGATTCGACAATTAGCGAGATCGTACTCGGCTTCGACAGCGATTTGGCCGGCGACGTGCTCGACATGGACATAGACTGGCTGTCATTGGAACCTAAGGATTATCCGATCACTGTCAGCGCCCCGCTCGGTAACGCGGAGTTTTTGGAGGGCCAAACCATTACTCTGAGCGCCAATGTTGACGAGGGAGCCGATATACCTTATGTTGATTACAAAATAAACGGAAAGACTGTTGCCACCGGTCAGGCGCCGAACTATGAGGCGGTGATCGAAAACGCGGCGGCGGGAAATTATAAGATAACCGCCGAATATGAAAACGCGGTAAGCCACGATGTGTATTACAAGGTGGTGCCCGCGATCTCGGGCGAGATAAACTTAAACGGAAACGAGGCGTCGCTGAGTATCTATGACAAGTTCGAGAACGTGGCCCATGTGACATATCTGCTTGACGGCGTTGAGGCGGGCAGCGCATTCGAGGCGCCGTACGCGGTAACGCTGCCGGAGCTTGCGCCCTCCGAGCACAGCCTTACGGCCATGTGCTATGACGCAAACGGAGTGCCGATATTCGGTATTTCCGAGAGGCTGACCGCGATGAACGGACAGACCTCAACAAATTACGCCAACGATATTTCCTATGAGGTCGCGGGAGAGGACGGCTCCGCGGTCGTGGAGCTGAGCAACGGAATGCACAAGCTGTATATGACGCACACCGCCGAAGAGCTGTCTTATCTTACGGAGAATGGAACAGAGACGCGCGTCGGAGCGACGGGAAAATGGCGGATATTCACCGACGGAAACATCGCCGAGGTCTACAGAAACGGCCAGTATGTTTTCTCGTTCAAGATGCCCAAAACCGATGAGGTAAACAGCAAAGCGGAAAGCATGGGGCTTGAGGTCAAAAACTTCAGCGTGTCTATCCCCGAAGGACGCAATAATCATTTTCTTAAAACAAATGTGAACGAGCAAAACGCGGTGTATAACATTGAAGGTGTTGGCGGATATCATTATCTGGACTTTACGGCCGACAAGAACGACAGCTTCACGCTGGCTTTGTCGGACGGATATTTCAATAACACGGTGGAGTTCTTAAACGGTGAGATCTACACCATGACGACCTCTAACGATTCCGACATTCCGTATCGCTCCAAGATCGGCGATGTGCCGAATACGCCCGCCCAGGTATTTTATCGGGTCGACACGAGCGTCGGAATGAACCGACTCTACGCCGACGGCGAATTTATCGGGACCTTCCGCGGAATACATTCCGCGGGAAACGGCAGCGAGGGCGCTTTGGGCATTAACGTCACGGGCGGCGACGGTTTGAATTATGTAGCCGTTAATGATTACAAGGATATTTACATATATAGCGACGAGTTTGACGGAAGCGGCGAGATCGCGTCACAGGACTTCTGGCAGTCGAGCAAGGCTTTATGCGATGTTGACACAGAAAAAGGAGTCATGACTCTGAGCGCGGAGGATACAACGGGTATCTCCGAACTGAACGTCAGCGCCCGCGACGCCGAGGTCAGCGCCGAACTGGAGATCAAGGAGTGTTCCGGCGGATTCTGGTTTGTGTTGAATCACGCGAGCACCTATATGTACACCCAAATGGGTTATAATTACGAAACCGGGAAATTCGAGATGATAAACGTTTTGCCCAACAGTGTAACAACGGTAGCGGAGGCAGACGGAAACCTGCCGATAGGCGAAAAAATTACCATGGGTCTTAAGCTCAGAAGCAGTATTGAAGACGAGGTCAAAGCCGATCTGACGGTGAACGGAGAACCGATTTTTTCGAATCTGGAACCGATCGTCTGCCACGGACACATCGGATTTATGATAAAGCGCGGCTCGGTCGTTCTTGACAGCTTCAGCTATGTGGGTGATTCCAAGCCCGGCACGGGTGTGACCGAACAGATCATCGACGGTTTATACGGAAGCTATGACGCGTTTGACTCGGATGACGAGATAATCCTGAGCGATTATAAAACGACGATACGCTCCTCCGACGGCTTTAAGAGCTACAACGGAGCCGTGACAACCATCAAAGGTCAGTCCGAGCATGTGCTGCAGCTGAAATCGGGTGCCATGATCAGTATTCCGACCGAGGATATAAACGGCAAGTACTGCGCCAAGTGCTACATATCTTATGACAAAGGCGAGACTTGGGAACTGCAAACACTTGTATCGGATGATTTGGCGAATGTTATATCTCCGAATCGCGTATCTCAGGGAGCCTCCGGAAGAATTTACTATACATCGGGAAAGTCGGGATCGGAGGAAACAGGAATCACCGTGGTGTTCTATTCCGATGACGACGGACGGAACTGGACCAGGTGTTCGCCGCTGGGTCCGGATAATGTCGGATGTATGATGGCTGAAGCCAAGACCGTTGAGGTCGGCAATGAAACGCGGTGCTACTTCAGAAGCGAGAGAGGCGCGGTTTTGTACATCGTATCTTATGACAGAGGCGAAACCTGGAGCTACGATATTCACACAACGCCGTTCTTCAGCGCCACTAACTGCTTCAATGTCGAAAACGATCCGTATGACCTGAACGTGCTGTACTTTGCATGGGGATATGACAACGCCTTCTCATCCGGCAGAAATCAGGTCAAGCGGCAGAGAGTGGCGTTCGCACGCAGCTATGACGGAGGAAAGAACTGGAAATTCCTGGAAACGGCGTTTGAAAACGACTACAACAATTTCCCGTATTCCTGGGATGACAGTATGATCATGAACACCTGTATCAATGTGCTTAGGGACTATGTGCTGGTCCACTCTTTCAGAATGCGTGATTACACGGCGCCGCAATGGAGCGTGGAGGTGGTGGCGTATAAAAAGGATGAGCTGAGAGATACCGACAGATTTGAGCAGTGTCATTTCCACTATCCGTCTTTTATCAACGCGACCCGGTTTGCCGGCAAGGAAGTGGCGGAGCGCTCTCTGGTACTTGACAAGACGACGAATAACGTATGGTTCGGTGGCACCTTGGTGAAGGACGCGCTGTATGAAGGAAAGCTTTCCGCGCCTCTGGCCGCCGCGTACGCGGGTGTTTCATTTGAAACAGCGGAGGACGGCAGCGCAGTCTTTCGCGGGCTCGGAGACGAGGTGACCGTTCCGGCGGGCGACACTGCGGTCAAAGAAGGGATCGTTTATATTTCTCCCGCCGCTTTCGCCGAGGCATACGGCTTGAACCTATGCGACACGGAGGATGTTGTGATCCTTACGAGTTACGGCTATTTGAGCGATGATGAGGTTCGCGCGTTCAGATACGCGGCCAATCCGCTTTTGAAAAATGTCGGAGGGCTTCCCCCGCCCTCCGACCTGTCGGAAAACAGCGATGCCTTATAATAAAGCGCCGCGGCCAAGACATACATCTAAGAGACAAAACAAATAATTAATACAGATGGAGAGATAGAAAGATGAATATAATGACCACCGAAAAAGCCGCTGCGCTAAAAAACAAAAATCGCTCGGGATTAAAAAGGCGTATCATAAACTGCATGCCTCTGTACGCGCTGCTGATCCCCGCGATCGTGTTAACGATCATGTTTAAATACGCGCCGATGTACGGCATACAGCTGGCGTTTAAGGACCTGATCCCGGGACGTTCGATCACGGAATCGCCGTGGGTCGGGCTTAAACATTTTCTGCGCTTTTTCTCGATGCCGAACTTCTGGCATCTGATCTGGAACACCTTTAAGGTGGCGATAGTGACGAATCTGGTTTCGTTCCCGCTGCCGATCATATTCGCTCTGATGGTCAATCAGGTGCGGCATACAAAATACAAAAAAATAGTTCAAAACGTGTCTTACATTCCTCATTTGCTGTCGATAGTTATAGTTATCAGCATAACCAGCTTGATGCTGGCGCCGGGAACGGGCGTTGTCAATATCCTGCTTAAAAAATTCGGCAAAGAAGATATCCTGTTTTTCGGGCACGATGAGTATGTGCTGCCGATATATGTTTTAACGGGCATATGGCAGAACATGGGATTTGACGCGATAATTTATATAGCGGCGCTTTCGTCGGTGGACCAGGATCAGATAGAAGCGGCAAAGATCGACGGCGCAAGCCGTTTGAAAACGATTTGGCATATAGAACTGCCGTCGATCACCAATACCATTATCATCATGCTGATATTGAGCTGGGGCCAGATATTTGCCCTCGGAGCGGATAAAATGCTGCTGCTCCAGACTCCGCTGAATCTGGGCGGGTCCGAGATCATCAGTACCTACGTGTACAAGGTGGGACTGCTTGAAGGCCAGTTCGGTTTTTCAACGGCTGTGGATCTGTTCAACACCATGGTCAACCTCACATGTCTGCTGATCGTGAACGCGATAGCAAAGAAATACAGCGACAATTCGATATTCTGATAGGAGGGGCATGAAATGAAACTGAAACAAAGAATGAATACCGATAGAATATTCGGTATTGTGAACGGTCTGATCCTATTGATAATCGCGTTGATCATTGTTTATCCTCTGTATTTTGTGCTGACGGCGTCGATAAGCGATCCTGTTTATGTGAACCTCGGACAGACGATACTGCATCCCAAGGGTATTACTTTTTCCGGATACCGAAAGCTGGTGGAATACTCGGACATTGTCAAGGGATACAGGAATTCGATCTTATACACGGTGGTCGGAACGGTGGTAAATCTGCTGGTATGCATACCGACGGCGTTTGTGCTTTCGAGGAAGGAGCTGCCGGGAAGAAAATGGATATCCGTGTTTTTTGTGCTGACGATGTATTTTTCGGGCGGCGTGGTACCGCTGTACCTCACGATAAGGGGCCTGCATCTGCTTAATTCGATGTGGGCGCTGATCCTGCCGGGAGCGCTGAATGTCTACAACATGATAGTGTGCAGATCGTTCTTTAACAACAATATTCCTGACGAGTTGTTTGAGTCGGTCAAGATAGACGGCGGAGGCTATATGGTATTTTTCACAAGGATAGTGCTGCCGCTGTCAAAGTCGATCATTGCGGTAATGGTGCTGTATCACGCGCTGATACATTGGAATTCGTACCTTTCGGCCTTGTATTACATAAGCGACTCAGACAAATATCCGCTGCAGCTGGTATTGAGGAATCTTACCAACTCACTGAATACGGAGTCGATACAGGGAGCGGCAAACTCGCAGGTGATTTCGGAAATGCAGAAGGCGCAGCAAAGCGTGCGGTACGCTGTGGTAATAGCGTCATCTATACCGGTATTCCTGGTGTATCCGTTTGTGCAGAAGCACTTTGTTAAGGGCGTTATGATCGGTTCGGTAAAGGGATAAGCGAAATGAAAAAATAAAGATAAAAATTTAATACAAATAAAAATCACAAAAACGGAGGAGAAGAAAATGAAAAAAATTTTGAAAAATGCGGTATGCATTTGTCTCTCGATAGCGTTGCTTGCCACCGTGCTGACGGGCTGCGGCGGAAGCAAAGAGAACGCGGGCGCCGATAACGGCGGCTTTACCGTCACGTATGAATACAGCAGTAAGGAACAGGATAAATTAGAGCCGACGCTTGAAAGATGGGAAAGCCTCAGCGATGTCCCCATTACGTGGAACAGGCTTACGGGCGATTTCAGCGAAGCGCTGAAAATAAAATTCAGTTCGGGCGATTATCCCGAGGTTGTTCTCGGCAATATGCTCCAGGCAGCTGATGTCTCCAACTACGCGGCAAGCGGGATCCTGGTGCCTCTTGACGAGTATATTTCGGAAGAGTCGACCCCGAACCTCTACGAATTCTTTGAAAAGAACCCTGTGATCAAGGGCGCGTGTACTCTGCCGGACGGACATATCTACAGTCTCCCGAGTTACACCGGATTGATGTCCTTGGGTCTTGAAAACGTGTTCTACATCAACAAGACATGGCTCGATAAGCTGGATCTTGAGGTTCCGCAGACAATAGACGATCTGCACGAGGTCTTAAAGGCCTTTAAGACCGGCGACCCCAACGGAAACGGAGAGCAGGACGAGATCCCCTTAACCTTCTTAAACGACTCCGGCTATGAAAACCTGGAGGCTCTTATGGGCTTATGGGGAAAGCCGACCAAGTCCGGCGTATATGAAGGCTTTATTACGATCGATAACAAAAAAGCGGAATTTACACCGATGACCGATGAGTGGAAAGAAATGATCAAATTCTGCCGTGAGCTTTACAGCGAAGGTCTGATAGACAAGGAGTGCTTTACCCATACCAACGATACATTTTACGCGAAGCGCGAATCGAATCCCTCGGTTGTCGGATTTACTTGGTCAGCCACTAATCCCATGGGCAATCCGGATGAGTATATTGCCATACCGCCGCTGAAGGTCGACGGATACGAGACGGTATGGCGTCTGCATCCCGGTGTGGTTTACGGAAACAGAGATTTGTTCAGCATCACAACATCCTGCAAGAATCCGGAGGCGGCAGTCAAATGGATAGATAAGTTCTTTACGTTTGACCAGACTCTGCAGAACAGATACGGCAATGTGGGTAAGGTGTTCACTGTTGACGAAAACGGCGTTTATCGGTTTAACGAGCCGGATGACGGAACGACATTGGCTTATTTTACCACTCATAATATGGTTACCGGATGCCCGGGCCCGATTTATGCGGATGAATACGGCACAAAGGTCGAAGACTGCGAGCTGTGGACGGGTCTTGAGGACGCGTACAAACTTTATGAGCCTTATGTGAATTTGGACCAGTGGCCGAGACCGTATTACACCACCGAGGACGCGAGCCGCATAGGCGAGCTCAGAACCGACCTGTTTGACTTGGTTAATCAGAAAAAGGCCAAGTGGATAGTGGGAACCGAAGACATAGACGCGGATTGGGAGAGCTACAAGGATTCGCTGAAGAAGATGGGTGTTGACGAATATGTCAGCCTGTGTCAGAAAGCTTATGACCAATTCCATGAGAATATAGACAACGCAAGCAAACAGTAAGAGGCAAAAAAACCGATGCGGAAGAAGCCGAAACAACAAAATTTTTATTAACGACAGAATATTGATTTTTGGCTTTTTCCGCGTTGCGGAAGCCGCAAACAATTATTCGGAATAGAGGAAGACTATGAAAAAAATTTTTAAGGGAATTATGCCGGCGCTGCTTACTCCGATCTGCGAGGATGGGAGTATCAACGAGGACGCGGCGGCTCAATTGATAGAGGAGCTTATTCGTCAGGGAGCTGACGGCTTTTACGTGCTGGGAGGCACGGGAGAGGGCTTGATCTTGGAACGTGATAAACGCGAACAGATGTGCGAGGCGGCCGTTCGCTGCGTGAACGGCCGCGTTCCGATAATAAATCATATCGCCGCGATGCTTTTTGATGACGCTGTGGCGCTGGCCCGACATTCGGAAAAGACGGGCTGCGACGCTATTGCTGCCGTGCCGCCGCTGTTTTTCGCCTACAGCGAGGATGATATTTTCAAGTATTACAAAAAATTGGCTGACAGTGTGTCTATACCGGTAATTATATATTACCATCCCGGCGCTCAGAAGCATATGTCAGCCGAATTGATTGCTAAAATTTTTCAAATTGACAACGTAACCGGCGTGAAATGGAGTTCAAATGATCTCTTTGAGATGATGAAGCTGAAGGATATTACCAATGGCGAAATGAATATTATCAACGGGCCGGATGAGCTGCTCTTGGAGGGACTGGCAGCCGGCGCGGATGCCGGAATAGGCTCAACTTATAACGTAATGCTGCCGGAGTTTGTAAAGATTTATAAGCTGTTTCAAGAGGGGCGCATGGAGGAAGCGATGCGCGTGCAGATAAAAATTAACCGAGTGATCGAGTTCATGATCAAAAACGGGGTGATCCCTTCTGTAAAGTGCGCGGCTGAAATACTGGGATTTGAAGCCGAAAAAGCGGTATTTCCGCAGCGCAGCTTCAGTGGTGACGAGAAGGCGGCGTTCCGGGAGGAGTTGAACAAGCTGGGCTGGCCGTTCCGGGAGGAGTGATTTTATGTGGTATGCGGCGCAGGCGCTGGGACTGTTGACGACGCTGCTGTGTGTATTGAGTCCCCAGCTAAAAGAAAAGTGGCAGCAGCTTTTGTGCTGCGCGGCGGCAAACGCCGTGGCCGGGCTCAGCTTTTTCTTTCTCGGAGGAACAGTGCTCGCCGCCGTGTTCAACGTGATCGCGGTGGCGTTCACACTGTTGAGCGCTTGGTACCGAAAGAGCGGGCGGAATGTTCCCATGTGGCAAAACGCGCTTTTTTCCGCGGTATATTTAGCGGCAAGCTTCTGGGGCCTGCACAAACCGCTCGACTTGCTGCCGATAATGGCGGTTGTGTTCTTTTTGATAAGCGTTGTCGTAAAGGATCCGCAGACCACGCGATATGCCACGATCCCCAATATAGTGTTGTGGATCGTATATGACATTATTGTCGGAAGCTCGGCTGTGTTCGCGCAGTTGGTTTCGCTGGTCTCGGTAGTGATAGGGATATGTCGTTACAGGGGTATATCCGATAAAAATCTATGATTTATCAGGAGGTAGTTTATGGCTATAAAATTTGTTCCCGAAAAAAATCTTTTTATATTGACAACACAAAATACCGAATATCAGATCAGGGCTGACAAATACGGCGTTTTAAAGCACGTGTGGTACGGCATGAGAACCGACTGCGATATGGAATACCTGCTTGATTATCCGCAGGTTGGATGTACGGGCAGTATTTATGAGGCCGGCAATGACCGCACTTACTCCCTGGACACGCTGCCGCAGGAATATTCCTGCGCGGGCGTCGGAGATTTCAGAATTTCAGCCGTCGCCGCGACTCACCAAAACGGAAGCAGCGCTCTTGACCTCAGGTACAAAACACACAGCATAACAAAGGGAAAATATTCCGTTCCCGGTCTCCCGTCCGTATACGAGGGCGGAAGAAGCGCCGACACGCTTGAGATCACGCTCAAAGACACAGCCACCGACACCGAAGTGACGCTGAAATACGGAGTGTTTGAAGAACCGGACATTATTACCAGATGCGCCGTTATACGAAACCCGGGCTCCGCGCCGATAACATTGACAAAGGCGGCGAGCGTGTGTCTGGATATCAGGGGCGGAAATTGGGAATGGATGCACTTTCACGGCAGGCCCACGATGGAGCGTCAGGTCGAGCGCGTTCCGCTGTTTCACGGCATACAGGAAAGCTCGAGCGTAAGGGGAACCTCAAGCCATCATCAAAATCCTTCTGTTATTTTGTGCGAGACAGACTGCACGGAAACATGCGGCAGCTGCATAGGCGCGGCAATGGTTTACAGCGGCGCGTGCCAAACCGCGGTCGAGCTGGACAAGCTCAATCAGGTCCGATTGATCATGGGAATACATCCGGAGCTGTTCCGCTGGGAGCTTAAGCCCGGCGAGGAATTTAACACGCCGGAAGCGATACTTTCATACAGTTCAAGCGGCTTTGATACGCTGTCGCGTAATTTTCATAAGATCATCCGCGAAAACGTGTGCAGAGGAAAATACAAGCTTTCGGAAAGGCCGGTGCTTATTAATAATTGGGAAGCGACATACTTTGACTTTGATGAAGAAAAAATCATAAAAATCGCGGAGCAGGCCGCCGCTCTCGGAGTGGATATGCTTGTGCTCGACGACGGCTGGTTCGGCAAGCGCGACGATGACTGCTCCGGTCTCGGCGACTGGTTCGTGAATAAGTCAAAGCTTCCCTGCGGTCTCGACGGATTGGGCAAAAAAATCAGAGCTCTCGGATTGAAATTCGGAATATGGATAGAGCCTGAAATGGTTTCGGAGGACAGCGATCTGTACCGCGCGCACCCCGACTGGGCGATTATAATCCCGGGCAGGAAGCCTATGCGCGGACGTTACCAGCTGGTGCTTGACATGAGCAATCCCGATGTGCGTGATTATCTTTACGACTCGATCAGCAGAATAATTCGTGATTGCGGAGCCGTGTATATAAAATGGGACATGAACCGCAGCATCTGTGACCGGTACAGTCACTGCCTGCCGCCCGCAAATCAGGGAGAACTGTCTCATCGCTATGTTCTGGGGTTGTATGAACTTCTGGAAAAGCTGACAACCGATTTTCCGGATGTTCTCTTTGAGGGATGCAGTGCCGGAGGCGGAAGGTTTGACGCGGGAATGCTGTACTATTGCCCCCAAATATGGTGCAGTGATAATACCGACGCTTATGACCGCGCAAAAATTCAATACGGAACCTCGTTCTTTTATCCGGTTTCCTCGGTCGGCTCCCATGTGTCGGCTGTTCCCAATCACCAAACCGGCAGAAAAACGCCGATCGAAACAAGGGCGGTCACGGCCATGGCTGGAAGCTTTGGTTATGAACTTGATCTGAATACTTTATCGGAGACGGAAAAAGAGGCGGTGAAAGAACAGATAATCCGCTATAAAAAATACAGACATCTGATACATAACGGAAGCTATCACAGATTGAGCGATCCGCTTGCGGACAATTACGCCGTATGGGAATTTGTGTCGGATGACAAGTCGGAGGCTCTTGTGCACGGAATGGTCGTCAGGACGGAACCGAACATGATTTCCTGCACCGTCAGACTGCGGGGTCTCGCGCCCGATTTGGAATACCGCCTTGATGGAACCGAAGGCGTGTATACCGGAAACGCTCTCATGAACGGCGGTATATTACTGCCTGAAACAGTGGGAGATTATGCGCCCGTTGAACTGCATTTTGTCAAATCAGAGGAGTAAAAACGCAAAAGATTAACCAACGTGTTTATTCCGGATATGAACTCAAATTGATAACGTATACGGCAAAAGCATATCGCGATTTCCTTGATAAAAATAGTATTAATATCAAAAACTAAAAAGGCTGCTTATAATAAAGGCAGCCTTTTTGAAAATTTGTCAGCTTCCCGTTTTTACTCACCCGTCAGGACACGGATTTGTTAAAATATACACCAATCCCTTTGACATCTTTATCCCCCTGTTTGGTATTATTATAACAATACATTATATAAATCCGCAAGGTATAATTGCTTTTAATAAAATTTAACTTAACGATTTGATAAAACACGGTAATATAATTTTGCACAAAAAGACAATTTAATATCATACCCAAAACAAAAATCCGAACCCGTCTCCTGTGAGAGAAAAGTTCGGATTAGATTTTTGTGGTGAACCCGGCTTACATATAGGCGAACTGTTAACCGATGGCAATATTTTCGGCATAATATTTCATAAACGTTGTTGACATTTTAATAATTTTTTGATATAATATATTATAATTTATGCGAATATTTTCGCAAATAAAATATCAAAGAGGGTTATTGCAATGGGTAAAACTTATATAGATTTTGTATGTGACATTATACGCGGCAAGACTGTCGGAGAACCGATATATACTTCTTATATCGCCGAAGGACTTGCCTCCGCGTATGATCTCGAATTAAAAGAATCTGCCGCAGCAGCAGCTGTGGCGATAAAGCGCGTTATGGACGGCAAGATGATCCCACGGCTCAGACGATACCAAAAAGGTATATATTATATAACAGCCGATACTCCGTTTGGCGAAATCGGCATTGATAAAGAGCGCCTGATTGCGGATAAATATATTTTGCCCGACAAAGGATATGAAACCGGTCCGGCAGTTTTACATCAAATGGGTTTAACAACTCAAATGCCTAAAGAACGTCTGATAGCCACCAATATTGCTAAGGAATGCGCACGAACGGATAAAAAGCTTGGCGTGACCATACGTCCGCCTAAAACTAAGGTCACGGCGTATAATAAAAGATACTTGCAAACCCTTGATGCGTTGGAGTTGATTTCAAAAGCTCCTGTTGATGCTGAGCATCCATATATAACTGTCGCCGATCATATCCGCAAGCATGGTTTGAAATATGATAATTTACTGGCTCTCGCCGACCGATATTATACCAAAAACACTATTTTGCAGCTTGCACATACTGCAAACGCGGGAATTAAAATATGAAGTTACATTTAGATAAAGCGGCGTTTCGAGTTCTTCTTAATGCTGTACACGAAAAAACAGGTTATCGAACCGATGTGTTGGAAAAAGATTATTATGTCATTTTAATACTGCGCGAACTGTCGGAATTTCAAAAAGCCGGTCTGCCCGCTTATTTTAAAGGTGGTACAGCGCTGTATAAGGCTTTAAAAACAACAAACAGATTTTCCGAGGATATTGATATTTCGGTTGATACAAAGAATTGCAGCAGATCACAAAATGATAAGCGCCTTGAAAAAGCGACTAAAAAATATACGTCTTTACCAAGAGATTCTTCTCAGGGAAAAACCAACAGATCAGAAATAACGACTGTTTACACATATGAACCGGTCACCGCTTATGACAGGAATGATATATTGCAGCGTTTTGGAAAATTGAAAGTTGAGGCAACCTCATTTACGATAAGCGAACCGGTCGAGAATTTAACCGTATCTGCTATGATATATGATTTGGCAGAAGATGAGCAGAAACGAATACTCGAAAGCGAATATGATGTAACGCCGTTTTCGATACAGACAATTACTCTCAATCGTATATTTATAGACAAGTTGTTTGCGGCGGAGGCATATGTGCGAAAGTCGGATATAAATAACCGCGCCTTTGAAGCAGCGAAGCATATTTATGATTTAACGGTTATGGCAAACCAGCCCGAGATATATTAAGACTGTTGACAGACGCCGATCAAATGGAATATTTGCTTGATATCAGAATGCGGGAAGAAATTGAACGATTAGACGGCATACCTAACATCACACCGTCAGAGTTTACATTCTTTGCAAATGCGACCGACAATGCGAATGTTCGCAATGCGTATAAAATAATACAAAATCAATATGTGATGCGTGAAAGTGACAAAATAGATTTTGAAAAGGCAATGAACACTTTAGAAACAATTCGTCAAAAATTAGTCGCCAATCCCGCATGGCTTGGATGCCAACAAATTAAATAAATTTATATATTATGGTATCATATTCCTAAAAGCATTTATTAAGAATTATGTATAAAGAGGTTGATAATATGGGCAGATCATATTATGAGAAGAATAAATATAAGGTCTGTTATCGCACTCTGAATATCTATTCATTTTTCGCGATGGAAAGAGTGAGCAAAACTAACAAAGCCGATGTGGACAAATATTATTCCGATTATCCTTTTGAAACCTGCGCACAAAAACATATTGATTTCGTCTTAAAAAGTAAAGAGATTTTTGAGGACAAGCCATATTACGCAGAGTGCCAAAGCGCTGCTTCGCTCGCATATATGTACAGTATACACAGATGCGCGTATATGGAATACATAAACGAACATGTTATTAATTATATCAGAAAAATGGTCAGAATTTACATAGACTGCGCCTTGGTCGTATACTACGAGTTTCGCAATATATGCAATCAAAATAACCTTAAAGAAATATATATCGATAACAAAGTATGGAACGACAGACTTTGATTTTGTCTGCCGGATTTGACGGAAAATTTTTAAAGAGAATATTTTGTTGGTTTGTCAAGCCTTCCGCAAAGGCTGGGTTGTGGGGCTTGAATGTTTCGAGTTTCGGTAAAGTTATAATGCGTTCAGCTCTTCCATCATAGCCTTGCGGCGGCGGTATTTCTCTCCCCATTCAGCCGCTATCTTTTGGACGCGTTCTTCTCCCCGGGGCAGTTCGCGCATTTCGCGCAAAACCGAAACGATTCTTTTATAAGTTTCTCGACCCGATGTGAATCCGGCCTCTTTTTGGACCACAGCCGTGTATTTGTCAAGTATTTCCTCCGGAAACAGCGGAACCAGCGCGTCTTTGTATTTGCGGATCATTTCGAGCCCGTTATCGGAGACTGCGCATTTGAGCAAACGGTCATAAAGACCTTCTGTATAAAATACTTCCGCCTTTTGATAATTTGTTTCTACGGCTTCAAACACGCGTTCGCGCTTTTGTTCCCATTCGCTCTCGGTGTACTGCGCTTTAAGCTCTATATAATCCGATAATGCAAACGATTTAAGAACGATCCTCCAAAGCGTGCTCAGATAATTATCATAATCATTGGTTATTTTATAAAGTTCTTTTAATTTATAGAGGTATTCGCGGATCAGACCGGGACGATCTTTATCGGTTTCAAGGCTTTCGTTCAGTATATTGATCGCGTTCTCATATTTTTCCTGATCAATATATTTGTCGGTCAAAAATCTTCTGATATTCGTATGAGCCCAATATTTACGGCAAAACTTCTCAATTTCGTCATCGCCGCATGTCTCTTGCATAAGCTCAAGCCGCGCGGTCAGATATTGCGGCACGGCGTATTCACGGTGATACGAATCGGATTTTTCATGAATGTCTATCATTTCATCAATATAAGCAAATTTGTCGTTCAGAAATCTTTTATCACTAAAATGTGTCATGATAAATTCGTCATAGCACATTCTCGCAAGTTCATAAGATGTTTTTCGTGCCGCCTTAAGTATTTCTTCAAAAACTTTTTCCTCGGTCCGCGCGCCGCATTCTTTGATTATGTCCAGCAATAATTCCTCACAGCCGCCAAGCAGCAAGCCTATACAGCCGTCGGAATCGTCAATATCAAGCCCGCACAGAAATTCTGTCATGAACAGAGAAAGCTCCAAAGCCTCGTCATAGCTTTTGTTTTTAATGAGATGTTCCGCCGTGTTGCTGAATTCATGGCTGATCTCCTCGTAGAAAAAATAAGCGTCTCGATATGAAATGTAACCGTAATTGTCCGAATTTTCTTCGGCTATTTCGTTCGCCCGAATTTTGTAATAATTCAAATCAAAATCATCGGGCTCCGATAATTCGCGTTTAAACTGCGCCAACAGATTTTTATCATTCCGAAGCGCGTTTATTAAAAACCGACGGACAAAAGCATTGTCCGCGGCGTTTACGGATTTTTCGATATCGAAGGCAGCCTCACGGCAATCATTTTCTTCTTCATAGGCATACAAAACCGCGGCCATATGCTTGCAGTTATTGCCGCCCTCCGCGTATGGACAGGAGCAATACATATCATCAATTTTATTGTTTTTTAAGCATATCTCAACCTCATAATCCTCGGTTCCCGAAACCTCGGCACGAATAACGTCACCGTCCGCCTCAAACTCGACTACGGTGCCGTTTTTATAATAGTCATACCCGCGTATTAAAATATGATCTTTAAACAAATGCTCCCATTTCATATGTTCTACCTCATAGTTTGCTAAATCTATTATTTCTTTGATTTTATCATATAAAAAATTTGGTCAAGCAGCCGTAATTTTGACAGAATATCTATAACATATTCTAAAAATATAATACGGCCGCGCATTACAGAACCTTCTTCATGACAAAACGCTTTCACATTGTGTATTCATTTTTTATCGAAAGCAAATACGAATACGGATTTTTCCTCAAATACTGCTTCTTTTTCGCATTGTATGTAACTGCAGATGCGGCAATTGATACTCCTAAATCGGCGAAAACAGCTCGTGGCCCCGACATGTCAAAAATATTTGTCAAACTCGTTGTAACGGCTGATACTTTAAAAAACGTATCGGTTAAAATATCATTATTTATTATATCATAAATTAAATTTTTTTGCAACATTTTAATATTTTTTTGTCAAAATATATGAGATAGATTAATTACCATAATCTAAATATTTTTTAAAATTATTTTCGCATATAAAAACCTGCTATAATAAATAACTATAGCAGGTCATTTTCTTATTTCATATCATGTTTCAATTTCCATACTTCAAACTGTTTTTGGTTTTCCTCGTTTTCGTAGAACTCCCGTATTGCCGGCAAAAGCAGACGGGCGAGGGCGTCTATTTCGCTTTGAGGAATGTCTTGTCTAGTTTCGGTATGTATTTTCGTAGCTTTTTGCTCCTTCCGTGCTCATTTTGAAGTTGATTTTTAAGGGGTTTAATATAATTACCTAACTCCATACGTTTTTAAAGTTTCAATACTACGTTTTTTCGTTGTTTTGAGCGGTCTAAATATCCACTCTCTGTCTGCGTCTGCGCTCGTATTCCGCCTTTTTCTTCCTGCGAACCGCTTTGGCACATTTCTCGCAATATTTGCCTCTGTTCGACTTTGGCACAAATGCCGCACCGCAGATAACGCAGCGTTTGGCTTGTCCTTTGTCGATTATCTCGGCAAACAAGGGCTTGTCCTGCGGTAAAACCGCGCGTCTGAACCACTTGCAGCATAATGAATATGAGTTGCTCTGCACGCACTCACAACTCCGATTTTGATAACTATATCGTGTCAAATCTTGAAAAATCCTTCTTGGCATTCCACGACACTTATTTGCTTGTATACTTAAAACATAAATACAGTTTACAAAAATTCAAAAATATGATATCATAAGGAGGTCACGATATGCCTGTAAGAATAACGGATAATATGTATGATGTTTTTCATGCGTATTTAGTCCAAGACGCGGAATATGACGGACGTATTGAACTGCCTTGTTTAAAGACAAGCAATAAAATTCCAAATCGTGTCATTACTTTCTCAAAGGCTATGGAAAGAAAAACGTCAGACTATGATTGTTGGATCGTTTTCTATGAACACGATTATAAATTTGAAAGGCTTTGGAATAACCCGACAAAATATCTTGATAAACTTAAAAAATACAATGGCATTATATCACCTGATTTCGGTTTGTACAGAAATATGCCTTTAGTGTTACAGGAATATAATACATATCGCGGACGCGCGCTTGCTTCATGGCTGCAAAAAATGGAGTTGAGATAATTCCCAACATACGATGGAGAGACAACAGAACCTTTGAGTTTTGTTTTGACGGTATCGAGAAGAATGCGGTTGTTTCGGTCGGAACTCATGGGTGTATTAAGCATTCCGTCGATAAAGCCTACTTTAAAACAGGCCTGGCTGAGCTTGTTAAAAGACTTAAACCAACAACAATTATAGTCTATGGAGCGGCTCCGAATGATATTTTTGCTGAATATACAAATTCGGGAATTAAAATAATTCAATTTGAAAGTGAATTTTCCAAGTCCAGAAAGCAGGTGACTGCTTAATGGGTGGAGGCATGGGTGGAAATTTTGGCAATACAAAAGGAAGCAGGAGAATACATATCAGCAAAGATAAAGGCACCGCATTAAAATCAATTTCAAATCTTCCGGAACCAATTCAGAAAAGTGCAAAATCTTTTTTAAACGTAGTTCCAACAAATACAATAAATATTCTGTAACAAAAAAACAAAGATGGCACATATACATTAAAAATGGAAAAACCCGGAATTGTTCCCGGTTCAAAAGCAATATATTATAAAATAATTGATGAATTAGGAAATCTAATAAAACTCTTTAAAGATACTTTTGATCCGAAAGGGACCCTAATACACAGAAAGGAAAAATAATATGAACAAAACTTTGTCGGATTTCGCAAAATTTAATATAACCGCTGAGGCACTGCGTAATGCACTCGGAAAGGATCTATATCATATTAATCATGTT
>CANQQJ010000025.1 GCA_947625905.1 uncultured Clostridia bacterium | reverse complement strand
ACTTTTTTTGTTTTTTCCCTTTTTTGCTCATAAAATATGCACCTCCAAAAGTGTCTAACTTTTGGGGTGCATATCAGAAGGGCAATGTCATTAAGTTAAGAAAGACAAATAAAGATTAAGTACTATACAGGGAGAGTGAAAACTGCAAATTCACTCTCCCTGAAGTCATTTTTCTATATATTGCATGGCAAATAAGCAGAAAATTTTTTCTGCGAAATATAGACTTTTTCATATATTTATGCTACTCTATATATGAAGCTCACTGATGTTTTGTAGCGAATATTTTTGTTATACTTACGATTCGGGCGGATAGGAAGTATGTTTTTCGCTATCAGCGCTTCAGCATTAGGCGGATTTTCTTTATTCTTCATGAAGTATTTGCATATGAAGATTGCCATAGCATATATTTATATGCTCGACCATCTTGTTGTATGCATACGTTTCTGGTTATTATCATTGAGAGGTTATACATTATCAGGCGTGCATATACTTCTTGAATAATGAAATCCGCCTTTTTGCTGTGAAAATTTACCAACCCGACATTATATTTGAGTTCTCTAAAAGATGTCTCAATTCCCCAACGCATATTATACAATCTTTTTATAGCAACCGGCGAAAATGTTTCTCTCGGCAAATTTGTAACCAATGTCTCAGTCACATTGTCCGATATTTTTACTCTGATAATTCTGAATTTCATTTGATATGTTTCCTTGCTTCCTTTGGGAAGGTAATCAAAAATCATATTTGACATTATCAATCGGTATTTGTCGGGCTGTGATTTCATCTCTTTGAGTTGTCTTCTTGAAAGAGTCAGATCAATGTTTATATCAAATTCATCACTTTGTGGAAGCGTTAGCTGCGCGGCTATTCCGGTTTTATCTTTTATACGAATCAGATAATTCCATCCTTTTTGCTCTATATGAGCAATCGTATTGTATCCTTCATATCCTCTGTCAGCCAATATTATTACTTTGCTTCCAATATTGGATTTATCCACCATATCGCATAAGGCGCTGTGTTCATTAAATTTACGGCGTGGCTGTAAAATTACATCTTCATATCTTTTATCTAAAAGATTATACAAAACATTTAAATGAAACAGATTATATCCTTTGGAAGTATCAGATAATTTAAAATACGAAGCCGAATCAGAGGAGTTAGTCGGGGTATGTAAATCGGAACCATCTACGGCGAGTAATTTGTATCCGTTCATCATACGAGACGATTTAAAAGATGCGTTAAATTTACGAAACAGATACTTAAAAGCGGATATATCAATTTTGCTTCTGCGCTGAACAAAGGCAGAGGCTGACGGAGTATCAGTTTCAAACTTAAAAAACTCATACAGTTCCTGATGAATAGGCTGTCCTTCCATAGATATTAAGAAATTGAGCATAGTTTTAAGAGATAGAGGACTCTTTCTGGAGAAATCCGCTTTAGGATTTTTAGCAAACATCCATGGAGTTTTATCCATATCAGAAATTATACGGAGCAATTTGTTTTTAACCTTTCTTGAAAATCTAGACATAAATTGTACCTCCTGTAGTTAGAATTGGAATATATTTCTAATTACAAGGGCATCTTTCGCTAATCATGATTAGCGAAAGATGCCGCACAACTTTTCTGATTTGTCAAGTGTTTTTTGAAAAAATTTTAAAAATTTTCAAAAAAAGAACCAAGTCCTCTTTCTGAACCTGGTTCTTTGCTCGATTTCTTAACTTAATGACATTGGGGCGAAGGGCTCCGCTTATTCTGTTTCAAATTCTATGCGCTTTTCAAGGGACCCGCCAAGGCCGAGCGACTTCATATAATCTTTTATCTCGCTTTCGGCCTCTTTGATCTCGGCTCTCAGGTCAGATGCCGAGATCCGCAGCGCGCCGCCGCCCAGGATTATCAGCTGTTCAAGCCCGTCCGACGTGGCCACGCGGACGCGGTTGTTTTTGCTCAGCCTGTGGGAGGTCTTTTCGATATACATATCGGCGGTCTCCCGCTCCTTTGTGTACACAATGTCGATATTGTGGTAGCGCTCGACCTCGCCGGGATTGTTCTTCACTTTATACGCGTCGTAAACCAGAATAACCTCGCACTTTTTGAAGCCGCGGTAATTGCACAAAATATCCGCAAGCTTCATGCGCGCCGTCTCCATGTTGTCGTCGGCGAATTTTTTGAGCTCGTCCCACGCGAAAATTATATTGTAGCCGTCGACCAGAAGATAGTCGTCTCCGTTTTGCCTTCTCTTAGCGGCGGCCGACGCGCGGCTCCCGCTCTTCGGCCGCGCGGAAGGCATGACCGCGCTTGAGCGCCGCGCGGGCTCGTCGCCTGCGATCTCCCGTCTGATCGGGCCGTATGTCCGCTCGAATATCCGCATCAGCTCCTTATCGGCGGCAATACTGTCCACAAACTCTCTCACCCGCGCGCGGCCCTCTGCCGCCCGCGGCTCCTCGGCTCTCTTGAGCTCGCTCTCAAGATGCATATGCTCGGGCACCTCGTCCCACCGAACCGGATATCCCGCGCCGTGGGAGCAGAAAACCGAGTCGGCCGTGTTTTCGGTGTCGGCGTCGCAGTCGTAGCCTATTTCCTCGATAACGCTTTCCGCGTCGGCGCAGGGGAAATATCCGCCGGGTATGCAGGAAAACCTGCCCCTTCCTCCGCTGTACGCCGCCAGCTCGGCGGCGTAATCGACCATGCCTCTGACCGGCGCCGAGCCGGTTATTATCGAGTTTTCGCCGTCGGTCTCGGGCGGGTTTATCCGTCCGCCCGCCGTGATAACGTCGTTCATCGCCCTGCCCACGCAGTCGGTCGGCACCTCGATGCGCAGCTCGTACCACGGTTCGAGCAGCACGCTCTCCGCCTGTCTGAGCCCCTGGCGCACCGCCCTGTAGGTCGCCTGTCTGAAGTCGCCGCCCTCGGTGTGCTTTTTGTGGGCGCGGCCCGACGCCAGCGTTATTTTCATATCGGTTATCGGCGAGCCCGTCAGCACGCCCAAATGCGTCTTTTCTTTTAGGTGCGTCAATATCAGCCGCTGCCAGTTCCTGTCCAGCTTGTCCTCGCCGCATTTTGAGGCGAAGCGCAGTCCGCTGCCCGGCTTGCCGGGCTCAAGTATCAGATGCACTTCGGCGTAATGCCTCAGCGGCTCGTAGTGGCCGACGCCCTCGACGATGTTTTTGATCGTCTCCTTGTAGGCTATGCTGCCGCGCACAAACTCCACGTCCATATTGAACCGCTCGCGGATAACGCGGCTCAGCACCTCGGTCTGGATCTCGCCCATCAGCCGGATCTGTATCTCGCGCAGCTGCTCGTTCCAGATTATACCGAGCTGGGGCTCCTCTTCCTCAAGTATCCGCAGGTTCCGAAGGGCCGCGTGGATGTCGGTGCCCTCGGGCAGCCGCGCCGTGTACGCCAGCACCGGGCTGAGCAGCGCGGCCTTTGAGTTATGCTCGGCGCCCAGACCCTGGCCGGGATAGGATCGGGTCAGACCCTGGACCGCGCAGACGGTCCCCGCCTCGGCGGTGTCGGCCGTCGTGAATTTTTCGCCCGAGTATATCCTGATTTGGTCTATCTTTTCGCTCCACTCGGAGCCGTCGCGGTCCTCGCCGCCTATCACGTCCTTGACCTTGAGGGTCCCTCCGGTTATTTTCATATGGGTCAGGCGGGTCCCGCGCTCATCCTCGGAGATTTTATACACTCTCGCGCCGAACTCCTTTTTGTATTTCGGCATGACCGAATACTCCGCAAGGGCGTCAAGCAGCTCCTCGACGCCCTCGCATCTCAGCGCGGAACCGAAAAAAGTCGGAAATATCTCGCGCTTTTTTATGGCGCGGCGCAGCATATCGGCGCTTATTTCCCCGCCCTCAAGATAGGCGTTCAATATCTCCTCATCGCACATCGCGGCGCTCTCCGAGAACTCGGGCGCGCCGATCTCCGAAAAATCGAGGCAGCCGTCGCTCAGACGCTTTTTGAGCTCCGCGCTCAGCTTCTCGCGCCCCAATCCGTTTAAATCCATTTTGTTCACAAAAATAAATGTCGGGATATCGTACCGCTCAAGCAGCCGCCACAGTGTCTCGGTGTGGCTCTGGACCCCGTCGGTCCCGCTTATAACAAGCACCGCGCAGTCCAGGACCGACAGAGCGCGCTCGGTCTCCATCGAGAAGTCCACGTGCCCCGGCGTGTCGACCAGCGTGAATCGCGTATCGCCGCGCATAAGCTGCGCCTGCTTTGAAAATATGGTGATGCCGCGGTCGCGCTCGATGGCGTTGGTGTCAAGAAAGGCGTCGCCGTGGTCGACCCTGCCGCGCCGGCGTATCTCACCGCTTAGGTACAGTAAAGCCTCGGACAAAGTCGTTTTGCCCGAGTCCACGTGAGCCAGTATTCCGAAAACGATTTTTTTCAAAACTATCACCTCTGCCGCGCCCGATATTCTTTCCCTGTAAGCTCCTTAAAAAGGCCGCTAAGGCCTCTCATTATGTCGTCGTACGTGACCTCGAAATTTCCCGTGTACCACGGGTCCGCCACATCGTCATAGCTCCCGGCGAACTCGAGCATCTTTTTGACCTTGCTCTCCGGGTCGCCGCCGAATATCCTGTTGATATTGCGTATGTTGGCGCTGTCCATCCCGATGAACAGATCGTATTTGTCATAGTCGGATTTAAGCAGCTTCCGCGCCCGCTTGCCCTTGGCAGAGATGCCCCGCTCCGCCAGCTTGCGCTTGGTGCCCGGGTGCACGGGGTTGCCGATCTCCTCATAACTGGTGGCCGCCGACTCGATCAGAAAATCATCCCGAAGCCCCGCCTTTTTCACCATATCCTTGAACAAAAACTCAGCCATCGGCGACCGACAAATATTGCCGTGGCATATAAACAGTACTCGTGTCATCTATAATAAACCTCCGTTGATCCGCATTGTTTTTTAATTGTACCACAACCGCCGAAAAAAATCCACTGTTTTTGATTTATTTTTTATAAGAATGGTTTGGTTTTTAAAATTCAAACCGCAAAAAAAGCATACCGAAAAAACGGTATGCCTTTTGTGTTTAAAAAACTATTTTTCCAAAATCTTTTTGGCGGTCTCGACGTCTTTGATATCTATCAGGCATGATATCTCGGTTTCGGCCGTGGTTATCAGCTTGACCCTTATATCCTCCGCCGCCAAAAGCGCGAACAGCTGCGCCGCCACGCCCGCCTCGCTGCGCATTCCCTCGCCGCTGAGCAATATCTTGGTGTTGTTGCCGTTTATATCGGCCGAGACCTTGGGCGACAGCGACTTGAACTTGCCCGTGAGACCGATCACAGCCGCCAGGTCGTCCTCCGACAAAGTGAACGACAGGTTTATGCTGTCCTTATAGGGCGCGGTCTGGCTTATCATGTCGATACTGATGCCGTTTTCCGCGATTATCTCCAAAATGCGCGCAACGCTGCCCGGGTCGTTGGGAACGTTGTTGAGCGTCACGATAGCGATTCCCGAGAAAAATTTTATATCGGTGATGGTTTTTATCATAAATATATCCTCCTGCTCAGATTAAGAGTTTTCGATCAGATCCTTCATGCTGTACATGCCGGCCGGCTTGCCCTTCATGAACGCCGCGGCCTTGACGGCTCCCACGGCGAACACCTCTTTTGAGGCGGCCGAATGTTTGAGCTCTATCACCTCGTCGGTGCCCGCGAAGATCACGTCGTGCTCGCCGACGATCGTTCCGCCGCGCACCGCGTGGAGGCCGATCTCGGTCTTGCCTCTCTTTTGGCGCACCGAGTGGCGGTCGTAGACATACTCGGGGCTAAAGCTCACCGCGTCGGATATGGCGTCGGATATGGCCAGCGCCGTGCCGCTGGGCGCGTCCAGCTTTTGGTTGTGGTGCTTTTCTATTATCTCGATATCGAAATTGTTTTCAAGCAGCCGCGCCGCCTTGCAAGCCAAGTCTATCAAAAGATTGATGCCGATAGACATGTTCGCCGAAAAGAATATCGGCGCGGACTTTGCCGCCTCGGTCATTTTTGCCTTCTGTCCGTCGCTGAGTCCGGTGGTGCAGATGACCGCGGGAGTATTCGTGCCCGCCGCGCAGTCGATTATCCCGTCAAAGGCCGACGGGTGGGAAAAGTCAATAATAACGTCGAACTCCTCTTTGACCTCGCCGGGCTTCGCGTAAACAGGAAAATTTTCGCTGCCGTCGGCGTGTATGTCGCATCCTGCAACGATCTCAACGCCCGAGGTCTTTTCGCAGACTCTCGCCACGGCTTTGCCCATATGGCCGCCGGATCCGCTTAATAAAATTTTTGTCATTTGTATCACCCCGAAAACTATAATTTGCAGCCGACGCCCATATTTTCAAGCGCCGCCTTGAGAACAGCCTTGCTGCCGTCCTCCATGTCGCAAAGGGGCATCCTGAGAGGACCGGCGCCGTAGCCGAGCATATTCATGGCGGTCTTTATCGGAATGGGATTGACCTCGATAAACAGCTTATGTATCAAATCAAGATGCTTTAAGAACAGCTCTCTGGATCTTTCGAGCTCGCCGTTCTCGAACAGGGCGCATATGTCGTGGGTCTCCTTGGGCAGGATGTTGGCGAGGACCGAGATAACGCCCTTGCCGCCGAGCGACATGACCGGAACGATTATATCGTCGTTGCCCGCGTAGATGTTGAGGTCTGTCTCGGCCGCCACCTCGGCCACAAACGCCAGGTCGCCGGTTGCTTCCTTGATGGCGTTGACGTTGGGAAGCTGCGCCAGCTTTTTGAGCGTCTCGATCTTGAAACCGAGGCCGCCCGTCCTGCTCGGAATGTTGTAAAGTATGATCGGGATCTTGACGCTTTCGGCGATAAGCTTTGTGTGAGCGTAAAGTCCCTTCTGGGTCGTCTTGTTATAATACGGAGTGACCACAAGAAGTCCGTCGGCGCCTACGCTCTCGGCGTACTTGCTCAGCTCGACAGCGTGAGCCGTATCGTTGCTGCCGGTGCCGGCGACGACCGCTATCCTGCCCGCGGCCTTCTCGACCGTGTAGCGAATGACCTCTTCGTGCTCATCGTCGGGCATGGTGGCCGACTCGCCCGTGGTGCCGCACACGATGATCGCGTCGGTCCCGAGAGCGATGTGCATCTCTATCAGTTCGCCCATCTTGTCGTAATTAACTCCGTTTTCGGTGAACGGCGTGATGATCGCCACGCCGCTGCCGGTGAAAATAGGCTCTTTCATATCCGAAAATCCTTTCTTAAATATTATAATATATCAGTCAAAAATATATCAATCCAAATAGCCCTTTGCCGCAAGCAGCTCCGCCATGAGCACCGCTCCGCCGGCCGCGCCGCGCAGAGTGTTGTGGCTCATCGAGACCATCTTGTAGTCGTACTGCGCCGACTCTCTCAGCCTGCCGCAGGATACGGCCATTCCGCCGTCTATCTCGCGCGCCTCTTTGATCCGGGGCATATCGGGATTATCCTTTTCCGTGTACACATATATGAAATGCTTGGGAGCGTGGGGCAGTTTAAGCTTCTGCGGCTCGCCCTCAAACTCTCTCCACATGTTCTCGATCTCCTCGACCGAGGGCTTGTTTGCGCTGTCTTTGAAGCTGAAGAATATCGCCGCCGTGTGACCGTCCGAAACCGGAACTCTGTAGGTCTGGCACTCGATGCTCAGCTTATCGGAAGGCACGATCTCGCCGCCCTTGATCTCGCCCAGTATCTTATTGGGCTCGACCTCCGACTTCATTTCCTCTCCGCCGATATAGGGGATCAGATTGTCAACCATCTCGGGCCAGCTCTCAAACGTCTTGCCCGCGCCCGATATCGCCTGATAGGTGGTGACGAGCGCCTTGTCGATCGGGTACTTTTGATCTATGACCGCCAGAGCGGGCAGATACGACTGCAGCGAGCAGTTGGACTTGACCGCGATAAAGCCGCGCTTAGTACCCAGACGCTTTTTCTGCGCCTCTATGATCTCAAGGTGCTGCGGATTGATCTCCGGAATTATCATCGGCACGTCGGGAGTGTGGCGATGGGCCGAATTGTTGGATACGACCGGACACTCGGCCTTGGCGTATTTTTCCTCAAGCGCCTTGATCTCGTCCTTTTTCATATCGACCGCGCAGAACACGAAGTCAACCTGCTTCGCTATCTTTTCAACGTCCGCCGCCGCGTCGTACACGACCATATCGCGCACCGACTCGGGGATCTCGACCGGCATTGACCAGCGTTTTCCGACCGCCTCGACATATTTTTTGCCGGCGCTTCTCGGGGAGGCGGCCAGCAGCTTTATATTAAACCACGGATGGTCATAAAGCAGGGTGATGAACCGCTGCCCCACCATTCCCGTGGCTCCGATAATTCCAACGTTAAACTGTTTCAAAACTTACATTCCTCCTTGAATCATTCGTATATATAATTATATGACATTATCCTTATTATGTCAAATGGTTTTTTCGCCTCGGGCGTAAATTTTTAAGAGCCCGCGGGCGCGGTTTTTATACATTATACTGCAAAGCGGGGATTTCGGGACGGAAAAATATTGCAAAATTTTTTAAAAAAACTCTTGCAATCTTTAAAATATAGTGGTATAATACTAGTTACTGATGTAAAAATCAAATTGAAATTTGTCTGGAGGTGAAAAAATGCCTAACATTAAATCAGCTAAAAAAAGAGTTAAGGTTATCGCAACAAAGACTCTCAGAAATAAAATGAACAAGTCTCAGCTCAAGACCGCTGTTAAAAAGTTTGAGGATTCTTTGAAGCAGGGCAAGGACGCTGCCTCCGAAGCTTATAAAGCGGTTGTTAAAAAGACTGACCAGGCCGTGGCAAAGGGTATTCTGCACAAGAACACCGCCGCCCGCAGAAAGAGCCAGTACGCAAACATGATGAACAAGCTCTCGTAGCTCAGACCCCCGCGGCGGGGCAAACGCCGCGAATAATTCGACTTCACGTCCGCGCGCAGAGCGCGGCATCTGACACTTGAAGTCAAAAACTCTACAAACACGGAGCAGCCACGCTGCTCTTTTTTCTTGCATAAAACCATTGAAATATTTATCGAATTATGTTATAATTATTATATATATTCTGAAACGGAGTGATAAATGTGAACGAAACCATTAAAACAATCATATCCCGCCGCAGTATTCGCAAGTTTAAGCCCGACCCGATCGAGAAGGACAAACTTGACGCGATCCTTGAGGCAGGGACCTACGCGCCGACCGCAATGGGCAGACAGGCGCCCGTCATGGTGGTTGTGACCGACCCCGATATGATCGACAAAATGGAAAAGATCAACGCGGGCTTTACAGCGAACGAACACCCGTTCTACGGCGCCAAAACCGTGATCGTGGTTCTGTCGGACACGCGTCTTTCGGGAAACAACGCGATGCAGGACGGAAGCCTGGTTATGGGCAATCTGATGCTCGCCGCGCACTCGCTGGGCATTGGCTCGTGCTGGATAAACCGTGCCACCGAGACGTTCAAGACTCCCGAAGGCATTGAAATGCTCAAAAAATGGGGCCTTGACGAAAACTTTGTCGGCGTCGGCAACTGCGTCTTGGGTTATCGCGACTGCGACTATCCAGAGCCGAAGCCGCGCAAGGAAAATTATATAATTTGGGACTGAGACCCTTCGGAGGTTACGTATGAAATTAAAATGTATTTTCAAAACCGCCGCTCTTGTTATGGCGGCAGCCGTGACGGCGGCGGCGCTCAGCGGATGCGGCGTTTCGAAATCGGAATTCAACAGTCTGAAAGAGCGGGTCGCGGCTCTTGAGGAAATGTACGGCGCGGATGCTCCCTATTCGGCGTCAAAATCAAACGACTCCTCAAAATCCACGCCCAAGCCCACAGATTCGTCCAAGCGCGACGACAAAAACTCGGACGAGGACAGCAAGAGCAAACAGAAATTCGACTCCGACACCGTGGGCGAGGATATTGACGTCAACGAGTATGATTATCTGGACGACGACGGAAATAAATTCGCGTTTTTCGTGTTTGACAACGATTCGGACTATGACGTTGACGCGGATATTTCCATCGAATGCAAAAACTCAAACAATAAAACCCTCGGAAACGAGAGCAAGACCCTCAAAAATCTGGAAAGCGGGCAGCGCAGCTATATCGGATTTGAGCTGGACGAGGACACCGAGACGATCGTCCGCACCGTTAATTATAAAGAAAGCTCCCTGCGGGGCACTCATATAAGCGATATAGGGGCGAGAGCCTCCAGAGCTCAGGGCGGAGTTAATCTGACCGTTACCAACAACGGCGCCGACGACGCCGACGACCTTAAATATCTGGTGATATTTTTTGACAGCAACAGCATGGTCGGCTTTGACTCAAGCGACCTGCCGAACCTGAAAGCGGGCGAAAACGTTACTCTTCCTTCCGTTTGCTACGAGGATTTCGACCGCGCCGACGTGTTCATCGCGCTTAGCGATTGAGAGCGGCAAACGACATATCAAAAGGCTCCCGGGATAGGGAGCCTTTGTTTTTTCTTAATTCAGGCCGTTAGGGTTGTTTTTCTGCCAGTTCCAGGTATCGCGGCACATGTCCTCTATGGTGAGCTCGGCCTTCCAGCCCAGGCAGCGCTCCGCCTTTGACGGGTCGGAGTAGCACTCGGGAATGTCGCCGGGGCGCCGCGGCTGTATCTCGTATTTTAAGTCGATGCCGTTGACTTTTATAAAGCTCTTTACTATATCAAGCACGCTGTAGCCCACGCCGGTGCCCAGATTGAACGCCTCGGCGCCCTTGTGCGCCGCCGCGTAGTCTATTGCCTTGGCATGGCCCTTGGCGAGGTCGACCACATGAATATAATCGCGGATGCAGGTGCCGTCGGGCGTCGGATAATCATCGCCGAAAATACCCAGCTTGGGCAGCTTGCCTACCGCCACTTGAGAGATATATGGCATCAGATTGTTTGGTATGCCGCCCGGGTCCTCGCCTATTCTGCCGCTCTTGTGGGCGCCGATGGGATTGAAATATCTCAGCAGCACAACGCTCAGCTCGGGATTCGCCGCGCAGGCGTCGGTCAGTATCTGCTCTATCATCAGCTTGGTCCTGCCGTAGGGGCTGCCGCTGGTGAGAGTCGGCATATCCTCGGTCAGCGGCATCTTGTCGGAATCGCCGTACACCGTGGCGGACGAGCTGAAAACGAAGTTGTTAACTCCGTGCTTTTCCATGGCCTCGAGCAATGTCAGGGTCGAGTCGATGTTGTTTCTGTAATACCCGAGCGGTATCCTGCAGCTCTCGCCCACAGCCTTGAGACCCGCGAAATGGATAACGCAGTCGATCTTGTTTTCCGAAAACAGCTTATCCACAGCCTCGCCGTCGCAGACGTCGGCCTCGCAAAACACGAAGTCCTTCCCGGTGATCTCTCTGATTCGGTTCAAGGCCTCGGGCTTGGAATTTGAAAAGTTGTCGGCTATCACCACGCTGTGGCCCATATCAAGCAGCTCAATCGCGGTGTGCGAGCCGATATATCCCGCGCCTCCGGTTAAAAGTATATTCATTTTTGTCATCCTTTCATATAATATGCCTTTGCGTTTTAGATATAACCATGATACCCCAAAACAAGGAACATGTCAATACAAAAAATGAGCGGGCTACTTTCCCACCTCATCCGACTTTTTGCCCATTCGGGCAAAAACCCACCTTCCCCTCAAGGGGAAGGCAAAGTAGGCTTCCCCTTGAGGTGAAGCTGTCGCCAAAGGCGGCTGATGAGGTGTTCTATTCCCTGCGTTAGAAAAAATAATACGCTATTATGCTTTCGATCGGGTTTTCGGGGTCGATCTTTTCATCTCTCACGCTGCCCATCGAAAGCTCGTACGCCTGGATCAGTCCCAGCGCGTGCCCGGGGTCGGCGGCTCTGTCGGGGTCGGCCGCGAGATCAGTCGGCATAAAGCACGAAACATAAGGCTCTATCTCATTTTTTTGTATTTGCTTGTCCGAGCCCGCGATCGACTTGCCGTTTCTTATATAATCCGCGACCATGCTCAGCGCTTCGCCCTCGGTCAAGGGCTCGTCCAAACCCGACGCGTCGGCCGCCGCAATATCGCCTTGGCCCGCGGCCTTGCCGAGCATTTTCAGGAACTCGCCTTTTGTGATCGTTTCCATATCCGAATCTTCGATAATATCAAGCTCTTTCAGGTATTCCGCCGTTTCGGAAAACGCCTCGTCGGCCATATTTACCACGGGCACGGGCACCGGCTCTTCCGCCACATCGGCCAGCACCTTATAGCCCGAAACAGGCAGGCTGACCAGCAGCCGTCCGTCTTTTGAGCTTATATCGGTATACGGTCCCGCTATGACCCGGCCCCGCGCGTCGGCAAGGTACATTCCGCCGTCCTCCGCGCGGAACGTGAAAAACACTCTGTCCGAGAGCTCGATCACTCGGCAGCCCGACAGACTGCCGCTCTCCCATGCCGGCTCGATCAAAATATTTCCGGCGTTGTCCGCCACGCCGATTTTTCCGTCCTTCAATACAAACGGGAAATTTATCTCGTCATACTCGCAGGGCAGGATCTCTCGCCCGTCGATCCCGATCAGGCCCCATCCGCCGTCGCCGCAGACCCGTATCGTGCCGCAGTTTACGCTCATGTCGCCGACATTGACGCGGGTCAAAAAATTCCCGTCCGCGTCGAACAGGTCAAAACCGCACAAAGCCGCGCCGTCGGGCGTCTCGGTCATCTCGCTTCCTCTGGCGCAGGCAAAGAACACGGGGCCGCTCGCCGCGCCGTCGGCCGATATAGGCGCGGGTCGGGCGCTTCCGCCGCCAACATAGCTGAGCGAATAATAGCCGCTTCCGTCCAGCAGCACACGGCCCGCCGAGTCTATCAGCATATCGCTCTCGCCGTCTATGGTCCTGTCTCCGTTCTCGTTTTCCGAAAAAGTCAACATCGCCGCGAGAAATCTATCGTCCCGCACCATTTCTATTCCCGCGCAGCCGCTAAGCTCAAGCAGGAGACCGCCATTGCTGTCGTACAGTTTGGATACAAACTCGTCCTCGTCTGTGACCGTGAAATAGTCGTTGCTGAGTATTTTTATCGTGTCGGTCGTAAGCGGAATGATCTCCCTGCCGCTTTCGAGGTCGAGCACCGTGTAGCCGTAGTCTCTGCCGACCACGGTCGTGCCACAGGAATAATCGCTGTCGAAATCCGCCAGGCGGGAACGCGAAAAGGCCGAAACATAGTCGTATTTCGGCTCGATAATAACTTGTCCGTCCTTGGCGGCGTAACCGTATTTGCCGCCGAAATCCATAATGCGGATTATTCCGTTGACCTCGCATACCTCGTTGTACCGAGGCGCGATCAAAAGTTCGCCGCCGGATTTGCTGACGGCGCCCCACATGCCGTCTCTTTTGACCGAAACGGTCTCGGGGTCGGACTCAAAATCCCCCTGAAGCGATGCCGCGCCGCTCTGCTTGGGATTCTCGCTCCCCAGCGAGGCGAGCAGCCTGCCGACAGAAGTGTTGAGCTGAATGTCGTCCCACTCGTTTTCGCATATAACGCGATCGCCTATTTTGAGGCCGTATTTTCCGTCATCGCCTTGCGTGAATATCGGTTCCGCGGCCTTTTCGGCAATATAGCGCTCGGCGTTGACAAGATTGACGCTTCCGCCCCGGCTCAAGCTGCACTCTATATATCTGTCGGCCTCGGAGCCCGCGAACGCCGGAACAGCGGCGGCCGCCGCCAGCGCCAGCGCCGCGGCCGCGGCGACAAGTCTTTTGCGTTTCATATCGGCTCACCCCCCTCAGTAACATAAGAGCTCGGCCCTTGCGGACGCGTGTATTTCGAGAGTATAGCTTCCGCCCGGACTGAGACCCTTTATCGTGTACGAATTGTAGGCTCTGGGCGTAAAGTATATCCTGTTGAGCGGCTCGCCCGAGCCGGATATTATGCGGGCTCCTATCATATCCGAAGTGCGGCTGTCTATATAGAAATTAACGGTCCCGTCGGCGCCGCTTTTGACGCTGATAACGTTGTCTCCCGCGGTTATGGTCCGCCGTTTGGCGCTCGGGTTTTCGCCCGCCACATCGTCTATCGTGGTTCCCGGCAGCAGATCGTTCCTTGAGACAAACACCGAGCCCGCGTCGTCACGCATCCGCGCCGCGCCGTCGGTTTCGACTCTTGTCTCCGAGGCTCCGTCCTCGGTTCGGGAACCGTCCTCGGTCCGCGGAGCCGTTTCCCATGTACGCTCGGAGCTCTCGGCCGCTCGCGAGTCGGCTCGGGCGCCTTGTCCCGCCTCGGGCGCGGAAATCGTTTGTTTGTCCGCGCGCGGCGAGCCCGCTTCTTCGTCCATGAAAGTGCGTCGCTCCTCATCACGCCGCGGCTCGCCGTCGTTATACGGCGGAGCCTCGGGAGAAAATTCACGCACATCGGGCGAAAAGTCCTTGGCAATCCCGCCGAACAGCGGCTCGGGGCGGAGCGCCTCGGGGAGCTTGGCGTTGGTTAGCCCCGTGAAGCCCAGCACAAGAACAGCCGTAACGCCGATTATCCGCAGCGCGGCGCAGGGCCGTTTGAATTTTGAAATCTTTATTATCCTTCGGCGCAGATTGCTCTTTTTGTCGGCCATGCCGATAACGGCGCCGAACCCGCGGACCGAAAGCCGCGCCGAAGCGTTTATGAGCGCTCTGGCGTAATTCTTGTTCTCGCCCGCGCCTATGCGCATCATGACCATCTCGTCGGTGGCAAGCTCCGCGTCGCGCATGGCGCAGGCCGTAAAATACCATACAAACGGATTGAACCAATGAAGGCTGCGCACAATGATCACCAGATATTTATAGAGAATATCGCGGCGCTTCATGTGGCACAGCTCGTGCATCAATATGTATTTTACTTCATCGTCGGGGAAGGAGCGGACCTCCTCGGTCAGCAGGATCTTTGGCCTTATAAACCCGATCAGCGCCGGCGTTTTAAAACGCGTCTGGAACACATACGAAACGCGGCGGCTTACGCGGAGCCGCCTTAAACATTCGTCCAGTATTTCGGATATTCGAGCGTCGGCGCCCAAGGCGCGTCGGCTCATTTGTATATGCGTGATCGTCTGAGGCACCGCGAGCCATAAAAAAACCGCCGCGCTCACGATCAGCCACAAAACGGCGCAGATCGACACGGCGGACACGCCTCCCGGCGAGGCAGCGGATACTCCGGCGCTCTCAAGAACGCGGCTTCCCGTTTCCAAATTCGCCGTCTCCGCGCCGCGGGGCAGCAGATTAAACAAGCTGAATCGGCTTTCGGGCGCGAAAGGCAACAAAAACCTAACGGTCACTATAACCCGGAACATAAACATCACCGAGGCGGGCAGCTGTTTTTTTAAAAGCTTGTCCGCCGCCCAAACTATGACGCCCATTATAGTGCCGTACAGAGCCGCGCTGAGACACAGCAAAAAAGTTATTTTATAATCATATCATTCACCGGGCGGGATCATCCCTCAAGAATTTTTTTGAGCTCGTCGATCTCTTCCTTGTCAAGATCATTATCTTTGATAAATCCGGTCAGCATCATATTGAGCGAACCGTCATACATCTTGTTGATAAAGTTCTTGGCGGCATTTGACTTGTACTCTTCCTCGTCGATCGCCGCCGAATAACGGAAAGCGCGTCCGTTGATCTTCTCGATGGACAAAGCCTTTTTGGCGACCAGACGGTTAATAAACGTTCTGATCGTTTTGTCGTTCCAGTCGTTGGTCTCCGAGACTATATTAACGATCTCGGTTCCCATAAGACTGCCGTGCTTCCACAGCACATTCATGACCTCAAGCTCGGCCGGAGAAATTTGCGGTAATTTTGACATGATTACTCTCCTCTCTTTAATATTATTATAAATTCTTATCCTGCATTTGCCTAATTACGAGTGTAAACCTCTCATTACCATCTTACACTTGTAGTAACCATTTGTCAAGCAATTTTTCAAAATTTTTTCAAATTTTGAAAAATACCCAAAAAATCGTTGCCGACGCGGCTTTATCGGGCACATATATTGTAAAAAAATTACAAATTTTCAATAAACTCACAAAGGGTATTGACTGATCGCCGTTTTTGGTGTATTATATTAATGTCAATTTAATAAAATTGGCATTAAATTTTAATGAAACCTTAAATATTAAAATTTTCTTCGGATTGGGGCAATGCCGCCTGGGGGTATTGCCCCTCTTTCTTTAAATTAAAAGGAGATGTCTTTATGAGCGAAAGCGCTAAACTTCTTGCCGAGGCAATAAAAAAGTCAAATAACATGGTGTTTTTCGGCGGCGCGGGCGTTTCCACCGAGAGCGGGATCCCGGATTTCCGCAGCAGCGGCGGAATTTACAACCAGAAATACCGCTATCCGCCGGAGCAGATCGTGAGCCACACTTTCTTTGTGTACAGCCCCGAGATATTTTATGAGTTTTACAAAGAAAAAATGATATACGAGGACGCGAAGCCCAACAAAGCGCATATCGCGCTGGCGGAGCTTGAGAATATGGGCAAGCTCAAGGCGGTCATAACGCAGAACATCGACGGCCTGCACCAGGCGGCGGGCAGCAAAAACGTGTTCGAGCTCCATGGCAGCATACACCGCAATTACTGCACAAAATGCGGAACGTTTTACGGTCTTGACGCGATCGTGCATTCAAAAGAGGTCATACCCAAGTGCGAAAAATGCGGAGCGATAATAAAACCCGACGTTGTGCTGTACGAGGAGGGGCTTGACGGAAAGGTCATAGACGGCTCTGTGCGCGCCATCCGCAAGGCCGACACCTTGATAATCGGCGGCACGTCGCTTAACGTGTACCCCGCGGCGGGGCTTATACACGATTTTTCGGGCCACACTCTTATACTCATAAACAAGAGCGCCACCCCGGCCGACTCCCGCGCCGACATAGTTATCCGCGAGCCCATAGGCGAAGTAATGGGCGAGGCGATGGAGCTGATCAAGAATCAGACGGATATCTGAGCATTAGGGAGATTCGTCAAAAAGGAGGGTGCACGGCGTGTGTGTCACGGCGCAAAACGAAACAGACAGACTTTATGACATGAAGCTGCTTGAGCCGCTGCTTGCGGACAAGACCTCAAAACGCAATATTATATGGGCCACGGATGTCTACGACGGGCTCGGCGACGATTATCAGCGCGATAAGGAGATCACGGCCGAGCTGCTTGTCCGCGGGCCCTTTCGGCTTATGAGCCGCGCGGAAAAGGCCGCCGACGCCCGGGCGGAGCGCACAAAAGCCCATGCCGAAGTGTTCACGCCGCTGTGGGTCGTTAAAAAAATGAACGACTTTATGGAGGCCGAATGGTTCGGGCGGGAGGGCGCGTTTGACGAAGAGCGCGTCAGATTCCCCGAAGACAGAGACTGGCGGAAGTACGTGGATTCACGCCGTCTGGAGATCACCTGCGGCGAGGCGCCATATCTGGTGAGCCGCTACGACGTTTCGACCGGAGAGGCCGTGCCGCTGCCCTCAAGGGTCGGCATACTGGACCGAAAGCTGAGAGTTGTGTCCGAAAACGCGCCCGACGGCGAGTGGCTGAAATGGGCGTATCGGGCTCTTGAGTCCACATACGGATACGAGTTTCAGGGCGACAACGTCCTGCTGGCAAGGCTTAATATGCTGCTGACTTTTGAGGACAGTATGCGCGCAAAGCTCGGCCGCGGGCCGCGGGTTGACGAATACAGACATATAATCGGGATCGCCGCTTGGAACATATGGCAGATGGACGGCCTCTCGGGCATGATCCCCCATTGCGAGCCGCCGAAAATATTGGACCAGATCTCCATGTTTGATCTGCTGAGCGGCGCCGAGCCGGAGGACAGCGGGCCCCCGCCCTGCCGAATATACGACTGGCGCGCGAAGAGAAGCCTTGAATACAGAAAATTAAAGGAGGTAAAAACCGGCATGAAATTTGATTTTATTATAGGAAACCCGCCCTATCAGGAGGATGTTCAAAATAAGGGCGATAGGCCAAATCCGATTTATGATAAATTCATGGACGAAGCTTATACCATTTCGGATGTAGTAGAGTTGATACATCCTGCAAGGTTTCTTTTTAATGCTGGACAAACTCCAAAAGCATGGAACAGAAAAATGTTGAACGATGAACATTTAAAGGTGCTTTTTTATGAACCGGACGCAAGCAAAATATTTCCAAACACAGACATAAAAGGCGGAGTTGCTATAACACTACACGATAAAAAAGAAATTTTTGGTGCGATTGGAACTTTCACACCATATATTGAGCTGAACGGAATTGTTCAAAAAGTGAAAACAAAAAGTTTGAGTTTTTTAGATTCAATAGTTTCACCTCGCGGAATGTACCGTTTTTCAAAAAAATTTTATTCTGATTATCCATATGCTGCTGACAATGTTGGCAGTGGAACTGGTAACATGATAGTATCAAATATTTTTGAAAAAATGAGCGAAGTATTTCACGATGAACCCTTTTCAAAGGGCATTAGCCAAATATGCATTATCGGGCGTATAAATAATAAACGTGAAAGAAAATATATTAAATCCGAATATGTTATAGAGAACGAATATATCGACAAGTACAATGCAATGATTGCAGAAGCAAACGGCACCGGTCGTTTTGGTGAAATATTGAGTTCCCCATCTATAATGTGTCCATACCAGGGCGCTACAGATACTTTCATAAGTATTGGCTGTTTTGATACAGAAAAAGAAACAAGTAATTTAATAAAATATCTAAAGACAAAGTTCCTGCGTGCAATGTTGGGTGTAAATAAAGCCACTCAACATAATCCTAAATCGGTGTGGAAGTCAATTCCCCTGCAGGATTTTACTTCCGATTCGGATATTGACTGGTCGAAGTCCATTCAGGAGATCGACCGACAGCTCTACGCAAAATACGGACTTGACGACGCCGAGATCGAGTTCATCGAGACCCATGTAAAGGAGATGAGCTGATATGAACAATATGCGTATCAAACCCTTTCTTCAGGTTCGGCCGATGATCTACTGCTATACCACGCCGGGCATACCCTATCACGACGGCTGGGTCAAGATCGGCTACACCGAGAAACAGACGCCGAGAGAGCGCATCGCTCAGCAGACCCATACCGCGGCTGTGCGCGCCAACCTGGAGTGGCAAGCTCCCGCGCAGTTCAACGATGATTCGGGCGAGTGGTTCACCGACCGCGATTTCCACAAGTATCTTTCCGTGGAGCGACGGGTCGAGCGCGAGCAGGGGACCGAATGGTTCCGTATCGCCTCAAAGGCCGCCCGCGACTGCTTCAACGACTTTGCGGACAGGAAGTCGGTCTATGACGGCGGCGAGCGTTTTGACTATAAGCTCCGCCGCGAGCAGCAGGACGCCGTTGATATGACAAAAGCTTATTTCGAGGGCGGCGGCGCCGAGTTTCTCTGGAACGCCAAGCCCCGCTTCGGCAAGACCCTCGCGGCCTATGACCTTATTCGCCGAATGGATCTTACCAAAGTTCTGGTCGTTACGAACAGACCGAGCATCGCCAATTCCTGGGCGGATGATTTCAACAAATTTATCGGCTGGCGCGGCGGCATGTGCTTTGTGTCGGAGCTGGATTCAATCAAAGGCAAAAAAGGCGTGCTCACCCGAGACGAGTATCTCGAGGCTATGGACGCGGAGACATACCGCGGTCCCTCGGGCGAGGCTCCGGGCTTTATCGAGTTTGAGTCTCTGCAAAACCTCAAAAGCTCTGTGTATTTCGGCGGCAAGATCGACAAACTTAAGTGGCTGTGCAAAGAATATAAGGATGAATACGGCAAGACAATCAAGGGCCTGACCTTTGACCTGCTCATAGTTGACGAGGCGCACGAGGGCGTGGATACCATTCGTACCGACCGGGCGTTTAAAAACATTGACCGAAAGCATACGCTGTATCTGTCGGGAACGCCGTTTAAGGCGCTGGCGGACGGGCAGTTCGGCTCCGAACAGATATTCAACTGGACTTATGCCGACGAGCAGGAGGCAAAGGCGAATTGGGAAAACGACGAATACAATCCCTACGAGGAGCTGCCCGGCATGGCTATGTTCACCTACAGCCTTTCAAACATGATATACGACCGCATCCGCATGGGCGCCGACCTTTCGGACGACGACACCGCGGACTTTGCCTTTGACCTGAACGAATTTTTTGCCGTCAACGAAACGGGCAATTTTATACACAAACAAGAGATAAAAAAATTCCTGCATTCTCTCGTGACGCAGGAAAAATATCCGTTTTCAACGCCCGAGCTTCGGAGCGAGCTGTCGCATACCCTGTGGCTGTTAAACCGCGTTGCGTCGGCCAGGGCGCTGGCAAAGCTGCTGAAGGACGACCCCGTATTTTCGGAATACGAGATCGTTTTGGCGGCGGGCGACGGACGCCTCGATGACGACAGTGCCAACGAAAAAGCATACGACCGAGTGAAGAGGGCGATCGCCGAAAACGACAAGACCATCACTCTTTCGGTGGGTCAGCTCACGGTTGGTGTGACGATTCCCGAATGGAGCGGCGTTTTGATGCTGTGCAACATGCAGAGCCCGTCGTCGTACATACAAGCGGCCTTCCGGGCGCAGAACCCGTGTATGCTCACGCGCGCAGGCGCGGACGGCAAGCCCGAGACGGTGCGGAAAGAAACCGCCTATGTGTTTGACTTCGACCCCGCGCGCACGCTTATCATCTTTGACGAGTATGCCAACAATCTCAGTCCCGACACGGTCGACGGCCGGGGAACCGCCGAGGAGCGGCGCGCCAAGATCAAAAAACTGCTCAACTTCTTCCCGGTTCTGAGCGAGGACGACGAGGGCAGGATGGTCGAACTGAACGCCGCGCAGGTGCTGTCGGTTCCGAGACGCTTAAAGAGCGTTGAGGTCGTGCGCCGCGGCTTTATGTCCAACTTCTTGTTTAAAAACATAGGCAACGTGTTCGGCGCGCCCGCCGTCGTGCGGGACATCGTCGGCAAGCTGACCCCCGCGCACGAGGAGCCCAAGAGCCGAAACAAAAAAGACGGACTTGAAAATATCGAAAACGTGCCCGTGGACACAAGCGGCAGCGTGGACCTGCCCGAAAAAATCGTGATCGGCAAAGCGCAGGAGCTTTTCGGCCCGAAAATATACGAGGACTTGACGGAGCAAGTCGCTCCCGAGCTGTCGCAGGCTTTGGCCGACACGGACAACATCGAGCAGAGCGTGAGCAGCTTTGTGGATAAGATAAAAGATGTTGTGACAAACACGGTCGTTGCCCCGGCGGTTGCCGGCTATGACGTTTCAAAGTCAGCCAAAAACCGCGTGGAGCGTCAGGTCGGCCGAGACATAGAATATAAATTCGGCGCTTTGCAGGACGACTTTATTCAGCAAAAACGCATCGCCGCCGCGGAGCTGGAAAAAAGCAGACAGGCGGCGGAGACCGTCGAGGAAGTCAGAGCCGCGGAGGAATCCTTTAAAGCGAAACTTAGCGCGGCGCACTCGGAGCTCCAAAGCTCCATGCAAGACGCGGTCCGCGAGATCATCGAGGACAAGCCGACCGAGGTCGTGCGGCAGATGGAGCTCAGGAAAGCGGAGGCCGAAAAGAAGACCGTTGAAGATTCGGTCCGCGACCACCTGCGCGGATTCTCCCGCACCGTGCCCAGCTTTATTATGGCATACGGCGATGAGAATCTGACGCTGGCAAATTTTGACGAATACACCGAAGACGATGTGTTCCTGGAGGTCACGGGCATCACGGAGGATAACTTCCGTTTCCTGCGCGACGGCGGCGATTATGAGGATCCCATAACCGGCGAAACGGCGCATTTTGACGGGCATTTGTTTGACGAGACGGTGTTCAACGACTCTATACGCGAGTTCCTGAGAAAAAAGGCGGAGCTGGCCGACTACTTCGACGAAAGCAGCACAGAGGATATTTTCGACTATATCCCGCCGCAGAAAACCAATCAGATCTTCACGCCGCGCAGGATAGTGAAAAAGATGGTAGACGAGCTGGAGGCCGAGAACCCGGGCTGTTTTGATGATCCGACAAACACCTTCGCGGACCTTTACATGAAGTCGGGACTGTATATAACGGAAATCGTGAAGCGGCTCTATCAAAGCCCCGGTCTGAAAGCCGCTTATCCGAGCGACGAAGAGCGCATACGCCATATTCTGCGCAAGCAGGTCTACGGCATGGCGCCCACGAGGATCATTTATCTGATAGCCACGAATTACATTCTGGGCTTTGACGAAACACTGAAAAACGAAACCAAGAATTTTGTTGAGGCAGACGCGGCGGAGGCCGCGAAAAACGGAACGCTGGAACAGCTCGTGGCAAGGTATTTCGGAGAGAGTAATGATTCCGTATGATCTACATTAATTTTGATAAATCCTCGGGCGAGCCGCTTTATATTCAGGCGTTCACCCAATTGGCGGACAAGATAAATCACGGCGAGATCGAGCCGGGCTCAAAGCTGCCGTCGCAGCGGCAAATGGCAAGGGATATGAGCGTGTCGGTCAACACGATAACGAACGCTTATAACATGCTGGCGCAGTACGGATACGTCTCGGCGGCGGAGCGCTCGGGCTATTATGTCAAGAGCGCGGAAAAGACCGACGATGTGCCCGACCGCCTGTGGCGCAGCAATGTGCCTTATGTTTATAACTTCAGCCGAAACGGAACGGACCTGAGTATTCCCTCGGCTTTTCGTCGCGCCTACAGACAGACCGCGAGGCTCGACGAAAACAAATTCACATATCCCGACTACAACGGAGACTATGACCTGCGCAAGCAGATCTCATATATGCTGAACAAGACCCAGGGAATAAAGGCGAGCCCCGTTCAGATAATAATAGGCACAGACATAACCCGGCTTTTGGACTGCCTTATGCGCGTAATCGGCGGCGATTCGGTCTTTGGGCTCGAAAATCCCGCCTACAACAAAATAGCGCAGTTTATGAACCTGGGAGCGCACAGGGTAAATTATCTAAATATTCCCGAAAGCGGCATAAGCGCCGAGGCGCTCAAAAGCTTTGACGCCGACGTTCTTTTCCTGATGCCGTTTCACCACTATCCGCTCTACTATAAAATGAGCTATGAGCAAAAGCGCGCGGTCCTTGACTGGGCGGGAGACGAGAGATATATAATCGAGTATAACTACGACATGGACTATGTTTACTCAAATCCGTCGGAGCCGCTTTTCTCCGTGACCGAAAACAAAAACGTCATTTTCGCGGGGGATTTTACACGTACCGTCTCGCCGTCGCTGAGCGCCGCGTACATGGTGCTGCCCGAGTTTATGCTGGCAAAATGGAAAAGGGTCTTCTACACCTATCATTCCTGCGTAGGCAAACAGGAGCAGGCCTTTATCACCGAGATCATAAGAGACGGCAGCTATTACTCAAACATAAACCGCCTGCGCAGGATATACAAGAAAAAAAGAGACCTGCTGATCGGCGCGATAACACGCCATCCGTTCGGCAAAAATATTGAGATCTTAAACGCCGAGTGCGGCTCGACGCTGCTGCTCAGGCCGCGCATCGACGCGGACGAGGAATTTTTGATCGACATTGCCCACCAAAACGGCGTTAAGCTTTCGTTTATCAAAAACGCCCTCGAAAAGCCCAACCCGATGATCTCGGACAAGCTGTTTATCTTAGGCTTCGGCGAGCTCTCGGACGAGGACATAGTCCTCGGAGCAAACAAACTCCTGGATATATGGTCGTCGATTTAACACCGCCTCGAACCCGAGGCGGTTTTTTCTGCTACCATAAAAATTTTTGTTATCTGCTACTTTACCCCCGGCTTAAAATGCTTGTATAATATTATCATAGGGGGTGTTTTTATGAAAAGAATATTACCCGCAATGCTGTGTTTGATCTTGGCGGTCTCTGCCGCGCCGCAAGCTGTCTTTTCGGAGACCGAGAGCGTGACGATCACCCAAGCCTCAGGCTGGTTTGAATCGGCTTACGCCGAGTGGAGCGGAGCGGGCATCGACACCGTGAACGCGTATATCAAACCCGAGGGCGGCGAATACGCGCCCATCGACCGCGAACTTTTGCGCGAATATAAAAACGGAACGCGCCGCGTTGACGCGCCGGGGCTTTCGGCAGGAAGCTATCGAATAAAAATAGTTCCCGCGGAGAACGGCGCCGAGAACGAGAGCCTCGCGGCGGAAACCGAAATACTCACGGTCGGTTCTTTCCCGAGAGAGGGATTCGCTTTCAGCCCCCGATCTCCCGAAAAGGACGCGAGCGGCGGCTATAATCCTGACGGAACGCCCAAAGACGGCGCGGATATTATTTACGTCTCAAACGGCAATAAAGACCGCGTTATGATAGACGGAATACCCAAAGACGGCGTCGGACTCGTGAGCATATTCGACTTCCGCGAGCGGAACAAGATCACCACGCCGCTGATCGTGCGGCTTATCGGCAGGGTCGACATGCCCGAGGGCATGGAAAAATATCTGCTCGGTATCCGCAATACCAAAAACGTGACAATCGAAGGCGTGGGCGAGGACGCGGCTATCCACGGCTGGGGAATAACATTCAAGGAATCCTCAAATATCGAACTGCGCAATTTCGCGATAATGTGGTACGGTGGCGGCACTGACAGCGACGCCACGGCCCTTGACGGAAACAACGACAATATCTGGATACACAACCTTGAGTACTTCTACGGCGCTCACGGCCCTGACGAGGATCAGGGCAAAGGCGACGGCAGCATTGACATGAAAAATCAGTCGGACTATGTGACGATATCATACAATCATTTCTGGGATTCGGGAAAGACCACATTCACCGACAGCCCCGACGGCGACTCGACAAAAACGCACGTCACCTATCACCACAACCATTTTGACCACTCGGATTCGCGCCACCCCAGATGCGTTGGAAGCGACGTTCATATGTACAACAACTATTATGACGGCGTTTCAAAATACGGCATTGGCGCGGCCAAAGGCTCGTGCATATTCGCCGAGAACAATTATTTCAGATACTGCGCCAGACCCATGATAATCTCAAGCCAGGGCAGCGACGTTTATAACCCAAGCAAAAGGAATTACAGCGGCGACGGGACCCTTTCGGGTCAGTCGGGCGGAATGATAAAAGCCTTCGGCAATCATATGGGAGAATACGAGAGATTTTATACTCAGCTCGACACCCCGAGCGACTTGGCTCCGGGAGTCAGCAACGCCGGACACTTTGACTGCTATCTTGTCTCAAGCCGAGACGAAAAGGTCCCGGATACCGCCAAGGCGCTAAAGGGCGGCGCGATATATGACAACTTTGACACGGCGGCAGATATGTATGACTACAGCGCCGAGACAGCCGAAAGCGCCGTTGAGACCGTTAAAAAATACGCGGGACGAATGAACGGCGGAGATTTTGAATACACCTTCGACAACGAGGTTCAGGACAGCAATTATGACACGATACCCGAGCTTCAGAATTTGGTTGAAAACTATGACCCGCCGATCGCCAAAGTCGGCGGAGACGCGTCGCTCACCATCGAGCAGCCGCCCGAGGCGTCCGACGACAGGATCACGCATAATTTTACGACCCAAGGCACCGCGAGCGCCGTTTTTGAAATAAAGGGCTCGATAACCGACCTGTTCGGCATAATGCGTTATGACGCGGTCAATCTGACGAAATCCCTCAAATTCGAGGGCAGCTCTTACATAAAATTCACGGCGCTCGGGCGGGGCATTATGACACTGCTCGCCAATCCGTACCGCGGCTCGGTCAACGTCAAGGTAAACAACGAGGTCGTCCGCGGCGACCCGCAAACCGGACTCATACGGTTCAACGTCGAGCCCGGCGAGACATACAACATCACCCGCGACAGCGTCTCGTATCTGTTCTATCTGGTTCTGGAATACGACCCGAACAGCCCGATGATAACGCCGCCTCCAACGCTGGCTCCCACAGCCACGCCCACCGCGAAACCCGGCGATCCGACGCCCAAACCCGGCGGCGGTTCCGACCTTCCGCCAAGCGGCGGATATATCCACAATTTCACCGAAAGCGACATGCGGAGCGATTTCTACGCCATAAGCGGCGCAACATCAAAGGACAGGGGCTCGATCGAATACGGCGGAATGACGCTGACTAACGCTTTCAAGCTCGGCAGCAGCTCGCGCATAAGCTTCACCGCACCGGGAGACGGCGAAATGTTACTGGTTTTCGGCGCGTCGAGCACGCCGACGGCTAAGATCAACGGCGAGGCTCTGACGGGCAGCGGAAACACGCTGACGTTTCCCGTAAACGGCGGCGAGAGCTACGAGATCACCAAAAACAGCGGCGAGCAGCTTATATACTATATGGCGCTGACTCTTGACGCAGCGCCGACCGAGGAACCGAAAAACGGCGGATATTCGATAAAAGCCGCCGACGGCTCAAGCAGCGGTCTGACCGCGGTCGTGGAATACAGCGGTATCGGTGCGGCGCCGAAGGCGAAGCTGCTTGCGGCGAAATACAAAAACGGCGCGCTGACCGCCTTTGGTAACGCGGTTGAATTAAACGGAAGCGGAGAATACACGATCGAAAACTTCGCGGCGGAAAACGGCGAAAACATCGTTTTGTTTATTTGGAGCGATACCGACGGGATAAAGCCGCTGTGCGAAAAATTTGAATTAAATAATAATTAATATAAACGGAGGTATTGAAATGAAAAAGAAGATATGCTTGATTTTGTCAATGCTCATGATCTTGGCGTCGGTCCCCTGCGGGATCGTCGGCGCGGCGGACACGGTCGCGATAACGGCCTCAAACGGCTGGCTCGAATCTGCCTACGCCGAGTGGACGCCGTTTAACGGAGCCGACGGCTACAACGTTTACAGCAAAAAATCGGGCGGCGAGTACGTTAAGCTGGACGCTCCGCTTGTGCGAGAATATCCCGATCATTTCCGCGCGGACGCGCTCGGGCTCACTGCCGGAGAATATACGCTTAAGATCGTCCCGGTAAAGGGCGGCGCGGAGATCGCTGACGCGGCGGCGGAGACCGGAACGCTCGCGGTTTCGGCGTATGACAGAAGCGGATTCGCGTTTTCGAAGAATTCGCCCGTCGGCACCGCGAGCGGAGCCTATAACGACGACGGAACATTAAAAGAAAACGCCGACGTTATCTATGTCACAAACGGCAACAAGGACACTGTAACGATAGGCGGCGACCCCTCTCAGGGAGTTGGCCTGCCCGAGATACTGCACTACCGTCAGCAGAATAAGATCACCAAACCTCTGGCCGTGCGGCTTATCGGCAGAGTCGAGGACCCCGCGGGACTTACGCGCCACACGGTCCAGATACAGGGCTGGGAGCAGAAAACCACGCCCATGGTCGGCCAAAACCTGACGATCGAGGGCGTGGGAGACGACGCGGCGGTTTACGGCTGGCTGATGTGCTTAAAGCGCATGGTCAACGTTGAGATACGCAACCTGGCCGTTATGTACGCCGGAGAGGGCGCCGAGGCTTCCTCAATAGAAATGGACACCGACAACTTTAACATCTGGGTCCACAATTGCGACTTTTTATACAACGCGCCCGGAAAGGACGCCGACCAGGCAAAAGGCGACGGCGCGGTGGCGTTCAAGTCGGGCTCGAGCTATGTGACGGTCTCATATAACCATATGTGGGACCTGGGCAAAAACTTTGTATCGGGCGGTCCGAATGAAAACAGCAATATGTACAGCGAAAAATCGCACTATTACGCCACATACCACCACAACTGGTTCGATCACGGAGACGCGCGCATGCCCCGCTGCGTAGTCGGCGACAACCACGTTTACAACAACTACTACGACGGCGTCGCCATGTACGGCATAGGCGCGGCAATGAAAACCTCGGTGTTCTCGGAATGCAACTATTACCGCAACGTGCCGAGACCTATAATCATCGCATCTCAGGGCAGCGACGTCTATGACAGCGCGACAAACACCTATCCCGCAAAAGGCACGCTTTCGGGTCAGCTGGGCGGCATGGTAAAGTCGTGGGGCGATGTGTTTATAACACCTCAGCAAAACTGGTGGCCCTACGGAAGCGAAAAAGACACGGGCGAGTTTGACGTTTATTTAGTCGAAAACCGCGATGATATCGTTCCCGGCACCGTGCAGGCAAAAGTCGGCGACGACCGAGGCAAAGGCGTTTACAACAACTTTGACACAAATCCAAGCGTTATGTATGACTATGAGTCTGAACCCGCGGAGCAGGCGGTCGAGACCGTTAAGAAATACGCGGGCCGCGTTGAGGGCGGAGACTTTGAATGGACGTTCGACAACGCGGTCGACGACGCTCATCACGGCATAAATCAAGCGCTGCTTGACAAGATAACAAACTACACCTCGAAGATTGTCTCCGTGGGCGGCGGCCTTCCGCTGATCCCGCCCGAGCCCGCGCCGACCGCAACGCCCGATCCGGCGGCGACAGCCAAACCCACAAGCGCGCCCGCGCCGCCTCCCGAAGGAGACGTTAAGCCGATACCCGTCGGCGCTGACAGCTTTGCCAAAGACTGGAACGGCGGACAGAGCATGTCGGCGGGCGACATATCCGCCGACGGATATGTGGGCTGCTTTAAGGGCAGCGGCAACGGCTACAAGAGCAACAAATTCAGCGCGGACGGCGTTTCGATAACAAGAGGATATCAGGCAAAGAGCGTTGACAGCCGCTCGTTCTACATCATTCCCGAAAGCGAGTGTCTGGTCACCGTTTACTTCTATACGGGCGGCACCAACACTCTGGGTCTGCACCTGAACCCTTCGGCAGAGCCCGACGCGGTGTGCGCTCCCGACCACGGCGGCGGCGACTACTCGTTCACTTATCACTTTAAGAATCCCGGCTCCGCTCTCTATATCGCGGGTCCGACGGGCGACATAAACATTGCCGGAATATCGGTTCGCGCGGCCCCCGAGACTGAGGGATACTCGGTGACAAACGCGGAGACCGGCGCGGAGGGCCTGACCGCCAAAGTTGATTATATCGGCGGCGATGCTCCCGTGGCGCGGCTGATAGCCGCCAAATACAAGGACGGCGCGCTGAGCGAAATTAAAGACACAGAGATAAACGGCGCGGGAGATTACGCCATACCCGATTTTACTCTGAGCGAAGGCGAAACATACGCGCTCTACATATGGAACGATCTAAACGCCATAAAACCGTACAGTAAAAAATTTGAAAAATAATATGATTTCTTCCCAATTATAAAAGCAAGACTCCGACGCGCGTCGGGGTCTTACTTTTTTCTCAATATATCAATAACTTTTTGAAAATCATCGGGCAGGTCGCAGGTAAATTCCATATACTCGCCGCTGCCCGGGTGAATAAAGCCCAGCTTATAGGCGCAGAGCAGCTGGCCGCTCAGGTTAAACTCCTCTTTTTTTACTCCGTAGGTCTTGTCGCCGACTATTGGATGGCCGTTTTTGGACATGTGCACGCGTATCTGATGCGTCCTGCCCGTCTCCAAAACGCACTCGACGAGAGTGTATTTTGAAAATCTTTCAAGCACCCTGTAGTGGGTGACCGCCTCTCTTGAATTTTTGTCGGTTATCGTCATTTTCTTTCTGTCGGTCGGGTGCCTCCCGATGGGCGCGTCTATCGTTCCAGTGTCCTGTTTTATGTTGCCGCGGACCAGCGCCTTGTAAGCCCTCGTAAGGCTGTGCTCCTTGATCTGCTCTGACAGCTTTTGGTGCGCGTTGTCGTTTTTCGCCACCATCAAAAGGCCGGTCGTGTCCTTGTCGATACGATGCAGGATCCCCGGGCGCTTTTCGCCGTTTATGCCCGACAGACTGTCTCCGCAGTGAAACATCAGCGCGTTAACCAGCGTTCCCGAATAATTCCCCGGCGCGGGATGAACGACCATGCCCCGCGGCTTGTTGACTATCAGCATCGAGCCGTCCTCGTACACAATGTCGAGCGGGATGTCCTCGGGCGCGATCTCAAGCTCCTCGAGGTCGGGCAGAACGACCTTTATCTCATCGCCCGCCCTTAGCTTTCGGTTGGGCTTTGAGGGTTCTCCGTTCACGGTCACGCCGCCGTTTTCGATCAGTTTTTTTATATAAGAGCGGGTCACGCCCCGAAGCTCCTCCGCCGCCAGCTTGTCCAGTCTGCCGCTCATTCCCTCGGGCACGGTCATCGTTTTAATCTCCATTGTAAGCATCCGCCTCGCTCTCGGGTTTTTGCGGCTTTTCCGCGCCGCCGCCGAACAGGAAATGTATGACCAGAGCCGCCGCTCCGACGCACACCGCGATGTCGGCCACATTGAACACGGGGAAATTGATCAGCCGAAAATCCAAAAAATCGACCACATATCCCTTAGACACTCTCTCTATCAGATTGCCGACCGAGCCCGAGACCACCAGCGCGGCGCCCAGTTTGAGCCACGCGTCGCGGCGAGGCGCCTTTAGCAAATATATAAAAAGCGCCGCAAGAATAATAACGGATAATGTTATAAACACTATCCGTTTATTCTCCATCATGCCGAAGGCGATACCGGTGTTTTCGACATAGGTCAGGTGAAACACTCCCGGCAGCAGAGGTATTCCCTCGCCCGCCGCCAGAGCCGCGAGCGCCCAATGTTTTGTTATTATGTCAAGAATCAGAACCAGGATCCCGATTATTATATAAAGCATAGACCGCTCCTTTTACTCAGCGGCGACATACTCGCCCTTGTCATTAAGCTCGATCTTGGGGAGCTCCTGCGTCGCCTTTTCAAGGGCGGCCACCACTCTCTGATTGGCCGTGGGCTGCGCGTCCTCGGGCATATCGGGTATATCGTTTATCTCGTTTTTAATTATCTCGACCGCCTCGGCGCTTGAGCGTATCTCCGAATCGGCAGCCGTGTTGAGCTTTGTGTAGTCCTTTATTATCTCAAGCTGAGAATTGAGCAGCGAGACCATCTTGGCGCGGAACACCTCGACGCTGCGCTTCATTTCCTCGTATCTGTAATTTATGTCCGCTACCTCTTTGGCGGCGCGGTTGATTATCTCGGCGGCCTTGGTCTCGGCGTCGCGGATGATGACCTGCGCCTGGCCCTGGGCGTTTGTCTTTATATCGTCGCCCGCGCCCTTCGCGACAGTCAAAGCGTTTTTGAGCGTGTCCTCCATCGCCTTGTACTGCTTCACGGCGTCGCTGAGCATGCCTATCCTGTCCATCGCCGAAAGGTTCTCGCGGTATATCTTGTCATAGTCGAGGGCGACTTCTCTCATAAAGTTGTTGACCTCGGATATGCTGTAGCCGCGCATCTCCTTTTTAAATTCTTTGTTTTCTATGTCTGTGGGTGTTATCATATTATCCTCCATCTGTATTTTCTTTGCCGATATACTAAATATACTTGTCGATTATAACGCTCACGCGGCCCTTTCTGGTGGTGCCGCGGACCTCGGAAAGCCTGAATCTGCCGAAGCCTCTTATCGAGAGGATGTCGCCCTCCTTCACGGCCGCGGACAGGTTTTTTGCCGTCTCGAAATTCAGCTTCACGTTTTCGCTCTTTATCATGTCCGCCGCCTTGCCGCGGGCGATCCCCGCCGCGGCCGACACCGCGCAGTCCAGCCTGAGGCTTGAAACGGTCGCCGCGATCGGCTTGACCGGCTTTTTGGGAACGACGATTTCCGACAAATTTCGCCGCGATAGGCGCACACCGTGACGGCCGATCTTTGTCAGATTCTCTCCGACATAACTCAGCATCGCGGGTTTTATAAAAACATAGCATTTGTCGGTCATCGGGGCTATATCGCCGATATTCTCGCGCTTTATCCCAAGTCCCATGAGGCTGCCCAGAAAGTCGCGGTGCGAGAGCTCGGATATATCCCTGCCCGTTATCTCGAGAACGGTTATTATCTCGTCATAGTCCGCCTCGATATACTCGGGCCTTAAAATCAGCATCCGCCGCTCCGCCTCGTCGTAGCCGCCGAAAAACTCCCGCTTGATATCCGAAGGAACCGCGAACTTGATCTCTCTTTCGATCAGACGCTGCTCTCTCGGGTCGAGGAACCCGAGAGACTTGACCGAATACTGCCTCTCGCAGAGATTTATCGCGTCAAGAGCCTTTTTTATTATAAGCCTGTCGTCCTGCAAGTCAGATCAATTAACGGCCGTAGCCGTATTCGTCGGCTGCGTCCTCCTCGACTCCCACATTGCAGGGAGTGATAAGGAATATATGGTTCGCGACCTTTCTGATGTCGCCGTCCAGAGCGTAAACCGCTCCGCTCAAAAAGTCAACGACTCTGCGGGACACGTTCTTGTCCACGTACTCGAGATTGACCACGATGGGCTTTCTCTCCTTGAGGTGGTTGGCTATATCGCGGGATTCCTCAAAATTCCCGGGCTGCATGATAACCAGCTTCATCTGAGGAGCGTCCTCAAATTTGCTGGCGCGCGAGCTGCGGCTCGAGGCTCTGCGGCTGGGCATATAGCTCTCGTTCGGGATAGGCTCGTCGTAGTCGGCGCGGTAATCGTCGTAATACTCTTCCTCCTCGTAGGTGTCGCCGACGTCAACGCCCATCATGCTGTATATCTTGTCCATAATATTTCCCATTTTTTCATCCTCCTGAACATCAGTATTTTAGTATATAAAAATTTAATAATTTACGAATTGATTTATTTTGTTCCGTAGTCTCTGGCTCCGAATATGGCGGTCCCCACTCTGACCATGGTGGCTCCGCACTCTATGGCCTCGACATAGTCGTGGGTCATTCCCATAGACAGTTCCCTAAGGCCAAACTTGTCCGCCAGCTTTTTAAGCTCCGAGAACACCGCTCTGTTTTCGTCGGGCGAGCTGCCCGCGATCGAGATCGTCATAAGGCCTGTCGGATTGACGTTTTCCATGTTCTTTATCTCATCGAGCAGACCCTCAAGCTCGCTCGGCGCTATGCCCGACTTGGTTTCCTCTCCGGTAACGTTGACCTGAATAAGCACATTCTGCACAACTCCGGCGGCTTTTGCGCGCTTGTCGATCTCGCGCGCCAGGGCCAAACTGTCGACCGAGTGGATAAGGGCGCATTTGCCCACGATATGGCGGACCTTGTTGCGCTGGAGCGTTCCTATCTGGTGCCAGCGCACCTCGGGCATCTCAGCCTGCTTCAAAACAAGCTCCTGCGGTCTGTTTTCACCGAAATCCGCAGCTCCGGCCTCCGCGGCATCGCGCGCGTACTCAATCGGCTTGGTTTTTGACACAGCGATAAGCTTAACGCTTTCGGGGTCCCTGCCGCAGTTCTCTGCGGCTTTTTTCACGCTCTCAAGCATTTTCAAGTAATTTTGTTTTATATCCGGCATTTCCACCCCTCGTCTCTCGCGGTTTATTGCCGCACTACTTCGCCGTCGGTTATTCCTTTGGTGTTTATTATTACCTCGTCGTATATCTCAAGCGTCACTTCGTAATCCGAATCAAGCACGGGCTCTATTATCGCCCATTCCTTGTTGTTATAAATCAAATTCACGGGCGCGAATCGGGCTACGCCCAGACGGACCACGTACACACCCTGCTGGCCGTCGATCACTCTCAGAGCCTCGGAGGGCACTTTAAATCCCTCGGCGCTCTCCACAAACAGCTCGGCCGATACCTTGCTGGTCGTGTAGATCGAATCGACGTAGCTGGTCGAGTGGACCGTGACGGCGACTTTTCCGCCCTCGGGCCTTGATATCCTGTCGACCGTGCCGTATATCACCGAGTCGGACAGATCATAAAACCGCATTTTTATCGTCCGCCCTTCCTCGAAGTTGGCGGCTTCTTTTTCGGATATTATTCCCGAAAAATACCATTCATAGTTATTTATGACCTTGCACACATTCTCGCCCGCGGCGACTGTTTCGTTCACCGAAACGTCGGCGGATTTGAGGCCGCTCAGGTAACCGGGCGCCGCGTTGTCGAGCATCGAGGTGCTCAGCGCCTCCTCGTATCCGTCAATGTGCGACGAAAAGACTCCGGGAGTCGGCGAATATATGTATTGTCCACTGTACTCGCCCGACGACTCCAGCGCGCGGAGCCGTGCCCGAAGCTCGCCAAGGCGCTCCTCGTCGGTTTTTCCGCCGCTTGTGGACGACTGTTTCGCGGCGATATACTCGTCTATAATATTCTTCTCATCCGCTATGTCGGAAAAGCTTCCGCCGCTCCTTTTGCGGGACATTTCGCGCGCCTGCTCCGCTATGCTGACCTCGATCCTGACCGCGCTGCCCGAAAACACATCCGCGGAGACGCGCGCGTTTTCTATCGCGCTGATTTTTTTCTGAATATCGGCTATTTCCTCGATCACCGCGGGATCGACCGCGTTTTGATACACGGACGCCAGCGTGGCGCCCTCCACGATCCTCTCGCCTTCCTTGGCGACACATTCAAAATATCCGTCCGCGGGTGACTCGACCAGCGTCTGGTCCCTGAAAATGAAACCGTCGGACACGATATATTCCTCTATTTTTCCGTTAAGAGCGGTGTATGTGCTGACCGCGCTGCCCGCTCTTATGATCATTGTTATTATTAAAAAGAAAATCGCGAAAACCAAGAGGAGCTTCGGCACCAGGAACATGCTCTTCTTTATCGTTCTCTTGCGCCTGTTGCGCAATCTTTTATCTGAGTTGTCGGTAGTATTAGCCACAAGACTGCCTCCAATCAACTAACACTTCGGCATTCGCTGATCAATTCCGCTACGCCTCTGCGCAATACGGTGCATAAATGTCCAGTATCACTCATATATTATAAATCGCCTACCGAATGATGTAAATAATCATCGCCGATTTGTTGAATAAATGTAACTTAATTGTAAAATAAAAAAGTCTTTTTTCGCCGATACCGATCGGCACACACCGAAAAAAGACTTTTTAAATATTGATCCGAATTATGTTTTTGTTCCGTTTGAACCATGTTATCTGACGCTTGGCGTATCTTCGGGTCTCACGCTTTATTTTTTCGACCGCCTCGTCGAAAGAAAGCCCGCCTCGGATATATTCCGCCATCTCCTTATAGCCGATGGCCTGCATGGCAGTTGAGTTTACATCCGCGCCGCTTTCCAAGAGACCGCGCACTTCGTCCTCGAGCCCTGCCTTCACCATTATGTCTACCCTTCGGTTTATTCGCTCATACAGTTCCTCGCGGGGGCGGCTTATTTCATATATCTCAGCGTCATAAAGCGGCTCGCCCCTTTGCTCGATATCAAGCTCCGACTTGGGTCTTCCGCTCAAATGCCTTATCTCAAGCGCCCGTATGACGCGGCGCACATTGTTGGGATGGATCTTTTCGGCCGACTCCGGGTCGACCCCGCGCAGCATCTCGTGCATATATTCCGCGCCCTTTTCATCGGCTAATCTTTTCAGGCTGTCCCTGTACTCCGGGTCGCTTTTTGTCTCGGTAAAGCTGATATTGTTGACGACGCTGTCGAAATAAAGCCCCGTTCCTCCGCAGAGTATCGGCAGTCTGCCGCGGCTTAAAATATCGTCTATGCACCCGCGCGCCATTTTCACGAATTTTGCCGCGCTGAAATCCTCGTTCACATCGCAAATGTCGATCATGTGGTGCGGCACGCCGCGCATTTCGTCTTTTGTCGGCTTGGCGGTGCCTATATCCATGCCGCGGTATATCTGCATCGAGTCGCACGAGACCACCTCGCCGTTTCTTTCAAGGGCGAGGCTCACGGCAAAATCGGTTTTTCCCGAGGCTGTGGGGCCCACGACCCCGACTATTTTCGGCTTGCTCACGGCGATGCCCCCTTTTAAACTATCCGTCCGAACATTTTTTCTATTTTTGTTTTTGAAAGGCTTATAACTATCGGCCGTCCGTGGGGACAGGTCTTTACGCCTCGGCTGTACAGGTCCTCGACCTGCTCGACGACCTTGCTCATCTCGGGCAGGGAAAGTCTGTCGCCGCCCTTTATCGCCTTTTTGCAGGAGATCATATCAAGCGCTTTTTCCTCAAAGTCCGCCACGGGATGCTTTATATTGTCCATAACAGCGTTTAATATCTCGTAAAGCAGCGACTTGATGTCCTCGTCGGAGGCGATTATCGGCGTCTCGTTGATCACGATCGAGCCGCCGCCGAAATCCGCGATCTCAAATCCGAACTTTTTGAACGTCTCAAGATTTTCCATGACCGCGCCGTACTCGGCATGGCTGAGGCTGACGGCTATCGGCGTAAGCAGCAGCTGAGACAGCCTCTCGTTTTTGCGGTACGCCTCTTTAAGTTCCTCAAATCCGAACCTCTCGTGCGCCGCGTGCTGGTCTATCAGATACATTTTGTCGCGCGACGCCAAAATGATATAGGTGTTAAACACCTGACCGATTATCTTGCAGTCGGAAAATGCCGCGGCTTCGGGCTCGTCAAGCCCCAGCTGGACGTCAAAATCATCCGCGTCCGCGTCGGGGCTTAAGCTGCCGCCGATATCCTCGTTCTTATCGAGGACAGAAACATCATTCGCTTTGTCGAGCGGAGGAATATTATCCGTCCGCGGAACATCGCCTGCGCCGCCTTCGGAAATTACTTTTTCGGGCATACGGATCCCGCCCGTTATTTTCGGCTTGGTGTATTCAAGATAGTCGCGGACGACTTTTTTGTTTATTTTCTCGCTCTCGCGCGGAGGGTACGCGCCCGCGCCGCTGTCTCTCAGAACCGCCCGGTTTTTGTCCGCGGCGTTGTTTTGCTCCGGTTTTTCGATAGGCCTGCCGCCGTAGAGGGCGTTTTTCATCGCGTGGTAAATTATGTCATAAAGCTCCTTCTCATTGGCGAACTTGACCTCGGTTTTTGCCGGGTGCACGTTGACGTCAACGAGCTCGGGCGGCATTTTTATATCCAGCACAAAAAACGGGAACCTGCCGACCATGAGGGCGTTGCGAAACGCCTCCTCGGCTATTTTGGCTATCACATGGTTCTTTATATATCTGCCGTTGACAAATATTGTCTGCTTTGTTCTGTTGCCGAACGACAGCTGCTCGGGCCGCCCCGCCGCGCCCGTCACGCGGATGCCGCCCTCGGTATAATCGACGGGCATGACCGCCTTCGCGAATTTCAGGCCGTAGACCTTGAGTATCACGTTTTTTATGTCGCCGTCGCCGCTTGTGACAAACACCGTGCTGCCGTCGCAGATATACTCAAAGGCGATATGGGGCTTCGAGAGCGCCAGCCTTGTCATAAGATCGGACACGTAGCCCGCCTCGGTGCTGTCTTTTTTCAGGAACTTCATGCGGGCGGGAACATTTAAAAACAAGTCCTCGACCGACATTATCGTGCCGACGCCGCAGGCGATCTCGTCAGCCTCGCCGCACTCTCCGTGGTCGACGACATAGTGAGCTCCAAGCTCCTCGGTCTCGGTTCGGGTGATAACCTCGACCCTCGCCACGGCGCAAATGCTCGACAGCGCCTCGCCGCGGAAGCCCATGGTTGATATGCTGTAGAGGTCGCTTTCGCTTCTCAGCTTGCTGGTCGCGTGGCGCAGGAACGCGGTCTTGACCTGGTCCCTCGGTATTCCGCAGCCGTTGTCGGTGACGCGTATCAGCTTGACGCCGCCGTTTTTTATCTCGACGGTTATCTTGTCCGCTCCCGCGTCGATGGCGTTTTCGGTCAGCTCCTTGACGACGGCGCTCGGCCGCTCCGCCACCTCGCCGGCGGCTATCTTGTCGGCCACCTCCTCGGGCAGCACCCGTATTTCATTCGGCATGGTTTTCACCCCATTTGTGTTTTATTCGTTTTGCGCCTCGGCCTTAAGCTCGTATAGTTTTGTCAGCGCCTCGATCGGCGTGATCGTGTTCAGGTCCATCCGCTTGAGCTTCGCCACGACCGGGCTCTCGGCCTGAGCAAAGAAGTCAAGCTGATTTTCGTCCCGCTTTTTTTGTTTGTCGGCGGCTGTTCTGATACTCTTGGTGCTGACCTGCTTTTTATCGCGGCTCTCAAGATCGGCGGCGATCTCCTTGGCGCGTCGGATCACGGATTTTTTGACGCCCGCAAGCGCCGCGACCTCAACGCCGTAGCTCTCGTCGGCTCCGCCTCTTATGATTTTTCTTAGGAACGTTATGTTGTCGCCCCTTTTGCGCGCCGCTATGCAGTAGTTCTTTACATTTTTTATTTTGTCCTCAAGCTCGGTCAGCTCGTGGTAGTGGGTGGCGAACAAGGTTTTCGCGCCGCATTTTTTCACGTCGGCTATATACTCAACGACCGCCCAGGCAATGCTCAGCCCGTCATAGGTGCTGGTTCCTCTGCCTATCTCGTCGAGGATTATCAGGCTGTTTCGGGTGGCGTTGTTTAAAATATACGCCACTTCCTTCATCTCGACCATGAACGTGCTGTCGCCGGAGCTCAAATCGTCGCTGGCGCCCACGCGGGTGAATATCCGATCGACGATCCCGATCTCCGCCGAGGCGGCGGGGACGAAGCTTCCCATCTGCGCCATAAGAGCTATAACGGCGATCTGCCGCATGTATGTGGATTTTCCCGCCATGTTGGGGCCCGTTATTATCGCGATCTGGTTCTCTCGGTTGTCAAGCTCCGCGTCGTTCGGGATAAACAGCGCCGAGCGGTTCAGCGCCTCCACGACCGGGTGGCGGCCGTCTTTTATCACTATCCTGTCGGAGTTTGTCATGACCGGCATGACATAGTTCCTCTCCTCGGCGACCTTCGCCAGAGAGCTCAGCACGTCGATCATTGCCACCGCCGACGCGGTCTCGCGTACGCGCTCGCAGCTCTCGCCCACTTTGTCGCGCACTCGGCAGAACATCTCATACTCAAGGTCTGTCACCTTGGAGTCGGCGTTTAGGATCCGCTCCTCCAGTTCTTTTATCTTTGGCGTTATATATCTCTCGCCGTTTACCAGCGTCTGTTTTCTTATAAAATAATCGGGCACGTTTTCGGTCTGAGCGTTGCTGACCTCTATGTAATATCCGAAGACCTTGTTAAAGCCCAGCCTCATGGTTTTGATGCCCGTGTTTTTCTTTTCTTCCTCCACCATGTCGATCAGCCATTTGCGGCCGTTGTCCCTAAGGTCGCGCAGCTTGTCGATCTCTTCGTCCGCCCCGCTTTTTATCATATTTCCGTTTCGCAGCGAGACCGGGGCCTCGGGGTCGACAGAGTCAAATATCAGCTGCCTCAGATCGCTCAGATCGTCCAGACGGCGCAGCTGCTCGCGTATAAGCTTGCTCTCGCAGCCGCCAAGCAGCTTTTTAAGCGCGGGCAGGTTCTCAAATGAATTCATCAGATTCAGCAGATCGTGGCAGTTGGCGGTCTTGTACACGACCTTGGTGATCGTGCGCTCTATGTCTTTAACGCCGCTAAGCAGCTCGGATGTTTCCTCCCGCAGCATCGGGTTTTTGAAAAACTCGTCGACCGCTATGTGGCGGTTGGTTATCGCGATACGATTGAGCAGCGGCGCGGTTATCATTCTGCGCAGCATTCGGCTGCCCATGGCGGTTCGGGTTCGGCTCAGCACACTGAGCAGACTTCCGCGAAAGCTTCCGCCTCGGATCGTCTCGGTGATCTCCAGGTTCCGCATGCTGTAGGCGTCGATCAGCATGGTCGGGCTCTCGCTTATTATCTCGGGAGCTTTTATGTTTTTAAGCTCGGTTTTCTGAGTCTCTGTCAAAAACGCGAGCGCACCGCTCATAGCGCGGTACATCATGCCTCGCCCGAGCTTCAGATCGCCCGCGGTCTCGGCTCCGAAACGCTCGGGTACCGTCTTGTCGGCCTGCTCTTCGGAAAAAGCCCAATCGTAATAATTGCGCACAAAGCAGCCGAACCTGTTTTTGATGTCCTCAACAAGGCCCGTGTTTTCGTAGGCCTCAAGATTCATTATGAACTCAACGGGACTGAACCTCGTGAGCGCGTCTATTGTCTTGCTTTCCGCGTCGTCTCCGAAATATTCCCCCGCGTAGGTCTCGCCGGTGGTTATATCGGCGAAAACAAGTCCAAAAGCGCCGCCGCTTTTCGCGAAGGCGCACAGGTAGTTATTTTTCTTGTCGTCAAGAGCGGCAGTGTCCATTATCGTGCCCGGGGTTATCACGCGGATAACCTCGCGGCGGACTATGCCCTTGGCCTCGGCGGGGTCCTCCGCCTGCTCGCAAACCGCCACGTTGTATCCGGCGGCGATGAGCTTTACTATATAACTATCCACAGAATGGAAAGGCACGCCGCACATTGGGGCCTTTTCCTTAAGGCCGCAGGCGCGGCCGGTCAGAGCGATATCAAGGACCTTGGAGGCGGTCAGCGCGTCCTCGAAAAACATCTCATAAAAATCCCCCAGACGGTACATCAGTATGCTGTCGGGGTAATTGTCCTTGACCTCAAAATACTGACGCATCATCGGCGTCAGATTGTTTTTGTCTATTATCATCAGTGACATCCGCCGCAGGTCGCGCAGCTTCCGCTGCAGCCTTCCTGCTCTCCCGCGATAAAGTGCTTGAGTATTCCGTCCATGCGGCCCAGCAGCATCTCGTAATCCCGCGCCGCCTCCAGATATTCCTTGATTATCGGATTCACCGTCAGCTTTTCAAACTCGCGCTGGAGATAGTCGTTGACCTCCTGCGCTTCCTCCTTTGTGGGAGTCTTGTCCGAATACTCAGCCATTTTTTCCTCTCTGATCCTGTTATAGTTATCGATCAGGCCCTTTGCCTCGTCGTCCTCCAAAAGAGCGCGGCTTGTCTCATCGGAACGTTTTTTCGTCTCGCTGTTTCTTATGAGCTCGCCCAGCTCTCTCGCCTTTTCGAAAATTTCCTCGTTTTGCATAAATTTATCTCCTTTAATTGATTATCTCTCCGGTGAGCGACCATGTCTGAGCGCCCGTTATCACGACATCGACAAGCTCGCCGGTCAGCGCGTCCTTCTCGCGGTCTGTGAGATTCGGGCAGCTTATATTCACGATCTTGCCGCCCTCGGTCCTGCCTGTTATTGTGTCGGGATTGGTTTTGCTCCGTCCCTCAATGAGCACGGTCTGCTCGGTGTTTATATATTTCAGGTTCTTCTGCTTTGATATCTCGTTCTGCACCTTGAGCATCTCGTCAAAATTCCTGTGCTTTTCCTCGTCGGTCAGACAGTCGGGCATTTCCGCCGCGGGCGTGCCGACCCGCCTTGAATAAATAAACGAAAATATCATGTCGTACTCCGCTTCGCGCAGTGCGCTGAGCGTCTCGGCAAAATCCTCGTTCGTCTCGCCGGGAAAGCCGCAAATTATATCGGTCGTCAGCACTATGTCGGGCATAGCCGCGCGAATTTTGCGCAGCTTTTCCATATACTCCGCGCGGGTGTATTTTCGGTTCATCGCCCTAAGCACCCTGTCGGAGCCCGACTGTATCGGCAGATGCAGCTGCTTGCAGATCTTGGGTTCCTCCGCCATCGTTTTTATCAGCTCGTCCGATATGTCCTTGGGGTGGCTGGTCATAAAGCGTATGCGCTCAATGCTGTCGATCTTCGCGACCTCCCGCAGCAGTCCCGCGAACGTGAGACCGCCGCCCAGGTCGTTACCGTAGGAATTGACGTTTTGGCCCAGCAGCATAATTTCTCGGTAGCCCTGCTTCGCGACGCTCTCGCACTCGGCCAGTATATTCTCGGCCGAGCGGCTGCGCTCCCTGCCGCGGACATACGGCACCACGCAATATGTGCAGAAGTTGTTGCAGCCGTACATTATCGGCACTTTCGCAAGCGGCGGAACGTCCCGCTCAAGGGGCACGTTTTCAACGATCTCGCCCCTCTCGCCCTCTATGTCAACTATCCTGCCGCCCTCCAGGGCCTCGCAGAGTATCTGAGGAAATCTGTAAAGCGCGTGGGTACCGAACACCATGTCCACATGCTTGTATTTTTTCCTGATGGTCTCGGCGATATGCTTCTGCTGTATCATGCAGCCGCAAACTCCGATGAGCATATCGGGATTCCTGCGCTTGTTGTGCTTCAGGGCACCTAAGTTTCCGAACACCTTGAGCTCGGCGTTCTCGCGCACGGCGCAGGTGTTGAATATCACAAGATCCGCGCCATCGGCGGAGCCTATAAGCCTGTAGCCCATGTCCCGCAGCATTCCGGAGAGCTTCTCGGAATCGCTGACGTTCTGCTGGCACCCGTAGGTCTCAACAAACGCCGCGGGCGGAACCTCCCTCATACGGTTAAGCTCCAGGACCCGCGCCATAAAATCTCTCTGCCGCGCGGGAGCCGAAGCCCCCGACGCGGCGGAACTATTCAAACTATTCATGCTATACCGTCTCTCCGGATTTATATCTTTCCAGGATCCTGTTGATCTTCTTCATCGGCGTGAGCAGCTCGCTGATCGAGCAGTCGCCGTTAAGCTGTCTGATGATAAGGCCGATAAATTTCGACATATCGACCTCGTGGTACCACTCGCATTCCTTGAGCTCGGGGCGCCTGTAGACCGTGTTGGTGGTAAACACCGCGTCGATCAGGCCCTCGGCGTACGCCTTGTTGAACTTCTCAACTCCCTCGGTGAAAAGGCCGAAGGACGAAAACACGATGACCCGTTTCGCGTGGCGCTTTTTGAGCTCCTTGGCAACGTCCAGCAGCGACTCGCCCGAAGCGATCATATCGTCGACCACGATAACGTTTTTGTCGTTTATGTCTTTTCCCAGGAACTGATGAGCCACGATCGGGTTCTTGCCGTTTACCACTCTCGAGTAGTCGCGGCGCTTGTAGAACATAACAAGGTCCATGCTCAGCACCGACGAATAGTACATACATCTGCCCATCGCTCCCTCGTCGGGCGACACGATAAGCGTTTCGTCGGGCTTTAAAATAATATCGGAGTTGTACCTGAGGCACGCCTTTATCATCTGATACGTGGGGCGGACATTCTCGAAGCTCTTGAGCGGTATCGCGTTCTGGACCCTCGAGTCGTGGGCGTCGAACGTGATAAAATTGTCAACTCCCATGTTCGTCAGCTCCTGAAGCATCATCGCCGCGTCCAGAGACTCGCGGGCTATCCTTCTGTGCTGTCTGCCCTCGTACATCATCGGCATGATAACCGTTATGCGCTTCGCCTTGCCGCCCAGAGCCGAGATTATCCTCTTTAAGTCCTGATAGTGGTCGTCGGGGCTCATGGGGTGGTCGGCGCCGTACATCTTGTAGGTCACGCCGTAGTTGTACGGATCGCATATAATGTAGATATCGTAAGTTCTTACCGAGTGGGAAATAACGGCTTTTGCCTCGCCCGTGCCGAAACGCGAGCATGCGGCGGGGATCAAAAACGAGCCCGTCTCTATGCCGCTTTTGGCGCAGAAGTTTATAAGGTGCCTGTCCACCTTTTCGGCCAGCTCCTCGCAGCCTTTCATACCGATGATTCCCAGTCTGTCCAGGTTATAAGCTTGCAATGGATTCTCTTGCATTATAATATCCTTTCTTTTATGTAAGATAAATTAATTGGTTACGCGTTATAGCTTTTAAGCAGATCATATCTTATATCCCACAGCTTTTGCGAAAGATCTACATAATAGGTGTGGGGATTGTTGAACCTTTTTACCTCGTCCCATATAAGGCCGAGCTCCTTTTCGGCGTAATCTTTTATCTCGCCGAGAGTCGGCGACTCGTACACCAATTTGCCGCCCCTGAATATCGGGACCTGCAGCTCAACGGCCTTGAAATCGGCAACCGTCTTGCGCTTCCAGGTGTTCTGGGGATCGAATATTTCATAGGGCTCGCTTTCGTCGATCTTCTCGTCATACGCCGTCAGCACGTCGGCTATCGCCATACCCGTCTCGTTTGAATACAGGCGGACGACCTTTTTGAAATACGGATTTGTGATCTTCTGCACGTTCTCGCTTATCTTGATGCGCGGAACGATCTCTCCGTCCTTCTCTATCGCGACCAGCTTGTACACTCCGCCGAACACAGGCTCGGACTTTGACGTTATGAGCCTTTCGCCCACGCCGAACGAGTCTATCTTGGCCCCCTGCCTGAGAATATCGCGGATTATGTACTCGTCAAGGGAGTTTGACGCGCACACCGCGGCATCATACCATCCGGCGTCATCAAGCATCTTTCTGGCTTTTTTTGACAGATAGGTTATGTCGCCGCTGTCTATCCTGATGCCGCACTTTTTGATGCCCATAGGTTTAAGCACCTCGTTAAACACGCGGATGGCGTTGGGTATGCCGCTTTTTAACACATTATAGGTGTCGACCAGCAGCGTGCAGTTTTCGGGATAGCACTTAGCGTATGCGAGGAAAGCCTCATACTCGCTGTCGAAGCTCTGGACCCAGCTGTGAGCCATCGTGCCGAGCGCGGGTATATCGAACATGCGCTCGCTTATCGTGCAGGCCGTGCCGGCCACGCCTCCGATGTAGGCGGCTCTTGAGCCGTAGATCGCTCCGTCGTAACCCTGAGCGCGCCTCGAGCCGAATTCCATAACGGGAATACCGTTTGCCGCGCGGACAATACGGTTGCTCTTGGTGGCGATCAAACTCTGATGATTAACGGTGAGAAGGACCATGGTCTCGACAAACTGAGCCTGAATGATCGGGCCGCGGACGGTCACAAGGGGCTCACCCGGGAAAATCGGCGTGCCTTCGGGAATAGCCCACACGTCGCATTTGAATTCAAAATCTCTGAGATAATTTAAAAACTCCTCGCAGAACATATTTTTTCCGCGGAGATACTCTATATCGTCATCGGTAAACTTAAGCTCGGACAAATACTTGATCAGCTGCTCCACGCCGGCCATTATCGCGAATCCCGCTCCGTCGGGAGCCTGACGGAAAAACATGTCAAAATAGGCGATGCGATCACCCATTCCGCACTCCAGATAGCCGTTCGCCATAGTGATCTCATAAAAATCCGTAAGCATTGTATAATTCATTGAAATTCACCTCATAGCCTAAGTCGGCATATTCTTACGCTATAAGTATACCATTTAAGAAGATATTAAACAAGCAAAAATTTAACACAAATATTACAAAAGATTAACCCACGCTCACAAAAAAGTTGACAAAACAACCAAAAATTTTCAATGGCGCAAAAAAACAGTAAAATACGGCAAAATAAATTGACAATATCGGCTCTTAAATGTTATAATTTAAGGGTTAGAAAGGTGCGGAACACCGATGAAAAATAAAGTACTGATCATAATTTTCGCGGCCGCGCTCGCGCTGTGCGCGGCGGTCATCCTGCTTCGCGGCGGCGGGAAAAACGAGGCAAAAACCGCCGAAATACTGCTGAACGGAGAAGTGGAGCGGACTATAGACCTGAGCGCCGCTGGCGAGCCCTATGACCTCAGGATAGAGAGCGAAAACGGATACAACATCGTGCATATCGAGCGCGGCGCCGTCTCGGTGACCGAGGCCGACTGCCACGACAAGGTCTGCGTAAAGCAGGGCAGGATAACGGGAAGCGCATATCCCATAGTCTGCCTGCCGCACAAGCTGACCGTCAGGATAGTTTCGGGCGAGGGCGGAGAGATCGACGCGGTGACCGGGAGGTAAGCAAAGTGGACAAAAAATTCGGTATAAGACGAATAACGCTGATGGGCGTTTTGACCGCGATCGCGCTGACGATATTTGTGCTCGAAGCGCAAATACCGCCGCTGACCGCGATTCCCGGCATAAAGCTCGGCCTCGCGAATATAGTGACACTGTTCGCGCTGGCGGCGCTCGGACCGAGGGACGCGTTTATTATCCTGACCGTCCGCGTGTTTTTGGGCAGCGTGTTCTCGGGCCAAGTCATGACCTTGGCGTACAGCATGACGGGCGGCCTGCTCTGCCTCGCGGCGGAGAGCCTGCTCATAAAAACGCCTCTTAAAAAGAACCTCTGGGCGATAAGCGTGATCGGCGCAATTATCCACAACGCGGCGCAGATCTGCGTTGCCGTCATTATCACTTTGACGCCGGGCATCTTCTGGTACCTGCCGTATCTTATAATAGCGGGAATAATCACAGGCGCGTTCACCGGAGCCTGCGTGCAGATCACCCTCAAAAAAGGCGAAAAAATAATAAGCAGGCTGCTGTAAACATTGCGGCCGGCTTTTAAATTCCACAAAAATCACACAAAGCAAACATATTCTTCACACAATGCGGCGGTATTATTAAACCGTAATCAAAAATATTACAAAATTACGGAAAGGAGCTGCATTATATGAACAGCAAAACCAAAAAATTATGCGCGATCCTGTCGGCCATAGCTCTGACAGCGTCTATGGGCACGGCCTTCGCCGCGGAGAGCACGGAGGATTACGGCTACAGACAGGGAAAGGCAAACATTTACGGCACGGGCGGCGAGCAGACGTTTGTTTATGACGAAAACTCGGCCGACGCGGACTACGGCTACAGACAGGGTAAGGCGAACCACTACGGCACAGGCGGCGAGCAGACGTTTGTTTATGACGAAAACTCGGCCGACGCGGATTACGGCTACAGACAGGGTAAGGCCCGCCGCGGAGGCGCGGACAGCCGCCACATCGACAGCGAGGCGCTTGTTGAGGCCGGCATAATCGATCAAGCGACCGCCGACGCCATAGCCGAATACGCCTCAAAGAAGCACGAGGATATAAGCGCGCTGCACGAGAGTGCGGCAAACATGACTCCCGAGGAACGCGAGGCTGCGTTTGAGGAGAGAAAAGCGCAGCGCAAAGACGGTCTTGACGAGCTTGTTGAGGCGGGTATCATAACCGAAGAACAGGCAGAGACAATAAAAAACTACATTCCCGAGGAATAAAATTCAACAAAACGGAGGCGCGGCAAGCCCGCGCCTCTTTTCCGATTGAAAAACTTTCGGCTCTGTGATATAATTGTTTATAATAAAATCACTTAAAAAGGAGAAGTGACAATGGCTAAAATATTGATCGTTGACGACGAACCCGATATACGCTCTCTCGTGCGCAGGTACGCCGAGCGCGAGGGCTATGAGACGCGCGAGGCCGCGAACGGCATCGAGGCGGTCTCGATGTGCCGCGAGGATGATTTTGACGTTGTGATAATGGACGCGATGATGCCCGAGCTTGACGGATTTTCGGCCTGCAAGGAAATACGGGCGGAAAAAGACGTTCCGGTTATTATGCTTTCCGCCCGCGGCGAGGAATACGACAAGCTTTTCGGCTTTGAGACGGGGGCAGACGATTATGTGGTAAAGCCGTTTTCGCCGCGCGAGCTGATGGCTCGCGTCAAAGTGGTGATCGGGCGGCGCGGTGCAAAGGATAACGGCGGCATCAAAATCGGAGACCTCAGGATCGACACCTTGGGCAGGCTCGTTTATATATCGGATGAGAAAACCGAGCTCACCGCAAAGGAATACGACCTGCTGCTTTATCTCATAGAAAACAAAGGCATCGTTTTGACGCGCGAGCAGATCATGAACGCCGTTTGGGGCTGCGATTATTTTTCCGCCGACCGCACGGTCGACTGGCAGATAAAACAGCTGCGCGCGCGTTTGGGAGATTGCAGAAACTACATTGTCACGGTTCGAGGGGTGGGATATAAATTTGAAACCGAAAACTAAATCTATCGGATTTAAGCTGTGGATATATTTCACCGCTTTCGCGGCGGTCATACTGGCGGTTCTGTGGCTGCTGCAAACCGTCTTTTTGCAGAGCTTTTACACCGGCATGCAAAAGCACAGGATAAGCAATATCGCCGAAAAGATCAGCGAGGCCGGAGACAGCGCGGAAAACGCGATAGACACGCTGGCAGCTCAAAACTCGATACTGATACTTTTGACCGACAGCGAGGGCAATATCCTGCACAGCGCCGACGAGTACAGCCCGTCGTACGGTGACGACGCGCGCGGCCACGGCGGCGGCAAAAACCCGTACAAGGCGGGTGAGGCGCAAAACTGGCAGGAGCAGACATACCGCCGCCTGCCCGAGCACTACGACGATTTTCTGGAAAAGCTGGGCTCAAACGACAGCGTGTGCTACACTATCGACCGCGAAGACGGAGACGGCACGCTTGTATACGGACGGCGGCTCGATGACGGAAATATCCTGTACATAAATACCGTTTTGGGCGCGGTCGGCTCCGCGGTGTCGATACTCAGGCTCCAGCTGTGCGCCGTCACGATCCTGGCGCTCCTTATCGGCCTCGCTATCGCGATCTGGATATCAAAAAGATTTTCAAAGCCGTTTTCGGAACTGTCGCGGCAGTCGCTCAAAATGGCGAGCGGTGATTTTGACGTGAAATTCAGCAGAGGCTTTTGCGCCGAGACCGACGAGCTCGCCGATTCTCTCGAGTACGCCGCGGGCAGGATCGCCGAGACCGACAAGCTGCGCCGCGAGCTAATGGCGAACGTGTCCCACGATCTGCGCACGCCCCTCACCATGATCAAAGGCTACGCGGAGCTGATACGCGACCTCGACGGCTCGGAAGAGTCGGCCAAAGACGCGGAGGTCATAATCCGCGAATCTGACAGACTGACGCTTTTGGTAAACGATATACTCGACTATTCGAAGCTGCAGTCGGGCGCGGCGGCCTATGAATTTGAGCGTTTTGACCTGAGCGCGCTCGCCCAAAGCACGGCGGAACAATTCGCGGCGGTGTGCGAAACGGAAGGCACCGAAATAATCACCGAGATCGAGCCGCAAAAATACGTTTCGGCGGACAAGCGCAGGATAGAGCAGGTGCTGTATAACCTGATCTCAAACGCGGCCGCCCACGCGGGCGGCGACAGGCGCGTTTATGTCTCGGTCAAGGACAGCGGAGAGTCCGCACGGGCCGAGATACGAGACAACGGCGGCGGCATAAGTCCCGACGACCTTCCGCATATTTGGGACAGATACTTCACGTCAAAAGAGCGCGGCTCAAACGGGCTGGGTCTCTCGATAGTGAAAGAGATACTGACCGCCCACGGCGCGCGTTTCGGAGTTGAAAGCGAAGAAAACCGCGGAAGCACCTTTTGGTTCGAGCTAAAAAAGATATAAATTTAATGAGTTTTCACGCAAAAAAAGAGCCGCGGCGCGGCTCTTTTGATTTTTAAATTATTTGCCCGAATCGGCTATGATCTTCTCGACTACGTTCTGAGGAGCCTCCTGATAACGCTCGAACTCGAACTCGAAGTCGCCTCTGGCCTGAGTCATCGAGCGCAGGTCGGACGCGTAGGTGTGCATCTCGGCCATGGGGATCTCGCCTTCTATCATCGTCATGCCTCCGCCGATGGGCTCCATGCCCAGCATCTGGCCGCGGCGCTTGTTGATATCACCGATGATGTCGCCGGTGTAGCTGTCGGGCGCGTAAACCTTCAAATGTCCGATAGGCTCAAGTATCGCGGGCGAAGCCTGGGGCATACCCGCCTTATAGGCCAGCGAAGCCGCCGTCTTGAACGCCATTTCGGACGAATCTACCTCGTGGTACGAGCCGTCTACCAGCGTGGCCTTGAGGCCGACCATGGGATAACCCGCCAGAATTCCGTGCTTCATCGCGTCCTGCAGGCCCTTTTCGACCGCCGGGAAATAGCCCTTGGGAACGCTGCCGCCGAAGATCTTCTCCTCGAACGTCAAGCCTTCCTCCGTGGAGGGCTCAAACTCGATCCAAACGTGGCCATACTGACCGTGTCCGCCCGACTGCTTCTTGTGCTTGCCTTCTACCTTTACCTTCTTGCGGATCGTCTCGCGGTAGGGAACCTTTGGCGTCTCAAACGAAATGTCAACGCCGAACTTGTTCTTGAGCTTTGAAACGATAACGTCGATATGCTGGTCGCCGAGACCCTTGAGCAGCTGCTGGCGCGTCTCTTTGTTGGTCTCAAACGCGAAGGTCTGATCCTCGTCCATCAGCTTGATGAGGCCCTGAGCGATCTTGTCCTCGTCGCCCTTCTTCTGGGATACGACCGCCAGCTCCATGTTGGGCTTTGAGAATTTGATTCCGTCCAGCATGCAGGGATTGCCAACGCGGCTCAGCGTGTCGCCGGTCTTGGTCTTTGAAAGCTTGGTGACCGTTCCGATATCGCCCGCGTTGAGCTGAGCTATCTCGGTCTGCTTTTTGCCCTGCATGGTGTATATCTTGCCTATCTTCTCGTTGCAGTCGCGGTTTAAGTTATAAACCGTGGTGTCGGGCGTCATAACGCCGGAGAATACCTTGAAGTATGAAAGCTTGCCCACATACGGGTCGGCGACCGTCTTGAATACCAGCGCGCTCAGCGTATCGCCCGAATCGACCTTAAGCTCGATAACCTTGTCGCCGGGGCCTTTGGCGCTGATGTTCTCGGCCTTGTCGTTGGGAGCCGGGAAGTAAGCGTTGATTGCGTTAAGCAGCGAGGGGATTCCCAGGTTCTTGGTCGCGCTTCCGCAGAGGACCGGAACTATGTCGCCCTCGGCCACGCCTGTGCGCAGCGCGGCGTACATCTCGGGCAGAGTGAACTCCTCGCCCTCGAAATATTTTTCCATAAGCTCTTCCGACTGCTCTGCGACCGCCTCTTTGATCATCTCGCGGTTTTCCTCGAGCTCGTCCTCTATGCCCGCGGGCATCTCGCCCGTGATCGTGCGGTTTCCGTCAAAGATCCTGGCCTCCTGCTCAACCACGTTAACAAAGCCCGTGATCTTGTCGCCATCCTTGATGGGGAGCTGGAAGGGCGCTATCTTCTTGCCGTACTTATCCTTGAGCTGCTGCAGGACCTTTTGATAATCAACGCGGTCGTCGTCGACCTTGTTTATGAATATCATCTTGGGAATGCCGTAATCCTCGCAGTATTTCCAAGCCTTCTCGGCGCCTACCGAAAGGCCGGCCTCGCCGGAGATCACGATGATCGCCGCGTCGGTGATGCGCAGGACCTGCTGAACCTCGCCCACAAAGTCAAAATATCCGGGCGTGTCGAGAATATTCAGCTTGTTGCCGTTCCACTCGCAGGACGCCAGCGCCGCGGAGATCGAAAACTTGCGCTTGATCTCCTCGGGGTCAAAGTCCATAACGGCCGTACCGTCCTGAGTTTTGCCCATTCTGTCGATGTTTCCGGCGGTGTAGAGCATGGCCTCCGCCAGACTTGTCTTGCCGGAGTTGCCGTGACCCAGCAGACAGAAGTTTTTGATTTTTGAAGTTTCGTAAACTTTCATAGATTTACCTCCGATATGTAAAATTATTAATATAACCGTATTGAAATTATACCTTAACTATTTAATTTTACATCATACGGCTCCAAAAGGCAACCGAATAATAACCAATAATTATAAATATTTTTATGCAGTTTGCACAAATTTGATTTTCGGCAAAAAAACCAAAAGCCCTCGACCTGCGAGGGCGGTATTTACACGGCGTTTTCTCAGGCCGCGAGAGCGGATTTCGCATTACGCTCGGGCTTTGCCGCGGCGTTTTCTCTTTGGGCAATGTCACGGCGGAACAAAAAGCCGAACACGGTCCTGATAAGCGGCTGGATAAAGAACAGCTGCGAGAAAAAAGCGAACGGGAAGTTAAAGCACACGAGCTTCAGCCAATTCGCGAGCAATGTGAAAAAATTAAATCCCTCGTGGTACGGATAATAAAGCCACGCGGCAATAAAGCTCATCGCCGGGCACATAAGTCCGACAGTCGCGCAGATTATCGCAGTCTCAAAAAGCGCGGGATGAGTCTTGCGCGGATCGAACACCTTTGCTGCAAGCTTAAATGAGCAGGGACTTCCCATGAGCACCTCAAGCGAATAGGCCAAAACAAACTCAATGGCAACGACTGCCCATATCGGCATCGGGAAACCGAACACGCTGACGCCGCCCATGGATCGGATCGCCCCGAGGACGCTCGTCTCTCCGGTGAGCGACATAAAGGTTCCTCCGTTTATAACGTACAGACTGTAAAACACATAGGCGTGGACCGTCACGATAACGGTCAAAAACGCGAACACCATTCTTTGAAACTGATTATTCGGCATGAATATACCTCGTCTTTCTAAAAAATCAACAGCTATTATTTTAGCCGCATTTTTCAAAAATTTCAAAGGGAATTATTAACAAAATTCTCGACCCCGCCATCTGAAACATTTGGATTTTTAAATAAAATCAAAGCGCCCGTCCGAACATAGTGATTAGTGATTAGCGAATAGTAAATAGGGCGGACGGATATTATCCGCCACTACGGATTTGGCGCACTTTGGTCGAGGTCTTGGCTCGCCTCCTTTTAAGGGGGAGAGCTGCCAACGTAGAGACTAGGAAATAGGTACTAGGAATATCTTGTGAGGATATTCAATAGTTTCCGCCCTAGTTCCTAGTCACTAATCGCTAGTACCTATGTTAATCTCGATTTTCCGCGTTGTGCTTTTATATAATTATAATAAGACGACAAAACTTTGCCCAAAGTTCCCGCTTTTTAAAGTTTGCACAAAAAATACGCGGCAAATATATTTTATTATATTGTTTTAAAAAGAGCAATTAAAAAAATACCGCTTTCGATTTTGAAAACGGTATTGATATCAAGCCAAAAGAGACACCCGAATGCTTTCAAGTTAGCAATCGCTAACTTGGATCCTTTAAAAAACTCCGGTCTTTCCGGAGTTTGTGCTTTTTTCTGAAAAATACGAGCTAAGCGCATCGTTCAGCGCGAATGCGCTTGACGAGTGGCAGAGAAGTATGTCCGCGCCGGTCTGCTTGGCTTTGGCCTCCGCCACGGTGACCATTTTATGAGCTACTGTCCCGGTGAACAAAATCATAATATTAGGGGAGCCGATTTTGTTTTTAAAATCACCGGGACATTGGGTGAACACCTTGCATTTGCAGCCGTATTTTTTGCAGATCTCTTTGTATCGGCAGTGCATTCTGTCATGCCCGCCGACGATCACAATGCTCATTATTTTTGCTCCTTCCAACATAGTGATTAGTGATTAGCGAATAGTGAGTAGGCCTCCCCCTCAGTCAGGCTCCGCCTGACAGCTCCCCCTCCTAAATGAAGGGGAGCCTTCGCGGTTTGCCAGTTTTATTGTTTGCTTGATTTACAAGTCTTGCTCATGGCGCAGTTTTCGCAGCCGCAGCCGCAGCCGCCTTTGCCGGCCTTTTTGTCTTTTATCAGTTTTGCGATTATCAGAGCGACAACCGCTATAAGCAGCACGGAAATTATTATTGTCGCGATCATATAATCACTCCTATCTTTACGCGTTTGACTTCGCGGGCTTTAAATTGCCGAGCTTTTTTTGCGGCCTAAACAGCAGCCAGAGGCCCAGAATTATAACCAGGACCGCCGCGATCGTTCCGATCCCGAAGCCGCCGCCCGTAAACAGCGAGCCGATCTGATAGATAACCAGCGAGACCAGATATGCGAACACCGTCTGATAGCCTATCGCGAACCATGTCCACTTGGCGCTGTTCATCTCGCGCTTTATCGCGCCGATAGCCGCGAAGCAGGGCGCGCAGAG
>CANQQJ010000024.1 GCA_947625905.1 uncultured Clostridia bacterium | reverse complement strand
CGAGGCGTGACATGAGCGTAACGTTTTCGCCGACCTATGTTGTTCGTTTCAACTCACACGCCTCTGCGAGGCGTGACAGCTTGTCCGCGTCCGAGAAGGCGTTTTATTTGCGTTTCAACTCACACGCCTCTGCGAGGCGTGACGAGCGCGCTTGCGGCCGAGGGAAACAACGATGTCGTTTCAACTCACACGCCTCTGCGAGGCGTGACCGATATAACCGATCGCGCATACGCGACGCCCGAAGTTTCAACTCACACGCCTCTGCGAGGCGTGACTCCATATTTTACATCACAGCACAACCGGACGCATGTTTCAACTCACACGCCTCTGCGAGGCGTGACGTTATTGTTTCGTCTCTCAAGATCACCAAAGAGGGTTTCAACTCACACGCCTCTGCGAGGCGTGACCAACGCAGATTTGACGTTTACCGTATCGGCCATAGTTTCAACTCACACGCCTCTGCGAGGCGTGACGGTAAATTTGCCGGAGTATTGCGCATAGGGCGAGTTTCAACTCACACGCCTCTGCGAGGCGTGACACATGCCTTAACAAAGACGCATGGAATGACCATAGTTTCAACTCACACGCCTCTGCGAGGCGTGACCGGGCTCGGCTGCTTGGGTTGTGGTTGCCGCCGTGTTTCAACTCACACGCCTCTGCGAGGCGTGACAAATTCGGGCGGGCGTGAATGTCGAGCTTGCTGTCGTTTCAACTCACACGCCTCTGCGAGGCGTGACTTAAAAATTCTGTGATATAATATTCTTAGTCTTAGTTTCAACTCACACGCCTCTGCGAGGCGTGACGCGAGTTAATCGCAAGCGGCAAAAAGACCGTTGGTTTCAACTCACACGCCTCTGCGAGGCGTGACTTGCGATATAACCGTAATGATCTTTAACCGCGATGTTTCAACTCACACGCCTCTGCGAGGCGTGACACTAATATCACGGGCGCGCCGATGCCTGAAAATTTGTTTCAACTCACACGCCTCTGCGAGGCGTGACTTAAAAATTCTGTGATATAATATTCTTAGTCTTAGTTTCAACTCACACGCCTCTGCGAGGCGTGACAAAATTTTTTTGGTGAAAAAGTACCTACATCTGTGTTTCAACTCACACGCCTCTGCGAGGCGTGACATTACGGAGTTGGTAAGATGATTAAATATAATAGTTTCAACTCACACGCCTCTGCGAGGCGTGACCGGCAAGCAGCCAGAAAGGAGACAAACATGGAATTGTTTCAACTCACACGCCTCTGCGAGGCGTGACCCTCGGCGGCTGCCTGAACCAGCATCACCGCGCAAGTTTCAACTCACACGCCTCTGCGAGGCGTGACATATTACGGAGTTGGTAAGATGATTAAATATAATAGTTTCAACTCACACGCCTCTGCGAGGCGTGACTTGAGGCGGCAGGCTTGCGGCCGCTTCTAAGACTGTTTCAACTCACACGCCTCTGCGAGGCGTGACTAAAGACATACTGCTGACACAGCCGACGGACCAAGTTTCAACTCACACGCCTCTGCGAGGCGTGACGACCTGATGCAATATATACCAGACAAAGGCGAATGTTTCAACTCACACGCCTCTGCGAGGCGTGACTGTCCCCGATGAGGCCGAGGCGCCGTATATCAAAGTTTCAACTCACACGCCTCTGCGAGGCGTGACTCTCGCTATGATATTGTATTATCGACGGAGCAACGTTTCAACTCACACGCCTCTGCGAGGCGTGACCGTCAAGAAAATAACTTACCAGCTTTCCGCTTTCGTTTCAACTCACACGCCTCTGCGAGGCGTGACATGAAAGAGCCGCCCTTATCTTGGTTTATATAAAGTTTCAACTCACACGCCTCTGCGAGGCGTGACTGAGGCCGTATACTTATTAAAACCGATTTCATTTGTTTCAACTCACACGCCTCTGCGAGGCGTGACCTGCGATACTGACGGGCGGCCTCCTCGTCCAAAGTTTCAACTCACACGCCTCTGCGAGGCGTGACATTTTTTGGAGGTATTAAAATGAAAGCATTAAAAGTTTCAACTCACACGCCTCTGCGAGGCGTGACGTGATATTCGACGACGGCAGAACGATCAGGACCGTTTCAACTCACACGCCTCTGCGAGGCGTGACGGTGCATTACGGCGTTATCGCTGACGACAACATGGTTTCAACTCACACGCCTCTGCGAGGCGTGACAAAAGCCGTTCCCGATAGGGTATGGTTGGAATGAGTTTCAACTCACACGCCTCTGCGAGGCGTGACTTCGGCGAGAACAAATAAAAAAGCGCTCGGCGCAGTTTCAACTCACACGCCTCTGCGAGGCGTGACACAGTATAGGGATCTTCGGCGAGAACAAATAAAAGTTTCAACTCACACGCCTCTGCGAGGCGTGACGTGAGTTGAAACAAGACAGACTAAATCGCTCACGTTTCAACTCACACGCCTCTGCGAGGCGTGACGGTTTAGACCGACATTTCACCGTTATAGGCTTGATGTTTCAACTCACACGCCTCTGCGAGGCGTGACTAGGGCTGACGGTTTATATTACCGTTAGTGTCATGTTTCAACTCACACGCCTCTGCGAGGCGTGACCTACTGCCCGTTGCAGGGAATAGCGAATAACGAGTTTCAACTCACACGCCTCTGCGAGGCGTGACAAGCGTTGGATGAACTGAAAGATGAATAAATAAAGTTTCAACTCACACGCCTCTGCGAGGCGTGACCGGGCCGCTCATTGACAGACTGCACCTGTCAACGTTTCAACTCACACGCCTCTGCGAGGCGTGACGAGCAGTACCATTGGCGCGAAGATAAATACGGTGTTTCAACTCACACGCCTCTGCGAGGCGTGACACTGTGGCGCCACCTGAGATGAAACTGCTCTACAAGTTTCAACTCACACGCCTCTGCGAGGCGTGACGTCGGAATCATGTGCGGGAATCGGAACCCGTTTCGTTTCAACTCACACGCCTCTGCGAGGCGTGACCGGCGAATATGATGTTTTTGCAAAACTGCAAGTTGTTTCAACTCACACGCCTCTGCGAGGCGTGACCCCAAAATACTGAACATGCCATACCATCAATTCAGTTTCAACTCACACGCCTCTGCGAGGCGTGACATTCCGTATGAGAATAACCCGCGTGATAATGCGGGGTTTCAACTCACACGCCTCTGCGAGGCGTGACGCTTTCAGATAATCATATTTCTGCATCACATTAGTTTCAACTCACACGCCTCTGCGAGGCGTGACGGTCAAGCTTGCTGTCAATGCCTTCGACGTCGGTCGTTTCAACTCACACGCCTCTGCGAGGCGTGACGTGCTCGGCTCTTTTCTCACACCATTTCTCTGCGCCGTTTCAACTCACACGCCTCTGCGAGGCGTGACTCTTGCATATGTCCGGTATACGCAGCTATATCGTTGTTTCAACTCACACGCCTCTGCGAGGCGTGACCGATCCCATAACCATGTTTCGCCGTTACCGTTTTGTTTCAACTCACACGCCTCTGCGAGGCGTGACTAACGGTACCGATCATACCGTTCTCAAAAATCGACGTTTCAACTCACACGCCTCTGCGAGGCGTGACTGTAAAATCGTTTATGTGCTCGACGCCCATATCCTCGTTTCAACTCACACGCCTCTGCGAGGCGTGACGACCGGATAAACGGCCACAGCTGTCAGACCTGAGTTTCAACTCACACGCCTCTGCGAGGCGTGACGTTTGCCGAAAGTGCGGACTGACTATATGCGACAGTTTCAACTCACACGCCTCTGCGAGGCGTGACATTATCTGGGCCTACCAGCTCAAGGGATTTTTCAGTTTCAACTCACACGCCTCTGCGAGGCGTGACGGGTATGCCCGTATTCGGCAAAAAACGAAATTGAGTTTCAACTCACACGCCTCTGCGAGGCGTGACCTAATGGCGAAGTGGAAAAATTTAGATATTAGCCAGTTTCAACTCACACGCCTCTGCGAGGCGTGACGATATGCTCCGATCCTCATATCGACTGTCGATTCAGTTTCAACTCACACGCCTCTGCGAGGCGTGACTGAGGTATATGACGATCAGAACATATATTACTTCGTTTCAACTCACACGCCTCTGCGAGGCGTGACTGGAGCATACCGGCCAAAAGCATATTTGAACGCAAGTTTCAACTCACACGCCTCTGCGAGGCGTGACTTTCAGCAAGAAAAAACCTTTCTCCGACCAGCTGAGTTTCAACTCACACGCCTCTGCGAGGCGTGACACGCTGTCCTCGTTGACAGGTGCGTCTGTCAATGTTTCAACTCACACGCCTCTGCGAGGCGTGACAGTATGTATATACCAACGCCCCGCCATATCCGGGTTTCAACTCACACGCCTCTGCGAGGCGTGACATTTAACCCGATACTCAGATCACATTGGATATACAGTTTCAACTCACACGCCTCTGCGAGGCGTGACACAAACTATGCAGCGCGCTCCAATGCCAACCGGGTTTCAACTCACACGCCTCTGCGAGGCGTGACGTGGAACTGATTATCCGAAGCAAAAAGATATTCGTTTCAACTCACACGCCTCTGCGAGGCGTGACTTATGACCTGTCCGATTTTCTCGCTGCCCATCTGCGTTTCAACTCACACGCCTCTGCGAGGCGTGACACATGCGCAACGAAATAACAACCGGCAAGAATAACGTTTCAACTCACACGCCTCTGCGAGGCGTGACGACGGCGTCCGCCGATCGTTTTACTCATCGAAAGTTTCAACTCACACGCCTCTGCGAGGCGTGACGGGAAGCCGACCAGCAAGCACAATAAAATAAAAGTTTCAACTCACACGCCTCTGCGAGGCGTGACGAATGTCAAGGGGGAATATTGCACGAAAACGGAGTTTCAACTCACACGCCTCTGCGAGGCGTGACTTGATTTTTTTCGTTTTTTTATTCCATGTTATCGAGTTTCAACTCACACGCCTCTGCGAGGCGTGACCCTATATATTGTATAATATACGGATCTTGTCTCGCAATTCGGCGGACTTCTTTAAAATTTTAACATACATTTAAAGAAAAATCAAACATTTTTTCGGGCGAACCTTATTGGGTTTTTGATATTGCTTGAGGTTCGTCGCGTTTGCTATATGATCAGCGCGCCTTCCGGATCATAGGTCGATTTGGCGCCGATGTGCTCAACGCGCTTTTTCCAGTTGTTGCCGAGATAGTATATTCTGAGGCTGTCCTTATCACGATCGATAATTTTTTCCAATTTGTCTTTCAGTTTAAGAAATGTCGAATAATCAACATCGACTTCAAAAACCGAATTTTGAACGCGCTGGCCATAGTTGAGACATTCCTTTGCGACTTTTCTGAGCCTTCGCTTTCCCGCGGGATCTGTTGTTGAGACATCATAGCTTACAACGCTCATCATAGTTTTGCCCTCCTATTTTATGATATAGCACGGATATTCTTCGATTTCGCCGCGAATATACTTGGCGAGCAGCATGCTTTGCGCGTATGGCAACAAGCCGAGCTTTAATTTCTGTTTCAAATACGGATGTACAATATCGCTTCGTTTCTTTTCCTGCCACTTTGAAAGTATTTTCTTTTTGCCGTCCGTGTTTAGAAATACCGCTCCGCTGACCTGCGTCTCAAAGTCTGCCGCGTTCAGTATTTTTAAATTTATCATAGTCAGAACGAATCGCTCTATGATGCAGCGGCTTTCTTCCACAAGGTCGCAAGCCAGCGAGGCGCGGCCCGGACGCACGGAATGATAAAAACCCATATAACTGTCCAGGCCCACGCTTTCAAGGGCCGAGGCATAGTCGTTTGTCCATATCGTATATAAAAATGACAAAACGGCATTCACTCTGTCAAGGGGAGGACGCTTGGTCCTCATTGAGAATTTAAAGTCATTCTTTTGGTGCAGGATCAAACTGTCAAAAACATCAAAGTACGCCTTAGCTCCGCGTCCTTCTATTCCGAGAATTTCGTTTATATCTTCGGTTTCATACACGTTTTCTATGTACTGATCAATCAGTTTAATACAATGCGAAAGGCCGCCGTCCGAATTTATTGACGGATAATCTTTTAATGTCCGCTTCACAACGCTTTTCGTGTTTGCCATTTTGGCGGCGACCGTGTTTTGCCGCAGCAGCGCAGGAGGATCGGCGAACTGCTCAAACTGCGCTTTTCTAAGCAGTATATTGCCGTGTGTCGGGCCGTGAACGCTTGCGAGAAAACGGCCTTGCGGCGAGATAAAACTTATGGGGATACCATACTCCGCGCATTTTCCCATTAAAGCCGGCGAGCAGCCGAGATAACTGAAACAATAAACGGCCTCGATATTTGAAAAAGGCACTCTGAGCTTAATTTCGTTATCCTTCCTGCATACAATGTTTTCTCCGTCAAGGGAAAGATATATATTCTCGTCTGTTATATACAGCGAATTCAAAAGTTTTCTCATATGCGCTCCCCCTTAATAAGATCGCGAACCGTGTATTTTTTATTTTGAGGAACACACGCGTCCTTGATTGAACAGCCGCTGCATTTTTGCCCTTTGATCCGATCCGGTATTTTTCCGCTTTCAAGAACTTCGTTCATTTCAAAAATCAGCTTTTTCAGCAGAGAATAGTATTTGTCATACTCCTCGTTAAGATCGAGTTTTACTCTGCGATGCGCGTCGCCGTAGTATATATATCCCGCGCTTTGGCATTTCCAAATATAGTCCGCGCAGAGCTTCTGAGCAAAGACCTGTATCGCGTCCGTTTCATTTACCGTTCCCGACGCGGGGCGGCGGGGCTTATATTCAACAATATTCACATTGAAATTGCCGCCGAGCTGCTCTATATAAGCCCCCGTTTTGCATTTTATGAATTCAACGCAGTCAGCTACGCCGTACAGATCGAGCTCGTCGTGATAAAGCGAAATCGAGCTGAGTTCGATTTTTCCTTTTGACCGAAGCTCGTGCATGCCCGAATGGACGCGCTCGTGCATAATGTTCGCCTTAACGACAAAAGCGTTTTCCGCCCAGTCTCGGTTTAACTCAAGCAGCCCGAAGCGCCGAGGGCAGTACATATAGTGCTGGATGGTGCGTATATTGATCATTACAGTTTTTCGATAAGCGTTACGCCCTCGGGCATATCTTTGTCTATGACGATATCGTAATCATTATAATTTCTCGGGCACTCGATGCCGGCTTTCTTATTGATCGCTATTTTATCAAACAAAATATGCGACGGTGCGTTTCCGAGCGGGCTTTCGTGTTTAAATATCAGAAGCTTTCTCATGCACATTTTACCGCGCGCCGCGCTGTGATCATGCTCGAACATGTTGATTACAGCTGTCCAGAGCAGCTCGAGATCCTCTTCCGAAAAACCTGTGATCTTTTGCGCCAGCATTGCCGACACATAACCCTCCGCCTTGTAGAGGCCGTAAGGTACTATGTTCTTTTTTCCCATTTCGGTCTCGCCGCTTTCCATTCTGTCGTCCGATGTTTTCGCCTGCCTTGTGATCGTGATGTCCTGCGTGTATACCGGATCGATACTCCTTGCGAAATTGATCTGGACCGGACCGCGAACAATGCCGCAATAATCTTTGCCGGTATTCATTACCGCGCCGAAAGCGCGTACGTCGAAATAATTCTCGCACATATAATCACGTGCCTGCTTTATATCGTTCGGATCACCGTTTTTGCCTTTTCCCTTCGGCAATCCTTTTGCGTCATACGCGGCCGTAAACTTTGAGTTAAGTGATTTGTCCGACTTTATCAGTATATTATATCCAGGCTCACCATCTTTGCACAGTTCGACAAAATTACGTATTTTTCTCTTTAAGCACACATCTGTGACTATGCCGTGTACTGTCTCGGGATCCACTCTCGGCATATTGCCCGCGTCCGGATCACCGTTGGGATTTCCGTTTTCAACATCAAAGATCATTACAAACTCGTATCTGTTTTTAATTGCTGCTTTCATTTTATATCTCTCCTTCTGTATTATTATTTTTATCATTTTTCTTTTTGAAAAAATCCTGCACCTGCTGGTAGTAACCTATTATAAATCTGCCTTGATCCTGCATCGACAGCGTTGACGGAAATTCCGTTTTGAGCTTATCTACAATTTCTCCCACAAGCTTATTGTTGTTTATCGCATAATCATCCTTTTTAAGATGATGTTGAGACAGCATCATAAGCTTCGGAAATACCAACGACGGTGTTGAGCATGCGGAAGAAAAATATGAATCCTTTATTGTTCTGTTCACTTTGCCCAAAGCGTTCTGTTGAATATGTTCCAGCGCGGCGAACAGTCTTCCGCATAAATATGCTTCGTTTGTGTTTGTTTTGTCAAGTGCCACTTTAATTTCCTCCTCTTTTTGGTTTAATTTTAAATTTCTGTTTATATGGGCCTTTATTATTCCGGCCCGAACATAATTGATTGTTTTGTCAATTTTAACTCTTCTGACTATTGTTTCAAGCAGAGCGTCGGGGTAGCGTGTTCCGTTAAGTATCGCCCCGAAGATCGCCGCAATGACCGGCGCGGGTGTTTTTTCGTTTTGGCTTTTGGGCGACTTCATTTCGCGCAGCATACGCCAAATCGAAATTTGTTTTTTGGGGCCCTCGATCAGCATATCAGCCTGATGTTCGGCGGTGTTTATAAATATATCTCCGTATTTGTTGCGGTATATAAATTTCTGCGCGATTCTGGAGCTGTTAGGCGCGAGCCCTGCCACATAGAACATGACGTTTTCATTAAAATCTGCGGTAGATAAATCGACTTTTTTGCCCTCGCTCAATGCTTTTATGGCATTTGCGATCATTTCATTTGTCTCAGATGCGTCGGCTTTATCATCTTCAAGTCCGAACAAACTCATAAACGCGTCGGTTTCCGCGCTGTCATCATTTGACATAGCCCAGAATACAACGGTCAGTTCATCCAGATACATATGATGTTTCGGTTCGCTTATGAGGATATTCAGGACTTCGGTGTAATGCTTCATAACATCTATTGATATCGAACCGTTATATGACTGTTTTTTTCCGTATGATTCAAAGGCCGGATTTTTAAAGCTCACAAGAAGTCCGCCCGAAGGCTGTCCGCCGAGAATTCCTTTTATTTTGTCATGTATTCTCGCCATCTCAGCCGGTTTGCCCGTCACAGCGCATATGCCGTCAATTGTTTGATCGCCGCTTCCCGCGCTCGTTTTTACCTTTTGCATTATTTCCCCGTTTTCGGAATGCAGGGTGATTTCCGGATGTCCGTCAAGGCAAAAGATAAAATATGCGCCGGGATATTCTTTGGCGATGTTCAAAAGACACGGGTTTTCCGTCTCGTTCTCGGGCACCCAGGTTTTGATAAAATTCCTGTATGCCGTCACAATATCGGATGTCATTCCTTCGGTATATTCCAAATTTGCTTTAGCAAAGCATTCATGCGATTTCCTCGCCTTGTTTTTCTCATCTTCGGGAGTAAAAGCATTTGTTTGCTTATCATAATTCAGCCCGAAAATATACGGTGCTCTGTGCTCGATTATGTTTGCGTCGATCGCAGTTTTCTGAGTCCGCTTGGGTAAAAATTCCTCGATTGGCTCAAGTTTCGTTTTGCCTTTTTTGTCGGGATGTCCCGGTTTGCGCGCGTCTATAATATCACTTATTGTTCCGTCGAGCCTCAGCATGATCATATGAGTGATCTTTTGCGATGAAGTTCCCGGCTGCGCGATCTTTCCCGCTTTTGCTAAAATATCGTAATAATCATTAAGCGCGCTTATCAGCATTTCATCATCTCCTTGTATTTCGCCACGTCTATCACTCCGTCTATCATGTGCGGGCGGTAAAACACCGCCTCTGCCTCGTCGGAAAATTCGCGGGTATCCCAATCGTTGTCTTTCGGAAGGCCTCCGTCGTTGAATTTCATGTGATAGAGCATAAAGCCGAGATCGGTGTCGCCTTTTAATTTGTCGGATACCCGGTCTGTCGGGAACTTGTCCACAAGCTCGATTTTTTTCACTGCAAACTCGCGGCAACCCAAAACCGGCTGTCTGAAATGCTGACCCTTTTTTAACCTGCGGAGCATGATGTTGTAATGCTTTTCCTCGCTTTCGTCGTCATGCTCGCTCCTGATGCCGGTGAGTTCAAAATGAAACTCAACGCCGTAAAGGACATCTTTAAGCACCATGCTGCTGCGCTGGCTTCTTGTTTTAACAATGTCGGATGTGTACAACTCAGCACGCGCTACACCGTCTTTCATTTGCTTTTTCACATTTGAAAGACTTATTTTTTCCTTTACTTCATTGCGGCGTATGTTGATAAACTTAATAGGGTTGAACACTATGATCTTGTCTACCACGATCCTAAGCGCTGGCTTCCAATAAATGCTTTTGATAAGTCCCTCCATCGCTCCGGGCGTCGGTACGTCATAGCTGACCCTTTCGGTTTTCATCTCGGGCCGCGTGAAACACGCGTAATCGCCGCTTACCATGATTTTAAATCCGTATGCCATATCGTCCTCCTTTATATGATTAAATCAAATTCTTTTTTTATATCAAGTCCGGTCTCTTTGTCGTAATAATCGGGAGCGGACAACATATACACATCGCCGTATAAATTTTGCGCGATTCCGCTTTCGATCATATCATCAAACTCATATTTGTTGACCGAGGCGCAGTATCGCCGCAGCTTTCTCACAGCCGAGGTCGCGCCGTATTTTAGTGATTCAATGAGCTCGGCGTTTTCTTCACACGGGATAACTATTCCTAAAGCCTCTTTTTCGATAAACTTAAACCTCTGTGCGTATGACCTGAAAGGGATCCCGGACACTCTCATATCTCCGCCCATCAGCTCGGTTATTGAGTTGGTTTCGATCTCTTTGTCAGAAACAGCGAATATTCTGTCGTAATACTCCTGCACAGCCTCTTGGGAAGAAACGTTTTCGAATTCCTCAAAAAGCTTTCTTGTTATATTTGCTTTGACCGCGATCTCTCTGTGCAAAGACTCGAGCTCAAACACAAACACGTTTCCGAATTTCATTTTGCCTTCGCGGTTGCAGCGGCCGCCGGATTGGACTATGCTGTCAAGCCCTGCGATCTCGCGGAATACCGATTTGAAATCCAGGTCAACGCCCGCCTCGATGAGCGAAGTCGATATCACGACGGTCTTTGTCCCGTTATCAAGGCTCGCTCGTATTCTGCTTATGGTATCCGACCTGTCGATCGGCGTCATGTATGTTGATAGGTGGTATATTTCGTGATCGGCCGAGTTTTTGCATATGTTGTAGAGTTCTTTCGCCGCGCTTTTCTTGTTGACTATCACCAGCGCGTTTTCTTGCCCGAGTGCTTTTTCAGCTATGGAGCCCAAGTCGTTTTGCCCGATATATTGATATTTGCATTTGTCGAAAATTCCGAAAAGGCTCTTGTCCTTAACCGCGTATTCTATGGAGCATTTCGGAATATATTTTTCGGCGTAGCTCGTGTAGTCGGGCATTGTCGCGGACATAAGGACGGCGGTGGAGTGAAGATACTTTGTTATGTATCCTATCCCGCGCAGGCACGGCTGGATATATTCCGCGGGCAGGGCGTGTATCTCGTCAAATACCAGCACGCTCTCGGCGAGATTGTGCAGTTTTCTGAGTCTGCTGCTTTTGTTGTGATAGAGCGACTCGAAAAACTGTACGTTGGTGGTTATTATCAGAGGCGCGTCATAGTTTTCGCAGGTCTTTTTCAATTTCTCGCTCGTTGTTCCGCTCTCGTCTGCCGCCTTCTCGGGATCGTCAAAGTCATAATTTGAATGGTGCTGCAAGACAGGCAGCGAGCTTCCGAATATGTCTTCAAAGACTTTTGCCGTCTGTTCGATTATGCTTGTGTAGGGCATAATATAAATTATCCTCTTTTTGTCGTTTTTGATCGCCAGCCGCAAAGCCGCTTTTATGCTGCATAGTGTCTTTCCGCTGCCGGTGGGCATGTCGAGCATGTATATATCGGCGTTTTTGTTCTCCGCGCAGTCATAGGCCTGCGCCTGAATGACGCTCCGCGCCTTTTGCAGGTCGGTTTCGCATTTAAATCCGTCAAGCTTCGCGCAGACCTTTTTGTAAGCGGCGATAATATCACCGCTGAGGCCGCGCTCGGCGTCGGGAGCGCAAAACCGCTCGGTGTCTATAAAGTCGGCGTCGGTGAGACATGAGTAAAGATACCTCGTAAGGAACGAATAAACTTCGATCCGCTCTTTATTATCCGGCAGGTTTTTTAACTCTTCAAACAAAGGATCGTCCGGGAACCGATCGCCGATCTCTTTGTCAAATCCGGAGCAGTCATATTGCTCCCTTTTCAACATGCCGTTTAGCGTTGACTGCTCGGGATTGTCGTTTCTCACGCCTCCGTCCGGCAAACCCGCGTGATGACCGCATACGCAATAGGCAAGCATCGCTGCATATGATGTTTGGCAGTTATTGATAATGCGGGATGCGCCGAAACGCGCGTGCTCGACCTTTTGGCCTAAACCACTGATATATCTCTGAAACTCGGGCGAATACTTTCCCAAGTCGTGATACAGCCCGCAGCACCCTGCGAGGTCCTTAAATTCCGGCAAAGCGTTGTCGCGGCACAGCTCGGCTGTTTGCGTGAGATGCTCCTTGACGCTCTGCACCCTGCCGTCATCCGATGTGTGCGCTATGTAAGCGTTGGAATTTGCAGACATTGTTTATATTTCACCTCTTTAATAATTAATATATAAAACATAAATTAATAGTAGCATAGACATTATATTATGTCAAGCTCTTTTTTAAGAAATTTTATTATTTCGCTTTTTATTTTCCGCGGGTCTGTTTTACTTGATAAATTACGTGAAATAAAACTCACGCGCCCCCGGAGGAACGCGACAGCAATATAATAATTTTTAAAATTTCAACTCACGCGCCGTTTTTAAGGCGCGGCTGATCCTTTTTAGGGTCAGTTATATTATATCGCAGTCGTGTCAAAATGTCAACACGGTTTATGCGCCGTGTTCAATTTTATTATAGCACGTTTCATGTACAAAAAATTGCTCATGAAAATATTATTTAAACACGACTTTTTGTGAATCGGCGAGCGGATTATCCGTCTGTCGGCTGCGGCAGCAAAGAAAAACAGCCGAAAGCGGAAAAGCTTCGGCTGTTTTTTTTGACATCAAACCGTATATTTGATAGAAAACCTTTGTTCCATCGGAAGCATCGCATATAATACAATAATTATTAATATCAAAAGCATTCGCCGCCGCATACTGCCGCGCGGTTTTAATAAAGTGTAACAAATAATCAAAACAAGGCAATGCTTCCAAATGAAAATTCAGATTTAAAATAAAAACTTTCGCATTATATGTTTTGCAGCATGTATAAACAGAATACTATATTTCGACAAGTTTGTCAAGAGATTTGATGAAAAATTGCGGTATATCGTAAAAACGCCGCGGAGGAACGACGCTTTTGGCGCTCCCCGCGGCGGGTGGTTTAAGATGTTGAAATAAGCTTTTAGCAGTCGTTTTTAAGAGGTATGCCGCAGCCGTCGGTGTTTATCTGTCTGCAGAGGATCAATATTCCCTCTACAAAGCCCCATATCGCGCCGATACCGCAGGTCACGCAGGTCACCACGATCTGTATCACCGCGCGGGTGGTGTTGCCCAAGTAAAAGTTATGCACGCCGATGCCTCCGAATAAAAGTCCGAGGATCCCGGCAAGGAGCCGCGACTTGGGCGCGGCGTATTGATTCGCCGCGTTCTGATAATTCGGAGCGGCATTTTGATAATTCGGCGCCGCGTTCTGATAATTCGGAGCGGCGTTTTCGGCGCCGCTGTTTTGAACGGGCGCGGGGCTGCCGCACACGGAACAGAATTTGGCGTCGTTGGCTATTTCGTTTCCGCAGTTTGAACAAATCATTTTAAAAAACCTTCTTTCTTAAAAATTATAAATTAAATATATTTCTGACAATTCCCCACAGCAGTATGAGCGCGGCGCCGACAATGAAAACCGCGGCGGCCGCCTTTGACGGCCTCGTATTTTTTATGTACAGCGCAGAAAGGCAGATCACGCCCGCCGCGGCCAGAGCCGCCTCGGGAAAAAACATCGGATTGCACATAAACGCTTCATAAAATTCTCCGCGCGCGGCCGCCAGCAGCGCGTTTGTGTTGCCGCAGCCGGGGCAGCGCAGGCCGGTTATCTCGCGGAACGGGCAGACGAAATGAACTGCGCCGCGGCTCAGAAGAAAGAAAAGCGCGGCAGCCGTCAAAAACAGCGCCGCGTACAGCGCGGCGACACGCGCGGCCCGTCTGTTCATTTTTCCACCTCCGCAATTAAGCAATAATATAAAAATATACCTTGTATAATTATACAGCTTTATATATCAAATTGCAAGATATTTATCGGGAACATAAAAAATTTTCTTGTATATATCTTTTTTTAATGTTATAATTAATATATATTTTGTTTCGGAGAATTAAAGATGCTGAAAAATAAATTGATTTATAAGACGGTCGCCATATTCATGGCGGTGGCGGTGCTGCTTATAGCGGCGTTCGGGATCATCTCGGTCTACTGCGTGACCTCGCGCTTTGAAAACGAGTTCGAGGACCGGACGGACGCGGTCGTGTCGGGCGGGCTCGGCGCCGCCGTGCAGAGCGTGATGAGCTCGGCCGACAGAGAGTTCGTCAAGCAGTATAAAACGGAAAATCTGATCCGCGATTACACGGCGCAGCTGGGGCTTGGCCAAAACCGCAAGTGCTATATTCTGGCGGCGCCCGGCGGCGAGGTAGTAGCGCCTACATATTTGATGCAGGACCGCATAACCAAAACGTCAAATCTGGTCGACGCGCTTGAGCGCCACACAAAAGGCGGCAGCGCGGGCTCGGGCGGCGATGTGCTGGACTACGCCGCGTATCTTGCGCCCCTCAATGACACGACCGGCGAATACGTTATATATGTGACCGACGACAAAAGCGAGCTTCACGGCGTCGTCTACATCCTGCTTATTATAATGCTGTGGATGCTGCTTTTGGCGTGTCTGCTTTCCGCGGGCGCGGCGGTGTATGTTTCGCGCTCGGTCACCCAGCCGCTGCGCAAGCTGGCCCGCAGGGCCGACAGCTTCGCGCGGGGCGTTTACGACATGCCGTCCGACCTGAACCGAACCGACGAGATCGGCTCGCTGTCGCAGGCGTTTAACCACATGGGCAGAGTCATGAGCAAGACCATCAGCCAGATGGGCGCTGACAAGCACAAGGTCGACGTTATTCTGGAGCATATAACCAACGGAATCATGGCGTTTGACACCGACCAGAAGCTTATCCACATAAATCCCGCGGCGGCGGAGCTGCTGGATATTTCCGAAGAGGATGTTCCGCTGTTTGACGAGTTTTTCGACAAGCTGGAGGCGGGCGTCTGCATGGCGGAATTCACATATCTTGACAAATACTCATCCGAGATACGCGATATTATTTACGACGGCAAACATATCAGGATATACTTTGTGCCGTTTAAAATGGACAACGACCGCACGGCGGGCATAGTTTGCGTGTTTGAGGACTTTACCGAGCAGTTCAATCTTGAGGTGGCGCGCCGCGAGTTTGTAGCCGAGGTTTCCCACGAGCTCAAGACCCCGCTGTTTATCATAAAGACCCACACCGAGACACTGCTCAACGGCTATCTTGACGACAAGGCAATACTCAAAAAGTTTTTGACCACAATAGAGAGCGAGGCCGACAAGATGACCGAGCTTGTGCGCAACCTGCTTGATTTGTCAAAATTCGACGTGCAGAAGTTCAGCATGAAAAAGCAGGTGTTCTCGATCGAGGATATGCTGCGCGGCATCGTGAGCCGATTCGCGCTCGAGGCGGAGCAGAACGACATCAAGCTCGAGCTGGTGGCGGTCAGCGAGCTGCCGCAGATGTACGCAGACCCCGTTCAGATCGAGCGCGCGATCGTCAACATAGTCTCAAACGCCGTGAAGTACGGCAGGAAAGGCGGATATGTCAATATAGCCGCCGGCAGTATGTACAACGAGGTTTACATAAAAGTCAAGGACAACGGCTACGGCATACCCAAGTCCGATCTTGAGCATGTGTTCGACAGATTTTTCAGAGTTGACAGGGCGAGGACGCGCGAAAAGGGCGGCACGGGCCTGGGGCTTTCGATCGCGAAAGAGATCATCGAGAGCCATGGCGGGACCATAACCATCGAGAGCGAATACGGGAAGTTTACCAATGTCATAATAAACCTGCCCACCGCGACGACAAAATAGAAACGGAGCAAAACCCGACCGAACTATGTGTGATCAAGGAGCGATATCATGAGGCGCAAATGCTTTTCGGCTGTTATGTTAATACTTGCCGCCATGCTCGCGGTCTCCTGCTCGGAGCCGGCAAGGCTTTTTAACAGCGACAGCAAGTCGCTGGCCGAGCCCGACAACACCGTGCTCAGAATCGCGTGCGCTCCCGAAAACGAGCCGTTTGTTTACACCGACCCGAGCGGCGAACTGCTGGGCTTTGACCCGTCGCTCGCTTTGCTGCTTGCTGAGAGGCTTGGCATGACGGCGGCGTTTTATCCGATGGACCGAGAATATCTGGCCGACTCGCTGAACTGCGGGCTCGCGGATATTGCCGTTTCGGCGCTCGAGGCGACCGACGTTATGCGGCGCAAGATTGATTTTTCAGACAGCTACATAACGCTTGCGTCGTCGATCGTGGCAAACGGCGGCAACGCGGAGATAAACGGAGAGGGCGACCTTAAGCTGGCGCGGAACGTCGGCGCGGTATCGGGCAGCCTGCCGCAGAAGTATCTCACGGACGAGCTCGGGCTCTCGAACATGAGCGCGTATCCGAACCGAGCCGAGCTCGAGGGCGCTATGCTGCGCGGCGATATCGACATTATGTTCTGCGACGGCCGCGAGGCGGAGGAGTTCGTCGCCGAGTATCCGCTGTTTGTGATAAAAGAGGACGATATCGACCGCCGCAGATACTCGATCGCGGCGGCGGACGGAAACACAAAGTTGCTGCGCGAAATAAACGGCGTTCTTGACGAGTTCCGAACCGACGGCACGCTGCTTGATCTGCGAAAGGCCTATATAAACGGCGATAACGCGCTTCGAGCCGAGTTTGACGCGCGCCTTGAGAATATTGGTCAGGTCCCCCGAAATTAAGGGGATCTTATTTTTTTGACAGATTTTGATTTTTGATTCGTATTAATAAGTAGAAGCGCTTCTTAAATTCTTAAAAAGAAGGTGATGGTATGGAAACCGACGAGCGGCTGACGGAGGGACTGAAAGCGGGAGACGAGGCTGCCCTTGAGGGCCTTATCGAAAAATACGGCGGGCTTATCAAGGCGATAGCCGCGAAGCATCTGTATATGCTGCCCGACCATATCGGCGAGTGCGTCAACGACGTTTTGTTTTCGGTCTGGAGCAATATCGAGAGATTTGACCCAGAGAAAAATTCTCTGAAAAACTGGATAGGCGCGGTGTGCAAATACAAGTGCATAGACTATAAGCGTAAGTATTACAATGAGCTTGGCGGCGAGACCTTGAGCGAGGACGCCGAGGACGAAAGCGGAGCGGACGCGGAGCTGATAAGAAAAGAGACGATGAAGGAGATATTTGAGCTGCTGAATTCTCTTAAGCCCCGCGACCGAAGGCTGTTTTACCGAAGGTATATCCTTTCCGAATCGGTGCGCGAGATAGCCGAAAGCTGCGGCGAGGAACCTTCGGTCCTGTACAGCCGATTGTCAAGAGGCAGAAAAAGACTGAGATGTCATCTTCCGAGGAGTGATTTTTATGAAAAATGAGTATGATTATCTAAACGGCACGGAGCTCGATCTGAGCGGATACGAGCCCGCCGAGCTGACAGAGGAGGAGCGAATTATTATGAAAAAAGAAGTGCTTAACAAAACAAAAAAGAGATCCCGCGTAAAAAAGGTCATAGCCGTCGCAGCGGCGGTCGCGGTAGTCGCGGGCTTGACGCAGCTCGCGTTCGCGGGCGGATTCGTTGAGAGAATAGTAAAAACAATATCAACGGGACATAACGTAATAATTGAGACCGACAGCAGCGGGGTGATGTTTACGCTGCCCGAGGCGCTGAGCGGCAGGGTGTTCGACAAAGACGGCAAGCCGGTCACCGAGCTTGAGGGCGGCCTCGATGAGAACGATATTGAGCTGTATGACGAAAACGGAGTGAAGTATGACGCTCAGAGATGGATCGACCTTATGTACGAAACCGGAGTAGTCGATAAGGACGAAGTGCGCGTTTCGGTCAGCGCCGCAAGCAAAGGCGGGCTGATCCCGGACGAAAACGAGAATATCAAGGTCTGCACGACGCTTGATGAGTTCGAAAAGTTTAAGAGCGGACTGAATTTTGAGCTTCTGGAGCCCGAGTACCTGCCCGAAGGATATTCCTTCCTGTATGTCGAGGGATTCGCGAAGGACGGCGTTCTCTCGGGCGATTATGCGGTGGTCGGATACTCAAACGGAACGGATGTTTTCACGGTGCATGAGAGGATCATCAACGATAAAACAAAGTATACGACAAGCTATGACGCGCCGGTTTCCGAATGTGAGATCCACGGCTGCGCCGCCGCCGTGACCGACAGCTCGGCGGAGTGGGAGGAAGGCGGAGTCTCGGTCGCGGTCCTCTCCGGAAACAGCGCCGTCACGGGCGACGAGCTTTTGAAAGTAGCCGAAAGCGTAAAATAAATTTTTTGCCTCCCCTGCCGTAAGGTGGGGGAGGGGGACCGCGATAGCGGTGGAAGGGGTTGCCTCCTCCGGGGAGGAGGTGGATTTTCGCCGAAGGCGAAAAGACGGAGGTGGGAACGTAATGATTAGCGAATAGGCCTTCCCCTCAGTCTGCTGCGCAGACTGCATTAAGGAAGCTCTTGGTCAAAATTGCAAGCAATTTTGAAAGATAGCTTTGAACCCGCAAGCAAGCTTGCTGATTATCCCCTCCTAAAGGATGGGGAGCCTTATTTTTTGTCTCACAGCAATTTTTGGCCAATATTGAATACGCTTTGTCTCGAAAATTTGCTTAATAAATGTTATTATAATAATATAATTGCAAAAAAACTGTAAATAAATTTAAAATATTATAATAATTATCGCCTTTTGTGTGTATCAAAAGGCGCGAAAGGAGCAAAAACAATGAGAAAAAGCAGAACGATGTCTTTGATTTTGGTGATCGCAATGATCATGACAATGTTTGTCTCAATGCCGGTATTCGCGGCGAAAGGCGACAACGTCGCGTCATTTTCAAATTTTCAAGCATGCTGGGCCGGAGACGGCAATAACAAGTATTTCAAGATTGGTAATGAATTTCTTGACGGCACGTCTAATGGCGCGATCGCTTACGCGGGAACGGCAAATCTGACAGAGTATATTGATGTCACGATCGACTGGGCGCTGCTCAGCTCTTATAACGCAGACGTGTACGTGTATGCAATGCCGCTTGTTGATGGTACTACCACGGCGACGGATGCTTATTACACTAAAAACCTTGACAGCAATAAAATCAGTTCCGTTGATGCCCCCGATATGACACAGGGCGTTATGATCGCCAAGATAGAAAATTATCAGGGTGAGGACACAACCACAAGTTGGAATTTTTCGACCGTTGAGCTTAACCGCGGAGAATCCGCGCAGGGTGAAAAGGCGATTTTTATAAAAACGGCTTTTCATTCTGGCAGTAACGGAATGACCGGAAACTTTAAAAATCTTGTTATCAAAGAGGGCGACGCGAATTATGTGGCTCCGCCCACGGGCACTCCGAGGCCCACAGTCTGCCCCGGATATGGCTATACCGAGGAACGGTCGGACGGAGAAAATGACGGTCTGTATCTCTATATGGGCAGCGATTCGATCACAAGCGGCGGAAGCGTTGTTTTGAGCAATGCGGTTTCAAACGGCAACGGCTCTAATTTTACGGATCTTGACGAAAACTATGTTGGACAGAGTGACGGCCTGAGAGGAAATGCTGCGATCACATATCCGAATGTTGATCTTGGCGGCAAGTATAACAAGGCTGCTGTATATGCCGCGACCGCGGGCGGAGAAAATACTACCTCGGCTGTTATCAAAGTGGGCGGCACAGCCGTGACCGACAGCATTGTTATCAAGAGCGAAGGTTGGGGCGCGTACAGCGAAAACATTGCCGATTTGACAAACGCAACTGCCTCGGGCGCGGTTACTCTTGATATAACCACTACAGCAGATTACGCGGGCAATTATGTGTACATAAGATTCTATAATGACGGAACCGAACCGGCCGACACGCCCGAGCCCGAAGAGACGGCGGAGCCGTCAGCACCCGCGGCAACGGCTGAACCCTTGACACCCGCCGAAACAGCGGAACCGAGCGGCGCTCCCGTTCCCTCGGAAACTAACGAACCGACAGTTTCGTCTGCTCCGGCTGTAACGGCCGATCCCACGAAAGCTCCGGCCGTGGAGCCGAAGGTTTTGACGGTCGACCCCTCGGCGGCGGAGTCGGAAACCAATTTTAAAACTATCAGAACGGCGGTGGCGAAGGCAAAGACGCTCAATCCGTCCGAATCAAACCCGATTACGATCAATATTGATCCGGGCAGCTATGAGGAACAGGTCGAGATCAGCGGCATGAGTTTCGTGACTCTTCAGCAGACTCCCAAAACCTCGGGCAATGTTGAGCTTAGCTGGTACTACTGCACGGGTTACGCAGCCGCAAACTGCGATTTGAGCGGCAAGTATAACCCCAATATTGACTGGTACGCTCATCCTCCGAAGGATGAAAGCGGCAAGGAGTACAAGTTGGGAGAGGCTGTTCCCACGGGAACAAAGCTTACATACACCACGGTTGACGGAAAGTCTGTTACCGAGACGGTAAGCAGGGCGCTTGAACTGGGCAACACCGGCGGCATGGACAAAATGGCGGCTCTCCTTATTCAAAAGGACGCATCCAATATCACCGTTAAGGATCTGCATATCATTAACAGTGTTCCCGTAATGGTAACTCAGGGTCAGAAAGACGCACATCTTACGCCTTTGTCAAGTTATCCGAACCTTCCCGCGAGAGACACTGACGCTTTAACGGTTTCGACAAACGGCGAAAATACGGCGGAGGAAGTTCCCGCGGATTTCAGAGGCAAGGAGGTTACCAAGGCCGATTTTGACAAACAAGCCGCAGCCGGCAAAAAATTCACTGCCGGCGAAAGCACATGGCTTGCGCGCTCGGGCGTGTTCAACGAGAGGGGCCACGCCGTTGCCACATACGGCGACAAGCTGACGTTTGAGAATATCCGTCTCCGCGGCGGTCAGGACTCGTTGTATGCGGCGGGCGACAGAATTTACTTTAATAACTGTGATATTATTGGCGGCACCGACTATATTTACGGCGGAGCCACGGCCGTATTCAATAACTGCAAGCTCGGTCTGGAGGGATTTTCTGATAAAACATACGGTTCTCCGATCACAACGCCAAATACCGACAAGTTAAGAAAGTACGGATATCTTTTCTATAACTGCACGCTCTACAATGTGCGCAGCAATAACGGCGCCAATAATCTCGGCGGCCCTTGGGGAGCGGCAGGCCAGGCAACATTCTTTAACACCACTGTTGACGACAACGGAACAATAGGAGGCTCTGAGTTTGTCCTTGACCCCACAGGCTGGGCAAGATTCGGCGCGCAGAACGGTCTTGCGCGTCTGTATGAGTACGGGACAAAGAATAAGAGCGGAGCGAATGTAGATCTCTCTAAGAGAGTTAAAAATAAATCTGTCGAAGAAGGCGGTGCCGGAATGGGAACCGTACTTAACGAGTGGCAGATACTGGAGTTCAATCCGAGAAACTATTTTTCAAAAAAGTGTGACGAAAAATATACGGACGATTGGGATCCCATGGAATTTGCCGAGAAACTCAAACCTGTTGATGAGGCTATCGCGGGCGTTAAAGTTACCATTCCCGAAAGCGAGGCTTCGGAGATAGCCCTGCCCGCAGCGCCCGACGGCATAGAGTTTAAGTGGGAGTCATCTTCGCCAAACGCAGTCATATCAGCGGACGGGACCAAGATCATAGTTACTCGCCCCGCGCCCGGCGAGGATCCTATCGAAAGTGAGATCACGCTCTATGCCAGAAGTGCAACTAACAAGGATTACGGAGATAAGGCGATAATTCCAATCGAGATCACGCCTACGACAGACATTGAAAATGTGTTTAGTATGTCTGTTACTATAAGCGCCACAGCAGCGGCTGCTGAGGACTGCGGCTACAATATTTCGATAACGAAAAATGGCGCTTTGATCAAGGCTCAGACCGTAACCGTCAATAAGGGAGAGAAAACAGCCGCCGACACAATCGATAATATTCCTGCCACCGCGGAAGGAATAGATTATGATATTAAGATCGTGTCTTCGAGTGATGATTTTACGATCACATCTCCCGAAAACGGCGAGATGACTGTTAAAGGTCAAACAGGTATAGCGGTTCCGCTCAATATTAAAGCCGAAAAGCAGGTCGATGAGACGATAAGCACAAATATTTCCTATGCCAATACAGACGGAAACAAGACGTATGATTTGATCGCTTTGGCAAAATCAAACGGCGCCGATGATGACATTCTGAAAAGCGATGTGATCACCGTCACATATACGCTCGACGTCACGCCCGAAACGACAGGCAACGGATTTATTGAGCTCAGAGGAGACGGAAACGACATAGCGTCAAGATTCCTCTATTCAAAGCTCGGCCATTGGAACCAGCTTGACACGATCGACTCGGGAACAGGCGGCTTCAGCGGTTCCGACAATACTCCGAATCAATGGCTCAACGCCTGCGGAAAGTTTGAAAAGGGAGTTCCCTCAAAGGTCACGGTCTATATTAACTATAAAGACCAAACAATAACCATGGAGGGCACGGGCTCAAACAATAAAACCGAATCATACAAATTTGCCGAATTTCCGACAAAATATGAAAAAGGCAAGCTCATCATGGTTATAACGCCAGGTCCGGAAGTGTTTAAAATGCGCGACGTCTGGGTTACATACAAAAGAGTGTTGGCCGATGGAGAGACGGTCAAAGACCCTCCGACAGCCACAACTCCCGAGCCGGAACCGACGCCGGATGCGGCGACGCAATACGGCACGATCACTGAAAATGCCGACGGCTCCGCGACGCTGAATTTCGGAGAGAATTCGATCACAACGTCAAACGGCGGAAAAATGATGACCGACGGAGATATTATCCGTCCGGACAGTGTTAAGGCGACATCGGATGATATAGCCGTATTTACGCTTCCCGAAATTGACCTTGCCGGAAAATACGCAAAGGCAGTCATAAATATGTCTAAAGAGACGGGCACAAACAACAATCCCAACAAGGTAAACTTGACCGTCAAAGTGGGTGAAACCGTTGTCGCCGAATTTAGAGACCTGGGAACATCGGGCTGGAATGATTATCAAGACTTTACGGTCGATATTTCAAATAAAACGGCGAAAGGACAAGTGACTATTGAGATCACGGGCGCAGGAGCGGGCAAATATGTGGGCAACTTTAAGTATTTGAAACTGATTGCCGACCCGAACGCTCCCACGCCGAAACCTGACGAGACCCCTGCTCCGGAGGAGACCGAAGCTCCCAAGCCCACACCCGGAACCGAGGCAACGCCCACCCCCGGAACGGTAGAGCCTACAGCTACACCCGGAATGGAATCAACGCCCACACCGGGAACCGAGGCAACGCCTACACCGGGAATTGAAGCAACGCCAACACCGGGAGCGGAATCAACGCCCACACCGGGAACGGAATCAACACCTACACCGGGAACGGAAATCACACCTACACCGGGAACGGAATCAACTCCTACGCCCGGAACCGAGGCAACACCTACACCGGGAACGGAAACAACACCCGAACCCCTTGAAAGCCAAGTATTTGACGGAGAGTCTCCGGAGAATGTTGTTGTCGCACTTCCCAATCCATCGGTGAGCGTTACACAGGTAACGATTAACGGAGTTTCTGTTCCCATGGAAAGCTACACGGTCGAAAACGGTGTTATTACGTTTAAGTCCGAATTCCTGAATACTCTGCCAAACGGCGTAAATACCGTTGTTATTGACGACGCTCAGGGCAACGCCTATTCCGTGGATATAGAGGTTTCCAACACATTTGAGGCGACGCCGGCTCCCGAGCCGACGAACGGACCGACAACCGAGCCTCCGACCGAGAATACACCAGAACCTTCGGGCGAGTCCACATCGGCTCCCATGCCTACGCGCAAACCCTCGTATGGCACACTCGGCACAGGTACAAACTCCAACTTCTCAACAGGCGGAACGACTGCTGCGGCAACGCCTACACCGACGGCGACAGCCGCAAGCGAGCCAGCTGCGACCGCGGCGCCCGATACCACTATCACAGGACCCGGCCCCGCGACAGGCGAGGTACAGATGCCATTCACTGACGTGGCGGCGACAGATTGGTATTATCCCTATGTTCAGAATGTTTATTCAATGGGAATCATGAACGGCGAAAGCGAAACTCTGTTCGGCCCCAATGACACTCTGACCCGCGGTATGCTTGTCACGATACTCGGCAGATTCGACAAGGCCGACACATCGGCGGCATCACCGTTCACGGATGTTGACCCGAATGAATACTACGCTCCCTACATCGCGTGGGCGGCGGCCAACGGAATAGTTGACGGTATTGGAGACAATATGTTTGCTCCCAACGACCCCGTAACGCGCGAGCAGGCTGCGAAGATCATCACCGGCTACTACGCCTACAAGGGCGAAGGCCCAACGGGCGAATGGGCAATTCAGCTTGAGTATACCGACCTCAGTCAAATTTCCGACTGGGCGGTTGAAGGCGTAATGTTCTGCACAATGAAGCAGGTTATGACCGGAAACGACGCCGGAGCGTTTGATCCGCAGTCGCCCATAACCAGAGCCGAATTCGCCGCGGTTATGAGCAGGATCTGATCCTGAAAATTCAGCGCCTCCCCAATCGGGGAGGTGCTTTTTTATGCCTCCTCCCGGGAGGAGGTGGCTGCGGCTTGCCGCAGACGGAGGTGGGTAAATGGCCTGTTATCAGTTTTTTTAATTTGACTTTCGCGCCGGCATATATTATAATAAAGACATCAATATTCGGTTTAATTTACAGAGAAAGGGGAATACATATGTCGGATCTGTATGAAGGCATAGGCAAGCTGGGCTTCGGGCTCATGCGGCTGCCGACGATCGACAAAAAGATCGACGTCGAGCAGGTCAAAGTGATGGTCGATAAGTTCATGGAAGCGGGATTCAATTACTTCGACACCGCCTGGGCATACGGCGAGAGCGAGAGCGCGATAGGCAGGGCGCTGGTGGACCGCTATCCCAGAGAGAGCTACAAGCTCGCGACCAAAATGGCGGCCTGGATAAACTGCAAGACGCGGGAGGACGCGATCGCTCAGTTTGAGAACTCGTTGAAGGTGACGGGCGCGGGATATTTTGATTTTTATCTGCTCCACAACCTGGGTGAGGGGCGCACCAAATTTTTTGACGATTTTAATATTTGGGATTTTGTTATGCAAAAGAAGGCCGAGGGCCTGATAAAGCACGTAGGCTTCTCGTTCCACTCGACACCGCAGGAGCTTGAAGATATTTTAAACAAGCATTCCGAGATGGAATTCGTGCAGCTTCAGATCAACTATGCCGATTGGGACAACTGCGCGATACAGTCACGCGGCTGCTATGAGGTCGCGAGGAAGCACAACATTCCCATCATAATCATGGAGCCGGTCAAGGGCGGCATGCTGGCGAATCCGCACGAGTGCGTGAAAAAAATCCTGAAAGAGGCGGAGCCCGATATGTCATGCGCGTCGTGGGCGATACGTTTCGCGGCCGACCTTGACGGCGTTATAACCGTGCTGTCGGGCATGAGCAGCGTTGAGCAAACAGAGGATAATCTGTCTTACATGAAAGGCTTCACGGGCCTGACCGACGCTCAGCGAGCTGCGCTCGACAAGGCGCGGGAGGAGATGGCGAAAATGCCGATCATTCCCTGCACGGTCTGCAACTACTGCGCCAAGGTCTGCCCGAAAAACATCGGCATATCGGGCACCTTTACCGCAATGAACATTATGACCATTTACGGCGATAAGGCCGCTGCAAAGCATCAGCTGGGATGGCTGGTGAACGGCCACGGCTTGGCCGGAGCCGAGGATTGCATAAAATGCGGAAGGTGCGAGGAAGCCTGCCCGCAGCACATAAAAATAAGAGACGAGCTCGAAAAAGCAAGCGCCGCGCTGGCGTAAGCGGCTCATCGAAAACTAAAAACTATCACCGCCGGGGGACAGCCTCGGCGGTAATCTTATGTCTAAAACCTGAAATTCGGAAATGTAATTTTTATTTCTGTGCCCTTACCGGGCTCGCTTTTTAGACTTATCTCGGCGCCGTGTATTTGCGCCGCGTGCTTTACTATCGAGAGTCCGAGACCTGTGCCGCCCGTCTCTTTTGAGTGGCTTTTGTCCACGCGGTAGAACCGTTCGAACACGCGCTCGCGGTCCGCCTCGGGAATGCCGATCCCGTTGTCCCTGACCGACACAAACGGTCTGCCGCCTTCGCCGCCGACAGTGATATTGACGTATCCGCCGTCGCGGTTGTATCTCACGGCGTTGTCGCAGAGGTTGTATATCATTTCGTGCAGCAGTCCGCGGCTGCCGCGGACGGTTTGTCCGGTTCCCGACACGGATATGCTTATACCGCGCTTTTCCGCTTTAAACTCAAGGCTTTCGGCGGCTTCGCGCGCGATCTCCAAAAGGTCCGTGGCGGTCATCTCTATGTTCCCGCCGCCCTCGTCAAGCCCCGACAGGCTGATTATGTCGTCTATCAGCGCCAGCAGGCGTTTTGACTCGGAATTAATGCGCTCTAAAAATCCGTTCACGTCCTTCGGGTCAACTATGCCCTCTTTTAAAATTTCGCTGCATCCCATAATGGTAGTCAGCGGCGTTTTGAGCTCGTGTGAAACGTTTGCCGAAAATTCGCGGCGCATTTTCTCGGCCTCCCGCGCCTCGTTGATTTGGATCATCATCTTTTTGTTCTGCTCATCGACTCTCTCAAGCAGCGGGTCCAGTTCCGTATACACCTCATATTCGAGGGGTTTGTCAAGGTCGAGATCGTTTATCGGCCTTATTATCGAGCGGGTCAGCGCGCCGGCCGCGGCCATCGCCAGCCCGATAAGCAGCAGCACCGCCAGCAGTATTCCGGGCGCCGCGCCGAACACCGCGCCGAATATGCTCGAGGTCTCGCGGGAGACGCGGATAACTCCGCCGTCACTCAGACGCAGCGCGTAGTAATAATTTTTCTTGCCGAAGGTTTTTGAAACGCGCGTGCTCTCGCCCTCGCCGCTCTCGAGCGCCTGTTTGATCTCGGGGCGGTTTGAGTGATTTTCCGCCGCCTCACTGTCCGCGCGGCTGTCAAAAACAACCGAGCCGTCTGCGGCGATCATCGTCACGCGCCCGTCGGGAACAGCCGATTTTAATTCCGAGACCCCGACGGTATCGGCGAGCTCGGCCAGATATCGCGTCTCGGATTTGATCTCGGATTTGATCTCGCGGGAAAATTCGGAGTGAAACAAAACCGATGAAATGATCGCGGTTATCACAACGCCCGCTATCACAACGGCGGTGATCCCGCGGAATATTTTTGAGCTCAGCTTTGCCGAGCCGCCTTTAAAAATGTTTTTTGCCACTTGCCGTCAATCCTCGATTCTGTAGCCCACGCCGCGCACTGTTTTGATTATGCTTCCGCGATCGCCCAGCTTGCGGCGCAGGGTCCTTATGTGAACGTCGACCGTTCGGGTCTCGCCGTCAAAGTCATAACCCCACACGCGGTCGAGCAGCGTGTCTCGGGTCATGACCGAGCCGCGGTTCTTGAGCAGCAGACGCAGGACTTCAAATTCTTTTAAAGTCAGCTCGATCTCGTCGCCGCCTGACGTTACGATATGTTTTTTCACGTTGAGGCTCACGCCGAAGGCGGAATATTCCTCGTCGGCTTTGCTTTCCGCCGCGCCGCCGCTGCGGCGCAGCACCGCCTTGATCCTGGATATAAGCTCCATGATCCCGAACGGCTTTGTCACATAGTCGTCGGCGCCGCCGTCAAGGCCGCTCACCTTGTCGAATTCGGCGTTTTTGGCCGTCAGAAGTATCACCGGAATATCGCGGGTGTCGGGAGCGGAGCGCAGTTTTTTTAAAATGCTCAGTCCGTCCTCGCCGGGCAGCATTATGTCAAGCAGTATAAGCTCGGGTCTGCCGCCGTTTTTAAGAGCGTCAAACAAGGGTCCCCCGCTCTCGAAGCCCTTTGCCTCAAAGCCCGTGTTTCTGAGACTGTACACAACAAGCTCGCGGATGCCTCCGTCGTCCTCAACGCAATAAATCATAATATCTTTTCTCCTGTCTTTTAAATCTTTGCGGGATTTATCATCTGTGCTCGCCGGTCACGGAAAATTCCACCCATTCGGCGACATTTACCGCATGGTCGCCTATGCGCTCAAGATATTTCGCGGTCATCATCAAATCAAGAGCCGAGGCGGCCTTTTGCGGGTTCGCGCCTATATATTCCGCCAGCTCGGCGCAGGATTCCTTGAACCAACGGTCGATATCATCGTCGCGCCGCATGACGTCTTTCGCCGCATTAAGGTCCCGCTCAACGAACGCGTCCACGCTCTCGGTCACCATTTTCGAAACTCCGTCCGCCATTTTTTTGATGTGTTCATTGTCAAAGCTGTCGTCAAAATCTGCGTGGCGGACAATTTCGGCGATATCCGCCGCCTGGTCGCCGATCCTCTCCATGTCGGTTATCATTTTGAGCGCCGAGGACACCGCGCGCAGGTCCGCGGCCACCGGCTGCTGCCTGAGCAGCAGCTTGAGGCAGAGGCTCTCAATGTCGCGCTCGGCTCGGTTTATCTCTTCCTCGATCGCGGCAACGCTTTTCGCCGCATTTTTGTCGCGGCGGAGCAGCGCTTTCACCGCGTCTTCAATTGCGCTCTCGCACAGAGCGCCCATGTCGGTCATTTCTCTGTTCAGCTCGTCGAGCTGTCTGTTAAAATTATCTCTCATAGCATTATCCAAACCTTCCTGTAATATAATCTTCGGTCCTCTTGTCTTTCGGCATCGAGAATATTTGCTCGGTGCCGCCCTGCTCCACGACCTCTCCCAAAAGGAAGAAAGCGGTCTTGTCCGAGATGCGGACGGCCTGCTGCATGCTGTGAGTGACTATAACTATAGTATAACTCTTTTTCAGCTCAAGCGCAAGGTCCTCTATCTTGGAAGTCGAGATCGGGTCGAGAGCCGAGGTCGGCTCGTCCATCAGCAGCACCTCGGGCTTGACCGCCAGGGCGCGGGCTATGCACAGCCTTTGCTGCTGTCCGCCCGACATTCCGAGTGCGCTCTTTTTCAGTCTGTCCTTCACCTCGTCCCAGATCGCCGCGTCCCGCAGCGACTTTTCAACGATCTCGTCAAGCTTTGACTTTGAGCGAATGCCGTGGGTCCTTGGACCGTAGGCGATGTTGTCGTAAATGCTCATCGGGAACGGATTGGGCTTTTGGAAAACCACGCCTACCCGCTTGCGCAGGTCGTTGGGGTCGAGCTCTTTATAAATGTCCGCGCCGCAAAGCGTTACCTCGCCGTCGACGCGGCAGCCCTCAACAAGATCGTTCATGCGGTTGAGTGTTTTGAGCAGGGTCGACTTTCCGCAGCCCGATGGGCCGATAAACGCGGTGATTTGATTTTTCGGGATATCCATGCTCACCTTTTTCAGAGCGTGGAAATCGCCGTAGTGCAGATCTAAGTTTTTTATGCTTATAATATTTTCCATGTTTTTATCCTCTTAAATTATTTCAGTGTGATTTTTTTGGCAAGTGCTCCCGAGGCCGCGTTGAGCAGCACCACAATAAGCAGCAGCACTACCGCTGTGGCGTATGATTGTTCGGTGTTAAGGCCCTCGCTCCACAGCGCGTACAGATGGACCGCCATCGTACGGCCCGATCCAAAAAGGTTAGACGGCACCTGCGCCACCGTTCCCGCGGTGTATATCAGCGCCGCGGTCTCGCCCACGATCCTGCCCGTTGACAGCACAACGCCCGACAGGATCCCGGGCACGGCCGAGGGCAGCACTATTCTAAATACGGTCCGCAGCCGTCCCGCGCCCAGTCCGAAGCTGCCCTCGCGGTACGAGTCGGGCACCGACTTCAGCGCTTCCTCGGTGGTGCGCATGATCACCGGAAGTATCATTATAACCAGCGTCAGCGCGCCCGCGAGCAGCGAGTAGCCCCACGAAAACGTTGTTACAAACAGCAGGAACCCGAACAGGCCGTACACGATCGAGGGTATGCCCTGCAGGGTCTCGGTCGTTATTCTGACGAGTCCGACAAGTTTGTTGCCGCGTTTCGCGTATTCCACAAGATAGATCGCGGAAAACACTCCCAGCGGCACCGCGATAAGCAGCGACAGCAGCGTCATGATCACGGTGTTTATGAGCGCCGGGAAGAGCGACACGTTTTCGGAGTTGTATGCGGGGCTGAACAGATCGAGCGAAAGATTCGGGATGCCCTTTATAAATATATAGATTATCAGGCACAGAAGCGCGCCGAACGTGAGGCATGCCGCGAAATACACAAGCGTTCGAAGCACCGCGGCCTGCGCTTTCGCTTCCGAAACGCCGCCGCTTTTTCGCGGAGCCGTTTTTGATATAGCCGTTGTTTTGGTCATTTGCTTTCGGACCTCCTTTTAAGCAGCGAAAAGCTGAGATTGATTATCAGAATGAAAACGAACAGCACAACCGCCGTGGCGATCAGAGCCTCGCGGTGCAGGTCGGCGGCGTAGCCCATTTCCAGAACTATATTGGCCGTCATGGTCCTGACGCCGCGCGTCAGTCCGCCCGGCATGGCGGCTTGGTTTCCCGCCACCATAATGACCGCCATCGTCTCGCCTATGGCGCGGCCTATTCCCAGTATGACGCCCGCCGTAACTCCGGACTTTGCGGCGGGCAGCACCGTCATAAACACCGACCGCTCGTGCGTTGCTCCCAGCGCGCGGGCGCCCTCGTAATAGCTTTCCGGAACAGCTCTGAGCGACGACTCGCTGACCGATATTATCGTCGGCAGTATCATTATCCCTAACACTATCGACGCGGCCAGCATGCTCGTGCCGCTGCCGCCGAAAATTTTCCTCACGGCGGGCACGATCACCATCAGCCCGAAAAAACCGTACACGACCGAGGGTATGCCCGCCAGCAGATCGACCGCCGGTTTTAGTAATTTGCTGAGCTTATCGGGACAGAAACGGGTCATAAACACCGCCGCCAAAATGCCGATCGGCACGCCTATCACGATCGCTCCCGCCGTGACGTACACGCTGCCCAATATCATCGGCAGAATTCCGTAGATATCGTTGCCGGGCTTCCACTTCTTGCCGAGCAGGAAGTCAAACAGCCCTATTTTTTTCATGGCGGGGATCCCGTTCGCGAACAGAAACACGCATATCAGCGCCACCGCCAGTATCGACACGCAGGCGCAGAACAGGAACACGCCGCTCATTATATTTTCTTTAAGCTTGTTTTTCATAACTGTTCCCCGATCTCGCTCCAGTCGGTGATCTCACCCGTGTATATTTTTCTTATTTGTTCTGAGGTGATTTCGTTTATCGGGTTTGAATTGTTGACAATGACCGCGATCCCGTCAAGAGCTATGACCGCGGCTTTTACGCCCTTTTGCGTTTCGCTTTCTTTAAGCTCGCGGCTTGCCATGCCTATGTCGCAAACGCCGTCGATCGCGTTGTTTATACCCGTGGTGGAGTCGCTCTGCTGCACCTCGATCTCGGCGGACGGGTTAATCTCAATATAGGCCTCTTTGAGCTTTTCCATAATCGGCGTTACCGACGACGAGCCTGAGACCACTATCTTGCCCGCGGGCTTTGAGCCGGAATAAGAGCCCGAGCTTCCCTCTGAGATATAGCCGTTTTCTTCCACGACCGCCTGCCCTTCGGCGCTCATTATGAAATCAATAAAATCCCGCGCCGTTTCGGATAGGCTGTCTTTTGTAACGATGTTAAACGGTCTCGACACCTTGTAGCTGCCGTCCTTTACGCCGTCGGCGCTCGCCTCGGCTCCGTCGACCCGCAGCGCCTTGACGCTCGAGTTCAGCGAGCCCATTGATATGTAGCCTATAGCGTTCTCGTTGCCCGCCACGCTCGTCATCATGACCGAGGTGCTGTTTGTCACGCTTGACGCGTCGGTCGTCATATCGATCTTTTCGCCGTTTTGCTCTTCCTCAATTCCAAACAGCTCGGTGAAGGCTCCTCTGGTGCCCGAGCCGTCTTCGCGGGATATGACGGTTATTTCTTTTGCCTGCTCCGCGCCGCCTCCGCAGCCCGTCAGCGATGAGCCGATCACCAGCAGCGCGCACGCCGCCGCGATCCCGTCCGCAAGTTTTGGATGATTTTTTAAAATGTTCATGGTTTGTCTCTCCTTATCTTTTTTGATTTCGGCTCTATAATAACGCGGCAATGTAAAATCGGTAATCGCCTATGCGTTAAATTTATGTAAAATCGAGCCGAGTTTTTGGGGAGGCGCTTGACAGCGGAGCCGAGAAATAGTATTATTATAATATAATTATTTTCGGAAAGGACGGAGCGTATGAAATTCGGAGAAAAGGTCAAAAAGCTCAGAAAAGAAAAGGGTATGACGCAGACCGAGCTGGCGGACAGCCTCGGCATAACTCTGCGAACCGTGCAGAACTACGAGGCGGGCTCCGTTCACCCGAAGAGCCGCGATATATACTATCGTCTTGCCGAGATGTTCGGAGTCGACAAAAATTATTTAATGACCGAGGACGAGGAGCTTATCAGAGCCGCCTTTGAGCGCGGCGGCCGGAGATCGGCGGCCGACGTGGAGGAGCTGATCGAGGGTATCTGCGGTCTGTTCGCCGGAGGAGAACTGCCCGAGGAGGACATGGACGCGGCGATGAAAGCCATATCCGACGCGTACTTCGCGGTCAAAGAGGAAAACAAAAAATACACGCCCAAAAAGTACATAAGCTGATTTATATCGGCTTTCAGCAATTTATTCGGAAGGGGCGGATGACAAAGTGTCGGCGGAAGATATTCACGGCATGGCGGAGGAACTCAAAAAGGCGCACGGAGATGATCCCGCCGAGATCGCCGAGGATCTGGGAATAAAAATAATCAAGAATTACGAGTTCAAAAAACTGTACGGATTGTACACGGTGATAAAGCGCAGGCGCGTTATAATAATCAACGGAAATCTGGAGCCCGCGGCCGAGCGTGTCGTTCTGGCCCACGAGCTGGGCCACGACCGGCTGCACAGAGAGCTGGCGGAAAACCGCGCCGTGCTCGACGCCGCGCTGTATGATATGACGGCGCGCCCCGAGTACGAGGCGAACATGTTCGCCGCCGAGCTTTTGATCGGGGACGGCGATGTTTTCGAGCTTATGCGAGGCTACGGCTACAGCGCCGAGCAGACCGCGGCGAGGCTGGGGCTTTCGCCTAATCTTGTGATGATAAAGCTTCATTCGATGCAGCTCAGGGGAATCGAGATACCCGCGGTGATCGTTCCCGAAAACGCGATATTCAAAAAGGCGGCCGATTAAAGGCCGCCTTTCGCGTTATTCGATATGTTTACAGGACGCCCGCCGCCTCGGTGCACATGATCAGGAACGCGCCCGCTCCGTGCAGGTCGTTCTCGCCGGTGCCTCTGGCGCAGTAGTGGGCGTAGTCGCCGACGCCGGTGCCTACGCAGATGTTGTCGATAATGATATCGCCCTTGTCGTCATAGCGCAGACGGTTGATTATGCCGGTGTAGCCCTTCTTGGCGTACTCGAGATACGACTCATCCAAAAATCCGTTCTTGACCGCCTTGCAGATCGAGCCCACAAACAGGCAGGTGCAGGACGATTCAAGCCAGTTGTTCGGGTCGTCGCCCTTGTCAAGGACTTGGTACCAAAGACCTGTTTCGGGATCCTGGTATTTAACTACGGCCTTGAGCAGGTCGCAGGCCGCTTTTATCATAGCGTCTCTGTCTTTGTGGTCCTCGGGGAAGCTGTCCAGTTCCTCCAGGATCGCGACCGGAACCCAGCCTACCGAGCGTCCCCAGAACTCGGGGGATCTGCCCGTTTCGGGGTCGGCCCAGGGCTGGACTTTGGCGTAATCCCAAGCGTGGTACCAAAGACCTGTCTTTTCGTCTCTGGTCTTTTCCTGCATCATCAGAGCCTGGAACGCGCAGAGGTCAAACAGCTCGGGCGCGTCGAATGTCTTTGCGTACTCGGCGCAAATGGGGCCCGCCATATAAAGACCGTCGAGCCACATCTGCTCGGGATATCTGCCCTTGTGCCAGAAGCCGCCCTCGGGATTCTTGGGGAAGTCCTTGATAAGCGGGATAAGCGTGTCGAGGGCCTTTTTGTATCTGGGGTCCTGCGTCTTTTTGTAGAGCAGATACAGAAGCACTCCGGGCTGCATGTCGTCAAGCTGGGTGGTGTCGAACTTGGTGATGTTTCCGTCCTTGTCGATTATCGAGTCTACCCACGCCTTGCTGTATTCGTAATATTTCTCGTCCTTATCAAGCAGGTATGTATGCTGGACCCCCGAAAGGAACACGCCCTGATGATAGTGGAAGCGGCCCTTGGGGGGCAGGTCTTCCGCCGCGAACTTGTGCATAAGCGCGTCGCACGCCATCTCTGCGTACTCGAGCGCGCTGTGACCGTTAACCATTAATTCGTTCATGATATACTCCTCCGTTTCAAAATTTTTTCGGCTGATTAAATTATACCAAATAAAAAAATTTATGTCAATGAATTTTTGTGCATATTTAAAAAGCAGCATTTATTCATCATCATCTTGACTTCGGGTTATAATTGCCTTATCACTTAAACAATTTGACATACCGGCGATAAAAAACAGCGACTATTTTTAGTAATCGCTGTTATTAATTTATTTTATATGCTTTCTGAAAATGTCTTGAAGCATAAATACATCTCCGCTGACGGATCTTATTGTCGCTATCATAAGTTCGTCGGTGTCGATTTCCGAAAAATCAAGCCGTTTGCCCAAGCTGCTCACGAGCATTGATAAAAACAGCCTTTGTATACGCCCGTTGCCTTCTCGAAACGGATGCAGGATGTTTAAGTCACAATATAAATTTGTGAATTCAATTATGAACTTATCATCGCTGAAAATTTTCAGATATTTATTTTGCCTTAGACGCTCAAATATCCCGTTGCCAAACTCCTCGATTTTATCTGCGGAACAGAAATTTGTCCCCTTTTTACTCATGTCAATTTTGCGAACAGTACCCGCCCAATCATAAATATCCGAAAATACATATTTGTGCAGGTTTTTATAATAATTAAAATCAACGTTTTCAAAAGGAATTTCTATACTCGCTTTTGCTATAAGCATACTTGTGACGCTCTGTTCAATAACTGCAAGCCGATTATCGTCTTTTATGCCGAACTTATTGATCAGCACCGCGGTGTTTTCATAGCATTCGTCCTGAATGGGGTCTAATGAATACGACATTTATACCCGACACCTTTCGAGTAATATTTTTATAAAATCGTCCTTTGACATCTTCCCGTTTAAGACATCCATACACAAGGCCTTGTCGCCCGGCGGAACGCTGTAGCCCTCCATTTCAACGGATGCAACAGCATTGTTGAGCGCAAGTTCGTTTTCTTTTAGTGTGATTTGCCGCATAACTAAGCCCCCTTCGTATCATATTATTGAAATTATATCACAAGTGTGTGATAAAATCAAGCAGGTGTTTTTATTGAAACGCGGGTTCTTTAAAGTTGGAATCTTTAAAGGGATTATCCTCGGGGGAGGGCTCGGAAAGGCTGAAATACATTTTTGCCGCCTCGGTGGTGCCGAAGTCGCGGTTCGAGCCGCTGTGCTGCACCTTGTTGAACGCCTCGCGGAACATGGCGTTGTGCGCCTCCTCGCGGTTCAGCAGAAAGTCGATGGTCTCTTTCACCTTTTTGTCGTCGATTTGGCGGTACAGATATTCGTAGACTACCTTGGCCCGCTGCTCCGACGCGATGTTTGACAAAAGGTCGGCGCACAGGTCCCCGGTCACGCTCACATAGTCGCCCGTCCACGAATAGCCCGACGCGTTGATAAGCCCCGGATTGAGCCCCAGCAGCACGTGCGTCTCGATCTCGCCGACGCCCGTTTGGTCATAGTCGACGTCATGGCCGTTTAAAAGGTTGATCGTCTGCGCCACCATTTCCATGTGGCTCAGTTCCTCGGCCGCGATATCGAGAAACAGATCCTTGATCTCTTGGTTTTTTATCCTGAAGCTCTGCGACATATACTGCATTGCCGCCTTGAGCTCGCCGTTGGCTCCGCCAAGCTGCTCCTGCATCAGCGCGGCGTACTGCGGATTGGGTTTTTCGACGCTCACCGTCCGGAAAAGCTGTTTTTCGTGTTTGAACATGATTGACACTCCTTTATATATTTGATATATAAAGTTTGCGCCGAATTTTATAAATTATGCGTTATCAAGCGTTAGATTTATCAGATCCAATGTGTGCGTCTCTCCCGTCTCACTGTCGGTCAGCGTCATTGTGAGTCCGTCTTCGCCGATCTCGGGTTCCGCGGCGGCGCTCACGCCGTATGCCCCGATAATGGATGACAGAGGCATAACAAGGCCGTTTGAGCAGACCTTGTAAATATCATGATTCCTGAATTGGTTTGAGTAAGCGATTATCGAATACTCATCGCCTTGATAGAGATAATTCTTCTTGATCTTGCCCGAAAAATCGGTCTCGTCGTATATCGAGCAGACCTTTTCAAGCTGTGACTCAAAGCTCGGGAAACCGCTCATCGTTGTGTCTATGATCAAGCTTCCGCCGCTCATTCGGGCGTCGATCCCGGCGGATATCACGCGGCCGTCAAAATCAAACGGCTCAACACTGAGATCATCGACTCTCATCATCGGCTCGCCGTCGATTTTTACCGAGCTCACCGCGACGCCGTTCACGAATATTTTGGGTTCGCCCCAGGCGGTCATTGTTCCCGCTTCCGAGCCCGGCGCCGCAGGCTCCGCGGGAGCTTTGCCGCCCTCGCCGTTTTTTACAAGCACGATCATATCGCCGCTTACATAAGTCGCCTCAAAGCCGAATTCCGTGAGGGTATACGGGCTGATGTACACCCGGCCGTCCGCTTCACAGGCGCGGACGGGCACGCCGTCGATCTCCACGGGATATTCGGGGACAAGCGCCGTCTTGCCGATCGGGTTTTCGAGCGTCGGGAACCGCGGTATAAAATCGGCGTCGGGGTCGGGCTCGTTTTCGTTTATCGGAGTTATGATATAGCTGTGAAGGTCCATAACGTAGTCCCCGCTGCGACCGCCGCCGCGCTCGCCCGTGAAATACAGCTTGTCTCCGCTCATGCCGGTTATTTCTATAAGGGTCTTACCCCATGTGTTGTTAAAGCCGTAATAGTAAAACACGTTGTTTATATTGTTGGAGCGGCCCATGTCCATGAACTGCCTGAAGGTAGTAAACGTTCCGTGGGGCGTGCCGCTTTGGGAGCATATGACAAGATCAAAGTCGGAACCCGAGTAAGTGTTTTCGTAGTGCCAGTTGAATTTGCTTTCGGAATCTATAAACTTTTCGATCTGATTCTCTTTGGGCTCGGCCGGCAGAGAATTTATATCAATGACCCCGTCTGCGCGGCCGCATATAAGGCCGTAGTTATACTCCCCGTTTTGGTTCGCGCCGCCCAGGATATCCGCCTTGACCGCGATCCTTCCGCCGATGTTGTAGGCCTTGATATCAGCGCCGTTAAACACGACCGTGATATCCGACTCGCCGCCGTATTCCGCGCCGCCGTACGAGGCGGCGGATATCTGCGGGGTATTGGGCTCGCTTTCCGTCTGGTTTACAAACATTGTGTTTATGCTGTCGTCATAGGCAACCGAAAAACCGCAGGCGCTCAGATCCTCAAGCGCGATAAATGTCTCGCAGCCCAAGGTCGCCGCGCTTATCTCGGCTCCGTTCACGCGCACGCGCATGTTCGAATTCAGCACCGGCACGGGAATAAGGTCGGTCAGGTCGAACTGATAGTATTTGTTGTCGTTGTGGTTTATCCAGGTGAGGGAGTGCCCGTCGGCGCTTACGGAAAAATCCGTGGCGGCCGACATGTCTATGCCGTAGTCGATAATAAGATCGGTGATCGGGACCACATGGCCGTTCCGCAGTATCTTATAAAGCTTTTCTTTGCGCTGCGCCAGCCAAAAATCCCGGTTCATGTCTATTATCATGTCTCCGCTGCCGAGCACGGCCGACGACTGCTCGTCAAACGACGGATAACCGCTGCCCGTCGTGTCTATGATCAGCGGGCCGTCCGCCGTCTTTTCGGCCGATATACCGCAGCAGGGCGCGTTTTCGTCAAAGGGCGCGGTTTTCAGATCGTCGACGCGTATAGCGGGAATATCCCCCGCGTACATCGTGTCGCAGGGCACGCCGTTCACGTAGATTTTCGGCTCATCGCTTTTGTACGTGAGCTCGAGCGATCGGTCCGCGGCCGGAGGCTTTCTGTCTCCGCTCCGCTTTTTGACCAGCATTATTATGTTCTCGTCGCGGTAGGTCTCGTCAAAGCCGAACGACTTTAGCGCGTCGATGCCGAGATAGGTCTTTCCGTCGGTTTGGTAGGCATCGGTCTCGGTTCCGTCCACAATAACGCTAAGCGCGCTGTCGGCGCTCGAGTCGGGCGCGGGTATTCCGCTTGAGCCACCCGTGTGAAAGCCTCCGCCTCCGCCGAATCCGCCTCCGCCCGTGCTGAATCCGCCGGCGGCGGATCCGCCGGACGTCTTGGCTGTGGCCGTGGGAGAAGGCGATGGCGATGGTGAGGATGAGGGTGAGGGCGAGGACGTCGGCACAGCGGTAGGAACGGGCGTCGGCGCAGTCGGGGGCGCTGCGCTGTCAAGCGTCAAAAGGCGCTTGCTGTCATCATAGCTGCATATCATTCCGTATTTTTCGGGCGCGCCCAATTCTTCAACTATGACCGCCATTTTGCCGTCTATGGCGTAGGCGTTGACCGGTTTACCGTTGAAGATAACTTTTATGTCGGTCTCGTATGTGTATCCGGCGGTGCCTCCGACCGTGCCGCGGATTATCGAGGGCATGTTCTTGGGCGTTTCTCCGGTTTGGTTCACAAACAGGGTGCGTATGCTGTCGTCATAAGCCACGGTAAATCCGTAGCCGCGAAGGTCCTCCATGGCGATCAGCGTCCTGCCCTCAATGCTGAACGAGGCGATGTCCGCGCCGTTGACGCGGGTCAGTATATCGGTGGTGTATATCGTGTCAACGATGTCGCCCACCGCCGCGCGCGCGGGGCACGCCGAAAAGACGGCGCAGAGCGTCGCTAAGCACAATATATTTCTCAGAGCTTTTTTCAGTTTCATAATCCGCACTCTCCTATGTTTGGCATGAAAATATTATATCATATTATTTAGACGATTTCAACAGCGGTTTTGTTCCCGTTTTAAAGGAAAAATTTTACGAAAGTTATTTGCGTATACATCTTGACAAACGCAAAATAATTTCGTATAATAATATCGTGATACGAAAGTTATTTTCACATCATACTTTTAGCCGATAACTGTTTTGGAGCCGATATTATGAAAAGCAAAGAAAAAATAATACTCCACAGCGATATGAATAACTTTTACGCCTCGGTGGAGTGCATGTTAAATCCCGAGCTTCGGGATAAGTATGTGGCGGTCTGCGGCAGGCAGAAGGACCGCCACGGCATCGTGCTGGCGAAAAACGAGAAGGCGAAAGCGCTGGGCGTCGCAACAGGCGAGCCCGTGTGGCAGGCTTTGCGCAAGTGCCCGATGCTGGTCACGGTCGACCCGCATTTTGATATTTATATGAAATATTCAAAGCTGGCGCAAAAGATATATTATAGATACACCGATCTTATCGAGCCCTTCGGCCTTGACGAGTGCTGGCTGGACGTCAGCGGCAGCACGCTGCTGTTCGGCTCGGGCCGCGAGATCGCCGATATGATCAGACGCGACATAAAGCGCGAGCTGGGTCTCACTGTATCGGTGGGCGTGTCGTTCAACAAAATTTTCGCCAAGCTGGGCTCCGACATGAAAAAGCCCGACGCGGTGACCTGCATAGAGCGCGAGAATTTCCGCGAGAAGATATGGGGGCTTCCCGCGTCCGAGCTGCTGGGCGTGGGGCGCGCCACCGCGAAAAAGCTGGCGCGGCACGGCATATACACCATAGGGCAGCTGGCCGAGGCCGACCCGGAGCACCTGCGCGGCTGGCTGGGCGTGAACGGGGTCAGACTGAACTCTTTCGCCCGCGGACAAGGCGGCGTGAGCGTGGCGCCGAGCGATTACGCGCCGCCGATAAAGTCGATAGGCCACGGAATAACCTGCACCGCGGACCTTGGCAGCGACGCGGAGGTGCGCAAGGTGATGTTCGCCTTGTGCCGCGATATTTCGCACAGGCTGCGCAAGCACGGCTTCATGGCGCGGGGCGTGTCGGTCTCGATAAAGGACACCGAGCTCAAAAGCCGCGAGTACCAACGGATATTCAAAAAGCCCGTCCGCGGCTCGCGAGAGCTTACCGAGAGGGGCTTTGAGCTGTTTTGTGAAAATTATGACCGAAAGCTTCAGGTTCGGGCGGTCTCCGTACGCGCTATATATCTGACGGACGAGAACGAGCCGGCCCAGGTGGGCATGTTCGACAATATAAACCGCGAGCTCAAGCGCGACCGCATAGAGTCGGCGATGGAAAATATCCGCGGAATGTACGGCAAATACGCCGTTTCGTACGCGGGGCTGATGGGCGATCTGAAGCTTCCCGGCGAAAAGGAGATAAATCCCGTTATGCCCAACGCGATGACAGTCTAATTTTTATAGAATTCGCTGATATTGTTTTTGTATTCCCTCGGCGTCACGCCGTATATCTGCTTGAACGCGCGGTTAAAGGTCCGCTGGCTGGAAAATCCCGCGTTCAGGCAGATATTTGTTATGCTGTCGTTTGTGGAGCGTATCAGTCCCGCGGCGTACTCGGTGCGGAGCAGAGCCAGATAGCTGCGGAAATTGATGCGTATCCTGTTTGAAAATATATGCGAAATATAATATTTGCTGACGCTGAATTCCTCGGCCAGAGTATCGAGAGAAATGTCCTGCTTAAAGTTAAGCGATATGTATTCTATCATTTTTTCCGCAAGACTTTCGATCGGGATATGTTTATCTTTATTTATCTTGATTTTTTTCAGAAGCTTTGATATAATTACCAAAGACCAACCGAGTTTTTCGGAAAACGAGGTGCAGTCGGCGATCCCCGTAAAGGCGCAGGCCGTTTCCTTGTCCACTTCCGTTATAAGCGGAGACTCGGGGCGAGAATTGGAAATATCGGGAAAAATGCTTCCGAAGATCCTTGGGTGGCATATCACAAGAACCCCGTCGGCGGGGCGCACATTGTCGCGGTAGTAGTGGTGCACGATGTCGGGAAAAATTATCGCGGCCTGACCGGCTTTGACCTCGTATTTTTTGCCGTCGATATTCACGTGCTGCCCGCCCTCGAAAACATACACGATCTCTATGTGCTTGTGCAGATGGGCGTGGAACCTGATCTCGCGGTAGTTGTGGATCACGTTAAGGTCCGACGGCTGGATCTCATAAAAAGGCACCATAAAAATTACCTCCCGAAAACAGCAAATTTTGACTTGTATTTTAATTTTACCGACTATCATTATAGCGTATTATCTGCTAAAATACAAGAATAAAAATATTAACAATATATTAATTTGAGCAATAACCGTTACAATATCGAAAGGCGGACAGAATATGGCAAAGAGCAAAAAAATACCGGCATATCTTGACGAGAGCTTATCATTTGAGGAGCGCGCGGCTGACTTAGTCTCGCGCATGACCCTTGAGGAAAAGGCGTCGCAGCTTAAAAACGAGGCGGCGGCGATACCGCGGCTGGGGGTCTCGGCCTATAACTACTGGCGCGAGGCTCTGCACGGCGTGGCGCGGCAGGGCAAGGCGACCAGCTTTCCCACAAGCCTCTCCATGTCGAACACATGGAACCCCGATCTGGTGCGGCGCGCGGCCGAGATAACCTCGACCGAGGCCCGCGGCAAAAATTCGCGCACCGACCTCTCATACTGGAGCCCGACCGTCAACATGGCGCGCGACCCGCGCTGGGGCCGAAACGAGGAGACCTACGGCGAGGACCCGTATCTCAGCGGCAGGCTGGGGAGCGAGTTCGTCAAAGGGATGCAGGGCGATGACAAAAAGTACATAAAGACCATCGCGACGGTCAAGCATTTTGTCGCCAACAACGTGGAAAAGGAGCGCCGCATGGGAACCTCGGTCATGAGCGAGCGGACCCTGCGCGACTACTACGCCCGCGTGTTCCAGAACATTGTTGAAAGCGCGGCTCCGGCCTCGGCTATGAGCTCGTACAACGCGACCACGATATACCGCTGCGGAAAGCCGCTTTATGACTACGTTCCGGCCACCGCGAATCCGTATATTTTAAAAGACCTGCTGCGCCGCACCTGGGGCTTTAAAGGCTACGTCACGGGCGACTGCGGCGCGTTCGGCGACCTTAACAATACCGCGGCCTATAAGACCGTGCTGTTTCCGGGTAAGGATATAAACGGCGTGCCGCAGTCGGCGGCGACGGTCAAAGGTTTTCAGAGCGGAGCCGACACCGACTGCGGATATTCGGCCTCTGCGGGCAGCGTGCTTGAGGCGGTGAAAAACGGCAGCATAACCGAGGACGAGCTGAATATAAATATATACAATTTGTTCCTTCAAAGGATGCGCACAGGCGAGTTTGATAAAAATCCGACCTACAGAGAAATAACATCGGACGTATTGGAGACGCCCGAACATACGGCTGTAGCCGAGGAGGCAGCCGAGCAGTCATGGGTGCTGCTGAAAAACGACGGCATACTGCCGCTTAAAAACATAAAGAGCGCGGCGCTGGTCGGCGCTTTGGCGGACGAGATCGTTTTGGGCGACTATTCGGGCTCGCCCGAGCATACCGTCACGCCCCTTGAGGGGATATCCGCGGAGTTTAAAAAAGCCTGTCCGGGCGCCGAGCTCAAGTATTTGGGCGGCGCCACCGACGACACGCCGCTTATGAACATACGGGGCATGAGGCTTTTGCTGAAAAACGGCGGAATCAGAGAGATCGACCTCGGCGCGGCGAGAGCCGAAGGCATGGAGAGCGCGGACGGCGGATTTTTCGGAGTGACACGAAAGGGCGCGGCGCTTATCCCGAGCGTTGATTTCAGAGACGTCGTTTCGGTCGAGGCCGATATCGAGCCGCTTGCGGGAGGCAGGGCCAAGCTTTACTACGGCTTCGGAGGCCCTCGGGTGGCGGAACTTAAAGCCTCCGACCCAAAGGGCGGCTACACCGGAGAGGCGGGAGGCTACTGCGAGACCGCCGACCTTTATATCGAGTTTGAGGCCGAGGCGGGCATGTTCTCGGTTGACAAATACAGAAAAGAGCTCGACGAGGCGGACGTCATAATCGCCTACGCGGGCACGACGCTCTCCGACTCGGCTGAGTTCAACGACCGAGGCAGCATCGCGCTGCCCGAAAGCCAGGCCCACGTCCGCGCGCTCACCGAGGCGTATCCCGAAAAGACGGTCGTCGCGCTGCAGACGGTGGGCCAGATAGACGTTGAGCCCTTTGAAAAAGGCGCGCGAGCGATACTCTGGACATCGTACAACGGCCAGACCCAGGGCACGGCCGTCGGACGCGTGCTGTGCGGCGCGGTCAATCCATCGGGCAGGCTGACGACCACCTGGTACAAAAACTCCGACCTTGAAAAAATGCCCGTGGGCGTTAAGGGAACCGTGGGCGAGGACGGCATTACCCGATACTATAACAACTACGAAATAAAGCCGGACGACAAAAAAGACTTCCCCGGCAGGACATACAGATATTACAAAAATACACCTATCTATCCGTTTGGATTCGGACTGAGCTATACAAAATTTGAATATAAAAACCTGAGGCTTTCAAGCGCCGCGGCGGTCGCCGACGGCGAGATAGAGGCTCTTGTCGACGTCACGAACACAGGCGGCGTTTTCGGCATGGAGACCGTGCAGTTTTACGCGGGATTCCCGAATATCGAGGGAATGCCGAAGATATGCCTTGCGGGCTTTGAGAAGCTTGCTCTCGGCCCCGGGGAGACCAAGACCGCCGCGGCGAAAATAAGCATGCGCGATTTGAGATTTTTTGACGAGGCGACTCAAAAGACGGTTGTCCATCCGGGAAAATACAAAATATACGCGGCGAAAAACTCGTCCGATCGGAGCCTTTCGGCGGAATTTGAGATCACGAGCGGCATAACGCCGACGCTCAAAACCGTGGCGGCGCTGCCGAGCGGCGTGACAGTCCGCGGACTTGTGAGCGGAGATAAGGTCGAGACGGTAACAAGCGTTCGCGCGGGGCTCTCCGCGGCGCTGACCGACGAGAGCTTTATTGAGCTGAATAAAACCAACACAAAATACAAAAGCGATAATGAGGATATCGCGCGGACTGAGGCGGACGGAACAGTCCTGCCGGGGCCTCGCGGCGGCGTCACGATGATCACCGCGGCTGTCACATTCGGCGGCGAGACAAAGAGCGCGCAGTTCCCGATCGTGAATATCCCCGAGCTCAAGGCGGACGAAAAAAGCAAAGCCGAGGCCGAGGCAAAGCTCAGAGCCGCCCGGAGCGGCCTGCGCGCCGAGGCGTATTCGGAAAACAACCTAAAGCTGCTTGACGAAATATTTTCAAAGGGCGCGGCTCAAATTAAAGGCGCGGTCAAGCTTGACGAGATGAGCGCCGCGCTTGAACGGGCGCTGCGCGGTCTTAAAAACGTTGAGCCCGACAGACTTGAAATGAGCCTTGCTGTCGAGGCTGTCGGCGCAAAAAACGGAGTTATCGAGAGCCGCGGAGAATACGCGCTTATCGCCAAAGACGGCGCGGGAGCCCGAATCGGCGCCGCGTGGAGTATAGAGGACTTGAGCGGCTCGAACCGAAAAGCCGTCGAGCTTAAAGGAAATTCTTTGATCGCGTTGGGCTGCGGACTTGTGAGGGTTCGCGCGGTCGATATAGAAAACCTGCGCCGCGGCGAAAGTCTTATATACATAAATCTGCCGATCGAGGCCGAGACCGCCGATAACGGAGGCGGCGCCGACCTGACCGCGAGAGACTGCGGAACGGAAAGCGGAGGATATGCCGCGAGCAGCGGAGCGCGCGTTTTGAAATACTGCGGCCTGAAAATCGAGAATTTGAAAGAGGTTTGCCTGAGGTACCGTCTCGGCGGTCCCGCGGCCGCGGTTCGGCTTATGTCGGGCGGCGCGGTGATTGCCGAGGGCATAGCGGAGCCGGCCGAGAATTGGAGCGAGATCACGCTCAAAGCGAACCCCGCGGCGATACGCAAACGCGGAGCCGATTTTAACGGCCTTGCAGATATCGGGCTCGCGTCGGGCGGCGCCGATATTGATAAATTTAAAATGATATATGAAAAGACGGATGCCGATGCGCCGTACAAGATCGCCGCGGCCGAGTGCGGCGATGAAGGTAAAGTTATTGCTTATGTGAACTATGTGGGCGTCGGAGAGCCGAAGTCCGACACGCTGCGCTGCGGCGGCAAGACCGCGCCGGTGCTCGGCGGCGGCATATACGAGATCGAGGCCGGCGCGAAGGAGGGTGAGGAGATAATCCTCGGGCTTTGCGGAGCCGAGACGAAGCTCCGGTATTCCGCGCCAAAGCCTGCGCGCCGCGTGATATATTCCGCGAGCGACCCGGCCTACGCTGCGCTGTTTGACACCGGCGGCGCGGTCAAGCTGCCCGAGATCAACGGTCTCACGGGCTACGGGCCGCTGAAATACCATACCTGCACCGAGTACGACTTTGAGACAGGCGGGGAAAAGCTCAAGTTTACCCGAGACTGGCAGGGCGGAGAAGGCGGAGAGGACAGGGCGTGCCTGTTTTTCACTCCCGAGGCGCCTTGCCGCGTGACGGTCATATTCGACGGCGGCGAGGACAGAGAGCAGCACATAGTCCAAAACGGCGTGCGTCTGGCGTCGGGGCTCTCGCGCCCCGGGCATAAAACAGCCGTATCCGCCGAGACCGCCGACACTACGGCTCCGGTCTACACCTACGGCGGGGGCGCGAACAAGAGCGTTTACGCCGTGATCGTCGATTACCGCGGCGGAGCGGAGCCGAAGCAAAAGACTATCCAAAGTCTCGGCGCGGATATTGGCTTCGCGAGGCTTGACAGAAGCGAAAACGGCGATGAGAAAATATATCTCAGCGACACGGGCAGACAGTGGAGCGAGGTCGATCTGAGCGTTCTCGGATTTGATGAGCCGCCGAAGATCTGCGGCATAGCGGCATACAAAGACAGGCTGTACGCGGGCTGCGGCGGCGGAGAGGTGATAATAATCACCGACTGCCCCAAGTGCCGAAAGCGCAAAAAGGTTTGCGATTTTGACATAAAGAGCATAGAAATCACGGACGGAATCATAACCCTGCGCGGATACGGCGCGGACGAGATAAAAGAGATCTCGATGACCGCCATGGGCGCAGATCAGATAAGCATAGACGAGGCGATGGCTCTGATCGCCGGCGGCGCCGCCGCGATAGACGTGCGCGAGCGCGAGGTGTTCAAAGCCGAGCCGACGAGGATAGAAGGTTCGGTTAACGTGCCCCTTAATGAGCTGCAAAAGATATCGACCTACGGCCGCGGAACCAAGATCGTGTTCTGCTGCAGCAGGGGTATTTGGTCCGCCGAGGCGGTGCTGCGCGCCAAGGAAATGGGATTTGAAAACGTTTATTATTTGGTTTAATAAAAACAGGAGATGATATTATGAAAAAAGTCACATTGGGAAAAACGGGGATAACTGTCCCTCAAAACGCATTCGGCGCGCTGCCGATACAGAGGGCTGACAAGGAGACGGCGGTAAAGATCCTGCGCAAGGCATACGAGGGCGGCATGAACTTTTTCGACACCGCCCGAGCCTACAGCGACAGCGAGGAAAAGCTGGGCCTGGCCTTCGGCGGCACAGGCGTGCGCGGCAAAATGTATATCGCCACCAAAACCATGGCTCACACGCCCGAGGAGTTTTGGGAGCAGCTTAATACCTCGCTTAAACTGCTCAAGACCGACTATATCGACATATACCAGCTGCACTGCGCCGACAGATGCTACGCGCCCGGAGACGGCACGGGCATGTATGAGTGTATGCTCAAGGCGAAGGAGCAGGGAAAGATCAGACATATCGGCATAACGGCGCACAAGATACAAGTAGCCTTTGACATAGCCGAATCGGGGCTTTATGAGACTCTCCAATATCCGTTCAGCTACCTTTCGTCCGAGCGCGAAATCGAGCTGGTAAAGCTGTGCGAGAAAAACGGCGTGGGATTTATCGCCATGAAGGGGCTGTCGGGCGGACTTATAACGCGCTCCGAGGCGGCGATGGCGTTTATCTCGCAGTTTGACAACGTGCTCCCCATCTGGGGCATCCAGCGAGAGAGCGAGCTTAATGAGTGGCTCGCATATTTTGAAAACACGCCGAAGATGACCGACGAGATAAGAGAATATATCGAGAGCGAAAAAAAGGAGCTCAGCGGCGAGTTTTGCCGAGGCTGCGGCTACTGCATGCCCTGCCCCGCGGGCATCTTGATAAACAACTGCGCCAGAATGTCGCTGATGCTGCGGCGCGCGCCCTCCAAGGCGTGGCTGACCGACGCGATGCAGGCCGAGATGAAAAAGATCGAGAACTGCTTAAACTGCGGACAGTGCAAATCTAAATGCCCGTACGAGCTCAACACGCCCGAGCTTCTTAAGAAAAACTACGAGGATTACAAAAAAGTCCTCGCCGGAGAGGTCGAAGTTTAAAACGGGATCGGTGATACATATGAAAATAATTAAATGCGAACCAAAGCACCTCGACGCGGCGGCGGAATTTTATGACATGGTGACCGCGTATCTCGCCGAGCATATAAACTATCCCAAGTGGACGCCCGGCGATTATCCGGGCCGCACAAGCGCGGAGGCGGCCATAGCCGAGGGCAGCCTGCACGCCTGCGTCGAGGACGGAAATATCCTCGGCCTGTTCGTGATCTGCGAGGACCCGCAGGGCGACTACTCGGTCGGCGAATGGAGCGCGGACCTTATGCCCGATCAAGTGCTGACCGTGCACGCCCTCGCTTCCGACCCGCGCCTCTACCGCAAAGGCATTGGCAGGGCCATGGTCGAGGAATGCGTGAAGATCGCGAGGGAGAGCGGCAAAAAAGCGCTGCGCCTCGACGTGGTGCCCACGAACACGCCCGCGATGAGGCTTTATGAGTCGATGGGCTTTAAATACGCGGGGACCAAAGACTTAAAGCGCGGTATTCCCGAGATACCCGAGTTTTGCCTTTATGAGCTGAATTTATAGCAAAAAAATGACCGCTTTGGGGAAAGCGGTCCAAAAAATTAAAAGGGAGGGAGTTATGTTTTAACTCTGTAACAATGACTTGCTACGATATTTATTATACCCCCTTTTTTCTAAAATGGGTTAAGAAAATGTGAAAAAGTGTTGAACAAATTGTTAACATTGTCGTTTTTCTGTAAAATTCAAACACGCACGGCGGCGTTAGCGATTATTTTATAACCAATCAGAACAAAAAATCGGGATTTAGAGGAGGTAATTATGGCTTTTGATTTTAAGAAAGAATATAAAGAATATTATATGCCGAAGAATAAGCCTGAAATTGTAGACGTGCCCGAGGCAAATTATATTGCGGTCAGAGGAAAGGGCGACCCGAACGAGGTCGGCGGTGAGTATCAGCAGGCGATCGGTGTATTATATGCGGTCGCGTACACTCTGAAAATGAGTTATAAAACCGATTACAAAATTGAGGGATTTTTTGAATATGTCGTGCCGCCTCTTGAGGGCTTTTGGTGGCAAGATAATACCGAAGGCGTGAATTATACGGATAAATCTTTATTCAATTGGATCTCTGTAATTCGTTTGCCCGATTTTGTTACAAAAAAAGATTTTGAATGGGCCGTCGAAACAGCGGCAAAAAAGAAAAAGCTGGATTGCTCATCGGCAGAGTTTATGACAATTGATGAGGGGCTGTGCGTTCAAATAATGCACCATGGCTCTTTTGATGATGAGCCCGCCACAGTCGCTTTGATGGATAAATATTTGGCCGAAAACGGATATGTTAATGATATAACTGCCGCAAGATTGCACCACGAAATTTACATGTCGGACGCAAGAAGAGTCGCCCCCGAAAAATGGAAAACAGTCATTAGGCATCCAATTAAAAAGATATGAGCAAATTCCCGTTTGACGGGAAAGAGTAAGAGTGAAAAACCGGGATTTGGAGAGGTGAAAAAATAATGAGAAAAGTAATCGGTGTTATGCCGCTTTATGACGATGAAAAAAAGAGCTACTGGATGCTGCCGGGATACATGAAAATGTTGGAGGAGGAAAACGCTATACCATTAATGCTGCCTCTTACTTCTAAAACAAAGGAGTTAGATTATTTTCTTGAAATATGCGGCGGATTTTTGCTGACCGGCGGACATGATGTGTCTCCGGTCGTTTATCATGCCGAGCGCAAACCGTGGTGCGGTCCATGCTGCAAATTACGGGATGAAATGGAGCGATATATCTTAACAAGTGCCATAGAAATGGATAAATCTGTATTAGGCATTTGCCGGGGTATTCAATTTATGAATTCCCTCTATGGCGGGACTTTATACCAAGATTTAGAAACAGAGAACAACAGTTGTGTCAACCATCACATGAAGCCGCCGTACAACAGGGCGGCACATCAAGTCACAATATTAACTGATACACCACTCTATGATATTTTAGGCAAGGAACAAATGGGAGTAAACAGCTATCATCACCAAGCGATCAGAAAACTGTCGCCTGCTTTTAAGAAGATGGCAATATCAGAAGACGGCTTAATTGAAAGTATATATATGCCGCCTCATAAGTTTATAGTGGGAGTTCAATGGCATCCTGAATTTTCCTATGATGTTGATGAAGACAGTAAAAAGCTGATAAATGCTTTCGTAGCTTCGATTTAACAATTTCCCGTTTGTCGAGTGGATAAAACCCGAATACCGCGATCGAGAGCAATCGAAAGGCTGCTCTTTTTTGCGAAGTATTGATTTTTTGCGGTGAGTATGATATAATTTTTCCATAATCAAACAAATCGGGATTAAAGGATGATATTAGTTAATGTATAAAGCAATATTTTTTGATCGTGATGGAACGCTGACTTACTTTAATAAAGAAAAAGAAAATTGGCGTAATAAAATTATCAGTAAGTGGAGCGGAAGAGAATTTAAAATAACCTATGAAAAAATGATGAGTTTATTTAAACTTGCAGGAGAGGGAAAAAAGCCATGGTACAAAAATTTAGAGGATGAGCGGAATTTTTTTAGAAGATATTATAAATATCTGATTATCGGCGAGGGCATATCCGAAGATGTTGACAAAAGAACGGATATTCTATTCAAAGAATTATGGTGTAACGGTGACAGAGAACTGTTCCCTGAAGTTATAGAAGTCTTGGAATATTTTAAAGAACATAATTTCAAAATGGGAGTAATCAGTGACACATCACCATCTTTAAAATATACATTAGAACAGTTAGGCATATCCGATTATTTTACATCCTTTACCGCGAGTTCAATTGTAGGTGTCGGAAAACCAAATCCCTTAATATATAACACGGCATTGAAAGAACAAAATATTACTGCGCAGGAAAGTATATATGTTGACGACACACCGGAAGAAGCTGACGGTGCAAGAGAGTTGGGCTTTACATCGTTTTATTTGGACAGAAACAAAGAAAGTATTGGCGAATGGACAATTAATGATTTAAGGGAATTAATTGATTTTGTTGAAAAACAGTAATCGAAAGGCTGCTCTTTTTTGCAGTTCCGCTGTATTGATTTTTTGCGGTGAGTATAGTATGATTATTCCATAATTAAACAGAGTGAAAATCGAAAATTTCCAAGGGGATATAGAGGAAACATTATATGTATTATTATCATATGACAGCGTTAAACAATCTTTATTCTATTGCGGCACAGGGATTGATACCTAAAAATGAAACTAACGGCAAACTGATCGGAGATGAAAAAATTAAGGTATTTTTCTCTGAGGGATTTGAGGGCGCGATTGCTCTATATGTGGATTTTGATATTGTATTTCGTAAAATACGAAAAGAACAGATGAATGTGGCAGATGAATCCGTAAAAAAGAAAGTTCTGAAATCGAACGATCTCTCTGACTTTTTGGGCGAGGGAGTTTATTTACGGTTTGACGGAACAGGAATCAAGAATGAAAGAAATTTTGAAAACGGCTGTACCGATATGACGATCATTCCCGAAAAATTAAGCGTATGCGTCCTGCGAAACGAACATGATAATTCGATTATATTCTCAAGATTTGATATAATTAAATACATGATGGCGAAAACTAAGCCCGAACAGATAAAATACTACGGAGCAAGCTATAAAAACTCGCCCGATTTTTTAGAAGCAACAAGACGAATACAAGAAAAAGTGAAAAACTATTATAAAGACCATCAAACAGAGATCGCACAATATAATAATCGCGGGTTCATATTGGATTTCATTGACTTAAAAGACTTCGTTGATAAGTTCTTAAAACAATAAGCTTGCCGAGCTCAGCGGAGTAAAGCAGCCCGCGATCGCGAGGCTAGAAAGCATGAAAACGACCCCGCAAATCGACACTTTATTCAAAGTATTAAATCCGTTGGGCTACACTATTTCAATCGTTCCAAGCTACATATCTCTCACCCTGCCGCAAGCGGCAGGGCTCGCTCATTCCGCTGCTTCTCCTTTTCCCACAAAGCGCACTTCGTTGGCGCTTTGCGGGAGCCCTGAGCGGTGTGCGCTCTGCCGAGGGCGCAGCGGAAACAAGGCTCTTGTTTTCGTTATGGTGGGAACAAGGCATTTTCCCCACACCCCTTTTGCGTACTTGACATTTATGTTACGGCAAGCCCTAACATAAACGCCAAGTGTAAAAATCCAGTTTGGTATTGATTTTTTGCGGTGAGTATGATATAATAATTCTATAAGTGGACAGAATGCTAAATCGGTGTTTGGTGAGGATAATATGAGACTTGAGAAGATGGATACTTTTTTCACTGCCCGTTTGAACGGATATGACGAGCATATGATGACGGAAATTGAAGGCGCAGAGGAATTTTATCCCTATACAGCAACCTTGTTGCCGTTAGAACATGATGTAAATGTACTTGATTTGGGCTGTGGTACAGGGCTCGAACTTGAATACTACTTTACTCTAAACGGTAAGGCGTCAGTGGTGGGAATTGATTTGTCGGCCGATATGCTGGAAGTGCTGAAACGGAAATTTTCAGACTGTAAAATCAAGCTGATTTGCGGTTCTTATTTTGATGTTCCTTTTGGAGCAAACTGCTTTGACGCTGCCGTATCAGTCGAATCGCTCCATCACTTCACGGCCGCACAAAAGTTGAAACTGTATAAGAAGCTGAATACTGCACTGACCGATAGCGGATATTTTATTCTGACAGATTATTTCGCAGAGTCGGAAGAAGCAGAGCATTTTTACTTTTCTGAATTGGAAAGGCTGAAAAGCGAGCAGGGACTTGAGCCAAATGTGTTTTATCACTACGATACGCCACTGACAGTGGAGCATGAAATGGAGATTCTAAAAAAGGCAGGCTTTTCAGATGTTCAAATTATGCGAAACTGGAAAGCTACTTACACCATACTTGCACGCTGATAACTTCCAATTTATCGAACAGTTAAAAACTAAATACTACAATCGAGAGCAATCAAAAAACGGTTGCTCTTTTTTGTTGCCCGAAAGGAAGTGATTTTATGGCAATTTATCATTGCAGTATCAAAATTATCAGTCATCTGCCGAGGGCGCAGCGGAAACAAGGCTCTTGTTTTCGTTATGGTGGGGACAAGGCATTTTCCCCACACCCCTTTTGCGTACTTGGCGTTTATGTTACGGCAAGCCCTAACATAAACGCCAAGTGTAAACATTGACCGCGGTATTGAATTTTTGCGGCGAGTATGGTATAATCTTTCCATAAGCTGACAGAACGATAAATCGGGATTTACTGTCTTTGGGAGGAGATAAAATGCGTCGTTCAGATAGAGAAGTCAAAGAGTTAAAAGATATTTTAGCTATCATGAAAAAATGTGATGTATGTCGTATTGCTTTGAACAATAATGATTACCCGTATATA
>CANQQJ010000023.1 GCA_947625905.1 uncultured Clostridia bacterium | reverse complement strand
CTTTGTTCTTTAACATTATATCATATTTGGAGTTCATTTTCCTTTTTATTTGTCACCCATCAATTGTATCGTAACATGATTTTTAATATGGCAAAAACTAATAAAGCACAATATGATATGGAGTATGCAAAAAAGAATTTAAAGCGCATACCTTTAGATGTAACCAAAGAAAAATATCAGCAAATTAAATTCGCTGCGGATAAAGCACAAGAGAGCGTAAATGGGTATATTAAAAAGGCGGTAAATGATAGAATGGATCGAGACGCATAAAAAAATAACCGCCCTCGTTTGGTAGACTGCGGGCGGTTATATTTTTATAGCCAATCGCGGAACAGCCAAAGCCGTTCCTCTGTACTCAGATTATAACACATAATATAATCTATGTCAAGGGGTGATTTTATGCCGTTATCCGAGGCGAGAAAAAGAGCTAATGCTAAATATAACGCCAAAGCTTATGAGCAAGTTCCTTTTAGGGTTAAAAAAGGGCAAAAAAAGGTTTTACAAGCTATAGCCGAACAGCAAGGTGACAGTCTTAACGGATATACAAAAAAGGCTTTACAAGCCAAAATTTTAACCGATACGGGCGAGAAGATCGAGTTGTAATACAAGACTCAGACTCATGTTAAAACGGCAAAAGAGGTAATATGTCTATTTGTGCATTTTGTAACGGTGCGGAATATATCTTAAAATAATTACAAGAAGAATTGATTTTGACACTGAAAAAACATTGACAAATATCTAAAAATAGCGTATAATACCTAAAAAGAGCGTAAATTATAAAAGAATAACTTAAACTTTATTGAAAGAAGGCGGTAAAAGTATGGCGACAAAGTCTATATTGAAAAATGTAAATATTACTGATAAGTCTTCTGCAAGAAAATTTATTAGCGCTTTGGAAAATGCCCAAAATAAAACATCTAAAACTGTTTCTTATACAAGAACCGTTAAGGAAGTTAAAGGTGACGATATAAATAAATTTTTTGGAGTTAATAAATGTCAGGATATACAAGAATAAACTTAATGGATATGATTGCTAGACTCGGAGAAACCGCCACTAAAAGCGTTATTTCCGAGTTTAGTTGTCCTCTTAACTTGGACGTAGAGAATTTTTTGCGCAACAAATCAATAGAGTTTGCAAAACAAAAAATATCTCAAACACATTTGGTTTTTGCCTCATATCAAGAGAAACCAGTTCTTGTTGGATATTTTACGCTTGCTAATAAAATTATAAATACAACAAAAAAATCTTTATCTAAAACTCTTAGAAAAAGGATTAATAAATTTTCACAATACAATGATATTTATGGCGGATATGCTATACCTATACCGTTAATTGCGCAGTTGGGAAAAAATTATACTAATGGATATAATGAACAAATTACAGGTGACGAATTACTGAAAATGGCATGTGATACCGTACAACAGGCTCAACTACTTATTGGCGGAAAATTTGTATACTTGGAATGTGAAGATAAAGAACGCCTTGTATCTTTTTACAGTGATAACGGTTTTGTTGAATTTGGTAAGCGTCAACTTGATAGGGACGAAGAAGATCAGTTTGAAGGAAAATATTTATTGCAAATGCTTAAATATTTTTAATTTGTTTTCTACAAACTTGTTTTGACTTTTACTTCAAGTTGATAAAATTATATTATTTCGTGTATAATTCGCCGAATATACCATGATTTTCGATTTTTGGCGACTGCTCAAAATAAGAGTGACGTTATTGCGTTGATTTTAGGTGATTTCTTGGTGACTATTTGGCGACTACAGACGCCAAAAACGCCGATATTTTAACAAAGGTCACAAAAAGTAAAAACGCTGAAAACGCCGTAAAAACGTTGATTTCGGGAGATTATGAAAAATCACTGAAAGTGCTGATCGTCACTCCGACTCTGAAGGTCGCGGGTTCGAATCCCGCCGGGCATACCAGCGGAAAATCAACCGCCTTTTTGCGAACACCTTGCAAGCAAGGTGTTCTTTTTGTGGCGGTTGATTTTCCGCTATTCCCACAAAGCGCACTTCGTTGGCGCTTTGCGGGAGCCCTAAGATGCGGCACTTATCCCACGAAACGCGCTCCGCTGGCGTTCCGTGGGAGCCCTAAGAGACCGCCTGTTTACGAAAGTCATGCAAAGCATGACTTTCTTTTTTGGGCGGTCATTTTTCCGCTTTTCCCACAAAGCGCACTGCGTTGGCGCTTTGCGGGAGCCAACGTAGGGACCGGGAAATAGGATCTAGGCACTAGGGCGGGCGGCTGTGGCCGCCTGTTTGCCTCCTCCCGGGAGGAGGTGGCTTTTCGCCTTCGGCGAAAAGACGGAGGTGGGAACGTAGCGATTAGTGATTAGCAAATAGCAAATAGCAAATAGAAGAAACGGTTGACTTATCCGATGAGAGTGATATAATGCAAGAAGAGATAATTGTCTGCAATAATCATAATTCAAGATTAAAAGGCTGTGAAATATATGAAAGATGTTTGTGATATAGAACAACTATACGGCGATAACGGAAAACGATATTTGGAAAGTGTTATTTCTGAAAATGAATATTTAAATAAAGACAAGATATTGCAATATCTCAAAAAAGGCAAAACAGTTGCAGTAGCCGCCGGATTTGCAAGAAATATTTTTACCGGTCAAAGAATTAAGGGCGAGTTGGTCGCAATGTCGGACGGGGTGTACAATTGGCGCTCCGATATAATTTATTATGTTGAACGTTATAATATGAGATTATCGGACGAATTTGAGGAATATGTTTTAAAAGAGCCGATATAGACATGATACGATAAGAAAACGGTAAAATAAAGGAGGATGATTTATGATCCAAATGACCGAAAAAGACTATGAGGCTTTGGAGGAAAAACTCAATGATCCCGAAAAGGCCATTAAATGTCCCAGATGTGGGAATGAAATTATTTATGAGAAAAGAGGCAACTCGATAGCTGTTGAATGTGCGACGCCGAATTGTATTTACGGAGGGATCAGGGGGTTATAAGTAAACCGACAATTTTGAGAACATATAAGTGAATCTTCAAAAAAAGCAAAAGGCGGAGGAATTTCTCATCCGCTCGTGTTTTTTTAAATTCTAAACTGTTTCGGTGCCGCGGTCGGAGCAGAATTTGCCGGTCAACGTTTTCGAACTTGCCGTCCGCTGCTTGTCAATTTGCGAGGTGCAGCAGGTTTGCGTAGGTCCCCGGGATGTTTTTAAGCTCCTCATGGGTCCCGCACTGCGTGACGCGCCCGCGCTCGAGGACGCAGATCCGATCGGCCCTTTCGATGGTCGATAGCCTATGCGCTATCACTATCACCGTGCGGCCCTTCATCAGCGCGTCAATGCTCTTTTGCACCACGCGCTCGTTTTCGGTGTCAAGCGCGCTGGTGGCCTCGTCCAGCAGCAGGATGGGCGCGTTTTTCAGAAAAGCTCTGGCGATAGCTATCCTTTGGCGCTGTCCGCCCGACAGGCTCTCGCCGCGCTCGCCTACATGCGAATCGTAGCCTTTGGGCATATTTGTGATAAAATCGTGCGCGCCCGCGGCCTTTGCCGCCGCGATTATCTCCTCGTCCGAGGCGTCCGGCCTGCCGTAGCTTATGTTCTCGCGCACGGTCGTGTCGAACAGATACGCGTCCTGAGGCACGTATGATATCTTGTCTCGAAGTTCCTCCAAAGAATATGAGTTAATATTGCGGCGGGCGAAATATATTTTCCCGGTGCTGTTTCTGTAAAAGCCGAGCAGGAGCTTGAGTGTCGTGCTTTTTCCGCCTCCGCTCGGTCCCGCCAGCGCCGTGACTTTCCCTTCGTCGGCGGTGAGGCTCAGCCCACGCAGAACGCGGCCGCGCTTGTCGTCATACGTGAATTCCACGTTCTCGAATTTTATATAGTCCTTGTCGGTATCGGCATTTCTGTCCATGAGTGGCGCGCGTGTCTCGCGGTCGCTGTCGAGTATCTCGTCGATCAGCTCGGCCGCCGCGGCGCTCTCCTGCATCATGCCCCATGAGTTTCCGAATGTCATCAGCATGCTGCTCACGTTTCCCTGAACGCTGAGTATCGCGAACACGGTTCCGAAGTCGCAGCGCCCCAAGGCGGCCATGACCGCGCCTATCGTTATCAGCACGAAATTATTCAGGAAAATAAGCAGGATGTCAACGCCGCTCAGGGCGCCTGTTTTTGATATTCGCTTTATTCTCTTGCCGGCCACGGTGTTATTTGCGTCCTCGTATTTTTTGACCGATCTTCCGTCGATATCGAACAGCTTTATTATCCTGAACCCCGCCAGCAGGTCCGAAAGCCGAGCCAAAAGCGCCGACTCGCTCCGCTGTATCTCCTTGCCCAGACGGCGCAGAGGCACCGCGAATCTGAGATTCACTATAAACGTGATAACGCAGGCTATGATCGACACTAACCCCAAACGGGCGTCAAGCGCCAGAATAAATACGCACGAGGCGCCGCCGCCGAATATCGCGCGCACTATGTTCGGAAAGCTGTTGGTGTACGCCCGTTTCATGTTTTCCACATTGCTGTTGAGCCTGTAAATACTGTCCGCGCTGTGGTTCTTCTCGTAATAGTCCACGGGCAGAAATTCCATGTGCCGAAACAGGCGGCAGCGGATATCTCGCATTATATGGCGTATCGCCTTTATTTTATAAAACCGAGAGAAAATATCCGCTGTGTAAAATATCAAAGCCGAAACGCCGAACCATAGGGATATCATGAAAAGGTGAAAATCCATGGCGGTGACCGAGTTGACCACGCCGCGGTTGAGCAGCGCGAACAGTATATCCGCCGCGTAGGTGAGCGCCGCGTCAAGGGCGACCATGGCAAAATACATGCGCTTGCGGACGCGCATTATCGAGAAGCAGATTTTTATTCCGCTTTTTATTTTCTCATGTTTCATTCGGGATCACCTCCCGTGTTGTTGAGCTTGGCGTAAACTCCGCCAAGACTCATCAGCTCGTCGTGCTTTCCTGACTCGGCGATAACTCCGCCGTCAATGACGGCTATGCGGTCGGCGTCCTTTATCGTGGACAGCCGATGCGCCACTACCAGCACGGTCCTGCCGCGGCTCAGATCGTCAAGCGCTTTCTGCACCTCGGCTTCGGCCTTGACATCAAGCGCGCTGGTGGCCTCGTCCAGCAGCAGGATGGGCGCGTTTTTGAGAAACGCGCGCGCTATCGCTATCCGCTGTATCTGACCGCCCGAGAGACGGCAGCCGCGCTCGCCGACCTTGGAATCATATCCGTTTTCGGTCGCGGTTATAAAATCGTGGGCGTAGGCCGCTTTGGCAGCCGCGACTATCTCGTCCCGCGAGGCTCCGGGCTTGCCCATGGCTATATTGTCGTAAATTGATTCGGGAAACAGATAGGTTTCCTGAGAAACATACGAGATCATGGCGCGGGTCGATTTAAGCTCGCGCTCGTTTAAGTCGATGCCGCCGATCTTGATGCTGCCCGAATCAGGAGCGTAAAATCCGCACACCAATCCCAAAAGCGTGCTCTTTCCGCAGCCGCTTGCTCCCGCGAACCCGACCTGCTCGCCCTTCGCGATGCTGAGCGAGACGCCTTTCAGAACGGGCTTCCCGCTTTCGTACTCAAACGACACGTCCGAGAACTCGATCGCGGGAACATCGCTCGGCAGGTCGCTTGAAACGATGCCGCCCTCTCGCTCGACCGGCTCGTTTATTATCGAAAACAGACGCTCCGCCGAGGCCGTGGCCGTGCGGAAGTTGAAAAGCATCTGCGAGGATCTGATGATCGGGCTCAAAAGCTGAGATATAAGCGAGGTGAAGGCGACCAGCGCGCCGAGTGTCAGATCGCCCTTAAAGCACAGCAGTCCGCCGTATATCAGGCAAACGGTGAGAGGCACATGCCGCGCCAGCTGGAAAAAGAAGATGCCGCGGTACTGTATTCTGTCGTTGCCGAGCGCCATGTCCGTGGCTTTGTCAATGCCTTTGTCATACTTTTCCGCGAGAGCGTCCTCGATGTTATACGCTTTCACGATCGGTATGCCGCCAACCATGTCGGCCACCGTGTTGCTCACAAGACCCAGATAGCGCATATATTTTTTGGAGCCGATTTTAAACGGTATCGAAAAGCGCGCGCCTATCGCAACGAAGATCGGCGCAGAAATTATTGAAGCAAAAAGCAGGGAGGGGTTCAGACGTATCAGAAAAACCAGATAGAATATAAAAGTGAACGGTATCTCCATCATCGCGATAAAGTCGCTCTCCATAAAAAACTGGACGTTGTCCGCGTCGGAGCTCATTTTGGACAGCATTTCGCCGCTGCGGACCGAGTTCATGTAGTCTGTCGGGATATTTGCTATCCTTTCCGCGCTGTCGCGCTTGATGTCGCGGATCATTCCCGTCGAGAATCTGCCCGCGGCGTATGTGCTTATATATACCGCCGCCATAATGCCCGCGACGCAGAGGGCCGCGATGATAAATATGCGCGGCACAGTCGAAAGCTCGCCCGCTTGGGCGGAGTCCACGATCCGTCTCAGGCAGTCGGTCTTTCTTACCTCGAGCCATGACGACAAAACCGTTCCCGCGGCAGCGGCGGCGGCCCACAAGATGTATGTTTTCGCGTATTTCGCGATGCTTTTGTAAATTCCCGTGTTTTTAGTGTTATCCATGGTGTAAATTTTAGCACAGAGAAAAAGCGATTGTCAATAAACCCCGCCGCAAATCGGGCTAAGTCAATAATTAATCAAAGAAACGACAAATTATAAATATCTAATAAAAGTGTTTTTTGAAAAATGATGTCAAAAAATTAAAGTAGTGATTAGTGATTCACAAATCACTACATTCCCACCTCCGTCAGGCTATCGCCTCATGCCCTCTTGCGTTAATGATTTGTGGCCTCGTTTATCTGAGGAAATGGAATATTATGGTGCCACGAACCCGCTTCGCGGCTCCGGCCGCAGACACCACCTCCCGGGAGGAAGTAGTTGTAGGGGACGGCGCCCTCGACGTCCCGGCTCGCCCCTTGGGGAGAGCCGGCGCCGAAGGCGACTGAGAGGGGTTACTAATATCTAGTACCTATGTTGACCCCTCTCCGTCTTTCCGCCAATGGCGGAAATCCACCTCTCCCCAAGGGGCGAGGCAAACGGGCGGCAGATTGCCGCCCGTTAAATATTAAACCGTTTCGGTGCCGCATTCGGAGCAGAATTTGCCTGTCACCATTTTGCGGCATTTGGGGCAGAATCTGTCTCCCGCGGGCGCCGTTTGCTGCGCCGCGGCTGCGTTTTGCTGCGCGTTCATCTGCTGCGTCATCTGCTGCGCCATGGCCAGCCCCATTCCCATCTGTGCGCCCGCGGCCGCCACGTTGTTTCCCGCGCCCGGGTTGTTCATGCTGTTGGCCATCTGCACCGCCGCGTAGTTCGCCACGTTGTTTCCGACAAACGATGTCGCCGCTACCTGCTCGGCCACCTTCATAACGTCCTCCGGATAGTTCACGTCGGCGATCGTCAGATCGACCGTGTCCATTCCGAAGGTGTTGGTGATCGTGTTCAGGCGCGCGCATATATCGTTTCCTATCTCGAGGCTGTTCGCCTGTATGCTGATCAGCGCGTTGGTCGATATGTTGCTTTGGCCCTTTAAAACAGCCTCGGCAACGACAGCGTTGAGCTTGCCCATGATACGCTCCGATATATCGTCGATAGTGAACTCGTCCTTAACGCCCGCGATAGCCGATATAAAGCCTTTTATCGCCTCTGGGTCGTCCGAGAACTTCACTATGACGTTTCCGTTCATTCCCACAGGGATGCCCGTGGGGACCTCGGCTGTGGGTATCATGATCCTCTGTCTTGTTCCCCAGTTGACCGTCACCTGTTTTGTGTTTATAAAGTATACCTCGGCTCTCATGCCCGTGTCGCCGAACAGGTGTATCCAGCCCTTTAAGGTGCCGAGGAACGGCGTGATCTCCGAGTCGATATCAAAATTTCCCTCTTTTTCAAACACACCCGTTTCCACTCCGTCGGCATAGAAGACAGCCTTCTGACCGGGACGCACGATAAGGTGCGAGCCCTTCTTGATCTCCTTGGCGGGCCACTTGCGGCAAAGGACGTCCGATCGCGACTCGTCCCATTCAATAGTGTCTCTGCCTTGTCCGAACCATGCCATAATAATTACCTCTCTTTCCTGTTTTATAATAAATATTATTAATTCTGCGTTATCTCTCCGCCGCTCAGGTCGGGATAGCTGTAATAAGAACCGCCGCTGTTATAATAGCCGTCATAGCCTTCGTAATCATCATAGTCGTCATAATACTGATAGTAGCCGCCGGGCTCCTGAGGCTGCGTGCCGTTGTTCAGCGTTGACATATCCCATATCAAAAACAGCACTAATGCGGCAGCCGCGATAAGGGCCGCGGCCGCTATCTTTATCGGGCTGTAGGGCCGCTCGCCGCATACGTTGCCCGTGTCGCCGTTTATGGCGTAGGTATAATTCTTTTTATTGTACACAAAGTTTGATATCCACACGGGCGCCAGTATCTGCTTGTAGCCCGGTTCGCCGTAATCCGCGCTTACCCTTGTGACCGTGGCGGTGTTGAAGCCCTGCGCGATTATCGAGTTTTGCGCGCGGGCCTTCAGTTCGGCGTCGATTTGAGCCTTGACGCGGCCGAAGCCCTCGACCGCCGAAAACGCGTATCTCTCAGAGTTCACGCCCGACAGAAAAGCGGGGGAATAGGGATAGCTGCCCTCCTGGGTGTTGAACGGAAGTATGCCGCTGAGCGTTTTCGCGTTTTTGTCGGTCCCGGCGAACACGGGAACGTCGTTCAGACGCTCCGAAACGGTGCCGCTGACCGGGAACCAGTTGGTCTGCGAGCGTATGTTTCCCTTTCCGTCGCGCACCGATACGATTCTGCCGCCCATGCCCGCGTATGCGGCGGTCACGTCCACGTCGTAAGTCCAGATCGGGATATAGACGGGCGTCAGCTTTCCGCTCTGATAGGCCAGCTTCAGTTTGCTCGGCGCGAACCAGCGGTGCCTTACCCATTGCTTGAAGCGCGCCTTGGCGTCGTCCTCGTCTATCATAAAGGGCACGACCCCGTCGGGCGGTATGCCGAAAACCTGGCTCTTGGCGTCCACCTGAGACGAGCCGCACATGGGGCACACGGCCGCGGTTTGGTTTGCCTCAAACTCAATTTGGCTGCCGCAGGTCTTGCAGTATATGACGCGGCGCACGCTTGAGGGCGCGTTCACCGCGTCCGAATTGTCGGAGGTGCTTGTGACCGAGGCGCCCGTCAGCTCGTCCTCGCGCTTTTGATATTGCGACAGAGGGTGTTCGAGCACTTTTTTGTTGTCGGTGTCAAGCTCTCCGGGCGTGCCGCATGACGAGCACATAAAGCCGCGTTTTTTAATGTTCCATTTCATAATGCCGCCGCAGTTGGGGCATTTGAAGCTTTGTATCTCGGGTTCCTTGTCGGGCGCGGCGGCGCCGTTGTTTACTTCGTCGCTCATAATATCACCTCGAATCAAATATATTTTACTATAGTATTTAAAACTTGTCAAATTATTTGTAAAAAAAGCTTGCATTTTGTCAAATGTAATGATATAATTATTATAATTAAAATTGTCGCGTCAAATTCGGCGCGGCGCTCCGGAGAAACCCGCGCGGCACCGTGCCGCCGATCGGGGGCCGAAGGTGTACGGCGAGAGCCAATCTCTCAGGCAAAAGGACGGAGGTATTTCAGCGCGAGCTGCGATATTTTTCTTCATTTTTGTTTGAGCTTGAATCCGTTGGATTTCAGCTCTTTTTGTTATGTAAAAAAATAAATTAATATATTAAATAAGGGGAGTAAAATTCTATGCAAAGCTTTCTTGACGTCGTTGCGAAGGTCAACGGCGTGGTAAACGGCATAGTCTGGGGATGGCCCGCACTTATATTACTGGCGTTTGTCGGCGTTCTCATGACCTGCCTTACCAAATTTTTCCAACTGAGCCATATCGGTCATTGGTTCAAAAACACGATCGGCGCCATATTCGGCGACAAGCACGTAACAAAGCACACCAAGGACAAGTCGATATCGCAGTTCCAGAGCCTCTGCACGGCGCTGGCGGCCACCGTCGGAACGGGAAACATCGCGGGCGTGGCCTCGGCAATCGTTATCGGCGGCCCCGGAGCGGTGTTCTGGATGTGGCTGATCGCGTTCTTCGGAATGATGACAAACTATTCGGAGAATGTTCTGGGTATTCTGTACAGAATAAAGAACAGAGACGGAGAATGGAGCGGCGGCGCAATGTACTATCTGCGCGACGGTCTGGGCTCAAAGCCGCACTGCAAGTATATAGGCATGGTGCTGGCCGTGCTGTTCAGCTGCTTCTGTATGCTGGCGTCGTTCGGCATCGGAAACATGACGCAGGTCAACACGATCACCACCAATATGCAGTCGGCCTTTAACATCCCGAGGATCGTGACGGGCATTGTGGTAATGGTACTCGCGGGTCTGGTTATCATCGGCGGTATCAAGAGGATCGCCGCCGTTACCGAAAAGATCGTTCCCGTCATGGTAGTGCTGTATTTCCTGGGCACGATCGCGATCTGCGTTATAAATATCGGCAGGTTCGGCGAGGTGTTCGGAGCGATATTCAAGGGCGCGTTTTCGGTCAAGGCCGCCGCGGGCGGCGGCGTCGGAGCGGGTATAGCCATGGCGATACAGATGGGCATGAAGCGCGGCGTTTTCTCAAACGAGGCGGGTCTCGGCTCGTCGGTCATGGTGCACTCAAGCTCGAACGTCAGAGAGCCTATCAGACAGGGTATGTGGGGAATCTTCGAGGTATTCGCCGACACTATCGTTGTCTGCACGTTGACCGCGTTTTCGATCCTTTCATCGGGACTGTTCAATCTTGAGACCGGTATGCCCTATAACGAGATCGCCAACACGGGTGACCTTGTGGGAAGCATTTTCGGTCAGACCTTCGGCCCTGTCGGTGCTTGGTTCGTCGCGATAGCGATGCTGCTATTCGCGTTCTCCACGGTGCTCGGCTGGAGCCATTACGGCACCAAAGCCTGCGAGTTCCTGTTCGGAACGGGCTCGACCATGCCCTACAGGATCATATTCGTTGTCGCTATCCTGGGCGGCGCGCTGATGGGTGAAAACCTGGCTTGGGACCTTTCGGACACGTTCAACGGACTTATGATGCTGCCCAACCTGATAGGCGTGCTGGTTCTGTCGCCGCTTGTTTATAAGTGTACAAAGAACTATGTGGACCGCCATTTCAGACATCTCGACGTGACGCCGATGCTCTCGATGGACCCCAAGATCCAGGCCGAGAACGAAGACGCCGTAAGACAAGGCGGAGAATAAACGTAGGGACAAGTTCGTAGGGGACGGCGCCCTCGACGTCCCGTCTCGCCCTCACAGGGTTTTTCACAATCCGCATGAATTACGCCAAATCCGTAGGGGCGGCAATCTGCCGCCCGGCTCCCCTTCCTTTAGGCAGGGGAGCCTATTTTGCCTCCCCTGCCGTAAGGTGGGGGAGGGGGACCGCGATAGCGGTGGTAGGGGTATGCCTCCTCCCGGGAGGAGGCAGCAACGCAGTGATTAGCGAATAGCGAATATCGAAAATAAAAAAAAGCGTCACGTTTTTAAAACGTGACGCTGATGTTTTGTTTTAGTCTTTCATTGCCGTTACGGTTTCGAACGTGTCGATTATATCCTTGTCGGGGGCCTTGGTGAGAAGGCTTACGACGATGATGGCAATCAGGCCGGTGATAAACGCGGGGAGCAGCTCGTAGATGGCGAACAGTCCGCCGAGCTTCGCTATGCCGTACTTCCAGATGAATACCATCGCGCCGCCCGCGATCATGCCCGCCAGAGCGCCCCATTTGTTGGTTCTCTTCCAGAACAGGGCCGCAAGCATAACGGGGCCGAACGAGGCTCCGAAGCCCGCCCACGCGAACGAAACGATTCCGAATACCGAGCTGTCGGGGTCTCTCGCCAGGATAGCGGCCACGATAGCTATCGCCACAAGCGTGAATCTCGCGATAACCATTGTGGTTTCCTCGCTCATTTTGGGGAACAGCTTTTCCTTAACGATGTTCTGAGAAACGGAGGAGGAAGCCGCCAGCAGCTGCGAGTCCGCAGTGGACATCGTGGCCGCGAGGATTCCCGCGAGGATAACGCCCGCCACCAGAGCGGGGATGATTCCGAATCCGCTCAGAAGCTTTGATATCTCGATTATAACGCGCTCGGAATCGGCCAGAGGCGCGATAACGTTGTTTGTAACAAGACCCATGCCGATTATGCCGATAAATACCGCGACCGCAAGGGAGATAACCACCCATACCGAAGCCACGCGTCTTGAAAGCTTGAGCTTTTTCGCGTCTCCGATGGCCATGAATCTGAGCAGAATATGGGGCATTCCGAAGTAGCCCAAGCCCCAGGCCAGCATGGAGCAGCTGCGGAACCAGCCGTATACCTCGGAGCCGCCCGTCTCGGGCACGTAGATGTTCCTGAGGCTCAGATATCCGGGCAGGGTTTTGGCGTTTTCGATGACCTGACCCAGGCCTCCCGCCTGAACCGTTCCGAAGATCAGAACGACGATAAGCGCGATCGACATAATGATCGCCTGCAAAAAGTCGCTGGTGCTGGCCGCCAGGAATCCGCCAAGCATGGTGTAGATTATGATAACGGCCGCGCACACGATCATCGCGCCCACATAGCTTACGCCGAACAGCGAGTTAAAGAGCTTGCCGCAGGCCGCGAAGCCCGAGGCCGTGTAGGGCACGAAGAATATGATGATAACAATGGCCGCGATAACGCTGAGCATTCTTGATTTATCCTTGAATCTCTCCGAGAAGAAAGCGGGTATCGTCGCGGCTCCGATATAGCTCGAGTAGTTCCTCAGCTTTTTGGCCACGATGAGCCAGTTTAAATATGTACCGATAATAAGTCCGATAGCCGTCCATGACGCGTCGGCCAGACCTGTGAGATACGCCAGTCCGGGCACGCCCATCAGCAGATAGCTGCTCATGTCCGAGGCTTCGGCGCTCATCGCGGTTACGAAGGGGCCGAGCTTTCTGCCGCCGAGATAGAAGTCGTCGGCCGTCTTGTTGCGTCTTGAAAACCATACTCCGATACCGAGAACGATTATCATGTAAAGGACTATGGAAATCATAATGCAGATATTTTGTTGTGTCATTTTTATCCTCCTGTTTTAGTTGATGTTTATATGATAAGAATAACGTGTTGCCGTGATATAAAAATCATGAATGTTCGATATTGTTAACAGTATAACAAAGGCGCCCCGAAACAGAGGCGCCTTTGCCGTATTAGTCTGATGTGTAAGGCATAAGAGCAATCTGACGCGCTCTCTTTATGGCAACGGTCAGCTGCCTCTGATGCTTGGCGCAGCAGCCGCTGATTCTTCTGGGAAGGATCTTTGCGCGCTCCGTCACATATCTTCTGAGCTTGGCCACATCCTTATAGTCGATGTGGTCAACCTTATCAACACAGAACGAGCAGACTTTTCTCTTGGGACGTCTGCGGGGTCTGTCGTTTCTTCTTTCTTCAGCCATGATAAATTCTCCTTAAATTAAATTTTTAACAAATTTTAGAACGGAAGGTCGTCATCGACCTCGGAAATCGGCAGGAACTCGTCGTCGTCAAGATCGTTCGGCATAGTCGGCTGCGGAGCCGGCTGCGCGTACTGCTGCTGCGGAGCACGGTTATACGAGGGAGCGTAGCTCTGCTGCGGCGCGTAGCCCGCGTTGGCCTCTCTCGCCTTCTTGGTTTCTCCGAAGCTTACCTCGCTTGCCACGATCTCGGTCGTGTAGTTCTTGCGTCCGTCCTGACCTTCCCAGCTTCTTGTCGAGATACGTCCGATAACGATTATCATCATGCCCTTTGTGAAGTATCTTCCGATAAAGTCGGCCTGGCTCTGCCACGCCACGCAGTTGATGAAATCCGTCTGTCTGTTCTCGCCGTAGCCGTTGTCTACCGCAACGCTGAAGCTGCATACAGATTTTCCCGAGTTCGTCGTCCGAACCTCGGGGTCACGAGTGAGTCTGCCCATTATAATCGCTTTGTTAATCATAATTAATCCTCCTCGCGTCTTACGACAATGCTTCTCATAACGCCGTCGGTTATCTTGTAAACACGCTCAAGCTCCCTGGGGAACTCGGGATCGGATTTAAAGTTAACCAACACGTAGTAGCCCTCGTTCATGAAATTGATCGGATAGGCCAGCTTGCGCTTGCCCCATTCATCGACGCTCTCAATCTCGCCGTGTTTTTCGATCAATGACGTGAACTTGCCAAGCAGAGCCGCGGTTTCTTCCTCGGTCAGGGTAGCGTCCAGGACCATGATCGTCTCATACTTGTTAATGTGTTCTGCCATTTTGTCACCTCCTTTTGGACTTTGACCCCCAATCTCTCGTTGGGAGTAAGGATTGTACATTTAAAGAATTTATACAACTTTAACATTATAAACCATTTTCAAAATCTTGTCAATATAAATTTTTCACGCCCGTATGTAAATTAAAAAAACAAAACCGATCGATAATTAGTAAATCTGCACAATTAGAACACACTAATTTTATACAACAAATTTTCTGTTTGCCTTTGCATTCGGGCGCGTAATGTGATAAAATATATAGACCTATCCCGGAGGTGCGCGAAATGGAAGAAAAGACGGAAAACAGCGGCAAATATGTTATAACCCTCGGACGGCAGTTCGGCTCGGGCGGTATGAAGATCGGAAAAATGCTTGCCGAGATCCTCGGAATCGGATTTTACGACAAGGGCCTCATCGCCATGGCCGCAAAGCGCAGCGGGCTGTCGGAGGACCTGTTTGAGGGCATAGACGAAAAGCATACCAACAGCCTGCTCTACTCGCTCGTCATGGGTATGCAGCACGACAGGCACGTGTACCACCGCTCGGGCGACATACTGAACTCCGACGCGGTTTTCAGGATACAGTCGCAGGTGATCGAGGAGCTTGCCGACACCGAGACCTGCGTTATCGTCGGCCGCTGCTCCGACTATGTCCTGCGCGACCGTCCCAACGTGATAAACGTTTTCATCCACGCCGCGGACGACTATAAATTAGAGCGCGTGATGGATATTTATAAGCTCAAGGAAAAAGAGGCGCTCGACAAGATAAAATCGACCAACAAAAAGCGGGCGAATTATTATAATTTCTACACCGACCGCAAGTGGGGTGACGTGTCGAATTACCACATCTCGATCGACAGCGCGGTCCTCGGCCCCGAGGGCAGCGCGAAGCTCCTGAGCGAATTCGTAAAGGCGAAAACAAATAGGTCGTAGGGGACGACGACCTCGGCGTCCCGCGGGCGGATATTATCCGCCCGTTTGCCTCCTCCCGGGAGGAGGTGGATTTCCGCCAAAGGCGGAAAGACGGAGGTGGGAACGTAGTGATTAGCGATTAGCGAATAGTGAATAGAACGGGCGGCCGGGGTCGTCCGCCCCTACGGCATTATGCGTAATGTGATCGTAGGGGACGACGACCTCGGCGTCCCGCGGGCGGATACTATCCGCCCGTTTGCCTCCTCACCGGAGGAGGTGGATTTCCGCCAAAGGCGGAAAGACGGAGGTGGGAACGCAGCGAATCAAAACGATATATTCTTATTTAAATTTTTTCAGACCGTTTTTTGCCAGTTTATCGCCTCACAGCCGTTTGCCGAGAGGAAATCGTTGCATTTTCTGAAATGCCCGCAGCCGAAAAATCCGTTGTACGCCGAGAGCGGGCTCGGGTGCGCCGCGGTCAGCACAAGATGGCTCGGGTTTGTGATCAGCGCGGTTTTCTGTCTGGCGTTCGCGCCCCAGAGCATAAACACGATCGGCTGCTTGCGCTCGTTTAAGAGCGATATGATCCTGTCGGTCAGTATCTCCCAGCCCATGCCGCGGTGCGAGTTCGCCATGCCCGCTCTCACGGTCAGCACCGTGTTTAAAAGCAGCACCCCCTGCTTCGCCCAGCCGGTCAGCTCGCCCCCCTCGGGCATCGGGGTGCCGTATTCGTCGTATATTTCCCTGTAAATATTTTTGAGCGACGGCGGAGGCGTTATCCCCGGAAGCACCGAGAAGCACAAGCCGTGCGCCTGACCCGGGCCGTGGTACGGGTCCTGCCCGAGTATGACCGCCTTGACATCATTGTATGGCGTGTATTTAAGGGCGTTGAATATATCGTACATATCGGGATAGACCGTGCCGGTCCTGTACTCCCGAGCCAGAAACGCCCGAAGCTTCAAGTAGTAATCTTTTTTAAACTCGCCGCCCAATATTTCATCCCAGTCGTTTCCAATATTAACCATAAAATGACCTCCAAACGTAGTGATTAGTGAATAGTGAATAGCGAATAGAACGGGCGGCCGGGGTCGTCCGCCCCTACGGCATTATGCGTAATGTGGTCGTAGGGGACGACGACCTCGGCGTCCCGGCTCGCCCCTTGGGGATAATCAGCAAGCTTGCTTGCGGGTTCAAAGCTATCTTTCAAAATTGCTTGCAATTTTGACCAAGAGCTTCCTTAATGCTGGCGCCGAAGGCGACTGAGAGGGGCTCCTAGTCCCTAGACCCTAATCTCTGGTACCTATGTTGACCCCTCTCCGCCCGCAAGCGGGCACCTCTCCCCAAGGGGCGAGGCAGACGTCCCTACAGTGCCCCAAGCAGGTCGGTCTGCTGCTTCACGCTCACCGAGACGGGATAGCTTATTATAACCAGATCGTCGAATTTCACAAAATCGTAAAACTCCCTGAGCTTAAATGAGTACGCTCCGCTGCCGTAGCCGCCGTAGGTGCCGCCGTTCCACATCCTGTAATCTATTATGTAGACTTCCTCGTAATTATTCAGCGCCCAAACCGAGAACGCGTCGCCGAAAGATTCCTTCACTATGCATATCTTCCTGCCGTTATTGACGTTGGTCTTGAAAACCTCCAGCGGGTAATCGCCCTGGAGAAAACAGCTGTAATTGTTGAGCCACGGATAGACAGGCACGACGCTCTGCATATACGAGGTCATGAACGGGTCGCTGTAGACCGCGCCCTCGTATTCCGATTTGGGATAAAACAGCTGCAGCATATCGGGATTTTGAGCGATCAGATCGCTGCCGCGCGTGCCGGACATAAACGACGTGAGCGATCCCAGCATTCCGTATCGGTTTTCTGTGCGGTAATTCTGAAGAGGCTCAAGATTGTCTATGTTTGGGTTTTCAGCCGAGTATTCGGCGTAGGCGTAGTAGGCGCCTCTTTGGGTCCAGTGGTGGTCGGTGCAGAAATAGATTTTTTCGCCCGCGTGCTCCGACAGAGTGCCGACAACGTTTATAAGCTCAAGGTTGGGTATGTCGCGCGAGATCAGGTCGTCGTAAACCGCCTTGATGCCCGCGGTCTGATTTGTCCGTCGTGAGTTGGGCGCGTAGAATTCCTGCGCCGTCGGCGCCAGAATATTATACACATCCGCGTCGGGCACCGAGCGCGCTATCTTTTCGACCGCGTCGGCGTAGGCCCCGCTGCTGTCGTCAAGACTCAGAAGCTCCATGCCGAAATTCTCGCTCCCGTTTGAAAAAACGCTTATGCTGTTGTATGTGCCCAGATCTTGCTCGTGTCTGAACTCGTCGGTCACGACCGTGCCCGATACCGGGTTCGGGTCAAGCTCGACCCTCTCGCCCATGAATATCGCTTTGTTTTTATCGTCCCACTCGACGGGATATCCGAAGGCGTCGGCTATCGCTCTGACGGGGACCATGGCGTAATCGCCCGAAAAGCAGGCCGCCGCGCCCATATCCACGGGCTGACCGTATTTTATCATTTTGTCGCTGCCGATCGCGAAATGCACGGTCACCGGCTCAAGGGTGACCGCCATGCTCTCGGTCTTGTCGTCCCACTTGATCGAGGCACCGAAAGCGTCACAGACAGCCCGCAGGGGCACCATGGCCGACCCGTTCTCAGTGTATATCGGAGCGGGGCAAACGACCTCTTCGCCCTTGGCGAAAAGCCTGATGCCGTTATCCGACGGGCGCGAGCACGCGGCTATCGCGATGCATATGACCGCCGCGCACACCGCCGCGCAGACGAGCACCTTTTTGTTTTTGAGGCGCTTGAGATATTTTTTTAAACCGTTAAGTTTTTCTTTCATTATTTTTGTATTCATAAAAACCCTCCGCAGCACATTATAACACAGGCGCCATAATTTGACAAGAGTTTTTTGGCGTCGCGCGCGTCGGGATAAATTTAAAAATTTTTCAAAAAAATGCTTGACATACGGTTTTAAGTGTGCTAAAATATCATGCGTTGAATAAAGCAGAAGTCGCGCTTCTCCCCTCAGCGAACAGCGAAAGGGCAATATAATTTGAATTTTTATTTGGGTTTATATTGCGGCGTGCTTTTGCGCGCCGCATTTTTTATGCAATATTAATTTGGGAGGTGTTTTGTATAGCTAAGCAGGATTTGATGATCAACGACCAGATCAGAGACAAAGAGGTTCGTCTGATCGGGCCGGGCGGCGAGCAGCTGGGTATCGTGCCGATAGCGAAAGCTCAGGCGGCCGCCGATTCGAAAAATCTTGATCTGGTGAAGATCGCGCCCCAGGCCAAGCCGCCGGTGTGCAAGATCATGGACTACGGCAAGCATAAGTTCGAGCTTTCAAAGCGCGAGAAAGAGAACCGCAAGAACCAGAAGGTCGTGGCGGTCAAAGAGGTTCGCCTGAGTCCGAATATCGACGATCATGATTTCAACACCAAGCTCAAGGCCGCTTTGAAGTTTCTCAAAAACGGCGACAAGGTCAAGGTTTCGGTCAGGTTCAGAGGTCGTGAGATCACCCATTCATCCATGGGCAGAGACATCCTGATGAGATTCAAGGAGGGCGCCGCCGAGTACGGCGACGTTGACAAGGGTCTCAAAATGGAAGGCAGAAATATGGCTATGTTTATCACACCCAAAAAGAAGTAGTCAAACATTGCATGATATGCTTTAATCAGAATAACAAAACGGAAGGAGAAAAGAAAATGCCTAAAATTAAGACACACAGAGCCGCGGCAAAGCGTTTCAGCGTTACCAAAAACGGCAAGGTGAAGAGAGGTAAGGCTTACAGGAGCCACATTCTTAACAAGAAGTCTACCAAGAGAAAGAGAAAGCTCAGAAAGGGCGGTTATCTCGCCAAGGCCAACGAGGCCACGATCAAGGCTATGATGCCTTACAAATAAACCGCGTACCGATTCGGTTTATAAAACTTTAGAAATCAGAAAGGAAAATTACTATGGCAAGAATAAAGGGCGCGGTCAAGACACGCGCGAGACGCAAAAAAGTTTTAAAGCTGGCCAAGGGCTACAGAGGCGCCAAGAGCAAGCTGTTCAGAACGGCCAATCAGGCTGTTATGAAGTCCCTGGCGTATGCCTACAGAGACAGAAAGGCCAAGAAGAGAGAGTTCAGACAGCTTTGGATCGCCCGTATCAACGCGGCGGCGAGAGCAAACGGCATAAGCTACAGCAAGTTTATGGACGGACTCAAAAAGAACAACATAAACATCAACAGAAAAATGCTGTCCGAGATAGCGATTTCCGACCCGGAAGCGTTCACGCAGCTTGTTGAGAAGGTAAAATAAGCAGCTTAAAGTTATACCCGATATCGCGGGTATAACTTTTGCATTTTTTTGAATATCGGAACCCGAGGTAAAATATGATCGAGAAAATCACATCAAAGGACAACAAAAAACTGAAGCTGATGACCGCCGCCGCGACCTTAAAGGGCAGGAAAAAACACGGCCTTTACCTTGTCGAGGGCAGGCGCATGACCGAGGAGGCGGCCGCCGACGCTCCGGGCAGGATCAGGCATATTTTTGTTTCGGAAACGTTTGCGGACGGCGACCCTCTGCCGGGCGCGCTCGACAAGGCTGGGTTCTCGGTATGCTCGGTGCCCGACAGACTGTTCCGCGCCGCGTCCGACACGGTGACGCCCCAGGGCGTCTCGGCGCTGCTTGAGACGGGCGGCGGGGTGCCGAAGCTCACGGACGATATGTCAAGAGTCCTTATACTCGACGGGGTCTCGGAGCCCGGGAACGTGGGCGCGATGCTCAGAACCGCCGAGGCGGCAGGAATCGACGCGGTGTATATGCTGAGCGGCTGCGCGGACATATATAACCCCAAGGCCGTCCGCTCCACGATGGGCTCGATCTTCCGCGTGAAGTTTGCCTGCGGCTGCGGGCTCGATGTTATCCGCGGGCTCAAGGAGCGCGGCTTTGAGATTGCGGCAACCGAGCTTTCGGGCAGCGTTGACCTGTTTGAATACGCCAAAGAAACGCACGGAAAAAAGATAGCCGCGATTATCGGCAGCGAGGCGAGAGGCGTTTCGAAAGAGGCACTCGGACTTTCCGACGTCAGAGTGCGCATACCGATGGACGGCAAGGTCGAGTCGCTCAACGCGGCGGTCGCGGCGGGCGTGCTGATGTACGCTCTGCGTAATTAAAATCGTTGGTTTGATTCGGGTGGTTTGATATGGAAAGAGATAAACTCCTTAAAAGCCTGTGGCTGACCCGAGTGTGCGGTCACAGACCCACGGTGATACAAAAATGCGTGACGGAGCTCGGCGGCGCGGAGAATATTTTTGACGGCGGCGTGAGCGTCCGCGAGATCGAGCGCGTGCTCGGCTCGTATTATCCGTCCGCCCTTGATAAAGACCTGAGCGGCGCGGAGCAGATTTTGAGAGACTGCGAGGATAAGGGCATAAGGCCTATCCATATCTCGGACGGCGATTATCCCGATCTGCTGCGCAACACTCCGGCGCCGCCGCAGATCCTGTACGCCGCGGGGCTTGACATTGACTTAAACGAGTATTTTACCGTTGCGGTCGTCGGCTCCAGGGAGGCGTCGGACGACAAGCTCCGCTTCACCCGCAAACTGTGTGAAGACATGGCGAAAAGCGGCGCGGTCATAGTCAGCGGCATGGCGAGAGGGCTTGACGCCGAGGCGCATTTGGGCGCGCTCGACGCGGGCGGGCTCACCGTCGCGGTGCTGGCGGGCGGCGTCAATGTCATATATCCGAAAAGCAACACGGAGCTCTACGGAAAAATATTAAAGCGCGGCATGATAATTTCAGAGCAGCCGCCGGGCGTCAAGGGCAGAGACTATTTCTACCGCGAGCGCAACAGAATAATCGCGGGCGTTTCAAGCGGCGTGCTTATCTCGGGAGGGACCGAGCGCAGCGGTACCGCCATAACCGCCAAATACGCGCAGATGTACGACAGGGATGTTTTCGCGATCCCGGGAAGTCCGCTCGACGACGGCGCCGCGCTGCCCAACGGGCTTATCCGCGACGGAGCCGCGGCGGTGCTGGGCTGCGGCGACATAATTTCCGAGTATGCGGACCGTTTCGGCGATATGCTTGATCACGGAGCTGCGGCGATAGTAAAGCCGCCCCGCGAGAAAACCGTCGTGACGTCCGAGCCGCAAGCCGGAGCGGCGCCCGAAAGCAGACCCGCCGCCGAGACCGCGGAGAGCAGGATGAGCCGTTTTGATTTTTCAAAATTCGGCCCGAAAGAGGCAAAAATCGTAAAATATATGTGCAAGTCGGGCGAGACTGTGCATATTGATGAAATAATAAGGAATACTGAGCTAAATACTTCCGACGTGAACAGCTCGGTTGTGCTGCTTCAGCTCAAGGGCATAATCAGACAGCATGCCGGAAATTTATATACTCTTGAATAAACGGAGGATAATTTATGGCTGAGAAAAGAAAAACAACGACCAAGAAAACAACGGCCGAGAGAAAAAAGAAGCTGGTGATCGTGGAGTCTCCCACAAAGGTCGGCAGCGTCAAAAAGTATCTCGGCAGCACATACAATATCGAGGCGACCATGGGGCATCTTAGGGACCTGCCCAAGAGTCAGCTCGGCATAGACTTTGACAATAATTTCGAGCCCAAGTATATCACGATCAGGGGCAAGGGCGACGTTATCGCCAAGCTCAAGAAAAAGGCCAAGGCGGCGTCCGCCGTGTACCTCGCGACCGACCCCGACCGCGAGGGCGAGGCGATATCCTGGCACCTGGCGCACATACTAGACATCGACCCGCAAAGCGCCTGCCGCATAACCTTCAACGAGGTCACCAAAGACGCGGTAAAGCAGGCCGTAAAACAAGCGAGAGCGATAGACATGGACCTGGTCGACGCCCAGCAGACCCGCAGGGTGCTTGACAGGATAGTGGGCTATCAAATCAGCCCGCTGCTTTGGAAAAAGGTTAAAAAGGGCCTCAGCGCGGGCAGAGTGCAGTCCGCCGTGACGAGGATGATCGTGGACAGGGAGCGCGAGATCGACGCGTTTATCCCGCGAGAATACTGGTCGATCGAGGCCAAGCTCACAAACGAGAAGGGCAGACTGCCGTTTACAGCCAGGTTCCACGGCCTGAGCGACGGCAAAAAGCTGGCGGTCGAGGACGAGGAAACGGCGATGAGGATAACAAACGAGCTCAAGGGCTCCGACTTCACTGTCTCAAAGATCATCAAAAAAGAGACAAAGCGCCGTCCCGCGCCTCCGTTCACCACCAGCACCATGCAGCAGGAGGCGTCGCGAAAGCTCAATTTCACGACGCGCAGGACCATGATGGCGGCGCAGCAGCTTTACGAGATGGGCTTTATAACCTATATGAGGACCGACTCGCTGCGCATAGCGTCTGTGGCCCAAAGCGAGGCCAGAGCCTATATAGCCGATAAATTCGGCAGTGAATACGTCCCCGTAAGGCCCAAGGTCTACAAGGCGAAAAAATCGGCGCAGGACGCCCACGAGGCGATAAGGCCCACGTTCGCGGCCAACAATCCGGAAAAATACAAGGCGACCTTTAAGCCCGACCAGTATAAGCTGTACCGCCTGATCTGGCAGAGGTTCATAGCCAGCCAGATGGAGGACGCGGTGCTCGACACCGTGAACGCCGACATAACGACCGACAAATATATGCTCAAGGCGAGCGGCAGCACGGTCAAGTTCGCGGGCTTCACCACGCTCTATGTGGAGGGCCGCGACACCGAGGAGGAGAAGCTGAAAAAGCTGCCCGCCCTGACCGAGGGGCAAAGCCTCAAGGCGGCGGCGATAACTCCCGAGCAGCATTTTACCCAGCCGCCCCCGCGCTATACCGAGGCGTCGCTCGTTAAGGCCATGGAGGAAGAGGGCATAGGCAGGCCCAGCACCTACGCGCCCACGATCGCCACGATAACGGCGCGCGGATATGTTGCCCGCGAAAAGAGGACGCTCTATCCCACCGAGCTGGGCTATATCGTCACCGACCTGATGAAAGAGAATTTCAAGGACATAGTGGACCTCAAGTTCACCGCCAACATGGAGGACAAGATCGAGGACGTGGCCAACGGCACGACCGACTGGCACAAGGTGGTCGGCGACTTCTACGGCCCGTTTGAAAAGACTCTCAAAGAGGCTGAGGAAAAGATAGGAAATGTCGAGATAAAAGACGAGGTCTCGGACGTTGTGTGCGAAAAATGCGGAAGGCTCATGGTATACAAGCAGGGCAGATTCGGAAAATTCCTCGCCTGCCCGGGCTTCCCCGAGTGCCGCAACACCAAGGCAATAACCGTCGAGCTGGGCGTCCCCTGCCCCAAATGCGGCGGCAAGGTGCTTGTGCGCAAGTCCAGAAAAGGCGCCACGTTCTACGCCTGCGCAAACTCGCCCGAGTGCGACTTCATATCCTGGGACGAGCCGACAAACGAGAAATGCCCCGAGTGCGGCGGCACGCTGATGAAAAAGCGGATGTACCGCAGGGGCCCGATAAGCTATGTTTGCTATAACGAGAACTGCGATTATGTCAGGAAACCCGAGAGCAAGTCAAAAAAGAAAGAGCAATAAATTATGGAGCTGAAAATAATAGGAGCGGGCCTCGCGGGCTGCGAGGCGGCGTGGCAGGCCGCAAGCCGCGGCGTTCATGTTACGCTGTGCGAGATGAAGCCCGAAAAATACTCGCCCGCCCACAAGAGCGAAAATTTCGCCGAGCTGGTTTGCAGCAACTCGCTGAGAGCCGACGGCATATATAACGCGGTCGGCCTTCTGAAGGAGGAAATGCGGCGCCTCGGCTCGCTCATAATGCAGTGCGCCGACGCCTGCCGTGTCCCCGCGGGAGGCGCGCTGGCGGTCGACCGCGGCGGATTTTCAAAAACGGTCACCGACAAGATAAAGGCGCATCCGCTGATCGACGTAAAGCTCGGCGAGGTGACAGAGATAGACGCCGGCGATGACCTTATCATAGCCGCGGGCCCGCTGGTATCGGACAAGCTGGCCGAAAAGATAGCGCAGCTGACCCGAAAGGAATATCTGCACTTTTTCGACGCGGCGGCCCCGATCGTGACCTGCGACAGCATAGACATGACAAAGGCGTTCCGCGCCGCCAGATACGGCAAGGGCGGCGCCGATTACATCAACTGCCCGATGAGCAAAGACGAATATCTCGCGTTCTACAGGGCGCTGGTCTCCGCCGAGACGGCCGAGCTCCATGAGTTTGAAAAAAACAAAAAGGTGTTCGAGGGCTGTATGCCGATCGAGGTCATGGCTAGGCGCGGCGAGGACACCATGAGATACGGCCCCTTAAAGCCCGTGGGCCTCGATAACCCCGAGACGGGCGAAAAATATTACGCGGTCGTTCAGCTGCGGCAGGACAACGCCGCAAGCACCATGTTCAACATCGTCGGCTTTCAGACCCATCTCAAATTCGGCGAGCAGAAGCGGGTGTTCGGCATGATACCGGGGCTCGAGAACGCCGAGTTCGTCAGATACGGGGTCATGCACCGAAACACGTATATAAATTCCCCCGGCCTGCTTTCCGCCGACTATTCGATGAAGGAGCGGCCAAACGTATTCTTCGCGGGTCAGATAACCGGAGTTGAGGGCTATGTCGAGTCCGCCTCAAGCGGCCTGCTCGCGGGAAGATACGCGGCGGAGCGGCTTTTGGGCAAACCTCCGAAACTTATCCCGCCCGAGACCGCGATAGGCGCGCTGGCGGCCTACGTCTCAAACGAGGGCTGCGCCGATTTTCAGCCGATGAACGTGAACTACGGAATTATAACCCCGCTCGCCGAGAGGGTCAGAGACAAGCGCAAAAAGGCCGAGATGATCGCCGAGCGCTCGCTCAATATTATAAACGAATTCTGAGGTGATACCATGCCTATTAAAATAGCGAATGATTTACCGGCCACGGATATATTAAGCAACGAAAATATATTCGTCATGACCGAGACCAGGGCGATAACGCAGGAGATCAGACCCCTTGAGATACTGATCCTGAACCTCATGCCCACCAAGATAGTGACCGAGACGCAGCTCATGCGTATGCTGGGCAACACGCCTCTGCAGATAAACATAAGCCTCATGAGCACCAAGAGCTACGAGTCAAAGAACACGCCCAAGAGCCATCTTGACGCTTTTTATGACACGTTCGACGCCTACAGAAAGCGCAAGTTCGACGGGCTCATAATCACGGGCGCGCCGGTCGAGCAGATGCCCTTTGAGGAGGTCGATTACTGGGACGAGCTGTGCGAGATCATGGAGTGGTCCAAGACCAACGTGACCTCGACCTTCCATATCTGCTGGGGAGCGCAGGCCGCGCTCTATTACCACTACGGCATACCAAAGTACGACCTGAAAGAAAAAATGTTCGGAATATACGAGCACTACGTCGTGCCCGAGAAAAAGAAAAAAATACTGCTCCGCGGCTTTGATGACAAGTTTTACGCGCCGCATTCCCGCCACACCGAGGTGCGCGAGGAGGACATAGCCAAGGTGCCCGAGCTTGAGGTCCTGGCCAAGTCGGACGAGGCGGGCGTGTATATCGTCACGGCTAAGAGCGAGCGTCAGTTTTTTGTCACGGGCCACTCGGAGTACGACAACATAACTCTGGCGAGCGAGTATTTCAGAGACGTGGAAAAGGGCCTTGACATAAAGGTCCCGAAGAATTATTTTGAAGGCGACGACCCGACGACCGTGCCCAAAAACACGTGGCGGGCCCACGCCAACCTGCTCTATTCCAACTGGCTGAACTACTTTGTTTATCAGACGACCCCATACGATATAAGCGAGATAAAATAATATTTGCGAGGTGTTATTATGTATTGCAGACATTGCGGAGCGGACATGGGAAACGCGACATACTGCCCAAACTGCGGCGCCCACGCCGATGTGCCGGTATACGACGCCGAGGTGGTGAACAACGACGGCGCGTCATATTCGGGCATAAGCTGCCCCCACTGCGGCGGCCACAACTGCCAGCCCATGCAGGAGACCAACATAAACGGCGGCGGGTACGACGCGGGCTCGGGCTGCTGCGGATATATCCTGTTCGGCCCTATAGGCCTGCTTTGCGGCCTGTGCGGAAGCGAGCCCAGGACCACGCACAACAACTACTGGGTGTGCAAAGACTGCGGCCGCAGATTCGGCGGTTGATATATGAGCGGCGATTTCGGCAGAGCCGACAGGATATGGCTCAGAGCCATGGAGATCGGCGGAAAAACGGGCTGCCACCAGATGCCCGAGCGCAGCTTTTTTATAAAAGGCCGTCAGTTCCCGGTCTGCGCGCGCTGCGCGGGCGTGTACCTGGGCTGGCTCATATCCCTCGCGCTGATTTTCGTATGCAGGCCGAGGCTTTATATTATCGCGGCGTTTTGCCTGTGTATGTTTATCGACTGGTTCCTGCAGAAAAAGAACATACTCAAGTCAAACAATGTCCGCAGGTTCATAACGGGTATTTTGGGCGGATACGCCCTGATGAGCCTGTATATCGAAATTATAATATTTGTATTTAATTTAATATTTTAGGGCACAAATACCGCTCTCCCGCATAGTATAACGCAGGAGAGTGATTTTTTATGAACGGATTTTTTAAAGGAGTGGATATAAGCCTTAAGGCCGATGAGCAAAGCGGGGCGGAGCGCGTTAAGGAGCCGCCCGCGGTGATACCTCAAAACGAGCCGGCAAACGCGCCGAGATTCGGCGTGCCTTCAGCGCCCGAGACAAATCGGGAGCCGCCCGAAAGCGAGCAAAACGGAGCGGAGCCCGACACTCATGAAACGGTCTATCTTCCGAGCGTTCGAAGCGAAAAATCGGGGAATACCGAATACGTACCGCCCTACAGCGGCAAAGGCGGGATAGTGGTGCAGGTGTACCTCGCGCGTCAAGCACTGCCGCTTGAAAACGTCAAGGTGACGATAAAGTCGCTCGAGAACGCTCCGAACGGCGTCAGCGAGGTCAGGTACACCGACCAAAGCGGCAAGACCGAGAAAATATTCCTGCCCGCGCCCGATATGCACTTTTCGATGCAGGCGCAGGATGAGGTGCGGCCCTACGCGGTGTACGGCGTGACGGCCGAGCTTGACGGGTACTACGTCGAGCCCGAGTTCGGCTCGGACGGCGTTATCGCGGCCCTGGTGTTCGACAACGTGTGCTCCATCCAGAACGTGGAAATGATACCCGATCGGGAAAAGTAGGGGGTGAGACCGTGGACCTTAGAGTAAAAATCCCGGAAAGCATCGTGGTGCATCTGGGCGCTCCCGACGACGCATCGGCGCCCAATATCACGGTTCCTTTCTCGTATTATATCAAAAACGTCGCCTCGAGCGAGATCTATCCCACCTGGCCCGAAAACGCCATAAGAGCCAATATTCTCGCGCAGATAACGTTTGCGCTCAACCGCGTCACCACCGAGTTCTACAGGAGCCAGGGCTATAATTTCGACATCACGTCGCTGCAGGAATACGACCAGGCCTTCACAAGCGGCAGAGATTATTTCGAAAACATCGGGCGGCTGGTCGACGAGCTGTTTAACTCATACATAGTGCGCGAGGGGAACTTTTTTCCGTTCTTCCCGAGGTACTGCAACGGCACCACGTCCGTCTGCCCCGGCGGCCTCTCCCAGTGGGGCACGGTCGAGCTCGCGAACCAAGGTCTGTCGCCGCTCGAGATACTCAGGTATTACTACGGCGACGACATAACTCTTGTGGAAAACGCGCCCGTCGCCGAGGTGTCCGAGACCTATCCCGGGACCCCGCTCAAGGTCGGCGACCGCGGCTTTGAGGTCAAGCGGATGCAGATACAGCTCAACAGGATATCCAAAAACTATCCCGCGATACCCAAGATCGCCTATCCCGACGGGTTTTTCGACGTGATAACCGAGGACGCCGTCAAGGCGTTCCAGCGGATATTTAACCTCGAGGCCGACGGTGTGATCGGCAACGCCACATGGTACCAGGTAAATCGAATCTATAACGCGGTCAAGCGGCTGGCCGAGCTCGACGCCGAGGGCCTGTCGGTCGAGGACGTGAACCGCCAGTATTCCGAGATGCTCCAAAACGGCGACCAAGGCCCGGGCGTGCAGCTTATCCAGTATTTTCTGAGATTTATCTCAACCTTCAATGATTATATACCGAGCCTTATGCTCGACGGGATATTCGGCCCCGCCACCGAAAATTCGGTCCGCGCGTTCCAGGCGGCCTACGGCGTGCCCGAGACCGGAACGGTCAACAAGGCGACCTGGGACAGGATGTACTCGGTCTATAAGTCGATACTCGACCGCCTGCCCGACGACTACGCGGGCGAGAACGTGATCCCGTTCCAAGGCACGGTGCTGACGCGCGGCTCGAGCGAGCCCGCGGTGCGGACGCTGCAGACATATCTCTCGAGGATATCGGATGTGTACGACGAGATACCCAAGACGGCGATAACGGGATATTTCGGATCCGACACCGAGCAGGCGGTCGTGGCGTACCAGAATTTGTTCGGCCTGCCGCCGCGAGGCACCGTGGGCCCGATAACGTGGGACAGCGTGACCGAGCTCTATTCCGACATAGTGAACGGAAATCAAAGATCGGCCGGGCAGTACCCCGGCTATGTTATGACAGAGGAGGCGGAATAATATGCGCGGCAATTTCAGCTCGATATATGACGGCAGGCGCAACGTGTTTGAGCTTCAGTCGATGCTGAGAGAGATCAGCAAAACGACCGACGGCCTCGACCTTATAAACCCCGACGGCCTGTTTAAAAAGGAGACCGCCAAAGCCGTCCGGGACATCCAGAAGATCCTGGGCCTTGACGAGACCGGCGAAGTGGACCTAAAAACCTGGGCCGCCATAACAAAAAAATACCACACCGCGAGGTAGCGGCAAAAACGGCACGACCTGTGCCGTTATTTTTTATATTCATAATCAAAAAGCGGAGCCGAAGCTCCGCTGTGTCGGTTAATTCAGTCGTTTTGGTTCGCTCAGCGGTTTAGCGGTGTCTGTATCGCTCCAGATAAACAGCTTCACGGATCCATAGTCCGGCTTAACAAAATCTAAATCTTTGATTTCCGTTCCCTCGATATCATACATATCGGCGCTGATCATGATGTCGTTCTCGTTATACACGGCGGCAATGAGTTTTGCTTTGGGATTCGCCGATTCGCCTGTATATTTCAAGATAATATTCAGCTTTCCGCTGTCGTCATATTCTGCCGAGATCATATCATAATCATATCCAAGCTCCGGAGACGCAGTCGGCGCTGTTGTGGGCTCCGCGGTCGGCTCTGTTGTGGGCTCAGCGGTCGGCTCTGTTGTGGGCTCAGCGGTCGGCTCTGTTGTGGGCTCAGCGGTCGGATCGGGTTCATCGGTTCCTTCTCCCGCCCTTTCTATATCGTCATATACCATGGCGAATTTTGAAAACTTGCCGGTTTCAAATGTTACGGTGTCGGGATCGTTGTCGATATCCGCGAGCAGCTCGGCGCGTCCGTTGTGCGTGTGGAGCATATAATAGTTCTCGTGTCCTTTAAGTTGTTCCGACAGCATCAGTGTGATCTTCACCTCGCCCGTGCCGACAGAATCCTTTGATATGTCCGTAATTTTCTTTTCGCCGCTCTCGGTTGATTTTGTGAGTGATATGTCAAAATATTCCGCGATCGTTACGCCTGCGTCCGCAGCTGTTTTATGTATTTGTTCCATATCATATTTTTCGGTGAGCGGGTCTTCTTCCGAATAGACTTCATTAAATACCGAAACGTCAAGCGAAATACTGCCCGAGTTTTGCGAAAGCATCTCGGTATCGGAGATCAGCGTTTCAAGTCCCTCGGCCGTCGGCGCATATTGCGGCGCGCCCGATATGCCTATATACAAATTGGATATCGCGGCGATAAGGCTGTTGAGCTTTTCGATTTTTTCTTTATCCGCGCGGCGTTTGTTTTTGTCCGATAAGCTGTCATAGATATTTTTCGCTTTTGATATATCGTCACGCGAGGCCGATACCGCGGCGGTATCCGTCGGATCGGGCAAAAGGTCGATCAGGGTCTCAAGGTCCTCGACTGTTCCTGACTTATACACGGTTATATCCGTGTCGCCCGCCGTCACCTTGCCGTTTTCGACGGTTATAACGGTGTATCCCGCGCCCAGCGATGATGTAGTCGCGATTATAGTATATGCGCCGTCGGGAACGTTATAGAAAGCGTATTTGCCGTTTTTGCCCGTTGTGCAGACCGCGATCTCGTTCATGAACGCGTCTTTCAGCACAACGGTCGAATCCTGCGTCTGTCCGTGTCCGGTGACCTTGCCCTCGATCGTGGCGTTTCCGAGATTTTGCGCGGAGGCTTTAAGCACTATGTCGCCGGCGGTTATGTCAGACGGCTCGCTTATGGTCACGGCGGTCGCGCCTGTATATTTAATATTGCCGTAATCATAAACCGCGGTGATGTTGTAATATCCGACGGGGATGCCCGATATCGAGTAACGTCCCTCGGCGTCGGTGTTGAGCGCCGCTATCCTGTCGCCCGCGTCATTGGTTATTATGACCTCCGCCCAATACGCGGGCATATTGTCCTCATATATCACGCGTCCGCTCAGGGCCGCGCCTTGACGTATCGTGAGATCACGCGCAACGTCTCCGTTTGACGGGAACACGGTGATCTCGCAGGAGGCCGCGTTGCCGCTCTCGTCGGTCACGCGGATAATATAGGTGCCTCCCGGCACATACGGGAAAATATAGCCGCCGCTCGGATCCGTTTCGGCGGACGCGGCCACCATTCCGTTCTCATCGATAAGCTCGGCCTTGGCACCCTCGATCGGCGCCCCGCCCTCGTTTGACACGGTTCCCCTGACCGCCGCTCCGTCCTTGATCGTGACGTCCGTTCCGTCTGTGACATACACATCAAAAGCGTCAAGCCGCTTTACATAAAAGCTGTTAGAGCCTGTGTTTCCGCTTTGGTCGGTCGCGCGGACGGTGTAGGAGCCGACCTCGGCGTATGTGCAGCTGTATGAGCCGTTCTCGTCCGTTGTGACAGTTTCGCGCACAGCGCCGTTTTTGTCGATAAGCTCAACCGCGGCGCCCTCCACGGCCGCGCCCGAAAGAGAGGTAATGACCCCGCTCACCGGCGCGCCCTGAGACACAAACGGATTTTCGGTATGAGGAATCACAAAATACGGCACATTAAATTGTTTAACATATTGGTGCATCTGACTGTTCTCAACAACGCATACTATAAGATCGCGGCAATTCAAAAATATAGATTCTTCAAAATCCCAGAGATGCTGGGCCGGTTTAACATTTTCCGGCACAAACAACAGTTTTAGCGACACGCAATTTTCAAATAAATTTGCGTCTAAATATTCTATTGTTGCCGGAATATTAACAGATTCTAAGGAAGTGCAGTTTTCAAAAACAAGCGGTCCAAGGATTTCCAGTTTTTCGGGTAGTCTTATTTTACGAAGTGAAGTGCAGCCGGAGAATGCGCGATTTTCTATTGTTTTTACATTTTCATGTATTTCCACATCAACAAGCGACTCGCAGCCGTAACACAAATATAATGGTATAGTATTGATGCCCGCGGGGATCTTAATGCTGCGTAAAGCCTTGCAGTCATAAAATGCATCGCAGCCTAATTCTTCGAGACCGTCGGGCAATTCTATATTGTCAAGCGCTGCACACTGATAGAAAGTAGACTCGCCGATACTTGTTACGGTATCCGGTATATTGATTTCTTTTAACGCGGAACAACCGGAAAAAACATAACCTTTTATGACCTTCAGGTTTCGGGGAAGGGATATATTTGTTAACTTTTCGCACCAACTAAATGTATTTAACTCAAGCGTGTCTATATCAAGATCTGATAAGTCGATCGTTTCAAGCTGCGAACAGAATTCAAACGCGTGGCTGCCGATTTTTTTTACGGTGCTTGGTATGGAAACAGATTGTATCAAGCCGCAGTTCGCAAACGCGCTTTGATAAATTTCAACAACCGGTTTATTATCAACGGTTTCGGGTATTATGACGGTTCCGGCTTTTTCCGCGTCGCAGGTCATTAATATTGCTTCGTTTTCATTAACCAAATAAACCAGTCCGTCCGAGTTTTGTATTTCGGGTTCGGATTCGTCAATAAACCAATATTTGATATCATGGTCTACGGCGTATTGATAACCTTCGGAATCTCTGTGAACAAACATAATAAAATTCCCGCCGAGAAATGCGTTATCTGTAATATCTGTCAGCGATGCCGGAACATATAAAGCGATCAAATTCTTGCATCTGCTGACAATTTCACTTCCCACACTGACTACGCTTTCGGGTATTTTCAGGGTTTCCAATGACGAGCACCCCGAGAAAGCGTCTGCTTCTATTATTTGTACTCCCACGGGTAAAATTATTGATTGTAATGCAGTGCATCCGCAAAATGCATAATCTCTAATTGTTTGCACCGTATCGGGAATTGTTATTTCTTTTAAGGAGGGACATTCTAAAAAAGCAGATCTTCCGATGATTTGCGTACCGTGTTTTATTTCAGCGCTTTTTAAATAATTACAGCCCCAGCACAAATTATCCGGGAATTCATTTAAAGTGCTTGGCAATGATAAATGGCGGATAGAGGAACGCGAGAAAGCCCCTGTGCCGATTTTTTCTGTTCCGTCCGGGATTGAGGCATCCTTTAGCGTGGATTTGTAAAATGCGCTTTTTCCTATCTCTTTAAGACTGCTCGGCAAAACAACGTTTTCCAGTCCCCCGGCTCGGTTAAAAGCATCTTCGCCAATATATTCTACTCCATCCGGAATATTTACAGAGGTCAATCCACATCCATAAAATGCTCCGTTGTTAATTTTAGTGATCGTGTCGGGTAAAGTCAGCGCTACATTATAACAATCCCTAAAAGCGTTTACTCCGATTTCGGTTACCGGAATATCGTTGATTTTGTCAGGAACAATAATATCGCCACAGGCCTCACGGTCACAATACATAAGCGATGCTTTGCCATCATGCAGATAGTATTTTACAGGATAACTTTCAACTATAACATCATCAATATTTTCGGTGTTAAACATAAAAGGAATACTATTCTCTACAGCATATCGGTGAGAATAGGAATCTTCGTAAACTATCAACAGTAAAGTACCCGCACAATTGGAAAATGCGCTCGGATCAATATTTGTTAAGCCTTGAGGCAAATACACATAACTGAGTTTTTCGCAAGAGTTAAACACTGATGCTTCGATATTTGTCACACTGCTTGGTATATTTATGCTTGTCAAAGAGGAACAAAAGGAAAAAGCTTTATATTGTATTGTGGTGACGTTCTCGCCGATTGTTACGCTCTCGAGGTTTGCGCAAGAATCAAAAGCGTAGGTCTCGATTACGCGGACACCGGACGGTATATCTATTTTTCTCAATCCTGAGCAGCCGTAAAAAGACGCATATTCCATAGCACTTACATTTTTGGGTATTGTTATCTCCTTGATGTTTCCGCAGGCGAAAAAAGCAGTCCTTCCAATCCTGGATATACCATCGGGTAAATCAATTCCCTGCAGCGCCCAGCAAGAGTCAAATGCTCCGCTGGGTATTTTTGATATACCTTGGGGCAGACGAACACTTTCAAGCGATGTGCAATTGCTAAAAATCTGATCGCCCAGATCCGTGACAGTGTCCGGCAGATAAACCGAGCGTATCGCCGTGTTTTGGGAGAATGCTTTCGCATTTACACGCGTTACCGGATACCCGCGGATCTCCGCCGGAATGACAACATCGCCGCTCGCGTTTGCGCCGCTCATAAGTATCACCGAGCCGTTTGTTATATAATAGCTGATATCGTCAATATCAACGACCTCGGGCTTCGCGTCGGTGCTCATAAGAACGTAATTGATTTTGTTCTGCTTCATATATTCACAGGCCGCGGAGTTCTCGTTGCAGTATACCTTAACGCTGCCGCAGCCCTCAAAGGCGTCCGCGCCGATCGAGGTCACCGCGTCATAGAGCACGATAGAGTTGAATTTCGAGCAGCCCGAAAAGGCTCTGTCGCCTATCTCAGAAAGCCCCTCGTTCGCGACTACGCATACCATATTTTCGGCGCCCGAAAACGCCTCCGCGCCGATCGCCTTTACGTTCGCGGAGAGCGTCACACTGTTTATGTTTGTATTATTTTTAAACAGCCCGTCGCCAAGCTTTAACACAGGATACGACACGCCGTCCGCCTCGATCTCCAAAGGGATAAACACGTCGATCTCGGCGCCTTTGTATTCCGTGAGAAGCATACCCGTCTCGCCGCCGTATTCGATTTGCTCATAAGACCATTCGTCGTCCGCCGACTGCAAAGCGATATCGCTTTGCAAACTTTGCGGCGCGTCCGTCACATCTTGGCTTTGTGCGTTATCAACGGTCAAAGCCGACGCGTCATATACGCACGCGCTGCACATGAAAGACAGTATCAGCAATAGTGCCCCGATTCTTTTTATCATAATAACTCCTCCGATTATATTAATTTTTTTAATTGCGTAAACATTTTGAATACCGAATTTTGTATATTTATTATATTCTAACATAATCAAACGAAGATGTAAATATTAAATCTCAAAAATGAATTAAATTTTTGAGAGGCTGTAAAATCCAAAGCGATCCTCGGTCGGTTTTTATTCACAAAAAGTTCAAAAAAATTTTCAAAATAGGTATTGACAAATATTTACCGCGGTGCTATTATAATACAGGATTAGCACTCAGAGGTGTTGAGTGCTAACAAAAACAAAAGAGGTGGTATTATGGCAGAGCTTGACGACAGAAAAAAGCTGATACTTCGGGCTGTTGTCGAGGATTATATCAAGAATGCCGAGCCTGTGGGCTCAAGGACCATCGCCAAAAAGACGGGGCTCAATCTGAGCGCGGCCACGATTCGCAACGAGATGGGCGACCTCGAGGAGATGGGCCTTTTGGTCCAGCCGCACACCTCCGCGGGGCGAATACCGTCAAACGCGGGACTTCGGTTTTATGTTGACAATCTGATGGACAGGTACCAGATGACTGCTCTTGAGATACAGAGGCTCAAAAGCGCGATGCTGGGAAAGTTTATCGAGCTTGACAATATAATTAAAGGAGTGTCCTCGGCGTTTTCGGCGGTGACGAGCATGCCGACCTTCGCCATAAGCCCGATAAGCCGTTTGGGCGGCTCAAAGAGCGTTAAGCTCGCGAACATCGACGGCAGGAACATCATGGTCATCGTCTCAAGCTCGTCGGGCATAATCAAGAACAAGCTGCTCAGGCTGCGCAAATCGGTGACCGACGACGAGGTCGACCGCATGAACCGCATAATCAGCGAGCATATCTCGGGCATAGGGATGGGCGGATACGCCAATCTTGACAGCCTGATCGGAGCGCTCGGGGCGGTCGGCGAGAACACGGAGATCTTCGCCTCGGTGCTTGAGCTGATACACGAGGCGGAGCGCGAGATCGACAGCAAGCAGGTGTTTGTCGAGGGCGCGGCGAACATTCTTCGGTTCCCGGAGTATAAAGATGTGGAAAAAATTAAAAATATACTTGAGTTCTTTGACGACAAGAGCGTGCTTAATGAGGCTATCGACGCGATCGAGATCGCGCCCGACGGCGAGGGAGTGAGCATCTACATAGGCGACGAGCTTCCCCTGCCGCAGCTTAAGGAAAACAGCATAATCGTGTCGCGCTACAGCGTCGGAGACGATCTGGTCGGCATTGTCGGCGTTATCGGCCCGCAGCGCATGGACTACGCCAAAGTGGTGTCGGGTATCAAGTATCTGTCCGACACGCTGAGCTCCATGCTCAATGACAGGCTGGGGCCCGGCAAAGGACCGGACGAAGAAGGAGATGGTTAAATTTGAAATCAAAAGATAAGAATAAAGAGCAGGACCGGGAAGCGGTCGAAAAAGAGGATGTCAAAGACGAGGCCGCGGAGCCCGAGAAGCAAAGCGAGCCCGAGCCCGAGGAGTCGGCGGAGGAAAAGCTGACCGCCCTTCTGGAGGAGGCCAAGGACAAGTTTTTGCGCAAGGTTGCGGAGTTCGACAACTTCAAAAAGCGCACGGCCAAGGAAAAGACCGAGAACTTCACTTTAGGCCTTTGCGAGGCGGTCGATAAGCTGCTGCCCGTGCTCGACAATCTTGACAGAGCCATAGCCGCGGCCGAGACCAACGACGACAAGGACGCCCTGCTCAGCGGCATAAAGATGGTGCGCGGGCAGTTTATCGAGGCGCTGGGCGCGCTGAACGTCACCGAGATCGAGGCGGTCGGCAAGGAGTTTGACCCCGAGCTTCACAACGCTGTAATGACCGGAGAGAGCGATGAGCCGAGCAACACGATAACCGACGAGTTCGCCAAAGGCTATATCTATAAGTCCGAAGGCGCCGAGCGCGTGATCCGCCATTCGATGGTAAAGGTAGCAACGTAGGGACCGGGGAATAGGGACTAGGACCCGGGAGCCCACCTCATCAGTCTGCGGCAAGCCGCAGACAGCTTCCCCTCAAGGGGAAGCCTCTTGTGCCTTCCCCTTGAGGGGGTGCCGCCGCTACAAGCCTTCCCCTTGAGGGGAAGGTGGCAGGCGCAGCCTGTCGGATGAGGTGTTCTAATCACTATTCGCTAATCACTAATCACTACGTTAGCCCGGGCGGCCGGGGTCGTCCGCCCCTACGGGTTTGGCGGAATTTGCGCGGTTTGGCAACACGATATATCGTCGGCACTTGTAGGGGCGGCAACCTGCCGCCCGTGGCTCGCCCCTTGGGGAGAGCTGTCAGCGGAGCTGACTGAGAGGGGTTTCCGGTTCCTAGTTCCTAGTCCCTATGTTAACCCCTCTCCGCCCGCAAGCGGGCACCTCTCCCCAAGGGGCGAGGCAAAAATCTGAAAATTATAAAAAAGCGAAAGCCGATCCTATTCGCTATTCGCTAATCACTAATAACTATGTTTGGAGGTAATATTATGAGTAAAATAATAGGTATTGATTTAGGAACAACAAATTCGTGCGTGGCGGTCATGGAGGGCGGCGAGCCCACCGTTATCCCCAATCCCGAAGGCGCGAGAACGACGCCGTCGGTAGTGGCGTTCACAAAGGACGGCGAGCGTCTGGTGGGCCAGGTCGCCAAGAGACAGGCGATCACCAACCCCGACAAGACGATCAGCTCAATAAAGCGCGACATGGGCACAGATCGTAAGGTTTCGATCGACGGCAAGCAGTATACGCCGCAGGAGATCTCGGCGATGATACTGCAAAAGCTCAAGAGCGACGCCGAGGCCTATCTGGGCGAAAAGGTAACGCAGGCGGTCATCACGGTTCCCGCGTATTTCAGCGATTCTCAGAGACAGGCCACCAAGGACGCGGGCAAGATCGCGGGCCTTGACGTAAAGAGGATAATCAACGAGCCCACGGCCGCGTCGCTGGCGTACGGCCTCGCGAAGGACGTTGACCAGAAGATAATGGTATACGACCTGGGCGGCGGCACGTTCGACGTTTCGATACTCGAGATCGGCGACGGCGTGTTCGAGGTATTGGCGACCAGCGGAAACAACCGTCTGGGCGGCGACGACTTTGACGAGAAGGTGCTGAACTACCTCGCCGACGAGTTCAAGAAGGAGAACGGCATTGACCTCAGAGAGGACAAAATGGCGCTCCAGAGGCTGAAAGAGGCGGCCGAGAAGGCCAAGATCGAGCTGTCGGGCATGACGAGCACAAACGTGAACCTGCCCTTTATCACAGCAGACGCCACCGGCCCCAAGCACCTTGATATAACGCTGACGAGAGCCAAGTTCGACGAGCTCACCGCCGATCTGGTAGAAAAGACGATGGGCCCCTCGAGAGACGCGATGAGCGAGGCGGGCCTGACACCCGGTCAGATAGACAAAGTCCTGCTGGTCGGCGGCTCGTCCAGGATCCCCGCGGTGCAGGAGGCGGTAAAGCGCCTTACGGGCAAGGAGCCCCACAAGGGCATAAATCCCGACGAGTGCGTCGCGATAGGCGCGGCGGTGCAGGCGGGCGTTCTCACGGGCGACGTTGAGGACCTGGTGCTGCTCGACGTGACCCCGCTGTCTCTCGGCATCGAGACGATGGGCGGCGTGTTCACCAAGCTGATCGACAGGAACACCACGATCCCCACAAACAAGAGCCAGATATTCAGCACGGCGGCCGACGGCCAGACCAGCGTTGAGGTCCACGTGCTGCAGGGCGAGCGCGAGATGGCGGCTTATAACAAGACGCTCGGAAGATTTAACCTGAACAATATACCCCCGGCGCCCAGAGGCGTGCCCCAGATCGAGGTAAGCTTTGATATCGACGCCAACGGTATAGTTAACGTAAAGGCGAAGGACCTGGGCACCGGCAAGGAGCAGGCCATAACGATAACGGCCAGCAGCAATCTGTCCGACGCGGATATCGAGAAGGCCGTCAAAGAGGCCGAGCAGTACGCCGAGCAGGATAAGAAGGCGAAAGAGGAAGTTGACGTACGCAACCAGGCCGACAGCATGGTATACCAGACCGAAAAGACGCTGGGCGAGCTGGGCGACAAGATAAGCGAGAGCGAGAAGAGCGCGATACAGGCCGAGGTCGACAAGCTCAAGGAGATGCTCAAGGCGAGCCCGATCGACGTGGCGGGCGTAAAGGCGCAGACCGAGGCGGTCTCGCAGAAGTTCTACGCGGCGAGCGAGCAGCTTTACAAAGAGGCGGCGGCTCAGGCGCAGGCGCAGCAGCAGGCTCAGGGCGGCCCGCAGCAAAACGCGCAGCCAAGCGACGACAACGTGGTTGACGCCGACTACACCGAGGCGGAGTAACAAAAATTTAGAGCGATAGGTTCCCACCTCCGTCTTTTCGCCTTCGGCGAAAATCCACCTCCTCCCGGGAGGAGGCAGAATTAGATAGGCGCCCCCTTGGGGCGAGCCGGGACGCCGAGGTCGTCGTCCCCTACGAAATTGGTACGAAAAATGCCGTAGGGGCGGACGACCCCGGCCGCCCGTTCTAATCACTATTCACTAATCCCTAATCACTACGTTTGGGGGCGGATATCATCCGCCCGCTGTGGAGGACACAAAATGGCAGATAAAAGAGATTATTACGAGGTGCTCGGGGTTGACAAAAACGCCTCGGCCGACGAGATAAAAAAAGCATACAGAAAACTGGCGAAAAAGTATCATCCGGACCTGAACCCCGACGACAAGGAAGGCGCGGAGGCGAAGTTCAAAGAGGCCAGCGAGGCCTACGAGGTGCTGAGCGACCCCGATAAAAAGTCGAGATACGACCAATTCGGGCACGCGGGCGTTGACCCGAACGCGGCTGCCGGATACGGCGGCGGGGGCTTCGGCGGCTTCGGCGGCTTTGACGACTTCGACCTGGGCGACATATTCGGCAGCTTTTTCGGAGGCGGCGCGACGAGGCGGAACCAAAACGGTCCGCAGCGCGGCCGCGATGTGCGCATGAATATTGACCTGACGTTCGAGGAGGCCTGCTTCGGCGCCAAGAAGGACGTCACGGTCAGCCATATGGAGGAGTGCCACACCTGCCACGGCAGCGGCGCGGCGCCCGGAAGCAAGCCGACAAGGTGCACAAACTGCGGCGGCACGGGACAGGTGCGCTCGGTGCAGCGGACCCCGTTCGGCAATATGCAGTCGGTCCGCACCTGCGAGGTGTGCCGCGGCAAGGGCACGATCATTAACGACCCGTGCAAAACCTGCCGCGGTGAGGGCTCCATGCGCAACAGCAAAAAAATCAGCGTCAACATACCGGGCGGCATAGACACCGGCCAGACGCTCAACGTGCGCGGCGAGGGCGACATAGGCAAAAACGGCGGCCCCGCGGGCGATCTGCTTATAACCGTCCGCGTGAAGCCGCACAAGCTCTTCGTCCGTCAGGGCAGCGACATAATGTGCGACTATCCGATAACCTTTGTCCAGGCCACTCTGGGCGGCGAGGTGAAGGTGCCCACGGTGGACGGCAGCGTTACTTACAATATCCCCGAGGGTACCCAGCCCGGGACCGTGTTCAGGCTCAAGGGCAAGGGCGCGGTCAGGCTGAACGGTTCGACAAGGGGCGACCAGTACGTCAAGGTGCAGGTCGAGATCCCCAAGGGTATAACCGAAAAGCAGAAGGACCTGCTGCGGCAGTTCGACGACAGCGTCGATCCCGCAAAATACAAGCGCAGAAAAAGCTTCGGCGAAAAAATCAAGGACTTTTTTGAATAAAAACGACATTTTTTGTCACTTCTTTTCAATTAAACTTTTAATTGAAAGGAGGTGATTTTTTTATGATAAAATTCACCGAGCTCAAGGCGGCGGCGCGGATCGAGGACCTGGCGCGGCTGTTCGGGGGCGTGCCCGACAGGCGCGGAATGTGCCGCTGCGTGCTGCACGACGACAAAACGCCCAGCATGAAGATCGACGCCGAAAAGCAGCTGTTTTACTGCTTCGGCTGCGGCGCGGGCGGCGATATCATAACGCTGGCGCAGCTGCACGAGGGTCTGAGCGCGCCCGAGGCCGCTAAATTTATCGACTGCGCCCTGGGCCTCGGCCTTGACCGCGAGATACCGGGATCCGAGCGGCGCGACATCATGCTGCGCGCCAAGAAGCGGCACTTCCGCGAGATGCTCAGACGCGACCGTGAGGCAGAAAAGGAAAAGCGGCTCTACTCGGCGCTGTGCGGCGAGATGCACCGCCTCAGAGAAGCGATGAACGCCGAGCCTCCGGGCGACGAAAAGGCGGCGCTTGCGAAAAAGCTCAATCAAACCGAGCTGCTGATCAATTTGATAGATGAACAATATCGAAATGAGGTGATATAATGAACAGTAAAACATATATCAAAAACTTAATATCCGAGATAATGGAAAACAACGGCGACAACGAGACCGAGTTTGAGGGTCAGGCACTGAGGCTGCGCTGCGGCGAGTGGACCGCGGACGACAGCGGCGTGCGCCTTGAGTACATCGACAGCCGCGGAGCCATGGTCAGGAGAACGGCCTCGGCCGCGCCGATCATGCCGACCGCGCTGCTCTATGACCCCGAGAGTGAGCTCGCGTCGGTGGAGCTCAAGACGCGCGTCCGCGGCAGGTGGCGCACCGTGGTGTGCCCGCGCTCGCAGATATCAAGCGCGGTGAAGATAGTGCAGCTGGCCGACAAGGGGATCGAGGTCACGAGCGAGACCGCGGCGAATTTGGTGAAATTCCTGGCCGAGGTCATAAGCCTGAACCCCGACAGGATCCCGGAGCGCAAAACGGCCTCCCGCCTCGGCTGGTTCGACGGCGAATTTTTGCCCTACGCCGCAATATCTGCCTCCTCCCGATCCGTAGGGGACGGCGCCCTCGACGTCCCGCCTGCCTCCTCCGGGGAGGAGGTGTCGGGCGACAGCCCGACGGAGGTGGGAACGCGCCAATCTTTCGCCACATACATCAACCCCGGCGACAACAAACACCTGCTCGAGCCCGTGCGCGAAAAGGGCTCGCTCGAAAAATGGGTAACGGGCATGGCGAAATACCGCGAAAGCCTCGCGTTCCGCCTGATGATGGGCGCGTCGTTCGCCTCGCCGCTGCTTGAGCCTCTCAACCTGCAGCCGTTTGTGTTCTGCCTCTGGGGCCCGACGGGCTGCGGCAAGACGCTGACGCTGCAAGCGGCCATGTCGGTCTGGGGCGACCCGAGGATAGGCGGCATGACCAAAACCATGAACATGACCCTAAACGCCATGCTGAGCACCTCGGCCTTTCTGCGCAACCTGCCGTTCGGGGGCGACGAGCTGCAGATAATCAAGAACAGGCGCGAGAACTACGACCGCCTTATAATGAGCTGCACCGAGGGCATGGACCGCGCAAGAATGACATACTCGAGCCTTAACAGGACGCGGACATGGCGGTGCGCGTTTTTGTTCACGGGCGAGGAGCCGTGCGTTGATACATCGTCGGGCGGCGGCGCCGTCAACCGCGTGATATGCGTAAATGCGGGCGCGGATACCTGCCTCCCCTGCCGTAAGGTGGGGGAGGGGGACCGCGACAGCGGTGGAAGGGGTTATTGTAGCGGAGACACACCCCCTCAGTCGCTCCGCGACAGCTCCCCCTCCTTCGGAAGGGGAGCCTACCAATCCTGCCTCCCCTACGACCGTGGTGCGCAAAATGCCGTAGGGGCGGACGACCCCGGCCGCCCGTCCGTCTCGCCCGCGGAACTGGCGGGGCTGTTTTCCGAAAACTACGGCTCGGCGGGGCGGCTGTTTATCGAGGAATACCAAAAAGACCCGAGCGCCGCGAAAAGAATCTACGACGAATACTTCGGAAAGCTCGTCCGCCTCGACGCCACGGGCAAGCAGGCCTCGGCAATGGCAGCGATCCTGACGGGCGACCGCCTTGCCTGCGAATACCTGTTTAAAAACGAAACGCCGATATCGGCCGAGACCGCCGCGCGGTTCATGAAGTCGGACACCGCGGTCAGCGCCGCGAAACGCGCGCGGGAGTTCACCGAGGGCCTGATCGCTGCGAACGTCAATATGTTCTCGCCCGGCAACATCAGCCGCGAGATCTGGGGCAAGATCGACGGCGACACGGTGCTTTTTAACAAGACCATCCTGTGCCGCGAGCTTAAGAACGAGGGATATTCCTTCGAGGCAGTGAAAAACGAATGGGTCTCCGACGGGTTTTTGGTGAGGAACCCCGACGGGAGGTTTGATCATTGCACCAGTTGCTATGGTACAAAGGCAAGATACATAAAATTGCAAACCAATGATAATTCAATCGAATAGACGTTAAAAATGTCTCGCATATCTCGCAATGTCTCGCGTAAATTTGAATCATGCGAGACATCGCAAAGCCCGTGGATACGTGGGTTTCGGGCCAATGTCTCGCATTCTCGCATAATTTTCAAATATATATGTATATAAGAATAAAACAAAAAATTATAAGAGTATTGTTTTGACGTGGGAATGTGGGAACGTAGGGATTAGTGATTAGCGAATAGTGAATAGAACACCTCATCCGACAGGCTGCGCCTGCCACCTTCCCCTTGAGGGGAAGGCAAGAGAGGCTTCCCCTTGAGGGGAAGCTGTCTGCGAAGCAGACTGATGAGGTGTCAACGTAGTGATTAGCGAATAGTGAATAGAGCGTGCGGATATCATCCGCCCGCGGGACGCCGAGGTCGTCGTCCCCTACGACCGTGGTGCGCAAAACGCCGTAGGGGCGGACGACCCCGGCCGCCCGGGCCAACGTAGTGATTAGCGAATAGTGAATAGAGCGGGCGGATAATATCCGCCCGCGGGACGCCGAGGTCGTCGTCCCCTACGACCGTGGTGCGCAAAACGCCGTAGGGGCGGATAATATCCGCCCCTACAGGGTTTGGCGCAATTTGCGCGGTTCGCGGCGATTCGGTATATCATCGGCACCCGTAGGGGCGGACGACCCCGGCCGCCCGTCCTAATCACTATTCGCTAATCGCTAATCACTCCCCTTGACAAACGGTAAAGCTTGAATTATAATATATTTTACAGAAAAATTTGCAGTAGAGGTAGATCCTATGGAGAAAGAAATTTTTACCGTCAGTCTTGAAAAGGTTATTCGCGAGATGAAGCTTGAGAAGCTTTATTATCCCGACAAGGAAATATTTATAGAGACCGCGGACGTGAACCGTCCCGGCCTGCAGATAACGGGCTTTTTTGATTATTTTGACCCCAGCCGCATTCAGATACTCGGCATGGTCGAAAACACGTATCTCACGGGCCTTTCGGCCGAGGTCAGGTACAAGAGCTTAAAGCGGCTTTTTGAAAAGCACATCTCGGCAATGATACTCACCAGAAACGGAAACGCGTCCGCCGAGATGCTGAAGCTCGCCGAGGAGTACGAGACGCCCGTTTTGAGAACGCCGCAGCCCACCTCGTATTTCACCAGCACACTCAACGCGTACCTGAGCTTTGAGCTGGCGCCGAGGATCACGCGCCACGGCGTTCTGGTCGAGATATACGGCCAGGGCGTGCTTATTTTGGGTGAGAGCGGCGTCGGCAAGAGCGAGACCGCGGTGGAGCTCATAAAGCGCGGACACCGCCTTGTGGCCGACGACGCGGTGGAGATAAAGAAGGTCTCGTCAAAGACCCTGATCGGCGTTTCGCCCGATATAATCAGGCATTTTATCGAGATTCGCGGCATAGGCATAGTCGACGTCAAAAACATATTCGGCATGGGCGCGGTCAAGGATTCCGAGAATATTGACATGATAATCCACCTCGAGACCTGGGACCGCAACAAGCAGTACGACCGCCTGGGCCTTGTCGACGAGTACACCAACATTCTCGGCCTTGATATCCCGTCGCTGACCGTTCCGGTGAGACCCGGACGAAACCTGGCGGTCATATTCGAGGTCGCGGCGATGAACAACAGGCAGAAGCGGATGGGCTACAACGCGGCAGAGGAGCTTAACCGCCGCATAACCGAGCAGATGAACCGCTTCAGCGAGCAGAATAAGTAATAAAGGCGGGATATTGTTATGAGTATTGATATAAAAGTTGACGCGCACACCCACACAAACTGCAGCGACCACGCCTTCGGAACGATTTGGGAGAATATGCGCGCCGCGGCAGGCAGGGGCCTTGAGCTCGTGTGCATGACGAACCACACGGGGCCGATGCCCGATTCGCCGCACGACTGGCACTTTACCACGATGCACGAGCTGCCCGAATATATCGAGGGCGTGCGCCTGCTCAAGGGCTGCGAATCGAACGTTTTAAACAGACATGGCGAGATCAGCCTCGAGCCGCGCCTGCTCGAGAGGGCGCAGGTCGTTGTGGCGTCGATACACCAGCCGTGCTACGAGGACAGGGCGATGCCCGACCACACCGAAACGTGGCTTAATGTGCTCAAAGATCCGTATGTGGATATCCTGGGTCACAGCGGCGACCCGCGCTGCCCCTATGACATCGACAAGGTGGTGCGCGCCGCCAAAGATTCGGGAAAGTGCATAGAGATAAACAACCACACATACTCGGTGCGCCCCAAAAAAAGCGCCGAGAACTGCAGAAAGATAGCCGAGAAGTGCAAGGAGGTCGGCTGCGGGATAGTCGTCAGCTCGGACGCCCACACCCCGTGGGACGTCGGCAATTTCTCAAGCGCCGTCAAAATGCTTGAGGAGATCGACTTTCCCGAGGAACTGATAATGAATTTGAGCGCGGAGAAATTTATTGATTTTCTGCGCGCGTCGGGCAAGAATATATAAGGCAGGATCGGAGGGCAAAAATGATCAACACGGTTGTGGCTATGGCGAAGGGCGTCGTCGGCGACGGAAACGTGAGAATAAACGAGCCGATGAGCGCGCACACCACGTTCAAGATAGGCGGTCCCGCGGATGTGTTCGTGACGCCGCGGAGCCGAAGCGCGCTTATCGCGGCGATAAAGCTGTTTAAGCAGCTAAGATATAAATATCAGATCATAGGCAACGGCTCGAATCTGCTTGTGGGCGACAAGGGCATACGCGGCGCGGTGATCGAGATAGGAAAGGCGCTCGGCGAGATAAGCATCTCGGGCAACACGATAACCGCCCAAAGCGGCGTGCTGCTGTCAAAGCTCGCCAATTCGGCGGCGCGCAACGGGCTTTCGGGCCTTGAGTTCGCGTCGGGCATACCGGGCTCGCTGGGCGGCGCGGTCTACATGAATGCGGGCGCCTACGGCGGCGAGATGAGGGACGTTATAACAAAGGTCACCTACCTCGACGACAACTGCGACGTGAGGGAGCTTCCCGCCGACAAATGCGATTTCGGCTACAGGCACAGCTTTTTCACCGATAAGGACTATGTTATCCTCGAGGCCGAGATGAAGCTTGTGCACAAGAATATCAGAGTTATACTTGACGATATAAAGGAGCTTACCGAGAGGCGCGTCTCAAAGCAGCCGATCGACAAGCCCAGCGCGGGCAGCACTTTTAAGCGCCCCGAGGGATATTACGCCGCGGCTCTTATCGACCGGGCGGGGCTCAAGGGCTATACGCGCGGCGGCGCTGCCGTTTCCGAAAAGCATTCGGGCTTTGTGGTAAACAACGGCGGCGCGACGGCGGAGGACGTTATGAATGTTATTAGGCACGTGCAAAAAACCGTGCTTGAAAAATACGGCGTGGATCTCGAGACCGAGGTAAAGCTTATCGGAGAGTTTTAGCCGGAGGTGACGTAACTTGAATTTATTGATCGTGACGGGCCTCAGCGGCGCGGGCAAGACCGGAGTGATAAAGGCGCTTGAGGACGTCGGCTATTACTGCGTGGACAACATACCGCCCGAGCTCATCCCCAAGTTCGCCGAGCTGTGCTCAAAGGCGGGCGAGGGCATGGAGCGCGTGGCGGTCGTGAGCGACGTGCGCGCGGGCAAGGATATGTTCGGCGAGTTTTCGGAGGCGATCGACGAGCTTGACGAGATGGGCCTTGAGCGCGAGATCTTGTTCCTCGACGCGTCCGACGAGGCGCTGATAAAAAGATACAAAGAGACCAGAAGGCTGCACCCCGGAGCGGGAGGCGGCAGGATAATCGACGGAATATTAAAGGAGCGCCGTCTGCTCGCGGCGGCCAAGGCGATGGCCGACCATGTGCTCGACACCACCGACCTGTCCGCGGCTCAGCTCAGCGCGCGGATAAAGGCGATGTTCGCCGACAGCCGCAGGACCGGGATAATCATAAACGTGATGTCATTTGGGTTTAAATACGGGATACCGCTCGACGCGGATCTTGTGTTCGACGTGAGGTTCTTGCCGAACCCGTTTTATATCCCCGAGCTCAAGCACAGCACGGGGCTTGAGACCAACGTGCACGACTACGTTATGGGCTTCGACGAGAGCCGCCGCTTTTTGAATATGCTGACGGCGATGATAGATTTTCTCGTGCCCGAGTATATCAAAGAGGGCAAGAACCAGCTGGTCATCGCGGTCGGCTGCACGGGCGGACACCACCGCAGCGTGACTCTGGCCGAGGAGCTGTATAAGTTCTTAAAGTCGGACGACGAGAACAGCGTTGTGATAACGCACAGGGATATTCAGAAGGGTGTATAGATATGTCGGGTTCCGGATCTTCAAAATATAAACAGCTTGAGCGCGGGCGCGGCGGCGGTTTTCAGCCGTTTAACCCCAAGATCGTGTCGATCGGCGGTGGCACCGGGCTTTCTGCCATGCTGCGCGGGATAAAGCGCTATACCGACGATATTACCGCCGTTGTGAGCGTGGCGGACGACGGAGGCGGCAGCGGCGTTCTGCGCGAGGACCTTAAGATACCGCCCCCGGGCGACATACGCAGCTGCATACTGGCTCTGTCCGAGGTCGAGCCCGTGATGGAGCGGCTGCTGAGCTACCGCTTTGAGAGCGGGCGTCTCAAGGGCCAGAGCTTCGGCAACCTGTTCCTGGCCGCGATGACGGGAACGTTCGGCGGCGACTTTGTCGAGGCGGTGCGCAACGTGTGCGAGGTGCTCAACATAACGGGCCGCGTCTATCCGGTGACCGCGTCGGACGTGGAGCTTATCGCGACCATGGAGGACGGCAGCACAGTCGTGGGCGAATCCAGAATAGGTCATTCGGTCAGCGAGAGCAACGGCGCTATCAAAAAAGTCAGGCTCAGGAAAAAGTCGGGCGGAGTGCTGCCCGTCGAGACGCTTAACGAGGTGCTGCGCGAGATAGAGGAGGCCGACCTGATAACGCTCGGCCCGGGCAGCCTTTACACAAGCGTGCTGCCGAACCTGGTCATCGAGGACCTTAAAAACGCGGCGCGCAGGTCAAATGCGCCCGTCGTGTACATAAACAACATCATGACGCAGCCGGGCGAGACCGACGGCTACACCGCGTTTGACCACGCGCTCGCCATCCTCGACCACACATTTGACGATTTTCTGGATTACTGCATAGTGAACACGGGCAAGATCAGCCCGGAAATAATCAAAAAATACAAAGACGACGGCGCCTGCCCCGTGGAGTTCGACAGCAGCCGATTCGGCTCGACCGACATGACCGTCATCGAGCGCGACCTGGTGACCGAGGACAGCGAGGGGCACGTGCGCCATAACACATACGCGCTGGCGGACGCGCTTATCGACATAATCAGCATTAACAGAGACGAGGAAGGCCGGAAAGTCAGCGGAGAGGGAGTTCTGCTTTACAGTCCGAAATTCAAGCGGAGGTGATAAGCTTGCGTGAAGGCGGCAAAACATCATTTTCGAGAAAGATCAAGCGTGAGCTCTACAGAGCCGCGCCGCGGGACAAGTGCTGCGTGCGGTCCCGATTCAGGGGCCTTATACTGCTTGGCGCGTCCGAGATCTCAAAGAGCGGGATAAAGCTGAGGAGCGACAATCCCGACGTTATCGGCAGCTTTGTGGAGACCGCGCGCAGGCTCGGGATAGAGGCCGAGGCGCGCCAGAGCGGCGACCAAAACGGAAAGTACAAAGCCGAGTTACGCGACAGCGTGAGGGTCGCGCAGCTTTTGTATGACCTGAAAATGCTGGACGGCGACGGTCAGGTGATCCGCCGCTCGGGAGACATAAAAAAGCCGTGCTGCAAGCGCGAGTTTTTAAAGGGTGCGTTTTTGGGAGCGGGCGCGGTCAGCGACCCGTATAAGAACTACGCCCTTGAGATATCGGCGCCCGATGAGGCTCTGTGCGGCGATATTGTGAAGCTGTTCGGCGATTTTGATTTCCCGATGCAGCTCACCCCGAGAAAGAAAAAATACGTGGCCTACGTGAAAAACAGCGAGGTGATCGAGGACATCCTGGCGTTCCTCGGCGCGTGCGGCTCCCAGATGGAGCTTATAAACATCAAGATCGAAAAGGAGATCAGGAACGACGTTAACAGAAACGCCAACGGCGAGACCTCGAATCTGTCGCGCACGATAAACGCCTCGGTCGAGCAGATAAAGGCGATACACAAGATCAGGGACACGGTCGGGCTCGACAGCCTGCCCGACGACCTTCGGGAGATAGCGCGCCTCAGGCTCGAGCACAAGGACCTGAGCCTGACCGAGCTCGGCAAGCGCCTTAATCCGCCCCTAACCAAATCGGGCGTGAACCACAGACTGAAAAAAATAATGAACTGCGTAAAATAGGCGGAGCCCCAAAGGCCCCGCCCGGTTTCTTTGAATAAGATATCAAAGCTCCGCGGCGAGTTTCATTAAGGGGCCGGTCGCTTTGCAGTCATTTTCTGTGATCGGCTCGCTGAAGTAGTAGTCGAGGGTCCCGTTTCGTCGGAAGTTCCCGTCGGGGCCGAGACCCGATACCGCGCAGCAGTCCGTGATATACAGCGAGTTTCCGTCCTCGCGCGCGAATTTTTGGAACACGCAGCCGATCGCTCTGTCAAGGCGCGGGCGGTAATATTTTTCGTCAAGGTATTTTTGCTTTATTCCTTTAGCCAGAGTATAGGCGAACATGATCGTGCAGGTAGATTCGAGGTAGTTGTCCTCTCGGCAGTTGTCGAGCACCTGATGCCAGCCGCCCTCGGGGCTTTGGTACAGAACCACATTTGACATTATCTTGTTCAGCATCTCGATAAGAACTTTTCTGCCGTCGTGGTCTTTGGGCATAAAGTCCAGCGCGTCTACTATCGCCATTGTGAACCACGCCAGCGCCCTGCCCCAGACGTTGAGCGACTTTCCGGTGTTTTTGTCGGCCCAGAACGCGGTCCTTGATTCGTCGCAGGCGTGGACGTTTAGGCCGCAGCGGGGCTCGTAGGTGAGTTTTTCGGCGTTTGTGAACTGCAGCAGCACGTCGTTGAACCGCTCGTCAAAGCCTCTGATCTCGGCGTACTGCGCCGAAAACGGCTCGGCCATATACAGGCCGTCGAGCCAGACCTGGTTGGGATAGATGCGCTTGTGCCAGTATGCGCCCGACTTGGTGCGCGGCTGCTCGTTCAGCTGCTCTATAAGATTGTCCGCGGCTTTGAGATATTTTTCCTCCCCGGTCTTTTTATAGAGCCAGAGGCAGTTTTTGCCGTTGTTGGTGTGGTCGAGGTTGTACTGCGTGCGGTCGTATTTGTTTATGCTTCCGTCCTCGTTTATAAAATAGTCCATGCTGCGCTTTATGTAGTCAAAATATTTCTTATCGCCCGTCAGCTCGTACACCGCAGCCATGCCCATCAGGCACACGCCGCGGTCGTACTGCCACTTCTCGCATATGATCGGTTGATTTTCGCGCATGATCGTGTCGGCCAGCTTTACCGCCTTTTTTAAAAATTCCCGCTTATCCATAAAAATATCCTCCGAGTGTAACATTCTCCGAATTTTATCCATCTAATTTTAACTTATTTTGAGCGATATAACAAGCGCAACTTGCCATCCGCGATAAAAAATGTGATTTTGACCAAAAAAATACTGTACAAATCCGATAAATTAAGATATAATTAAAGAAACAAAAACCGATAAGGAGATGAACGAGATATGTTTAATCAATTAAATCTCGGCATGAGGGGCCACGACACCAAGGCCAAGGATATCGAGACGTTGGCCGCGACCCTCGAGAGCGTGGGAGCGACGCACGTGCAGCTCGCGCTCAAAAAATCGTTTAAGGATATAAAGTGGAGAAACAGCGTGCTGACGCCCGAGCTCGGCAAGTATATCAAGGACACTCTGGCGAGGCACGGCGTGCGCGTGTCGGTGCTCGGGTGCTACATAAACCCCGTCAATCCCGACGAGGATAAGCGCAGAGGCGAGCTCGAATGGTTCAAGGCGCACCTTAAATTCGCGAAGCACCTGGGCTGCGACATGGTCGGCACCGAGACGGGCTTTTATAACAACATCGACGAGACCCACACCGAGGAAAATTACCAGAGGTTCCTGCGCAGCATGCGGGAGCTGGTCGGTTGCGCCGAAAAACTGGGCAGCATTGTGGGCGTTGAGACGGTCACCAAGCACAGTATGTGGAACCCCAAAATGACAAAGCGTTTCCTTGACGAGATAAACTCGCCCAACGTGACGGTCATATTCGACCCCGTGAACATCACGGACATGAATGATATTGAGCAGCAGCACAAGATCGTTGACGAGGTGTATTCGCTCTACGGCGACCGCATAGGCATACTGCACTTTAAGGATTTTGAGGTCATCGACGGTAAAAAAGAGGGCAGGCTCGCGGGCGACGGGGTTTACGACTACGAGTATCTGTTCAAATACGCCAAAGAATACTCGCCCGTCATAAACGCGATACTCGAGACCAACAGCGAGGAAAATTTCGGTTCCACCGCCGAGAAGATCAGAGCGATCTGGAACAAATAAGACTTGATTATTTAACGTGTTTATGATATTATAAATATGTCGGATCAATATCGCGAAGGTGGTGAAACTCAATGCCGACGGACAGAGAAGCCGAAGAAATAAAAAAGGCTATGGCATATGATTTGATAGACACGATCGAATCAAACAGTGAGAAAAACAATTATACGCCGGCTGAGATCAAAGAGATCATAAAGGCGTATATAGCGGGTTTGGTACAAAAATAACTTAAAATAAAAGGAGCTGTTAATTATGGGAATGACAGATAAACAGTTTAACGGATTTATTCGGTTTATATTAGACGACTTGACAGAGGTCATAGCCAATATGCCGGACGGCAAGGAAAAAGAAAAGCTGCAAAAGGTCATTGACAATTTGCAGCAAATATTAGAGGATTAAAACAATTCGGCGCCCGGGGTCCCGGGCGCCTTTTTGTTATTCACAGCTCACGTTTTCAAGCTTTGAGATCGAGACCTCGTAGGCGGTTTTGGTTATCGTTTCGCTCTCGCTTATGAATTTCTTGTATTCGCGGCTTTGTATCCTGCCCCATATTTTAAGGTTGGCGCCAACGCTCAGGCCGCTTAAATATTTGGCGTTCCTGCCCCAGGCGATGCAGGGGATATAGTCTGATTTTTTGTAGGAGCGGTTGACCGCCAGCAGAATATCCGAGATCTCGCGGTTAAAAGGCGTCGTGCGGAAGGTGGGGCGCTTGCACAGGTATCCGTTCAAAAAGACCTCGTTGGGGTTCCCCTCGGGCCGAACCTCGCCGCATTTTCCGAGGTAACCGAGCTCTTTTGCGAACACCGTGAGTATAAGCCTGCTGCCGACGCCCGAGTAGTTGTTGTACGAGCGGTACTGCCCCGTGACGGCGATCACGTCGCGGACCGCGGGCTTATACTCGCAGAACAGCCGCTCGGAGATCGTCACGGGTATCAGGTCGCGGTTCCCGCTCAGCCTCGGGACCGCGAGTATTACATTGTAGTATTTTTCTCCGTATATCTCGTGTGAAAGGGCGGGGCTCGATATCACCTCGCCGCAAAGCCTTGCGATGTTGCTGGAGCAGCGGCTGTTTTCATCATACGCGTATTCCGATATTTCCGACATTCTCGCGACCTCCGATTTTAATTATTTGCGCTGCATTGTTTTCCGTTGGGGTCCACCTTGTAGTTCTCCCGCATGATAAGCTCGGATATCGGCACGACCTCGTACCCCTGCTCGATCAGCGCGTCGAGTATTTTGGGCAGCGCCTCGGGGGTGTGCTTGGCGGCGTTGTGGAACAGTATGATCGCGCCGGGCTCGGCCTTTGGCACGACTCTGCTGAAGATCTCGTCGGCCGACAGGTCCTTCCAGTCGAGGCTGTCTATGCTCCACTGTATCGTGTAGTACCCGCACTCGCGGGCGGTGCGCACGACGTCGTTGTTGTAGTCGCCGTAGGGCGGGCGGAACAGGTCGGGGCGTCGTCCGGTTATCGCCTCGATCTTGTCGCCGCATTCATTAAGCTGCTTTTTCATATCCTCGATCGAGATCTGCGTCATGTGCGGGTGGTCGGCCGAGTGGTTCATGACCTCGTGGCCCGCGTCGGAGAGCGCCTTGACCGATTCGGGATATTTGTCTACCCACTCCCCGACCACAAAAAACGTCGTCCTTATATTTCTCTCTTTGAGTATGTCTATCAGATTCTGCGTATCTTCATTGCCCCAAGCGGCGTCGAAGCTGACAGACAGCTTTTTATCGTTCTCGTCCTTTTGGACGCAGTATATCGGCAGGTCGCGCTCCCCCGCGGCGGCCGCGGTTATGGCGGCGTCCCGCTTGGAGGCCCAGCCCGCGAGCGCCAGGGCGAAAAACAGTACCGCCATAACACCGAGCGCGGCTCCGAGGCGCCTGCCGACAAACCAGATTTTCATTAAGGTCACCTCCTGAGTAAATCTTATGTCGCCCCTGCAAGGATTATTCTTGAAATGAACGTATTATAACAGGAAACAAAAACACAAACACAAACACAAACGGAAATAAACGCGGATGCTTTAAGACCGCCTCTAAGCGTTGGTTTTGCCTAAATACCTAAAATCGGATATCTTGTTACGATACAATTGATGGGTGACAAATAAAAAGGAAAATGAACTCCAAATATGATATAATGTTAAAGAACAAAG
>CANQQJ010000022.1 GCA_947625905.1 uncultured Clostridia bacterium | reverse complement strand
TTGGTCCCAAACCAAGTGCGCTACCAAACTGCGCCAAACCCCGAAACCGCCTAACTATTATAACGTCTTTTTATTTGTTTGTCAAGGCGGATCCAAAAATTCACTTGCCAAATCCGCCGCGTTGTGATAGTATAATCATAATAAAAATATTTTTTGGAGGAAGCGTTATGAGCAATCAAATGGACATAAAACAGATCATGGACACGATCCCGCATCGTTACCCGTTTTTATTGATCGACAAGATCGTCGAGTTTGAGGAGGGCAAGCGCGCGGTCGGCATAAAAAGCGTCACGATGAACGAGCCGTTCTTTCAGGGGCATTTTCCCGGAAATCCGATAATGCCCGGCGTGCTTATCTGCGAGGCGCTCGCGCAGGTCGGCGCGGTCGTTATTCTCAGCAAGCCCGAGTTTAAGGACAAGCTGGCGGTATTCACCGGCATCAACAACTTCAAATTCAAGCATCAGGTGGTGCCCGGCGAGACTCTGCGTCTCGAGGTCGAGCTTACCAAGTTCCGCTCGGTCATGGGCAAGGCCGACGTGTGCGCCTATGTGGGCGACGCCGTAGCCGCCAAAGGCGAGATATCCTTCGCCCTGATCGAAAAATAATTTTTGAGAGTATAAAGAGTATAATATAATTATTAATAATTATTAAAGGGGCTGTCGTCAATGTGTTCAAATACCGAGCTTGACAACATACTTAATATTTTCGCGCAAAAGGCGCAAATATTGTTCGGAAACAGATTGAGAGAAATCATTCTGTTTGGTTCTTATGCGCGCGGTGATTACGAGGAAGATTCCGATGTTGACATTGCCATAATTGCGGATATTCCCCGCGATAATGAAAACGATTATAATGATTGCATAATAAAAATGGTTGGCGATATTTACGAAGAATTTGACTATGCCGTAACATTGTCGCCGATCGTGATCGGTTCACGGTTTTTTGACGAGTGGAAGGCCGACTTGCCTTTCTACAAAAATGTCGATACCGAAGGGGTGAGGATAGTTGCCTAGCGAAAAAAGCGTAATTCTTTCAAAATACAGACTTGAAAGAGCAAAAGAGTTTTTGGACAGCGCGCTGAAAAATCTTGAGATCGAAGAATACAGAACCGCCAATAACAGGGCTTATTACAGCATATTTCACGCTATGCGTGCTGTGTTGGCGCTTGATGAAGTTGACTTTAAAAAGCATTCGGGAGTGATCTCGTATTTTCGGGAGCATTATATTAAAACAAAAGTTTTTGATCGTGAAGTTTCGGATATCATAACGTCCGCAAGCTTGATAAGAAGCAAAAGTGATTACGACGATTTTTATATTGCAAAAAAGGACGAAGCCGCAGAGCAGGTGAAAAATGCCCAAAAAGTATATATAATAACAAAGAAATATCTTTACGGTGTTTATAAATAAAACAAAAAGCCGGGCGGGAAAATCCCGTCCGGCGGCTTTTGTTTTTAGTGAGTGATGATGTTCTCGGTATCCTTGTCGAAGATGTGGATCTTGTTGGGGTCCATCGTAACGGGGATATGATCGCCGTGCTTTGTTGTCGAGCGGGGATTAACTCTCGCCGTGAAGTCTGTGCCGGCTACCTTGAAGTACAGGTATGTCTCGGCGCCCATCATCTCAACCAGGTCGATGTTAACGTCTATGCTGCATCCGGGATAGTTCTGGATGGAAGCCTGATCGTCATACATATCCTCGGGTCTGATACCCATAACAACTTCCTTGCCGTTGTACTTCTTGAGATCGGCGTTAACTTTGCCGTCGGGCAGCTTGATCTTGAACTGGCCGCTCTTTAAGTATGTACCGTCGCTCGCGCTGTCAACAGTTACGTTCAGGAAGTTCATCTGCGGTGAGCCGATGAATCCGGCAACGAACATATTGCAGGGATAGTTGTACAGGTTTGTCGGGGAGTCAACCTGCTGGATGATACCGTCCTTCATAACAACGATTCTGGTACCCATCGTCATAGCCTCGGTCTGGTCATGCGTAACGTAGATGAACGTTGTCATCAGCTTCTTGTGCAGCTTACCGATCTCGGTTCTCATCTGAACTCTCAGCTTAGCGTCCAGGTTGGAGAGAGGCTCATCCATAAGGAATACCTTAGGAGTACGAACGATAGCGCGGCCCAGCGCAACACGCTGTCTCTGACCGCCGGACAGAGCCTTCGGCTTTCTGTCGAGCAGGTGCTCGATGCCCAGAATCTGAGCGGCCTCGATAACCTTTTTCTTTATCTCGTCCTTGGGAACTTTTCTGAGCTTCAGGCCGAACGCCATGTTCTCAAACACCGACATATGGGGATACAGAGCGTAGTTCTGGAAAACCATCGCGATATCTCTGTCCTTGGGAACAACGTCGTTCATCAGCTTGTCGCCGATGTACAGTTCGCCCTCGGAGATCTCTTCGAGACCGGCGATCATTCTCAGAGTTGTTGACTTACCGCAGCCGGAAGGACCAACGAAGATAACGAACTCTTTGTCTTCGATCTCAAGGTTGAAATCCTTAACCGCGGTGAAGCCGCCCTGGTATGTCTTGTAGATACCTCTTAAACTTAAACTTGCCATAACTAAATGACCTCCTAATATATTTTTTAAACTATAAAGTTAACAAATTTTTTACATTATCTATTTTAGCATACTTGAATCAAGAAAAAAAGAGATTAATTAACCAAAATTGAAAAAAATATTTTAGGCAACTTGCATAGCAAAATTTGGCTGTTTTTAAAATTTGGGTAATACTGCACAAATTTTTGGCACGGTCTTGATATATTTTGCCTTTGATAGTATAATAGCCTTGTAAAATGCAGAATACATGCAAATTTTAATACGGAGTTGATATATAATGGTAAAAGTTGGAGTTCTGGGCGCCACCGGCTACGCGGGGATCGAGGTCGTGCGTCTTTTGCTTTCGCATCCCGGCGCCCGGCTTGAGCGCGCGGTTTCACACAGTTTTGCGGGACAAAAAATTTCGGACGTCTATCCGAGTCTTAAGGGGATATGCGACATCGAGCTATGCGGTCTTGACGCGGACGATATAACAAAAAGCTGCGACGTTGTTTTCACGGCGCTGCCTCACGGCGCGTCAAAAACGGTCATTCCCGATCTGTATAAAAGAGGTCTCAAGGTGATCGACCTGAGCGGCGATTTCAGATACAACGACCCCAAGGTGTATGAAGAATGGTACGGCGAGCCTCACTCGGCGCCCGAGCTTTTGCGCGAGTCGGTCTACGGCCTGTGCGAGCTGCACCGAGGCGAGATAAAAAAGAGCCGCCTAATCGGAAATCCGGGCTGTTACACCACGTGCTCGATATTGGCGCTGGCTCCGCTTGTCGACGCGGGAGTAGCCGAGCTCAGAAGCCTGATAATCGACGCCAAATCGGGCGTCACGGGCGCGGGCCGCAGCGCGGCTCTGCCCAACATATACTGCGAGGTCAACGAGTCGCTCAAGGCGTACAAGGTGGCGGCTCACCGCCATACCTCCGAGATCGAGCAGGAGCTGTCGCTTATCGCGGGAGAAAATATAAAGCTGTCGTTCACTCCGCATCTTGTGCCCATGCAGCGCGGAATATTCGCGACCTGCTACGCCGACCTCACAAAGCCGATGACGACGGCCGAGGCTGTCGAGCTTTACAAAAAATATTACGAGGGCGAGGAGTTTATCCGCGTGTACGAGGCGGGGACCCTGCCCGAGATAAAGCATGTGTCGGGCTCCAATTACGCGGGCATAGGAATGGTTATCGACGAGAGGCTCGGCCGCGCCGTGGTTGTGTCCTGTATCGACAATCTGATAAAGGGCGCCGCGGGACAGGCGGTGCAGAACATGAACCTGATCTGCGGATTTGACGAGGGCGAGGGTCTGCGCGCCGCAGGCATGTATTTATAGAAGAAACTCGTATTTGTTACGGAAAGAAAGGAACAGCAAAATGGCAAAAATGGATGATTTGATCAGCAGAGCGGAAATCCTTATCGAGGCTCTGCCGTATATGCAGAAATTCGAGGGCGCCAAGATCGTGGTAAAATACGGCGGAAACGCCATGATAAACGAGGACCTCAAAAACTCGGTCATGGACGATATCATACTGCTCAAGTACATAGGCTTAAAGCCCATAGTGGTCCACGGCGGCGGCCCCGACATCTCGGCGGCGCTCACAAAATCGGGCATAGAGAGCAAATTCATAAACGGCCTCAGATACACCGACAAGGCAACCATGGACATAGCCCAGCAGGTGCTTATCGGCAAGACCAACAAGGAGATCGTGTCGCTGCTTAACACCAAGGGCGGCAGGGCCGTGGGAATAAGCGGCATTGACGCGAGCTTTATCGAGTGCAAGCGGCAGACCACAGTCGAAAACGGAGAGGTCAAGGAGCTGGGATACGTGGGCGACATCGTGCACGTTAAAAACTGTATTCTCGACCTGCTCTCGTCCGACCAGTATATCCCGGTCATAGCGCCCATCGGCACCGACGAGCACGGCAACAGCTACAACATCAACGCCGACACGGTCGCTTCCGCGGTGGCCAAGGCGGTCCAGGCCGAAAAGCTGGTGCTGCTGACCGATGTGGAGGGATTAAAGGACGACGACGGCAACATCATATACGAGGCGCACACCAAGGAGATCGATCAGATGATTGGCACCGGCGTCATAAGCGGCGGCATGATACCCAAGGTCCTGGGCTGCTGCGACGCGATCGACGCGGGCGTCAGCGGCGTGCATATCATAGACGGCAGGATACCTCATTGCCTGCTGCTTGAGATATTCACAAAATCGGGCATCGGCACCCTTATAAAAGGCGATAAATATTAAGCCGGATTTAATAATTGCGTTGACAATTTCGGCATTTTCCTATATAATTATTATTGTAAAAAGATTGCTATGATTGTGGGAGGATGAGAATATGAACCGGGATATCAATACTCAAAAAAAATTCGACACAAAGGTGCAGCACCTTAAATACAAGGTCCTGCGCGAGGTGGCGCGCCACGCCTACGACGACACTTTAAGAGGCAGCTTTAACGACATAGCCAAGCAGATCGTTCAGGACAAGGCGACAATGCGCTGCTGCATATACAAAGAAAGGGCGATCGTCAACGAGCGCATAGGCCTCGCGAGCGGCGGACACAAGGAGATCGACAATATAATCGAGGTCCTTGACATCGCCTGCGACGAGTGTCCCATGGACGGCTACGAGGTCACCCATATGTGCCGCGGCTGTCTCGCCCACCGCTGCGAGAGCGTGTGCAAGCGGAACGCCATCACGTTTGACGAGAACCTGAAGGCGCATATCGACAAGGAAAAGTGCGTCAACTGCGGCATGTGCGCCAAGGTCTGCCCCTACAGCGCGATCATGAACGTGGAGCGTCCATGCGTCAAGGCCTGCAAGGTCAAGGCTATCAGCATGAACGATGAGCACGCGGCGCAGATCGACATAAGCAAGTGCATCAACTGCGGCGCCTGCGTTTATCAGTGCCCGTGGGGAGCCATCACCGACAAGTCTTACATAATCGAGGTCGTGAACATGATAAAAGAGCGCGGCACCGAAAAGAAAGACAGCGGCAAGCTGTACGCGGTTATCGCGCCCTCGATATCGGGCCAGTTTTCATACACCGACATAAGTATCGGCCAGGTGGTGTCCGGCATCAAGGAGCTGGGCTTTGACGAGGTGGTCGAGGCCGCGCTGGGCGCCGATATTGTGGCGTACTACGAGGCGAAGGAGCTGGCCGAGACAGGATTTCTGACAAGCTCGTGCTGCCCCGCGTTCGTGGATTTTGTGAAGAAAAACTTCCCGAGCCTAAAGGACAACATTTCACACAACCCCTCGCCGATGGTGGCGATCTCGATGCTCATAAAAGAGCGCGACCCCGAGGGCAAAGTCGTGTTTATCGGCCCCTGCACCGCCAAGAAGGCCGAGATACGCCTTGAGGAGAACAAAGACTATGTCGACAGCGCGTTGACGTTTGAGGAGCTTCAGGCTCTGTTCGACGCGCGCGAGATAGACCTCGAGGCTCTTGAGGAAAGCGATATGGATTCCGCGTCGTTCGGCGGAGCGTCGCCCTTCGGAAGAATATTTGCGCGCTGCGGCGGACTGGCCGAGGCCGTTGCCGAAGCGCTCAAGGAGCAGGGCGAGGGCGATTTTGAGCTGAACGCCGTGTCGTGCGACGGCATCGAGGAGTGCAGGACGGCGCTGCTCAAGGCGTCGCGCGGGATAGGCGGAGTTAACTTCATCGAGGGAATGGCCTGCGTCGGCGGCTGCATAGGCGGCGCCGGATGCCTGACTCACGGCCCGAGAAACAAGATCGAGGTCGACAAATTCAGCAAAGAATCGGACATATCTATAGAAGACGCCATCAGTAATTTGTAGAAATACCATAAATTTGCGTCAAATCAAGAAATTGAACTTGACAAAACCGTATAAATGTTTTATAATGCTTTTGTAGTTCTATCGAAATTAATTAAGAGAGGTGAATTCAATGGCTTATCAGATCAGTGACGATTGCATCAAGTGCGGTGTTTGCGCGAGCGAATGTCCCGTTTCCTGCATTTCGGAGGGCGACGCGAAGTATCAGATAAACGCTGACGAGTGCATCGATTGCGGCAACTGCGCGAACGTATGTCCCGTTGACGCTCCGTCTGCATAGTTTTTGTACTTAGCAAATCAAAGAACCGCCGCGGCGGTTCTTTTTTGCATATTTAATGGGCAGAATCCATAAAATTAACGGGCGGCTTTAGTGCGTATCTCACAAAAATTATTTAATTTAAGACAGCCCTTTATGCCGCGGCGATTGTGTGGTATTATATAATCAGAAAATTTCGGACGGGAGATCTTATGGACAGAGAATCACGCATCAAAAAAACGCTTATAACGGCGCTCAAAATCTCGGTTGGCAGCTGCGCCGCCATGTATATCGCCGAGGCGCTTAACCTCGAGTTCGCCGTGTCGGCGGGCTCTGTCACGCTGCTCACGCTGCTCACCACCAAGTGGGAGACCCTTCGGCTGTCGCTGGTGCGGCTGCTGAGCTTCGCGGCCACGGTGGCGCTGTCTTTTATATTTTTCGAGCATATTTCGAGCGGCTGGATAGCCTACGGCCTGTTTTTGTTTGTCATGACCGCGCTGCTTGAGGGCTTCGGCTGGCGCGCCGCGCTGTCGGTCAACGCGGTCATATGCACACACTTCCTCGCGACCGACAACTTTTCGCCCGAGTTTATTCTGAATGAGTTCTATCTGGTGCTGCTGGGCGTCTCGATCGCGGTGCTGCTGAATTTATATAACAACAACGCGCACCGTAAAAAGCGCGTGCTCGCGAGCGTGGCCTCGGTCGAGACGAGGCTTGCCGCGACGCTCGGGAAGCTGGCCGAATATCTGAGGAGCGACGAAGAAACCGGCGGCGTTTGGGAGGATATAAAGGCGCTCGAGGCGGACATTGATGATCATATAGACCTGGCGCACGAGTATCAGGACAACACATTCAGCGCGCAGCCCGGATATTATATCGACTACTTCGAGATGCGCGGAAAGCAGTGCGGCGTGCTCCACAGCCTGCACCACGAAATGGAGCGGATGCGCGGCACGCCCAGGCAGGCCGGGATCGTGGCCGACTACATAATGTACATCAAGAATTATGTCACCGAGATGAACGACCCGGCCGCGCAGCTGGAGCAGCTCGACACACTGCTCGCCGCCATGAAGGAGGATGAGCTGCCCAAGACCCGAAAGGAGTTCGAGGATCGGGCGCTGCTTTACCACATATTGATGGACCTTGAGGAATTTTTGAAATACAAGCGGCGTTTTGTGATATCGGCCCGCCGCGGCCGCCTCAAAAATACCAAAAGCTACATGGAGCGCCACGTGACCGACAGGATAAGAGAATTTAAAAAATCCAAAAAATAAAAGCTCCGCCATGTGCGGAGCTTTATTTTCTTTGGTTAAGCCTATCTTTTTTAAAAGAAAGGCTTAGTCGAGATACAGGTGTCTGGGCAGGCCGTCTACCATGAAGGGGATCAGCTCGCCGATGATCAGCGGACGGCAGTAGGCGATAAACTCGTCGGACACGTATGTGCCGTCGTTGGTTATCCACTCGTCCGGAACGACCTTCTCGATGTTCGCTATCTTGTTGACGTCGTAGGTCGAAGTCGTGATATTGTAGGGCTCGTTGGAGGTCCTGGTGAAGATTATCATCTTTCCGGTATCTCCGTTGAATGCCGCTTGAGCGGCCTCGCTGCCCGCCATAAACGCCTCGGTTATGTCGCGTCTTGAAACGATATGAGAAGCGCAGCGCTGCAGCGTGCTGAACACGATACCTCTCGACTTGATGCCCAGCTTGGCGCCGACGAGGTCTGCTAAGTATAGGGCCGTGCCGCCCAGGGACTTGTGGCCGAACGAATCCTCAAAGGTCGCCTGCTTGTTGTCCTCGCAGACATACTTGCCGTTAGCCAGCTTTATTCCCTCGGAAACCGCGATGATAACGGCCGTCTTTTTCTTCTTGATCTCTTTTACCTTCTCGATAAATTTGTCGTAATCGAACACTACCTCCGGGAGATAGATCAGGTCGGGTCCGCAGCAGTCCTCGGCCTTCGAGAGAGCCGCGGCCGCCGTGAGCCAGCCCGCGTTTCTTCCCATTATCTCAACGATCGTGACCGACTCTGTGGGGTAGGTGTTAACGTCGCGGATGATCTCTTTCATAGCCGAGGCTATGTATTTTGCCGCGCTGCCGTAGCCCGGCGTGTGGTCCGTTACCGCCAGGTCGTTGTCGATCGTCTTGGGAACGCCCATGAACTTGATATCGCTGCCGATCTGCTCCGCGTAATTTGAAAGCTTTTTGATCGTGTCCATCGAGTCGTTTCCGCCGATATAGAAGAAATACTTGATGTTGAGCTCGTTCATGTTGTTAAAAAGCAGGCTGTATGTGGACTCGCTTTCCTCAACGTCGGGCAGCTTGAAACGGCAGGTGCCCAGGAATGACGAGGGCGTTCTCTTTAAAAGCTCGATGTCCAGCTCGTTCTTAACGTAATCGGACATATCTATGACTTTTTTATTGAGAAATCCCTCAATACCGTTGCGCATACCGTAAATTTTTTCAACGCCAGCGTCCTTCGCCGCTTTGAAAACGCCGACCAGGCTGGAGTTGATAACCGATGTGGGACCTCCGGACTGGCCGACAACCACATTTCCTTTAATCAAAATAATCGCTCCTTTCAATTTTTCCCGCAAAAAACAGGATAAGGCCTGATTTTGAATTAAAATTAGGCTTTTTTTATAAATTTTTAAAAATACTTTTTAAAATAATATTAATTTTACACAAAGCATTATATCAAATCCCGAAAAATAATTCAATGGTTTTTTTATAAAATTTTAGGTCTGAAAATTGGTAAAAAACACAATAAAAAATTTCCTGATTAATTATATTAAACGAAACAATAATATATGTAGCGAAACTTTTTATAAAAGAAAGGCGGCATTATTTTGAAAAACGAAAACACATTGATAAACAACACGAAAAACGGAATAAAAGACGGCGACAAAAAATTTAAGCGGATAAAAGACAAGGATGATAAATTCGATATGGGAAACGCCTCGTCGGCGACCGAGTGCACAGGTATCCTGCAGCGGGCGATAATGACGGACGATGAGCAGGAAAATTTGAAAGCGGTTTATGATTACGGTCAGCCGGATACAGAATAGGCGGCCGGGCGGGAACGGATATCGGCCGTTCCCGCAATTTTTTATTGACAGGTTTTGTCGAATATTATATAATTTATATATTGTGTATAGTTTTTGATCATGATCCGGAGGAATTATAATGAGTTTATGTATGAATTGTATGCGCGAAAAAGGCGAAAGCGAAAAATGTCCCCATTGCGGTTATATCGAAAATTCGAATGACGGACAGTTTACCGCATATCTTAAAGAGAACACGCTGCTTAAAGACAGGTTTGTCATCGGGCGCGTTCTGGGCCAGGGCGGATTCGGAATAACTTATATCGGATACGACACGTTTTTAAGTCAGAAAATAGCGATAAAAGAATATTATCCCGCGGACATAGCGCAAAGAGTGCCCGGAAAAACAACGGTCTCGCCCTACACGTCGGACGGCTCGTCCGATAATTACAAGCACGGAAAAGAAAAATTTATCGAGGAAGCCAGAACGCTGGCTAAATTTTCCGATCATCCCGGGATCGTCGGGATCAGAGACTGCATAGAAGCCAACGGAACGGCGTATATTATCATGCAGTACCTTGACGGCGAGACTTTGAAGGATTACCTGAAAGAACACGGCGGCAGGATACAGCCCGAGACGGCGGTCTCGATACTTATGCCCGTGATGGACGCGCTGCGGGCCGTTCACAAAGTCGGGATAATCCACCGCGACATAAGCCCCGACAATATATTTATAACCAAAAACAACCAGGTAAAGCTGCTTGATTTCGGCGCGGCCAGACAATCGCTGGGCGGAGGAAAGAGCTTGTCGGTCATGCTGAAGCCCGGATACGCCCCCGAGGAGCAGTACAGAACAAACGGAAATCAGGGGCCGTGGACCGATGTTTACGCGCTTTGCGCCACGCTTTACAGAATGATAACCGGCTCGGTGCCGCCCGATTCTCTGGACAGACTGCTCGACGACAGCCTTGTTATTCCGCAGGATCTGCCGCAGAATATCCGTTCGGCGCTCCAAAAAGGTCTGGCGGTCAGATCGTCCGAGAGATTCGAGTCGGTGGAAGAGCTGCAAAACGTGCTGCTCGGCAGGGCGCAGCTAAACGAAGCGCCGCAGCGGCGCGGCGGGTATGTTGAGGTCACGCGCTCAAACAAAGAAGCGGGCTTCCAAAATAAACCCGCACAGACAAAGGAAAAATCAAGCTCGGCGCTCGTTAAAATACTGATCGCCGCCGTTGTCTGTCTGGCGGTCATCGTTTCCGCGGCGGCGGTTCTGATATACAAAAATATTTCGGATAACTCAAGCGCGTCTTTGGCGGATAATAACCGGGTCGCGCCCGCGCCGGCTCCCACGGCCGCGCCGACGCCGACCGCCCCGCCGACGCCGACCGCCCCGCCCGTTCAGCCGGCTCCGCAGCAGAACGCGTCGAGCCGGAATTATCAGCAGACGCAGACCCAGCCCCAGACGCAGACCCAAACCCAAACCCAAACGGGCGCTCAAGCGGTCACAAACAGCGAAATTACCGAGTTTGCGGAAGATTCGCTCAGGGCGTTCACGCGGGGCATAAGCAACAAAAACTCGTCCTACGTTGAGGAATATTTCGGCGGCAACGCCGTAAGCGAGGAATACAATTCATACAGCGCGATCACAAAAACGGTGGACAGCGAGGAGATATTGTATCTGGACTGCAGCGACGTCAACAGACTGTCGGACAACGAGGCGACGGTGGTGCGCGAGTCTAACATAAGAGTGTATTATAAAGACGGCAGGGTCAAGGACATCAGCGAAAGATACAGATACAACGTACATATATATGACGACGGCTCGATGAAGATCACCGTGCTGACCGAACTTTAGAAGCGTTTGGCACAAGCGGACCAAAAAGGGAGGAAGTAATGTTCGGAAACAGAGGCAAAAACGATACGCCGCGGCGCGTACCGCGGAGGATGATATCCGACTCGGGCGACGATGTCAGAACGGAAGACATAACGGAAAAAATCGGAATATTATACGTTATGCCGTATAACGCCCAGCATATAGGAACAAGAGACGAGCAGCAGGACTATTTCGCGTACTCGGATCTGATGGACGCGGAGTCCTTGAGAAAATACGGCTCCGTGGCCGTGCTGGCCGACGGAATGGGCGGCATGGGAAACGGCTCCGAGGCATCCAAGATCGGCGTGTCGGTCTTTCTTGACGCGTACTGTGATTACATGCGCTCCGGCACCGAAACGGAGGACGCGCTCATGTACGCCCTTGAGGAGGCCAACGACGAGGTCAACACTTTGGGCGGCGCGGGAGCCACCTTGATAGGGCTTGTCGTTAAGAAAAACGCCATGCATTGGGTGTCGGTCGGAGACAGCCGCCTCTATCTTTACAGAAACGGGATATTGAGACAGCTTAACGAAGAGCATGTATACTCAAAGATACTGGACGAAAAATACAGAAACGGAGAAATAACGTACGAGGAGGCGGCCGAGGACCCGGAGCGGCTCGCGCTGACGTCTTATCTGGGCATACCCCAAATAAAAGAGGTCGACAAAAACCGAGGCAGCTTTCCGGTTTTTTCGAATGATCTTATCATAATTTGCAGCGACGGGCTTTATAAGGTGATGTCCGACGAGGAGACCGCCTATGTTTTAAGCGCGGGCGGAAGCGACCCCGCGGCGGATCTGTTAAACGCCGCTTTGTCAAAAAACAGTCCGAATCAGGACAACGTCACCGTGCTGGTATTGAAAATAATATAAAATAATATATTTACGGGAGGAACACAAAATGAAAAAAGTTTTAGCGCTAATTTGCGCCGTTATGGTCTTGTTCTGCTCAAGCGCCGCGGTGTTTGCCGACGACGCGCCGGGCGCGGTGCTTGATGTGAGAGACAGCGTGGTGAGGATACTTGTGGAAACGCCGTTCGGAGCGGCGTCGGGCACGGGATTTGCGATCGGCTCATCCTCGCCCGTGACCAAGATCGTTACAAATTATCACGTTGTTGAGGGCGCGACAAAGATCAACGTGCTCATGTCAAGGGACCACATGATCGAGGCTTCAATCCACACGGCTTTGGAGGCTTCTGACCTGGCGATACTGAACGTGAGCCAGCCGATCTACGACCTGAAGCCCGCGACATTGAACGACAGCGTCGCCAAAGAGGGAACCAAGGGCTATGCCCTCGGATATCCGGGCAGCGCGGACCAGCTTTCGTCGACGCTCACCGGAAACAAAGAGGATATTACAATAACAGACGGTATCGTCAGCGCGATAACCACGGTTCCGTACATAAGCGGCCTCGAGCCGGTCAACGCGTATCAGATAAACGCGGCGATCAACCCCGGAAACTCGGGCGGACCTTTTGTCAACTCAAAGGGCGAGGTCATCGGAATCAACTCGTGGGGCGTGAACGACGCCCAGGGAATAAACGCCGCGATACAGGTGCGCGAGCTGACGCGCGTGCTGGACCAGAACGGCATTCCCTACGTAAAGGGCCAAAGCGTTTCGATATTCAAGATCGTTTTGATCATCGCGCTGCTTCTGCTCGCGGCGGCCATAGCGTTTCTTGTCATTATGCTTCTTAAAAAGAATAAAAAGGCAAAAGGCGTGCTCACCTGTATCCAGGGCGAGTTTGTGGGACAAAAATTCTATTTTGAGCCGAGCGGCATCACGATAGGCAGAGACTCGTCGCTGTGCAATCTTATCCTGACAAGAGAGAACCAGGCGGTGAGCCGCACCCACTGCAATATACGCTTCAGCCCCGAAAGCAAGACCTTCTCGCTGACCGATCTGGCGTCGGCCAACGGAACATATACCGGCACGGGCTCAAAGCTGACACCGAGAGTTCCGGTCACTCTGCAGCCCGGAGACAAGTTTTATTTGGGCGACAAATCAAATACGTTCAAGGTCGGTATTGAGATATGAGCTTTTTCATCCGTGACGAGGGGGCGGCTTTCGAGTCCGCGCTCGTGTGCGAGCCGGGCGGCAGAGAGCGCAACGAGGACCGCGCCGCGTACCGCGAGACAAAAGACAGAGGGTTTTACGCGCTGTGCGACGGCCTGGGCGGCCACAGGGGCGGAGACGAAGCTTCGGAAACCGCCGCCGAGACGTTTTTGGAATCGATCTCGGGGGCCGAGAGCGTATCCCGCGAGTCGATCAAAGCCGCGGTGGACCTCGCTCAGGAGCGGCTCTTGGAAAAATTCGGCGGGGAGCGGCAGCCGGGCGCGCTCGCGCCGAGAACGACCGGAGCTTTTCTGGCGCTCGGCGGAGGCAGGGCGTTTGTCTGCAACATAGGCGACAGCCGGGTCTATCACCTGCGCGGAGGCAAGATCGAGTTTATCACGAACGATCATTCGGTGGCGTATCTTTCTTATCTCAGCGGCGAGATCGAATATGACGACATACGCACGTCGCCCGACCAGAACAGACTTATGAGGTCGATGGGCGACGCCGAAAAATACAATCCGGAGTTCGCGGATCCGATAGAGACAAAGCCGGGCGACGCATTTTTGCTTTGCAGCGACGGCTTTTGGGAATACGTTTCCGAGCAGGACATGGAAAAAACGCTGAGAGCCTCCAAAACTCCGTCGAGATGGCTGGCGAAAATGCTCAGGATCCACGCGGCGAACACAAAAGGCATAAACGACAACGACAATTACAGCGCTATTACGGTTTTTGTAAATTAAATTTAAGTTAAAGGAGAGATTTTTATGGCAATGAAAAGATGCCCCAACGGACATTATTACGACTCGTCGCAGCATGTCAGCTGCCCGTATTGCGGCGTGCAGGGGATCGGCGGATCGGATATGCGCGGCGGAGACCCGTTCGGGGGACCTCCCGCCGACGTCACCGTAAAACTGTCGCACGAGGCTCCCGCGCCCAAGACGCCCTCGTTTGACGATATTAAAACAATAAAAAAGAGGGACGACGAGCTCAAAACCGTGGGCAAGGCCCAGAGCATGATGGGGTTCAGACCTCTGGCGGGATGGCTGGTGTGCATAGACGGCCCCGATAAGGGCAGCGACTACAGAATTTATTATGAGCGCAACTTTATAGGCCGCGCCCCGAATATGGATATTGCGATCAAAAAAGACCAGGGTATATCCCGTGTTAATCACGCGGTCATCAGCTATGACCCGAAAAACAAGGTTTTCAAGCTGAGCGAGGGCGACGGACGCAGCATGCTGTATGTCAACGGCGAAAGCGTCGAAGCGCCGACGAAGCTCAAGCACGGCGATATAATAGAAATAGCGGACACCAAGCTCATGTTTATTCCCTGCTGCGGAGAGTGGTTCTCATGGTAAGGAAAACAGCCGCGCTTATATGCGCTCTTATATTGCTTTTAACGCCGTCCTGCTTCGCAGAGGGGGCGCTGAGCGAGGTGAATATCGGCCAGGCGCATATCTACACCGACCTGCTGCATACATATATCGACCTTACCGACGCGAACGGAAACCGCGCGGCGCAGCCCGATATAGGGTATGTGCGCGGCGAGATGGACGGCGATCTGCTGCCTATATCGGTGATCAAAAAATTTACCGACACAGGCGAGGGGACCGCGTATATCTTTCTGATTGACACGTCGGGCTCGCTGAGCGGAAGCCGGTTCGATAAGCTCAAAGCCGCGACCAAAAACTGGGCCGCCAAGATGGGAGATGGCGACCGCATGGCCGTTATCACGTTCGGAAACGAGGTCAAAACGCTGCTGGATTTCTCGAGCGACAAAAACAATATCAACAGCACGGTTGACGGGCTTTCAAACAGCGACGGCAGAACAAGGCTCTATGACGCGGTCGCCGAGGGTCTGAGCGCTTCGGAAAAGCGCGGCGCCGACATACCGAAGCGCAAAGTCATAATTCTGCTCTCGGACGGCGAAAACGATGCGAGCGGAGGCGCGAATCGCGACAGCGTTATCGACCTTACCAAAAAGCACATGATACCGATCTACAGTCTTTGCACATCCGCAAAAAACAGCGGCAGCGGGGCGAGGTTCATGGACGAGCTGTGCGAGCTGTCTCACGGCATGTTTTTTGACATATCAAAAACAAGCGTCGAGGACGTGTATAATTACTCGTATGAGAGACTGAAAAGCGCCTATGTTATAGACTTTAAGTATCCGTCGTCAAAAACGGACGGCGCGATGCACGGTCTTAAAATAAGCGTGATCGAAAACGGCACGGAATTCAGCGACACAAGGGAGCTGTATATGGAAAAACCGACGGAGTCGGCCGTTTCCGCCGTGACAAACAACGCGGCGTCCGCCGCGGGAGGGGAGGAAAACTCTAATATGAACGGAATATCAAAAACCACCATACTGCTTATTATAATAATAGGCGTTGTTATTTTGGCAGCTTTAATCGGCATTATAACCATGATCGTGATGATGAACGGGAAAAAGAACGCCCAAAACGTTCCGCCGCCGCCTCAGTACAGGCCGCCCGCGCCCGCGCCGCTGTCGGGAGACAAAACGGTCGCTCTCGGGGCGCAGTCCCAAAACGCCGCGCCGCGCGAAAACGGCCCGATATTTAAAATGACCGACATAAGCAGCGGGGAGGTTTTCTCGGCGCCTGTCGCCGACTCGATAACGGTCGGACGCAGATCCGACAGCGACATCGTTTTAAAGGACGGTCAGGTATCGGGGCACCACATGAGAATAACCCGCTCCGGAGCGGGGTTCCGCGCGGCGGATCTCGGCTCCACCAACGGCACTATCGTAAACGGCACGCAGATCTCGCAGGAAACCGAGATAAACCGCGGAGACCTGATACTGCTCGGCACCAAGGAATACAGAGTGGAATAAAATTTTATCCCTCCCGAATATATTTCGGGAGGGATGGTTTTTTTACTCGTTCTCAATTTTTATCTGACAGACCTTCATGGCGGCGAGAGCCTGCTTGTGGCTCTCGGGCGTCACGCCCGCGCAGCAGGCCGCGTCCACCGTGACCGCGGCTTCGGGCAGGAACGCCTTTATCAGCATGGCGTTTGAGATAACGCAGATGTCGGTGCACAGACCGATAAGGGTCACGCTGTCTATTTTTTCGGTTTTGTTCATCTCGGCCAGCTTATTGCCCAGCTCCGCGCTGCCGAAGGCCGGCTTGTCTATCGGCTCGGTCTTTATCAGCTCCGCGATCTCGGCTCTGATCCTGTGGCCCTCGGTTCCCTTGACGCAGTGAACGATCGGAAGATTGCGTCCTTCCTGCGTCGACAGGTAGTTATCGCCGTGCGTGTCGCGCGTGGCGAGGACCGTTCCGTCAAATTTTTTGATTTTTTCGATCACGCGCGGCACGATCTTTTGCGCCTCGGGCGTTCCCAGCGCGCCGTCGATAAAGTCGTTCTGCATGTCTATCACAATTAAAAGATTCATTTTTATCCTCCTTAGCGCGGTATATTTAATTATTCGTCGTCGGTTTTTATTTTTTCGCTGCCGCAGATCCCGCCGTAGTCGCAGAAAAGGCACGGGTCGTATTTGTAGGCGGTGAAGGGGTTCACGGATATTTCGCCGCTGAGTATGCCCTCGGCGGATTCGGCGATTTTTTTCTCGGCGTTTTCGAGGCGTTTTTTCATTTCGTCTATCGGTATGGCCGATCTTCGGCTTATAAAGGTCCCGCTTTTGTCAAACGCTTCCATTGTTTTTTGGTCGTCGATTATCCATCCGTTTGCGGTGATCTTGTCGTGCACTTTTTTGTCGTAGGCCTCTTCGGAAATATTGTCGGCCGCGTCGACCAGCGGGTCGTTCATCTGCTGGTACAGCATTGCCGCGGTCTCTCGGCTGCCGTCGCGGCACAGCGCCCCCGCGTACACGAGCGGCTGAAACTTCACGCCCGCCTCTGCCAGAGGTTTTTTCAGCCCGGTTTCTGAGGATTTGTAGTCAACGACACAAACGTATTGTTTCCCGTCGATCTCCGCGCCGTCCACGCGGTCTATAAAGCCCTCCACGGAGGCGTCTCCGAGCTCGGTGTGGACCTTGATCGGAGGCACGGCTCCGTCTTCTCCTATACGGACCTCAAAGCCGATCGGCCTAAACTCCGACTCTCTGAAAAATTTTATCGTCTCCCAGGCGGTGGCTGACGCGATGCCGCTCATCCTGGTCATCAGATATTTGTAGTAAGCGGAGCTTTGGTACATTATGTCGCTGTCGCCTATCGCCAGCTCGCTCACGATTTGTGATATTTCCGCGCGGCATTCGGCTTTTGTTATCTTGTCATAGTCCCGTTTTTTTGAAAAATACCGCTCGAGCGTGCCGTGCAGCACGTTTCCCATATTCAGCGGGTCGAACCGCGCCACGTCCCTCGGCAGCGCGGCCAGGCCGTATCTCATGAAATACTTAAACGCGCACTCGTTGAACCGCTCAAGCTTCGACGCGCTGAGCATTATGTCGCGTCCGTACAGCTTGTCGACCGTCTCTTTTGAAAGGCTCTCGTATCCGTTTTCCGCGGCACCTAAACGCGCGGCGTATTTTTTCAGATTTTCATCGCCCTCGAATATTTTCATCAAAGTCAGCGCGTCGCCGTCCTCGGAGCCCGCGGCGATCTTGGATTTCAGGAGCTTCAGCGCCGCGGCGCGCGTCTCGGGGATGGTGCCGCGCGCGGGCTCGTAATCGGCGTCAAAAATATCCTTTCTCAGCTTGGTTATAACGGGCGACGGGTTCAGCGTTTCGGTGCCCGAGGCGGCGGGCGAGAAGAAATATATCTCGTCCGAGGCGGCCGACAGCACCTTGTATATCAGCATATTTTCGTCTATGGAGCGCTCCGAGGCGGTCATTGCCAGCGGAAGCCCCGCGTCTCTCAGCAGCAGGCGCTCCGAGTCGGAGATAAGTCCCTCGCCGCCGTGGCTCTTGGGAAACACGCCCTCGGTCATGCCAAGAACAATTACGATCTTGACGTCGGCGCTGCGGAACATGTCTATGCGGCCGAGCGTCGTACCGTCTACGGTCTGCGGCGACACGCCTATCTTGACCCCGCCGCAGGCCGAGACGAACAGCTCGCGGAATTTTTCGTAGGTCATTTTTGTTTCGCCCGTTATGCCGCGGATCTCGGTCAGCACCGATATCACGCTGTTCCACGCCATTCGGTATTCCTCGGCGAGATATATCATGCCCTTTTTTGAAAACTCGGCGCATATGTTTTGCATGGTTTCGCGGTTGCCCCGCTCCTCGGTGAATTTGAGCAGCGCCTCCGCGATGTCGGCGGCGGTCTTTCTGCCCTTGATCGATTTTTTGAGCCCGGTCACGGGGTCGAGCACGGTTTTTTTCACGCGGTTCACAAGGGCCATGTTATAGCGCCCCTTTCCCGGGTTATATGTCCACTCGTCCTCGGAGTTTAAAACGGAGCGGCCGGGGCAGGCAGCGAGCAGATAGTTCTCAAAAATGTCGCGCTCGTTTGTTTTGAGTCCGGGACAGAAGCCGCTTTTCGCGATCGCCATGATCCGCTCGTACGAAAAGCCCGAGGCAAGCACGTCGAGCACCGCGGATATGTAGAGCAGATACGGATTTTCCGTCAATCCGCGTCTCTTGTCAAGAAACACGTTTATTCCCCATTCCTCAAAAACGTGGGGCATTATCGAGCCGTATTCCTCGGCGTTCCGCGCCAGGAGCAGAAAGTCGCTCTGCTTAAAGCCTTTCTCGCGGCACAGCCTGTGTATGATCTCGGCCGCCGCCTCGATCTCCTCAAACGCGTTTTCGGGGCGCATAAAATGCACGTGCTCGGGGCGGCCGTATTTTTTCGGGCGCGGGGCGAAATAGTTTTTGACCATATGCTCGATGTCGGGTGCGAGAGCCTTTTTGAATTTTATCGGCTCGGGCCGACCGATATCAATGCCCTCGCTTTCGGCCGCGTCGCGTATGTTTTTATATGTCTCGGCGGTCTTTAAAAACAGGTCGGAGGGTCTTTCGGGATCGTCGCAGCAGAGTATCAGCTCTGTCTCGGCCGTTTTTTTGGCAAGCTCCGTCAGCGCGGCGGTCTCAAGAGGCGTGAAGCTGCGGAACTCGGTCACATAAAGGAGCGAGTTTTTCGGAAAATCACAATCTTTGATCTTGGGCAGTATCAGCGCGAGATTGTCCTCGGCGTCCGCGCCGCTCTCGGCCATCAGCTCGTCGTACCGCTCATAAAACAGCGCCATGTCGGTCAGCTTGCGCCCAAGCTCGGTCTTGTCGGCGTCTCCGATATTATCGGCGGCGGCGAGCAGCGTCTCGGGCGTGTGGCCGTAGCGCTTGAACTCCGACACCAGCTCCGCCATAAGGCCGGAAAATCCGCTCTGGTGAACGTTCGGACGGAAGTAGTCCAGCTTTTTTTCGATCAGCTGCATGGTCCTCGACGCCAGGATCTGCTTTCCCGCGCCGTCGATGTATTTAAGGCGCAGGGGCCCAAGCTCCGACAGCACGAGGTTCGCGAGGCGCGAAAACGTCAGCACCTCGGTGTTTTTCTGCGCCGAAACGCCCAGAACGGAGATGATCTTGCGCTCGGTGTGGACCGAGAACTGCTCGGGCACCAATATGTATGATTTGGCGCCGCCGCTCATGTTTTTTTTGATTTTTTCGAATAAGTAGGCGCCGCTGTCTTGCTCGGCGGTGCCGTAAACGGCCTTAAGCATAATATCACTCTCTTATCTGATTTATAATATCAAGTATCTCTATAATGTCGCCGCATATGAAGTCTGCGCCCGCGGCCTTGAGCTCCGGCTCGTCAAACGACGTCGTCACCGCGGCGCAGCGCATACCGGCGCTTTTGGCGGATCTGACGCCGCTCAGCGCGTCCTCGACCACCAGACAGCATTGCGGGTCGGCGCCGAGCCGCCCGGCCGCCAGAAGATAGGGCGCGGGGGACGGCTTTTTCTCGGTCACGTCCGAGCCCGAAAGTATCACGCGGAAGCTTTCGGGGCCGATCTCCGCGGCTTTAAGCGACGCCATGAGCTTTCTCTCCGCCGCGCTGCTCACCAGCGCCGTTATCAGTCCGCGGCGCCGCAGCTCCTCGATAAGCGGCTTTGCCGACGGAAACACCTCCATCTCGCCGAGCGAGCTTTCAAAATTCAAAAACATTTTCTCGGTTATCCGCTCGATCAGGTCGCCGCGGCCCGCGCGATTGCAGGGGCCGATTATAAAGTGCTCCTCGCCCGCTCCGATGAACTCGGTGAAATCGTCAAGCGACGCGGGAATGCCGCCCTCTCTGAGTGCGTTGAGCGCGGCTTTCATTATCACGGGTTCGGAGTTCACGATAACGCCGTCCATATCAAAAATAACGTATTTCATTTTTATCACCCGTTTAAATATCTGGATACATATATTATACTTGGATTTTGCGCGCTTGTAAAGCGCGGATGCAAAAAATTGCAAAAAAAGAGCGCGGAAATTCCGCGCTCGGCTTGCACAAATCGGCAATTATATATTTTACGCCCGTCACATATTGCTTGTGACGTATTTTCCGATTTTATCTATGGCGCGGTTTTCGTCGGCGCCCTCAGTAATAAACTTGATCTTGTCTCCGGTTTTAATACCGCTGCTGAGCAGAATAAACAGCTTGCCGATATCCGTAACATAGTCGCGGCTTTCAACGTACGTGCGGCAATTGTGTTCACCCGCCAGTCTTATAATGTCCATTGCCGGTTTTGCAGCCAATTCATATTTGTTTGTGACAGTGTGCGAAAATTCTCTCACATAAATCCCCTCCTAATATCACAAATCAAATCGGAACGCGCCCGCTTCGGAGGCGGCGCGCCGCATTGTTCCGCTTGAGCGGCCGCTAAAACGTCCCGCTCAGCCTCCGTATATATTAAACTACATTTTTGCAAAAATGTCAATCTTCATTTTATCCAATTAAATTAGAGTGCCAAAACCTATTTTTAGCAGTATTTATTCAAAATATACCGAATTGGTGGGTTTATGTAAAATTTTCGTTACAATTATGTTAAGGGTGGCCTTTTAGGCGGTTTCGGAAAACATGGAACGAAAAACAAGGCAATAAAAAAACGCAGCCCCCCGAAGAAGCTGCGCAAGCAAGCAAGAAAGAATGCTTATTTATTATTTACCAGGTCTTTGAGAGCGCGGCCCGCCTTGAAAGCGGGAACCTTTGCCGCGGGAATATCCATGGGCTCGCCCGTGAGGGGGTTCTTGCCGGATCTTGCGGCTCTCTCTCTTACTTCGAAGCTGCCAAAGCCGATAAGCTGAACCTTATCGCCCTTCTTCAAAGATTCCTGAACTGTCTCAACAAAAGCGGCCAGTGCTGCCTCGGAATCTTTCTTTGTCAATCCCGACTTCTCGGAAATAGCTGAAAGTAACTCTTGCTTATTCATGTTTTGTCCTCCTGTTTATTATAATAATTTTTAATTGTTTTTCAAAATTTAAGCGCGCTCAGCGACCAAGTTCATATCGGAACGATGTGTCTTGCGCTCGGTTTATGCGGATTGACTATATTGTGTATTAAAGCAATATAAATAATACTCTAATATTTTACTACAATATGCGACAAAATGCTACAATTATTTTCATGTTTTTAAAATTTTTGTAAAACATAACAAAAATTCTGTCTTTTTCCCACTAAAACTATATATTTTATACTGTAAAGCGGATAAAAAGTTGTTTTGTGAATATACACAAAACGACATGCCGCCGCGTCAAAAATATTTTATCACCTATTCGCAATAATTCTTTGACATTTTGATTGACTTATGTTAAAATCATAAGTTAATCAACAAAGTTTTTTCGCGGCGGCGTCCGCGTTTTCCGAACAATATAATTTACGGATATTATTGCCGCGTTTTGAGCGGTTTAACACAAAATTTTAAAAGGAGGAAAACTTATGGCGTACTACTACAAAGAACCATCACACACATTCAGCGAGTACCTGCTCGTTCCGGGGTATTCCGACTCAAACTGTATTCCCGCCAACGTGTCTCTCAAAACGCCTTTGGTAAAGTACCGCAAGGGAGAGGAGGAGCCGGCCCTCTCGATGAACACGCCGCTGGTTTCCGCTATCATGCAGTCGGTGTCCGGCGTCGACATGGCGATCGGCCTCGCCAAGGAAGGCGGCATATCGTTTATTTTCGGCTCGCAGCCGGTCGAAAAGCAGGCGGATATGGTCCGCAAGGTAAAGGCCTACAAGGCGGGCTTCGTTGAGTCCGACTCCAATATAGCGCCCGACAAGACCATGGCCGACGTGGTCGCGCTTAAGGAGGAGAGGGGCCACGACACGATCGCCGTTACCGAGGACGGCACCAAAAACGGACGCCTGGTCGGCATTGTCACCGGCAGAGACTACAGGGTGACGCGCATGTCGCCCGATGAAAAGGTCAAAAATTTTATGACGCCGCTTGACAAGCTCATAACCGCGCCCGAGGGCACAACGCTCAAAAAGGCCAACGATATCCTTTGGGAGCACAAGCTCAACTCGCTGCCGATAGTGAACGACAGCGGCAGACTGGTGGCGTTTGTGTTCAGAAAGGATTACGAGCAGCACAAGGAGAATCCCCACGAGCTGCTTGACGCGCACAAGCGCTACGTTGTGGGAGCTGGCATTAATACCCGCGACTACGAGGAGCGCGTTCCCGCGCTGGTCGAGGCGGGCGCCGACGTGCTGTGCATAGATTCCAGTGAGGGCTACACCGAGTGGCAGAAGCTGACTATAGACTATATCAGAAAAACCTACGGCGACAGCGTCAAGGTGGGCGCGGGCAACGTGGTGGACCGCGACGGCTTCAGGTTCCTGGCCGAGGCGGGGGCCGATTTCGTCAAAGTCGGCATCGGCGGCGGCAGCATCTGCATAACACGCGAGACAAAGGGCATCGGCCGCGGACAGGCCACCGCGGTCATCGAGGTGGCCGAGGCGCGCGACGAGTATTTCAAAGAGACCGGGGTTTACGTTCCCATCTGCTCCGACGGCGGCATAGTTCTTGACCACCACATCACGCTGGCGCTGGCCATGGGCTGCGATTTCTGCATGCTGGGCAGATATTTCGCCAGATTCGACGAGAGCCCCACAAACAAGGTCATGGTGAACGGCAGCTATATGAAGGAATATTGGGGCGAGGGCAGCGCCAGAGCCAGAAACTGGCAGCGCTACGACCTGGGCGGCGACAAAAAGCTGTCGTTTGTCGAGGGCGTTGACTGCTATGTTCCCTATGCCGGCTCCCTGCACGACAATATGGTAACGACCCTCAGCAAGGTGCGCTCGACCATGTGCAACTGCGGCGCGCTCAGTATTCCCGAATTCCAGAGCAAGGCCAAGCTGACGCTGGTGAGCAGCGTCTCGATCATCGAGGGCGGCGCCCATGACGTTGTGGTAAAAGACAACGTGAACCACGAGTAAAAGTGAAATACAAATATATATTTTTCGATCTGGACGGCACGCTGACCGATTCGAAAGAGGGAATAATAAACTCAATAAAATATGCGCTCGAAGGTCTCGGCGAGCCGCTGCCCGATGAAAAAACGCTGCAAAAATTTCTCGGCCCGCCGCTTGTGGATTCGTTCCAAAAATTCTGCGGTCTCAGCCGTGAGAGGGCGGAGCTGGCGCTCCTTAAGTACCGCGAGCGGTTCGCGGATATCGGCATATTTGAAAACAAGGTGTACGACGGGATATATGACCTGCTTCAGGCTCTGGTGGACGGCGGCCGCGTTCCGGTCCTGGCGACCTCAAAGCCGAGGGTGTACGCCGAGCGGATAATGACAAAATTTCGGCTGCGGCCTTTTTTCAGGCTGCTTTGCGGCGCGGAGCTTGACGGCACGCGGAACGCCAAGAGCGAGGTCATAGAGTACGCGATAGAAAAGACGGGCTGCCCGAGAGAAAAAATAATAATGGTGGGCGACCGCGAAAACGATATACTCGGCGCCAAAAAATGCGGGATCGCATCGTGCGGCGTGCGGTACGGGTACGCGCTTGAGGGCGAGCTGGAGGCCGCCGGCGCGGACTATATAGCGGATAATACAGATGAGCTTTTAACAATACTGATGAAATAAGGGGCGGAGATCCGCCCCTTATAATTTTTGATCATCTCCGAACAGGATTTTAAGGACTTGCGCGGGCGGTTTTCGGCGCAGGCCGTCGCGGTCGGGCGCGGCGGCGCCGAAAAAGCGAAACGACGACACATTTTTGATATATTCGCCGCCGCGGACGCAGAGTTCGAATTTTTTGTGCCAGTCAATATAATACCTCTGCACGCATTTTTGGGCGAGCGCCGCCGCCTCGCTTTTTTCGCCCGAGTCCGACGCCGCACAAAGCTGAACGCCGGGCGGGCTGGAATGGAGCAATATCAGGCTTTTGTCCAAGCATTCCGAAACCGCGATGTAAACGTGGCCGTTTCCCGACACGACGTCGCCCGCGAGGAACGCGGACGGAGCTTTTATATATTCGCCGAGGCCGAGCCCCGCGAAAAGCGGCGCCTGGCTGTCGGCGGGCGCGACATGGTTTCCGCCGCCCAAAAAGTTGGTCATGACCCAGCCGACGTAGCCGCTGCAGTCAAGGCCCTTTTCTTTTTCAAATTTGTGCTTTTTAAAATCGTAATCCCGGCCGCAGTCTCGGTAAAAGGCTTCCCATTTCGGATTAAGCCCGAGCCTGCCGAGGTCGCCGCTGCCTTCCCAGCCGCCGCCCCAGACGTACATCACGCGGTGGGCCGGGATGAGCGCGGTCTTTAAAAAATCGGTCAAAGTTTTTCCGCGCATAAAAATCACTCCCGATCTTGATATATTCGGGACCGCGGAATTTTATGCGCGATTATTTCTGCCTGTTTTCGATGGCCGTGATCTTGTCTACGCGGCGGCCGTGTCTGCCGCCGAGGTGCTCGGCCTCAAGATACGCCTTAACTATCTCCAGCGCCAGGCCCGGGCCGGTTATGCGCTCGCCCAGGCAGATTATCTGGGCGTCGTTGTGCTCCTTCGCCATTTTGGCCGAGAATACATCGGTCGCGTGGGCGGCTCTGATGCCCTTTACTTTGTTCGCCGCGATCGAGACGCCGATGCCGGTGCCGCAGACCAGTATTCCCTTTTCGCACTCTCCGGACACAATGCTGTTCGCCACGGTCTCGGCGATATCGGGATAGTCCATGGGCTCTCCGGGCTTGGTGCCAAAGTCTTTAAACTCATAGCCGTTTTGTTTCAAAAATTCTTTTATCGCTTCTTTAAGCACAACTCCGCCGTGGTCGCTGCCTATTGCTATCATGGTAATTCCTCCTTATGGCGCGGTGCGTTTATCGCCGCTTGTGATATATGCCGGGTTATCTTGAGATATAGCGGTCGATCTTAGCGTGAACGTCCGAGAGCTGCTTCACGAGATCCAGAATGCTGTCGTAGTCCTCGCGGCCCAGCCTGAGCTTTCTGGCGACGGTGCGCATAAAGCGCTGCTCGCTCTCGTCGTAAACGTTGTCGGACAGCATGAGCGCCGCGGTCTCGAGAATGACGATCTTGATCTCGGCTTCGGAGCAGCTTTCGTAAAGCTCGCCGCAGACCTCGTCAAAGCCCTTATTCGGCGCGTATCTCGGTTTTTCGATCCCCATTTCTCTGCAATAACCGTTGATGATCTCCCTTTCCGCGCGGTCGAATTCCTCGTTTGTCATCGCCGCGTGTATGCACAGGTCAAGAAACAATTCCTTCTGTTTCTCGTCAAGTCTGTTTAAATACATAAATTTCCCCGCCTTTCTATAATTTCGGTATAGCCGTACAAATAATCGCTGTCATTAATTATAACATATCCGAAGCTTAAAATCAACAATTAATTGTTAGATTTATATAAATATTTATGCCCGGAATAAAAAACCTCCGAGGGAACGGTTCCCGCGGAGGCGTATAGGGCTGCCTTTTAACATTCGTTTATTAATTCCGATTAAAAACAAACCCGTTGATCTCGGAGTAAAGTCCGATTATTTTTCCGACAAAATCCAAAATCTTGTCATACTCGTCATCGGTTATGCCGAGGCTTTGAATTAATTCGCGCATAAACGACTTTTCGCTTTCGTCGTGCTCGTTGTCCGCGAGCATAAGGGCGGCGACCTCAAGCGCGATTATGCGTTTTTCGGATCCCGAGCTGATCTCCGCCAGCCTTGCGCGGACGTCTTCAACAGATGTTTCGGCGCTGTATCTGGGAGATGTTATGTCCATCTCGGCGCAATACCGGTCAATTAACTCTTTTTCCTCATCCGCCAGCACGTTGTTCGCCATTGCCGCGTGAATACATAAGTCAAGAAACAAATTTTTCTGTTCTTCGGATAATTTATTCAAATACATGTTTTTCCTCCTTTGTTTTAAAAATTTTTACGCCGCCAAATTTTTATCGGCAATAAACTTTTTCGCCTCGTTTATGCTGCCGCTGATCTCTTTTTTGTTGATCTCTCCCGGCTCGTCCTCGCTGTCGGACTTCAGCACGAGCTTGACCTTGCACATGTTGTAAAGCAGCGCCACAAGCAGAACCGTGTTTTCGGTCGTCAGTTTCTCATCTCCGGTAAAGTCGTTCCAGTTTGTTTTGCCGTCGGTTAAAACCGTCTTTTTTAAAGCGGCAAAGGTTTTTGCGTAGATATCATTGACCGTGTTCAGCTCGCCGAGGAATTCCTTTGAAACACTGCTGAGCTCCCGCATATACTCGCACGACTTGTCTATTTTTTCCTCGGCTCTGAGCATCTGGCTGTATGCTTCGTCGGCTTTGTCCGAAAGCTTTGAACCGGTGAAATTGAAAATCATTCCGCCGACCAAAAGCCCTACTCCCAACGTGGCGCCTCCGAGCACTGCCGAGCCGAGCGCCATACCGCCGGCGGTTGCCGAACTTCCCACGGCGCCGCCGCCAAGCAGTGCGAGAGTGGCGTTTGTCGCCGCCGCGCCGCTCAGCGAGGCAATGGCTGTTCCGGTGGACGCGGTCCCCAGTGCCATTACAGCTGTAGTAGTGGCTCCGGCGGCGGCAAACCCGCCGGCTGTTCCCGCGGCCGCTCCGCCGATGCCGCCCATAAGCACTCCGGCGCCGATCGAAACCTCCTTCAGTTTTTCGCCGTCATATTTGGGCAGATTAATACCTTCCTTTTTGTACTCTTTAAATTCCGGCCTGTTTTTGATCTTTTCGAAAACATCCTGAAACTCTTTGAAATCACTTAAAATGTTGAGTTCAAGCCTTCCGACATTGTCCATATCCGTCGTGGTTTTTTTGTTTTGTTTTTTAAACCGGTCAATATTCTTGTTGTGTCTTTCCTGCGCTATCTTCATTGTGTCGTTGGCGTCCTTCATTTTTATTCCGCCTCTGATACCCGAACCCACGCCCGCCGCGCCGGCGATGAATGCGGCCGCGCCGAGAATAAACGGAATCGGCATAACAAAACCCCCTTTGATTCATAGTTGTTTATTATTTTTTAATTTTTCGCACATTTTGTAATTAAGAGCATAGTATTCCTCTTTGCTCACAGCGTTCTTAAAAAACGCTTCGTAGCCCTCGTCGACGCGGCACAAGATCGGCCGCGACTCGTATATTCCGCAAAGATTTCCTCTCAAATATCTGCAAACGCCGTCGCCGCGGTCAAGTTCTTTGTAAAGCTCCGATTTTCCTATATTGCGGCAGCATAGGCCGCATTTGTCGCATTTAAACATCACTCAAATTTCAGGACCGCGCTGCTGTCCCGCATAAAATCCTCGAAGTCCTTTTTGCCGCCCCACGGCGCGTCGATGCCGAGTTTCGGCAGAGCCTCCCGCAGAGCCGCGTTCAGGCTCTCCGCGCTGTCCGCGCGGTCGAGAAACGCAGTGATCTCTTTATATTTTTGCGTTTCTTTTTTATATTGCTCTATGTCGATTTGTTTAAGCTGATCAAGATACAGCGTTAAAGCCTCGTTAACGCGCTTAAACGCGTTGAGCTCTCTCTCGAGCGGCATGGATAATCCGGCGCGTATGCAGACTTCTCTCAAAACAAGCTTCAGAAAACAGAACCACGCTACGAGATTGAGACGCGACAAAAAATTGACAAGATTGCCGCCGGAGCGCAAAAGAGCGTCGCCCGCGTCAAGAGTACAGAGCGTTCCGTTGCCGACGAGCAGCATTACCCGCAGGTCGTCATGCTTCTTTGAGGGAAAGCACTCGCGCCAAGGCTTTTTGTGTTGAAATCTGCGGCGAATCGCCCAAATAAACCTTATCAGCAGATCGCATAAAAAAACCGGTATCGACGCTTTTAATCCGAATCTGACATCGTAGCCTTCGATAAAAAGCGTCTCCGCGAGCTCCGCCAGAGTTTTTTTGCTTCCGTTCACGTTAAATTGCCCGAAATTGCATAGGCCGAAAAGCTCATAAAACGGCAAAGTGATTCCTACGCCTCTGCTGCCTTGACGCTTTGACGGCGAGCTTCCGGCAACGTCGGATATCATGTGCATGATCCAGTTCAATATGCCGCAAGCCAGCTTTGAGATAAAATCGGTACCCTTAAGCTCAAATGTTTCGGTGTTCACGGTGACGATTTTGCCGCGGTCAATAAATGTCGCCGTTGATGTGAACTGATTTAAAACGGAAAAAAACAGGCCGAAAATATCGGGAGAGTGGCCAAGCGATTTGAAATGATGGCTGCTTGGCGTCAAATCGACCGCGCCGCCGACCATCGACGAAAGGTGCTGGTCATAATTTACGGAATATTTCTTTTCCATAAAATCAACGGCGGAAATCGGATTGCCCGCGTTTTTTTCTTGAGGCGTCCATCCGCATTTTTTCGCGACAGCCTTAACAACGCTGTCAACCTGTTTGTCGGTAGATGACATACCTGTGACGTCAAGCGCCGAGCCGACAAAAAATATATCTATAAGCCCGGATAAGGTGCCGCATGCCGCAGCGATAATGTAATCATATTTGTCGCATTTATCGCGGTACCTTAATGTTTCGCGATCGGTATCCGATATGTTAAATTCAAACCCTTCTCTCATAATGCACAACCTTTCGAACAGCAAGAACATTCTCGGAATAATCATAACATATTCGCGGACTAAAGTCAACTGTAAATCGTTAATATTTTTTCCGGGAATATTATACAATAAAAAGCAAAGAACAAAAATGGGGGATGCGTATGAACAGCGGAGACGCGGTTGCGAAAAGGATCGTTGCTTTGTGCGGACAAAACGGAATAACGCCCAACAAGCTTTGCACAATAGCGGGAGTGACCCAATCCACGATAAACAGCATAATAAACACCGGCAGCAACAATCCGACCGTTTCAACGATAAAAAAGATATGCGACGGACTCGGCATAACGCTCGCGGAATTTTTTGACGACGCGGTTTTCACCGATCTTGAGCAAGAGATAAAGTAGCGGAGCCGCGGAGGAGTTTTTGTGCCTCCGCGGCAAAAGTGTTATTCGGATTTTGGATCCGTCCCGTCCGAGCCGTTTTGTTCCTTGTTATCCGACCAGGTCGGGCTTCGAGGTCAAAACGGCCGTTTTTCTGTTTTCCGCAGATCGATCTACACCGTTAGGCCGATGGCCGCCATGATGATCGCGAGCGGTATGGCGCAGGCGGACATCACTATTCCCGCGATCGCCTTGCCTCCCGCGCCTTTGGTCTTGCCGACTATTCCGAGCACCAGGCCGACTATGCCCGCTATGATCGCCGCCAGGGGGAACCAGCAGGTCGCGAGCGAAACGATGCCGAGCACCATAGACGCGGTACCGCCGGGTTTTTTGGTCTGCACGTTCGGATATCCGCTTTGCGCCGCTGCAAGAGGAGCGCCGCAGTTTTGGCACATGGGGCCGGGGCCGCCTTCTTTTCCGCATTTTGAACAATACATTTTTTATACCTCCGTTTTAATATATTTAAATTTTATTTTTGCCGTCCTTAAGCATTTGGCGGATCCATTTTTCGGAGTATTCATACTCGCGGGCCAGCTGTTTTATGTTGTGGCCGTCGTATTTTTTCAAGACCTGCTCCTTCACATAGCCGCCGGAAAAAAGCCGTTGGGGAAACGTGATCTGGCTGCCTTTCATGCGCTTGTATATTTCCAGCATGTTTTCAAAGCCGACGCAGTCGCACAACTCTTTGTACACATCGTTAAGACCCTCTTTTTCGATAGGTTCGCCGCTCACAGTCTAAGCCCTCCCCGCTTCTGTGTTAACAAAAATTTACCATAAGTTTACATGGTTATCAAATCTGTAATTCCTTGAATTATTCCATGACAAAAGCCATGCCGTAATGGTATTATAGCATGGCTTTATTTTAAATCGGCGTGCACCGAGCACTATTGCAAAAAATTAATATTGTGCGGGTTCCTCCAGAACGGACGTCAGTTTGATCTTCGCCAGTTTTCCGCCGTTTACATAGAACGCGCCGTCTTTGTATTTCGCGGAATAAAACGGCTTATTTATAACGTCGAAGCCGCCGCATACAAGCGTGTAACTTATAGTTTCGGTGCCGAGCGCGGTCCCGCTGTCGTCCAGCAGCTCAAAGAAAAGCGTTATTTTGGATTTTTCGATGTCAAAGCTGTTTTTCTTTACCTTCACAAAAAGTTCAAGACAGCGTTCGGAGTAGTAAACATACGGCTCGGCCCTGAGCGACGACGCACCTATGGGATAGGTGTCGTCGGTGTATCCCGCCGCGTCGATCAGCAGGGCGTCCGCCGCTGCGTCCATGCCGTCAGCACTTTCGTCGGCCGCGGAGCTTAGGCTGTTGTCCGCGCCGTTTAATACGCTCAAAAATCCGGCTGCCGCCACGCAGCAAACAAAGACCGCAACGGCCGCCGCGACAGCCGGGGCAATGACGGCGCCGCTCTTCTTTTTCCGCGGCGGAGCGGCGCTTTCCTCGGGGGTTCCCTCGAGCGCCCGTTTTGCCTCTTCGGCCGATGAATAGCGCATGGCCGGGTCGAGGCTCACGCATTTTCGGATCACGGGCCCGAGGCTGCCGCCGTATTCGCTCAGCCTGTTTATGGATTTTCCGCCGGTGAGCAATTCAAACAGAGTAACTCCGGCGGCGTATATATCGCTGCGGAAATCCGTCTGAGCGAATCCGAACTGCTCCGGCGGCGCGTAGCCGCGGGTGCCCAAATTTGAAGTGTCAGAGGAGGCGCCCGACTTAAAAGTTCTCGAGATCCCGTAATCAATGATCTTCACGGTCCCGTCGTTTGTCAGCATTATGTTCGACGGTTTTATATCCTTGTGTATTATGTTGTTTTTGTGAAGCTCGGCCAGGGCGGAAAACAGGCTTATGCCTATCATTCGGACCTCGCTCTCGGGCAGCGCCCGCTCGGCGCTTAAGACTCTGCCCTCGACGTATTCGGCAACAACGGCGTTTTCGTCGGGGATCACCCGATATACTCGGCAGAGATTGGGATGCTTTATGCCGATAAGGGGCAGATATGAGTCAACGCGTCCGTTTTTGATTTTCTTTATCACGCACAGCCGCCGTTTTTTTGTGTCATAAGCCAGGTCGATCTTTGAGTTTTCGGTCTCGGCAATGGTTTCAAGTATTGTGTAACCTTCCATTTATAATCACGTCCGTTGCAATTATTCAAAATATATGTTATCATATAATAAATATTTGCGCAAGGGGGAGACCGACATGGGAGCAAAATCGACCGAAAATCTGCTCGGCGAGATAAAGGAAGCCAAAAACACCGGCGAGCTCAGAAAATATCTGAGCGAGAACAAGGAGGACATGAACGGCGATCTGAGATATCATCTGGCCGACCTGCTCTACGAAAAAGACAAGTCGAGAAAAGACGTCAAGGAAAAAGGCGGGCTTGGGGATTACGCCGATCAAATATTCAGCGGACTGCGGCGCCCGAGCCGCGACAAGCTTATCCGCGTCATACTGGGACTTGAGCTCGATATCGACGGGGCGCAGGAGCTGCTGAGGCTCGCGGGACAAAAGGCGCTTGACCCGCGCGGACGCCGCGACGCGGTGATACTTTCCTGCATAAACGGCCGCATGAGCGGCGCGGACACCGACCTTAGGCTTGACAAGCTTGGCTTTGAGCCTCTTGAGTAAAACGGGACCCGAGGAAATTGTTTACAAATATTTAATAAATTCGAAAAACGCCGCAGCCACGTGCTTTTCGGGCGTGAAAATCTTGTTGGTCTCTGCCTGATACGGGAAATTGTTCCGCCGCGGCTTGACAAATTCGGGAAAATGTTGTATACTGAATAAAGTTATGTTACAATTGTGTTACATAATCATTACAATTTGATGCGGCATAAGGAGTGTTTGTAACATTGGATAATAAAACCGGCGGACGCAAAGTCTCGCGTCTGCTTAAAACGATAACGGTGTTAGCCGTCGCCGCGGCGCTGCTGTGCGGCTCGCTTTCGGCCTACGCCGTGAGCATCTCCGCAAAAGGCGGAATAGTCCTCGACCAATCGACGGGGGAGGCGCTCTATGAGTACAACGCCGACACGGCGGTGGTTCCCGCCAGTATGACAAAGCTTGTGGCGCTCTATGTTATTTACAGCCATATCGCAAACGGCAGTCTCGGCAAGGACACGCTGATCCCCGTTGGAAGCGCGCTGGCGGCGTATTCGCGCGACCCGGGATATTCAAACGTGTATCTGACGGCGGGCGAGAGCTACACTCTCAATGAGCTTCTGGGCGCGATCTGCGTGGTTTCGGCCAACGCGGCGGTCATGGCCGTGGGAGATTACATATGCGGCAGCGAGGCGGGATTCGTCAACGAGATGAACACGCTTATCGCGAACTGGGGCGTTAACGGATATTTCGTAGACTGCACCGGAGTCTCGAGCAAGAACAGGATATCGCCCCGAGGCATGGCGACGGTCGCCAACAGACTTATAACCGACTATCCCGACATACTCAACTATTCGTCGCTGACCTCGATTAATTTCAGGGGCACGATGTACTATCCCACAAACAAGATGCTGCCCGGCGGCGCCTACGAATACTTCGGAGCCGACGGTCTCAAGACCGGAACGACCTCGGCGGCGGGCTGCTGCTTCACCGGAACGGCGTCAAGAGACGGCAAGCGCCTGATCTCGGTGGTTATGGGCTCGACGTCGACCAACATGAGATATGTGGACACGATAAAGATAATGGACTACTCCTGGGATATCCTGGCGCAGCGCGGAAACGCGGGCTATAAGGAGCCGGCCGCGAACAATAAGCCCAAGGATTATATAGTGGCCACCGATCTTCGCTGCTTCATAAACGATTGGGAGATACCCACGTTTATCCATTACGGAAACGAGCAGAACGGATATCAAGACTGCGCGGTTGTAATGCTTGACGATCTTAAGGACTACGGTTTTGATGTGTCATACGATCTTGCCACCGACACGGCCACGGTCATCAACAACACCGACAAAGACCTGACCGCCGGACCAAACTACGGCGAGCAGTACACATACGGCGAGAACGAGAAGCTGGAGCTCAGCGATTGGGAGGCGGCCAAGGTGCTGCTCAAGAACGGTCCCGACGATCCGGGAGTATACGCGCAGAGCACCTTTGACATAAACGGCCGAGGCGCGATCTCGATCGACGAGCTGTGGCACATGGGCACAGTCGTCTGGAACGAGAAATACAACCTGACGGTGGTCGTAACAAGATATTAAAAACAAAAAGGCATATCACAAATAATTAAGTGATATGCCTTTTTTGAAGTTTTTTATTCTATCAAACATATGCAGCAATGCGGCGGGCGGATCCGCCCCTACGCCATTATGCGTCACACGTCGGGCTCGCCCCTTGGGGAGAGCCGGCGCCGAAGGCGACTGAGAGGGGTTCCCTAGTTCCTACGTTCCCGCCTCCGTCAGGCTGCGCCTGACACCTCCTCCCGGGAGGAGGCAAACCCCTACCACCGCAAGCGGTCCCCCTCCCCCGCCTTACGGCAGGGGAGGCAAAAAAGGCTTCCCTTTGAGGGGAAGCTGTCGGCGGAGCCGACTGATGAGGTGTTATCCGCTCGTTCAAATAAATATATTGACTGCCAAGCAAAAATGCGGTATAATATTAATATCAAAAATTATAGGGTGCATGATATAATGTTTTCACTGTATGACGGTGAGCAGATACAAAAAGCGTGACGAGAGACGCCCGCAAAATAGGCGAATCGTGAAGACATATACAAAAGAAGCTCAAAAAAAGAGCATGAATTAAATTACATTCAAAAGTCGAATTATACAAAATCTTTCCAAAATAAAAACAAGGACCTCAAAATTGAGATCCTTGTTTTTATAGGGCTTTTTTACAGCCGCATCTTTAATTGATTAGCCAACACTGTACATATAAGACGGACGTTTATAGAAGACCATACATGATGATTCACCGTTATCTAAAATGTAAATGTAATCAAGCATGTCGGAGACGGGATTTTCCCAGGAAAACGGTCCGTAATATATTGTAAATCCGGTGGATACGCCCTTGTCGCCGGCCAAATATTGGTCAACATAAATATCTCCGATACTTCCGATGCCGCATTTTGAGGATGCCGCCGAGTCGTATAAATATAACTTATCGGCATCGCTGTATGCGACATATGTTATAACATCGTTAAAATCCGGCAGGGAATCATCCGGATTCATCGGAGCGACATAAATCCTTTTTCCGTTCCTTCCGACCACGGCTCCGTAAATAACGGTATCGTCGGCGCTGAGGCCCCGCAGCTGCGAAACTCTTGGCACGCCGGAATCGCCGTAGATTATATCAGGCAAAGCTTCACCGTCGAAGGTGAGCAGCGGCTCGGCGGCGGTAATAATTCCGCTTGCCTGTTCAAGCTTCAGCAGCGTGCCGGGCTGTGTATTGACGGTAAGGTATTCCGATGATAAATTCGGCGCCGTTACAGCCGATCTTAGCTCACCGTTTTGATAATACGAGACGCGGAGAACTCCGCCGTCGGTTGTGACGTTTGTGATAAATGAGATCTCAGACATGAGTTCTGTTTCATTCGGCGGAGTAACATTCGGGTCCGCGACGTTTTCCGAGTTGTATATAACAATGATGTCGGCATAATCGTCTTCGTTTATGCAGTTGTAAGCTGCCGCTTTTTTCTCTCCGCTGCCGCTAAAACTCAAAAGCTCGCTGCCTCTTATGATCTCGCCGTTTTCGGGCTTGATCTGTCCCTGCTCGTTTTGGAAGTTTTTGGCAGGCTTTTTATATTCGTATCCGTCGCCCGGTCTGCCGATAAAGAACACAACGGCGTCATCCGCGACTTGCAAAGGTACAATGCCGATCTTGAGTTCGTTTTTATATTGATTGTATTCAAAATTGTCGGCATCAGCGGCGAGCTTTAAATCCATATCGTTAGGCATCCTTGATACCGGCAGTGTCAGCGTTTTCAGATAACCGTTTTCGAGCGTCAGTTCGACAACGGTGCCCACTATTGAGTCGAGCATGCCACGCACGCTGTCTTCGTCATGATATTGATACATGTATAATGTGTAATAATAATCTTCCGCTTCGAAAGCGTCTGTCGGGTTGGAAACGGACACCACCTTGTCAAACGCAACGTCGGCGATCGTGCCGTCCCTATAAAGAATTTGGATCATCGGGGTCTGCTCGGCGGATGATAATGTGAGTTCCGCGTTCAAAATATAAGCGCAGTTGATCGAATCGTTATATTTGCAGTAAGCAACGATTTTACCGTATTTGTCAATATAGAATGTGCCCGATGTGCCCGTCATGAGCATTGCCGGCGTGTAAGCGCCCTCGGCCACGTCATAAATTGTGCCGTTGATCTCGTAAGCGGCGGCGGTAGACGATGTCTCCGACGGAACCGTACTGCCGATCGTGCCCGTGACAGAAGAATTTTCGCGGTCAAGAACTTCTATGTTATAATACTCGCAGCCGCTGTTTGAGGTGTTGGCTACGATAGAAAGAGCGTCCCACTCCTTAAGCTGTTTGTAATCATAGGGTCGACCGTCCTTTGTTATATTAATATGAGCATAAGGATACGCGGACTCAAACTCAATTCTGTTAATTAGGTTTTCTTTGTTTCTGCTGCCTACAGCGTTCTTGAATGAGAGGTCGCCTCTGTTTGACAGTTCATGAACAACGCCGCATACCGAAAGATCAACGAGGATGAAGTCATAACCGGCTGTCGCGTTGTTGTCTATCAGCGTGACCTGTCCGCTGTATGCGCTGTTTGCGGCAACTTTGTAAAGATTGTTTTCGGGATCGCTCATGGGCGCGAATGTTTCTGATATACTATATCCGCAGATCCCGTTATAGACCACATATGCGCCGCCCCCATCAATTGTGGCTCTGGTCGGCAATCTGTCGTTTTCGTTGTTCATAAAGTAGATCGCCGGGGAGTTCCAAGATTCGTCGCAATAGCAGAATTGATCCAAATCAAAGGTCGTGATCGACGCCGCGTCAAGAGGCATAACGGAAGAGATCGTTTCAAGTTCATAAATACTCGACGGTGGTTCGGCGGACACGTTGAAGGCAACGAGGTGGCCGAAATAATCGGCAATGTTGTCGCTTGCCAACGCAAAATCATATTCGGGAGTATATCCGTCGTAACCCGAATCATATTTTCCATCGGAGCCGCTGTAATCTAAGACTTGCACGCGGATATAATTTTGTAAATAGGAGTTTGAGGCGGCGCCGTTTAATGTCGTAACGCTGTTGCCGACAACAATACCCTTCACGACTTCGGTTTTGCCGGCCGCGGAGTTCATAACGACAGGCTCGCACAGAGGCGCCTGATCCTTGTCCCAGACGTAGGCTTTGATTTTGTAGTCGCTGTCGTCCGAGGCTTCAAAGGAGTCCGCGGACTTGCCGACTTTGGCGTCGATCAGGTTTTCGTCGCCGTCATAAAGGGCGGTGTATATCTCACCGTCAAATTTTCTGAGCTTCTCGATGTTGTAAAACAGCCTTCCGTTTTCTCGATAATACGAGCCGCGTATGTATCCGTTGTTAAATATATCGGGTGCCGCGTCATCGCTTGTCGGGTCGGCGAAGGCGCATATCGACGCGGCCGTCAGCGCGATAACGAGCAGCACCGACAAAAGCTTTTTTGGAAAAGTTGTTTTCATGTTGATTCCTCCCGTTTATTTTTTATTATGTTTAATGTTTATTTATATCTCGTCGGAATTGATGTAGATACCGCAGGAGAGCGGGTCGAGGTTGACCTCAAGGATGTTTCCGCGGCAGGGGGTTATGTCGGGATTTTTGATACCCTTGGCGAAATACTTGAAGTCTCCCAATAGCGAAACATCAAGATCGACGTGTCTGCGCTCAAAGCTGCGGTTCACCGCGCACACCGCCACGCTGCTTTTTGCCTTTTTGCCGAAAGAGTCCTTTCCGTCGGAGGTGTAGCGGGCGTAGATGTATATGTCGCCCGAGGCGCACAGCGTTTTGTATCTGCCGGTTTTCAGGCAGTCGAGCTTGTTCCTCAGCGCGCCCAGGTCGGCGTACCATTGCCTGAGATCGGGATCGACGGCGCGCCAGGGATAGGTGCCGCGGTTAAACGGGTCTCCGCCGCCCTGCATCCCGACTTCGTCGCCGTAGTATATGCAGGGCACGCCCACAAAGGTCATCTGGATGAACGACAAAAGCTTCAGGCGGTAGGTCGCCAGCTCCTCGTTGCCCGAGCTGAGCTTTCTGGTCCCGCAGTCATGCGAAAGTCCGCCCAGCAAAGTTTTCACCCTCATGGTGTCGTGGGTTCCGACGATGTTCATCAGGGCGTGCACGGTCTCTTTTGGGTAGTTTTCAAATATCGACATCATGCGCGCGTTCAGGGTCGCCGCGTCTATGCTGCCCATCAAAAACGCCAGCATGTTGTCTTTAAACGGATAGTTCATAACCGAGTCAAGCTCCTCGCCGAACAGGTATTCCCTCGGTATGTCGTAGGAGACCTTGTTCGACGCGTCCTCCCACACCTCGCCTATTATCACCGCGTCTTTGTTTTGGCTCTTGACCTCGCGGCGCAAAATTTTTATGAACTCGTCGGGCAGCTCATCCGCCACGTCGAGCCTCCAGCCCGAGGCGCCGCGCCTGAGCCAGGTTTTTACGACCGAGTCGCCGCCGCGCAGGATGTAGTCGAGATACGACGGAGTCATCTCTTTGACGTTCGGCAGATTGCTGCAGCCCCACCAGCTCTCGTATTCGGGATAGTTGGTGAACTGGTACCACTCACGGTACGGGCTGTCGGGGTTTTTGTAAGCGCCGACGTCGCTGCCGTAGCTGCTGTACTTGTTGAAATACACGCTGTCCGAGCCGGTGTGGCTGAACACGCCGTCGAGTATTATTCGTATGTCGCGTTTTTCCGCTTCCTCGCAGAGCCGCGTGAAGATCTCGTTGGTGCCGAACATCGGGTCGATGTTCATATAGTCGGCGGTGTCGTATTTGTGGTTGGAGTAGGCGTCGAATATTGGGTTTAAGTAAATAACGCCGACACCCAGGCTCTTCAGATAGTCGAGCTTTTCGATAATGCCCTTAAGGTTTCCGCCGTAGAAATCGTTGCAGGCGGGGCCCGTCTCAAACGGATGCGAGTTAAACGAGATCTGCTCGTACCAGTCGTTGTGTATCACGTATTCGTTGCGCTTTTTGGGTATGGCGCCGCCTGTCTCGCTGTGGTCGCCGAAAAAGCGGTCGGTGAATATCTGGTACATGATGCGCCCCTTGAACCAGTCGGGCGTTTTGTAGTTTTTGTCGTAAATCGTTATCTGATAGCTGTTGTCCCGCGGCTCGGTGTCGACTTGGCCGACGCCGCCGAGCTTTTCGCGGTTGTTGGTATAATATACGGTCTCGCCGCCGGCCTCTATAACAAAGTAGTACCATATCAGCTGACCGGTCTCCGGGGTCGGGATCTTGGCGGTGTAGATAACGCTGCCCTCGTTCCCTTGGGGCAAAGTCAGGTCGGGATAGTGGGGCGTGGTTTTAACGGCCTTTTTGACCGGGTTCATATCGAAAAAAACCTCGTTGTCGTCGACCCAAAAGCGCGCGCGGACCCGGTCCGGCTTCACCTCGGAGTCGATCTTGATGCTAAGACGCACAAAGCTGTCTGTGGGCGCCGCGCCGAACGGGGAGCGGTACGCCGTGTCGTGAGAGTTATGAAACAGCTGCATGGTTTCCCTCCAAAAAAATACTTTTATACTATATGGTTTAAAAGGCGCCGCGCTTTTGCGCGGCGCCTTTGGAGCTGCCTAGCAGATTCGAACTGCCGACCTCTTCCTTACCAAGGAAGTGCTCTGCCTGCTGAGCTAAGGCAGCGTTGGCGATCCGGATGGGGTTCGAACCCACGACCTCCAGCGTGACAGGCTGGCATTCTAACCAACTGAACTACCGGACCGTAAACAGCTATACTATAATAGCACATCAAAGCCCGTATTGTCAATAGTTTTTTGAAAAAATTTTGTTTACGACCGTATATTATGTATATTATTTAAGACTTTTCGGAACAGGCATTATTGATGCCAGGAACGCGGCGGCGAGTATATAAATCAGATTGCTCACAGGGAAACACAAGAGCAGCAGCAGCGCAACCGCCAGCGGCTTTCGCATAATGGTGGTCATAACCGCCGCGGCCGATATTGAGACCGCGAAAACAGGGTCTATGCCGAACGCGGCCGAGCATGCGTAGCCTAAGCAGACTCCGGCAAATATTGACGGGAAAAAGCTTCCGCCGCGCCAGCCGAAACGTATACACATATTTATTAAAAAGACCTTTATAACAGGTATTATAAACAGCAGATACAACGGATATTGAGTGTATGTATCGGTGAGCTTTTGAATCTCCTCCTCACCGGAGAACATTGCGATCGGGAAAACAGTGCCGATTATTCCCAGAACAAGCGCCGCGATAACCGCCATTATAAAATATCTTCCTCCGAGTTTTTCCGCCGCCGCTTGTGTCAATTTGTCAAAAATCATGTAAACATAGCCAAGGACAACGCTGATCGCCAGCACAGGCACGGCAAACAGCAGCTCGCCTCTCTCTATCGACACTTTTTCAAAACGCGGCATTCCGGCGCCGGAACCTAAAAATTTGCTTAGCAGCATGAATATACCGAAACCCGTCAATACAGCGCAGAATATCGCGGTTGTTTTTGATGCTTTCGGGAGGACGAATTCATCTTCATCATCATTCTCGATCGGTTCTATAAATCCAAAAAGCGGGGAACGGAACACAATGCCAAGAGTTGTTGAAATTCCTATTTCCGGCAGCTCGGACATATACTTGCCCGCATATTTAAAATTATCTCCAGCCCAGCAGCACAGTCCCACAATAACCCCCGTAAGGCCTGCCTCGGGGCCTATCGCTCCGCCGAATATCAGCGGCATCAGCGCGGCGATCAGCATGATCAAAATGTTATTATACGGATATCTGCCGTCTCGCTTGTACTTTGCCATGACCTGATGAAGGTCGTCGGGACACGGGCCGTACTTCTTTTGTATAATTCCGATCACGATACCTCCCAGCAAGCACATCAGCACCGTGTAGCCCGGAATATGCACAATGCCCGGAATATAGTCCCAAAGCAATTCAATGAGCAGGTGCATAACGCGCATGAACGCCCAGATTATTCCGCCGATGACAGCGCCCGCCGCGGCGCCGAGCAATATAAAAACAATCCTGTTATTGTTCTTTGTTTTCATTTTTTGGCTCCTTTTATTTTTTTTGCCGAGCGCGGAAAGGCTGTGGGCGTCGGCTTGATTTTTTCTATCACAACGATCTTGCGCGTAATATCGCTTTCGGGCAGCGGAGCGGTGATGATCTCCGATATCCTGCCGCCCAAAGTGCCGATGGCGGGCCGCGCCGCCTCGATCTCGGCGTCCGCTCCCCCCGACTTAAGAGCGATGAATTTTCCGCCGACCTTCACAAACGGCAGGCAGTATTCCGACAGAGCGGTCATGTTCGCCACCGCGCGCGACAGCGCAAAATCGAATTTTTCGCGGTATTCTTTCCGCGCCAGCTCCTCGGCCCTGCCGTGAACGCATTCGGCTTTGAGACCCAGCTCGTCCGAGACGGAATTGAGAAAATTGACTCTTTTGTTCAGCGAGTCTATCAGCGTCGGTTTTATATCGGGCCGCATCAGCTTTATCGGAATGCCCGGAAAGCCCGCGCCTGTGCCGATGTCCGCAACGGAGCCGCGTATGTCGATGTATTTGAGGGGCAGCAGCGAGTCCAGAAAATGCTTGACCGCGATCCCGTCGTCGTCGGTGATGGCGGTCAGATTGACCTTTTCGTTATACTCTTTGAGCATTTCGGAGTACCGCGCAAATTTTGCGGTCGTTTCCGCGTCGGTTTTAAGACCGAGCACGCTCAGCCCTTTTTCAAAAAGCTCTCTGTTCATATCAGATTTTCCTTGGAACTGTCGGTCAGCGCGCAGCCCAGATTGCAGATGTTTCCCGCTCCCATGGTGATTATCAGGTCGTTTTTGCCCGCGTTTTCAAGCAGATAGCGCTTTATCGCCCGCATGTCGTTCATATAGACCGCGCTCTTGATCCTTCTTGCCAGGTCGCAGGAATGGACGGTACCGTCGTATTTCTCTCTGGCGGGATATATGTCGGCTATCATAACTCTGTCGGCCCCGCCGAGAGCTGCGGCGAAATCGTCTAAAAACGCCGCCGTTCTGCTGTAGGTGTGGGGCTGGAACACGACCCACACGTTGTCGTATCCCATTTTTTTTGCGGCGCTCAGGGTGGCTCTGATCTCGGTCGGGTGGTGGGCGTAGTCGTCGACCACATCCGAGCCGCAGGCCGCCTTGCCGAGCTTCTCGAATCTTCTGTGGGTGCCGGTGAACTCCTCAAGGCCTTTTTTGATATATTCGGGGGCTATCCCGAGAAAATCGCAGGCCGCCGCGACGCCGACCGCGTTGCAGATATTATGCTCGCCCACGATATTTAAGTCAACATGACATATTAATCTATCTTTATTATAAATATCAAAACAAGGATAACCTTTATCTCGCAGAGATATATTTTTGGCTGTGTAATCCGCGTTTTCGTTTTTCAGACCATATGTCAACGTGTTTTTTTCGACATTTTGCACAATATTTTGGGTGCTATTTTCGTCAATACAAACAATATTACACCCATTAGTATCAGTTAGACTTGTAAATTTCATAAAAGATGATATAATGTGATTAAGGTCTTTAAAATAATCAAGGTGGTCTTCTTCTATGTTCGTGACTATCGATACAAACGGATCAAAGCAGAGAAAGCTGTCCACGTATTCGCAGGCCTCAAAAGGCAGATACTCGGAGCCGCCGATGCGGTAATTTCCGCCTATTTGGCGCAGTTCTCCGCCTATCAGGATCGTGGGATCTTTTTCCGCGGCGAGAAGCACCAGCGACAGCATGGATGATGTTGTGGTTTTTCCGTGAGTGCCCGCGACCGCCACAGGGTACTTATAGAGCTTGAGCAGCGCGCCGAGCATTTCCGCGCGTTCCAAAACGGGCACGCCGAGCGCACGCGCGGCGGCAAGCTCGGGGTTATCGTCGCTTATCGCGGCGGTGTAGCACACAACATCGGGACTTTTTATATTTTCGGCGCGTTGACCGATATATATTTCGGCGCCGTTTTGCTTCAGACGGTCGGTCAGACCGGATGACTTTGTATCACTGCCGGACACCTTGTATCCGAAGCTTAGCAGCATTTCCGCAATGCCGCTCATGCTTATTCCGCCGATGCCGATCATGTGCACGTGCGCGCCCTTCGGAATGTCGGCTATGGAAAATTTATTCATATTAACGTTACCCTCTTTCAATAGTGGTTCTTAGTGTAGTATACTATATATTTGAAAATATTTCAAGAATATATACGCACAAAGTTGAAATTTTTGAAAGAGAAAGAAAGGATTGAGGTTATATAAGGTTAGAAAGGTTAAAAATATGCGGAGAAATCCGGGAAAGGATGGAGTAGTATGCTGATTACAGATATCAGAGTCAGAAGGATTAACGCTGACGGAAGAATGAAGGCAGTTGTTTCAGTAACTTTTGATGACGCATTCGTGGTTCATGACATAAAAATCATCGAAGGCCAGGAAGGCAGACTGTTTACGGCTATGCCCAGCAGAAAGACACCGGACGGAGAATACAAGGACATAGCGCATCCGATTAATTCTACTACAAGAACAATGCTTAACGAGCAGATACTCGCGAAGTATCAGGAAGTATTGGATGAAGAGGCACCGCAGGAACAAGAATTATAGGAAATTTTAACGGGCCGCGCAGACGCGCGGCCCTTTTTGAGTGGTTTTAATCGGTGTAAGGACATGGTATACAACCGTTGCCGATATGTTGGTATTTGATATATTTTAAATATTTTAAAAAAGTCCTTGACAAATACTTCTATATGATGTAGAATATAGATGTGCCACAAATTGTAGAACAAGAATCGGCGGCTGATTTAAAAATTAATTATCAAAAAAGAAAGGATATCGGTGATCAATATGAAAAACAAAAAATTTATCAAAATTCCGGCAATGCCGGCCTTGGCGTTTTGTGTTTTATCCGTGTCCGTATTGGGCAGCGCCGACACTGTCGGCGGGATCGCGGGCGGACCCTATCATGAGTACTCGGTTTATTTTGGCGGAAAACGCTCTTGACATACCGCTGATGATGCGGAAGGACGGCGCGGACCCCGGGATATATGTGATCTGCGACGGCGCTCTTAACGAAAAGGGCGAGATCGAGGTTCCGCTGCGCACCTTAATAACGGAATATTTCGGCGAAAAATAAAATGATTGGCGAGGTCTTCCTCTCGTTCAGCTGCGCTGACAGCTCTCCCCAAGGGGCGAGCCCGACTCTTGCGTTCGCGGGAATAAGCGAAAGATTTTCGCTAACCATCTTCGCGTAATTACTATTCGCTAATCACTAATCACTACGTTCGTAGGGGCGGACGACCTTGGCCGCCCGCTTGAAAACGAAACGGTTAAAAGCGGGCGGGGCCGATATATCCGATTTTTACGGGGCCTATAAGGCCGGAGGGCGACAGGGCTATGAAGCGCGAGTACTTGTCGCGCTCGCGGTAGGCGGGGTTGTTTGTGATAATTATTTCAAGGCGGCTTACGCCTTTTTTTAATTCGGCCGAAAACCTGTATGGCGGACAGATGCGGCAGCCGATTTTTTCGCCGTTTACAAAAAGCTCCGCGATTTCGCCGACTTCGCCGAGGTCGATCACCGCGGCTCCTCCGGGGGATTCGAGCTCGGCGCGATAGCGTATTTTGCCGCAGAACCGCGGCAGGGCATTGGGGGCGGTTATGTTCACAAGGGCGCTTGACCTTCTGTAGGGCGCGAAGTCCTTGCCGTTTTCGGATATGTCGATATCGAATTTGAGCTCCCGCTCGGTCATCTCGGGAAGATCGGGGGCGTAGGGCTCAAGATCTTCGGGCACGTCTCCGAATATGACCATAAGCGGACGGTAAGGCTCGATCACAAGGCGCAGGCCGCCGCCCGCGTCGGCGCAGCGGAGCGTGTTTTCCGTCGGGTCGCAGACCGCGCACTTTCCGCTTTGCGAAAACGCGGCGCGGCCGTCAAAGACGCGGCTTAGACTCTCGTTGTTCAGCAGGTATATATGCGTTTTGCCGCGGACATAGTGCAGGACGCGCAGGTCCTCAAACGGAGCGGAGAGCTTTATGTCTGCGTATTTTTCTGCGTGCTCCGCGATATTTTCAAGGGGGATCGACGGGATATTCAGCGGGTTTTCGTAATTTTTGGGCGGCGCGTCGGTGAACACAACGTCGGCGCCGTTTTGCTTGAGGCGCTCGAGCCGCGCGAGGCAGCCGGGCGGCAGCGTTTCGGCATACGGAACGATGACGCAGGGATAGACCGTGCCGTTTATCGCGAGGCGGCCGTCTTTGACCTCGCCGTCGTCTATGGCCTCAAACGGTATGATGTCGCAGTCGATTTGGTTTTGCAGCAATTTTTTGAGCGGCTTTTGCTCGAGCATATATTTCCCGCCGCACCATTCGGCCTCGGCGTGGTATATCACGGCGGCGCTCGGCGCTGTTTTGCCGCCGCTCAGCATATGGCACATGCGGTTCATGTAACCGCACAAATTTTTCAGATACTCGTATTGGGGATTTTTGCCGCCGCCGTAGAGGTGGGGCGGACAGTCGGGGTCGTTTTCCTTGGGCGAAAACGCGTGGGGAACAAAATAATTTATCCCCGCCGCCAGAAAGTGGTCGATCTGCCACTTCATCAGCGGAAGACCCTCGGCCCAGCCGTAGCCACCGAAGCACTCGCACAGGGCGCGGCCGTTTTTGTTCGGCTGTATGTGCGCCATCGAGGCGCCAAGTTTGCCGAGAGCGAAGTCGTAAAACTCGGGGTCGTTGTTTCGGGTGGAGGCGAAGACCGCGTGGCTCATATCGCCGAAGCCGGGCAGCAGCTGATGGTACACCGCGTCGATGCCCGACATGTCCTGCCCCGCGAGCGCGCGGAAATAGTGTCCCGCGCCGGGGCCCAGGCGGGAGCTGACGTTCATGTCCTCAAGCACATGGCCGATATACATAACGCCGCGCTCGCGGCACCAGTTTCCGAGCATTTTGCAGAAGTTTTCGCTGTACATTTTTGAGACAGCGTCCATGTAGGCGTGTCCGACCTTCGGCGTGATACCGCCGCAGTCGTGCCAAAGCGCCGCCAGCGCGCATATTGCCGGGCGGCCCGCGGCTTTTGATATTATATCGGCAAGCGCGGCGTTCCAGGGCAGGGCCGCGTCCGCGGTACCGACCGAAGTGTTATAGCCCTTCGGCAGATTGCGGAAGCCGGGCTCGTCGCTGAAAAAGCCGGCTATGGTTTTGCCGAACTCGGCTTTGTACCGTCTGTAGTGGGGCTCGTACACCTCGTTGATCATCATTTTGCAGGACTCGGGATCAAGCGGGTCCAGCATATATGCGGAGCGTCCGCTCACCCCGTCGCGGGTGTCGATAAAAAAGAACACCCGCCACACGCCCTCGGGCACGTCGAACCACAACATTCCGTCGCGGATGTTTTCGGTCAGGTCGATCGCCTCGCCGGTGAGATTTTCGCCCTCGCCGCTTCGGCGCATCGCGGCCGCCCCGACGAGGCGCTCGTCAAACTCGGGCTTGAGCTCGGGCAGCAGGATCGCCGCGTCCTTCCGCGGGCCGAAAACGTCCGCGTTTTTTTCGATCAGGTGGCGCTTGCGCAGATCGGGGCGCTTGTTTTCAAAAACGCCGTTCGCGTAGCCGCTGGGGAAGTGCTTGTCGTCAAATATCCAGACGCGCATGCCGAGGCGCTTAGCCTCGGCGATTATGTTGTCAAGGTTATCCCACCATTTATCGCCGCAGAAGTCCTCAAACGGGCGGGACTCCACGCAGAACGCGCCTATCCCCGCCTCGCGCATCTTGTTTATCTCGCGGCGGATCGTTTCCGCGTCCTCGCCGTGCTGCCAGAAAAGAGGCAGTATGTAATTTTCGGGTTTGTTATTTAAAGCCTCGATAACGCGTTTCATTTTTCGGCCCCCTTTTTGTTTATTATAGCACAGCGACGGAATTTTGTGAAGGGGGGATTTCCCACCTCCGTCTTTTCGCCTTCGGCGAAAATCCACCTCCTCCCGGGAGGAGGCGGACGGGCGGGCGGATAATATCCGCCCCTACGAACATAGTGATTAGTAATTAGTGAATAGTGATTAGACCTATGAACGCGGGGATACGCAAATGTTTTGTGATAACTTATTTCCGCGTATTCGCTATTCTCTAATCCCTAATCACTACGTTCACCTCCTCCCGGGAGGAGGCAGACGGGCGAGGCGGATCTGTTTTTGGTTGTGCAATTTTAATAAAAATCGCTTCTGATTTGGACGGGACATGAGCGTTGTGACGATTTTGTTAATTCCTTGTCATTTGTAATATTAATGTAATTGCTTTTTTCGGCGTTTTAATATAAAATAGGCATACTACACCTAATATATTGGGGAACAAAGCGTCTTTTGAAAAAACAATAACACAAAATATAAATACGCATAATTTCAAAAAGGAGGAGTTTAAAATGACTGCTAAATTCAAAAAATCAACAGCGCTGCTGCTGTCGATCGCGATGCTTCTCACTATGGTCATCGCGGCGCCCGTCGTTTCGGCGGCGCCCTACGACGACGCAGAGGCCGATTCGGCGGCGGCCGAATGGAGCGACGGACATTATCTCTACTTCTATGATCAGCTGACGCCGGAGGCGAAAAAGTTCTATGACGCCATGAAGACCATGTATAAGGACGGAACGTTCAAGACCGGCACGGGCTCATACGACCTGGTCGAGGGCGGCGTTGTTACGCAGGAGCAGCTGGCGGCCTACGCGGAAGGCGACAACGCTCTGCTCAACACATACGGAGCCGCGCGCGACGCGTTCTTCGCCGATTATCCCGAGGTTTTCTATGTGAACACCGACAACCTCACGATAACGGTGAAGTATAACGCGCAGACCGGCTACAAGGCCCTTCTCGGCGCGGGCAGGACCGACAACTACTACAGAAAAGGCTTTGAAAGCGCCGACGCGATAGACGCGGCCATGGATAAGCTGAACGCGTCGATCGACGACTATGTGAAGATCGCCGAGGAGGCGCTCGCGGGCGGCGAGGAAGAAACCGAGGCCGACACGGCCGAGACCGATACGGCCGAGACAGCCGACGCTTCGGCGCTTCCCGACACAACGGGAGAACCCGAAACGACGAAAACCCCGGAGCTTTATGATCTCGCGGATCTGAGACCCGGAAACGAGGACGAGGAAAAACACAGAGAAAAGACAGACGAAGAGAAAAAGATCACGGCGGTCCACAACGCCATGATCAAAAAAACCAGATATAAACTGGATACCACCAGTTCGGACGACCCCAAGGCGTGCCGTCCCGAGAACATCGAGAACGTAAGGACCGCCTACGGTCCGCTGGTCGCGGGCGAGTCGCTCTGCGAGGGATACTCGAGAGGCTTTAAGTGCATCATGGACAGGCTCGGCATTCCCTGCGTTCTGGTCCAGGGCATATATAAGCACGGTGACGGCGACGAGGAGCTGCACATGTGGAACATGGTTCGCATTCATGAGGGCGAGAACGATGTTTGGTATGCGGTAGATTCAACCTTCGACGATCCCTCGGCCTGGAACGGCGTTCAGATCGACGAGGTTGACAGCGGACACGAGTCGACCGAGTATCTGCTGGTCGGCGCCGATATCATGGATAAGCAGCACGTGGCGAGCGGCATTATGTCAGAGTGCCAGTTCGAGTTCGCATATCCCCCGATCGAGCTGAGCGGCGTGAGCTATGACACCGTGTTCTCGCTGAACGGTCTTGACGTTCAGTATACCGAGGACAGCAAGCTGTATTTCGGCGTGGACGCGCCCGCTCCGGTTTACAAGGTGAGCTACAACGGCAAGGGCTACGCAAGAGCCGCGCAAGAGGACGGAATTTATATTCTTGCGAAATTTTACGGCACAGACACAACTTCCGTCGAGGGCGGCATTGTCGGAAACGACGACTGGGTATACGCCGATATGGGATTGTATAACGCGGGCAGTGACAGTTTTGACAACGACGAATATCTGCTGTTCCCGGTATGGCAGGTTTCCTATGCGGAGTTCGCGGTCACAAACGTGCCTCCCAAGGGACACTGGTACCCCGGACAGACAATACCCGCGAACCCCGCGGTCCCCGATCCCGCGGACAATAATTTCGGAACTGCCGAGCGGCAGGAGTATCAGTATTATAAGGGCGATCCCGCGGGCTTTGAGGCCGAGACGGGCATGCTCTACAACCCCGCCGAGAAATACCTGGCGCCTCCCTATATCAAGAGAGGAACCCCGTCGCAGTCGGGCAGAGTTATGATAACCGGCCAAACGATAGACTGCGAGTATGTTTACGACCAGCCCCTGGAGCAGTTTGCTCCGGCCGTCGCGGCCGACGGAGAGGGCGGAGGTGACGTTGTGACCGAAAACGGCACGCCGATCGACCTCAAGTTCGGCGAGGACTATGAGGTCTACGTTCTGGATAAGACCGAGAACAACGCGTCTCTCGGCAATATCGACGTTGAGAAGGCGGTTCCGTCCATGCATTTTGACGGCGACAGGACCGTGACGTTTGAGTTCACGCCCGACAAGACCTGGGCGAGCGACTGCGTTGAGTACCTGATAGTTATCAAGACCATGCGCGGCGTTGTCAGCAAAAAGGTGCCGAACGAGATAAGCATGGTAACATCGTTCCCCTGCGCCGCGTGCGCCTACAGATCGAGAGGATATTTCTGGAACGTTCACGCGAAGCCGCAGCTGGTGACCGATTCGGATATTTCTATGGAAGGCTGGAAGGATTCAAACGGCGTTCCCGTTGATCCGGGTCTGTCCCACAGAATGGCTCTGGTTGTGACCGACACGACTCAGGGCGAGCAGAACGCCATGAACGAGCTGCTCAAGCAGGAAGGCGTGAACGCCAAGGCAAGCAGCACATATAACATCAACCTCACTGTCTGCAAGTGCCAGGTTCCCCAGCCGGGACAGGGCGTGAGAGTTATGATGGGCTTCCCCGCCCCCTACGGCCCCGACGACGCGGGCGTTAAGTTCACGGCCTATCATTATATCAAGGACGACCGCGGCAACACGGTCGATATCGAGGAGATCCCCTGCGAGGTGACGCCTTACGGCCTGGTTGTTTGGTGCAAGAGCTTCAGCCCGTTCGCGATCGTCGTTACCGATAAGACCGACGAGGAACAAGAGGCCGAAAAGGCGGAAAAGACATTTGTTGTTACCAACAACAACGGCGGAAGCGTCACATACACCAATACGGATGAAAACAACCGCATGACCATCACCGAGTCGGCGCCCGAGCAGAGCTTCACCGTGACGCCCGAGCAGGGATATGTTATCGAGCAGATCAGCATCGGCAGCAAGGTCCTTTATGCGAATCCCGACGGAACCGAGGAAGGATCCAAGACGATAACCGTAAACTTTGACGACTACAAGGAGCTGACCGCGGCGGCTATGGTAAGCGTCAGCTTCGCGCCGAAAACCGTTCTCGAAAAAGAGGCCGAGGAAAACAGACAGTCGGGTGACACAACGGTAGTTCAGGTCGTTCCCAACGAGGCGCCCTCGGAAGAGACGAAACCCACGCCCACGCCCGGACAGGCGACTGCTACGCCCGAACCCGGACAGGCGACCGCTACGCCCACGCCCGAGCAGCCGCAGGAGCCCGACGTGACAGCCGCGCCCGAGCCGGAGCAGTCGGATGAACCCTCGGCGTCAGCCGAGCCCGGCGCGACAGGCACTCCGAGACCGACGATAAGACCCACTTACGGCGGCGGTTCCGGCGGAGGCGGCGGCGGATCGTTCACAACGGGCGGCTCGTCCGCGACGGCAAAGCCGGCGGCCACGGCGGTTCCCGGAGCGACAGCCGATCCCAACGCCGCGGATGTTCCCGGAACGACCGTGACGAGTGACCCGACAACGGTTCAGATATTTACCGATGTTCCCGCTGATCACTGGGCGTACAGCTACATCATGGACCTGTACAGCGCGGGCATCATAAACGGCGAGAGCGAAACGCTGTTCGTTCCCGACGGCAACATCACCAGAGCCGAGTTCACCAAGATCGCGACGCTGATATTCGAGCTTCCGATCGCGGAGACGACCTCCAAGTTCTCCGACGTTGCCGAGGATGATTGGTACGCGCCGTATGTATCAACGGCGCTCGATGCCGGAATAATCAACGGCACGACCGAGACCGCGTTCAGCCCCAATGACAACATCACCCGCGAGCAGATCGCGGCGATCGTGGGCAGGTATTTGGGCGCGTCGTCGCAGGCGGCGGTAAGCTATTCCGACGCGGCGGCCATCGAGGACTACGCGCTGCCCTACGTGGCGGCTCTCTCGGAGCGAGGTATCCTGACGGGCTCCGACGGAATGTTCAACCCCAAATCCCCCGCGACCCGCGCAGAGGCCGCGGCGATAGCCGACAGGATATACCAAAGATAAAATTTTAAATTACGGCGGCGCGGCTTCGGCCGCGCCGTTTTTTGTGAAAATTTTTGTTGACAAACGCGGGCATATAGTATATAATAGAAAAACAGTTTCAGATTAGACGAGATTAGGTATTTGAGATTAGACGAGACGAGTGGACTGAAATAGTGTCCGAATTTTTTGGCGTTCGACTTTGCCGCGCCGTGTTTGCGGCGCTTGAGCTTTGGCGGGACCGCCGAGCTTTACTGATACTGAATACTTAGTTGGTCTACTCTAATAAATTATGAGGAGGCTTTTTTAATGTTTTATCCAACCTTTGAGCAGGTGGAAAGTTATGCCCGCGAGGGGTACAACCTGATACCTGTCACACTGTCGGTTTTCGCTGATATGGACACTCCGATATCCGCGTTCCGAAAGCTGGAGACCGACAAATACTGTTTTTTGCTCGAGTCGGTCGAGGGCAGCGAGCTCACAAACCGATACTCGTTTATCGGCAGAAATCCGTTCCTCACGTTCAAGAGCTGCGGCGGCAGAGCGGTCATCACGGATTATAACGGCGTCGTGACCGAGCGCGAGGGGAACCCGATCGACATTTTAAACGAGTACGCCGACAAATTCAAATCCCCGATCATAGAGGGACTGCCGTCGTTCAGCGGCGGCGCGGTGGGCTGCTTCGCCTACGATCTGGTGCGGCTGACCGAAAAGCTGCCCGAACCGCCCGAGGACGACCTTGACCAGCCCGATATGCACTTTATGTTCACCGACGAGATCGTCGCCTTTGACAACAAGGCTAAGAAGATCATAATCATGGTGAATATCCATCCGGGCGAGAACCTGCGGTTCAGATACGACCGCGCGGTCGAGCGGCTGATCGAGATCAAAAACGAGCTGGCCGCGCCTCTTGAGCTCAAGTCAAAGCCGGGCAGCGGATTCAGGGGCTCGGGCGAGCCCAAGAGCAACATAACAAAGGAGCGGTTCTGTAAGAACGTGGAAAAGGCGAAGGAATATATCAAAAACGGCGACATATTCCAGGTGGTGCTGTCGCAGAGGTTTGAGATCGAGAACTACAGCGACCCGTTCAACGCTTACCGCGCGATACGCGTCATAAACCCCTCGCCGTATATGTACTTCCTGAAGTTCGACAGTTGTCAGATCGCGGGCGCCTCGCCCGAAATGCTGGTGCGCGTCGAGAACGGGATCGTGTCAAACAGCCCGATAGCGGGCAGCCGCCCCAGAGGAAAGACGGTCGAGGAAGATCGGCAGAACGAGTTTGACCTGATCGCCGACCCTAAGGAGAACGCCGAGCATATCATGCTGGTCGACCTGGGCAGGAACGACGTCGGCAAGGTATGCGAGTTCGGCAGCGTCGAGGTCACGCGGCTCAAGTATATCCAAAGATTTTCGCATATAATGCACATGACGTCCGACGTGCAGGGCAGGCTGAGAGCCGACAAGACCGCGTTCGACGCGCTGCGTGCGGTGCTCCCCGCCGGAACGCTGTCGGGCGCGCCCAAGATACGCGCCATGGAGATCATCGACGAGCTCGAGACCCGAAAGCGCGGTTTCTACGGCGGAGCGATCGGCTATATCGGCTTCGGCGGCAGCCTCGACTCCTGCATAACCATCAGAACGGCGCTGTTTAAGGATAACAAGGCCTACGTCCAGGCCGGAGCGGGCATCGTCTACGACTCGGTGCCCGAGACCGAGTACACCGAGACTGTCAACAAGGCCATGGCTATGATACAGGCGATAGAAAGGGCGGGTGATCTTTGATGAATATTATTATTGATAACTACGACTCGTTCACATACAACCTGTACCAGTATATCGGAGAGATCGACCCGAATGTCAAGGTTTACCGAAACGACGAGATCACGGTTGGCGAGATCGAAGCCATGGTGCCCGACCACATAATAATCTCGCCGGGCCCCAAGTACCCCAAAGACGCGGGCATCTGCATCGAGCTGATAAAGAGGCTGCACACAAAATTCCCGATCCTGGGCGTGTGCCTCGGGCACCAGTCGATAGGCGAGGCCATGGGCGGCAGAACGGTCCACGCGCCCAAGCTTATGCACGGCAAGGCCGACACCGCCAAGCTGCTCGACAAGACCTCGGTCATATTCTCGGGCATAGTCGGCGACGAGATAAGGGTCGGCAGGTACCATTCGTTGGTGACCGACGAGGGCGCGCTGCCCGGCTGCATGAAAGTCACCGCCAAGACGGCCGACGGCTCGGTCATGGCGATGGAGCACAAAGAGTATCCGCTGTTCGGGCTGCAGTTCCACCCCGAGTCGGTGCTGACGCCCGACGGAAAAACAATGTTAAAAAATTTTTTAAATATATAGGAGTTGAAAATTATGCTTACAAAATACATAAGAAAGATCACGGATGGAGAAGACCTGACGTTTGACGAGGCGAAAGCCGCCATGGACGCGGTGCTGGACGGCGGAGCGACGCCGGTCCAGATAAGCGCCTACCTCACCGCCCTGCGCATGAAGGGCGAGACCATCGACGAGATCAGCGGCAGCGCCGCCATGATGAACAGCAAGGCGTCGCTCATAACGCCCGACGTTCCCGATTACGTTGACTGCGTGGGAACCGGCGGCGACGGCACGAACACATTTAATATTTCGACCACCGCGGCGTTTGTCATCGCGGGCGCGGGCGCCAAGACCGCCAAGCACGGAAATCGCGCCGTTTCCAGCAAATGCGGCAGCGCCGACGTGCTCGAGGGCCTCGGCGTCAATATCATGATAACGCCCGAGCAGGTCAAGGAATGCGTCGAAAAGATAGGCATAGGCTTCATGTTCGCGAGGACCATGCACCCCTGCATGAAAACCGTGTCGGGGGTCCGCGGCGAGATCAAGATAAGAACTCTGTTTAATATCCTGGGCCCGCTCTCGAACCCCTCAAACGCCAAGCATCAGGTCATAGGCGTGTTTGACGAAAATCTGACCCATCCGCTGGCCGAGGCCATGATGAACCTGGGCGTAACCTCGGGAATGTCGGTCTGCGGCGTTGACAACGGAATGGATGAGCTGTCGATAATCGGCAAGACCAAGATCTCCGAGATAAAGGACGGCAAGGTCATCGACTATTATTTGAGCCCCGAGGATGTGGGCCTTACCGTCGGAACGGCGGACGACATCAAGGGCGGCGACGTCAAAGAGAACGTAAAAACAACCTTGAGCATCTTAAAGGGCGAGAAGGGCCCGCGCCGCGATATCGTTGTGCTGAACGCGGGCGCTGCGATATACACCACGGGCCTTGCCAAAAGCATCGAGGAAGGCGTGCGCATGGCGGAGAAAGCCATAGACAGCGGCGCCGCGATGGAGAAACTCGATCAGTTGGTTGAGATGACGAACGCGTTTTAATTGAGTTGAGGCAGATGAGCGGTTGTAGGGGCGGCAATCTGCCGCCTGTCAGGCGCCCCCTCGGGGGAGCTGGGCGGAATGTCAAGCAAGTGCAACATAAATTTCTTTAGGAGATTTCCAACCGAGACACTTACGCGGCCGGTTATTA
>CANQQJ010000021.1 GCA_947625905.1 uncultured Clostridia bacterium | reverse complement strand
TTTACACAAAAGTTGCTATGTTGTCTATTTTTATTTACTGTTGCACTTCACATGATAACATGCCCAGCTCCCCCTCCCAAGGGAAGGGGAGCCTGTTTTTTACCTCCCCTGCCGTAAGGCGGGGGAGGGGGACCGCTTGCGGTGGAAGGGGTTTTCCCCCTCTGCCGGGCGTTGCTCGACAGCTCTAATGAAGCGCTTGGTGAAAATCGCAAGCGATTTTCAAAGGTCGCTTTGAACCCGCAAGCAAGCTTGCTGATTATCCCCGAGGGGACGCCAATTTATCGCCTCTCTGCGCCCGCCTGCCTCGCCACTTGGGGAGAGGTGGCGCCGAAGGCGACGGAGAGGGGTTTTACCCATACGGCATAAAAACTCAGCCCCTGAACATAAAATAGACCGCGCCGAGAATACAGATAAAGGCGAAAAGATAGTTCAGGGTGAACTTTTCTTTAAGATACAGCACCGAAAAGAACGAGAACACCGTCAGAGTTATTACCTCTTGAATGATCTTGAGCTGGGCCGTGCTGTAATAGCGGCTGCCCAGCCGATTTGCAGGGACCTGGAAAATATACTCAAAAAACGCCAGGCCCCAGCTGGTCAGTATCACGAACCAAAGCGCCGCGTCCTTGTGCTTTAAGTGCCCGTACCAGGCAAACGTCATAAAAATATTCGATATCGTCAGCAAGCCTATCGGGCTTGCCATTTTTAAAAATTCCATGTATCCTCCCTACAGCTCGTTTACTATATCTTTGAATCTGTTGCCGCGCTCCTCGAAATTCTTGAACATGTCGAAGCTGGCGCAGGCGGGCGACAGGATAACGATGTCGCCGGGTTCCGAGATATCCCTTGCGGTCTCGACTGCTTTTTTGAAATCATCGGTCTTGTATATCGGCAGGCCGCCGGAGTTGTCGGCGTTTTTGACCGCCTCTTCGATCTTGTCGGCCGTGAAGCCGCACAGCACCAATTTTTTCACGTGCTCCGCCACAACGGGGCCGAAGTCGTCAAACGGTATTTTTTTGTCATATCCGCCCGCGATGAGCACGACTTTCCGGTTAAACGAATTGAGGCCCGCCGTGGTCCTCGCCGGAGACGAGGCGATCGAGTCGTTGTAATACTTGACGCCGCCGAGCTCGCGCACGAACTCTATCCTGTGGGGCACTCCGGTAAAGCCCTTGGCCGTGGCGCGTATCACGTCGTCGCTCACCAAGCCGTCCACCGCGGCGATCGCCGCCATGTAATTTTCGACGTTATGCATTCCGGGGATATAGATGTCGTTTATATTTAATATCTCTCGCTTTGTCTCGCCTCCGCCGCGCAGCACTATCATGTCTCCGCTCAGGCAGTAACCGTCGCTGAGCATTTCGCGGCGGCTGAAGCACACGCCGTTTCCGCACTCCTCCGCGAAGCCGCGCGTCACGTCGTTGTCGTAGTTAAACACCGCGCGGTCGCCGGGCTTTTGGAACTTGAACACGGCGCGCTTGGCGTCCACGTACTCGTCAAAGCCGGTGTGCCAGTCGAGGTGATTGGGCGTGACGTTGGTGACGACCGCGATGCGCGGACTGCGCTTCATCGTGTGCAGCTGAAAGCTCGAAAGCTCTACCACCGCTTTGTCGTTCGGCTCGATGTTTTCGACGTCCTCTATCAGCGGTCTGCCGATGTTGCCGCCCAAAAAGCATTTGTATCCGCCGCGTGTCAACATGTCGTTTATCAGGCTGGTCGTAGTGGTCTTGCCGTCGCTGCCCGTGACCGCGATAATGTCGCAGGGGCACAGTTCGAAAAACAGCTCCATCTCGGATGTCAGCTCCGCTCCGCGCTCCATGGCCTTAAGGATAGCGGGCGCGTCGTACCGCACGCCCGGAGTCTTGAAAATGATCTTGATATCGCCGCCTATTTTGTCGAGGTAGCCTTCTCCCAGCACGGTCTTGACGCCCAAAGCCTCAAGCTCGGCATAAGTATCACCCATCTGCTCGGCCGTGCGCTTGTCGTGAGCCGTGACCTTCGCGCCCCTCTCAACCAGGAACCGTATCAGCGGCAAATTGCTGACGCCGACTCCGATGACCGCCGCGTGTGTTCCGTTTATCTTTTTGTTAAATTCAGCAATAGGATTGCCCATATAATGATCCCTCCGAAAAAATATTATGAAAACGGGGCAGACACATAATGTCCGCCCCGGTAATTATACGGTTTTATTCTTCGGCCGCTTCCTCGGCGGGTTCCTCAGCCGGAGCCTCTTCAGCGGGTTCCTCGGCCGCGGGCTCCTCGGCGGGAGCTTCCTCAACAGGAGCTTCCTCGGCTGCGGGCTCCTCGGCCGGAGCTTCCTCTACAGGCACTTCCTCTGCTGCGGGCTCTTCAGCCGGTGCTTCCTCAGCTGCAGGTTCCTCGGCCGAAGCTTCCTCAACAGGTGCTTCCTCTGCTGCTGGCTCCTCGGCCGGAGCTTCCTCAATGGGCTCCGCCGAATCCAGAATGTCGCCCAAAGTAAAGGTCGCTTCCTCGATATACGAATTGGGGAGCGCGTCCTCCTTGTCCTCGTCCGCCTGAGCGGGAGCGTCGTTCTTCATGAGTGCCTTCATCGAAAGGCCGATCTGCTTGGTGTTGTCGTTGATCTCTATGATCTTGCAGTCAACAACGTCGCCTATAGCCAGAACGTCCGAAGGCTTGTTGATCCTCTCGTTGGATATCTGAGAGATATGGATCAGGCCGTCAACATACTCGGCAACCTCGGCAAACGCGCCGAAGGGCAGGATCCTTACGATCTTGGCCTTGATGTCGTCGCCGACCTTGAGGTCCTTGACCGCCTTAACCCACGGGCTGTCCTCTTCTTTCTTATAGCCGAGAGAAACCTTGCCCTTCTCTTTATCGAGAGCCTTGATATAAACCTCGAGCTCCTGACCTACCTTGACAACCTCGGAAGGATGCTTGATCCTGTTCCACGAGAGCTCGGAAATGTGGACCAGACCGTCCACGCCGCCGATATCGACAAACGCTCCGAAGGGCGTCAGCGACTTTACGATACCCGTGTAGGTCTTGCCGACTTCCGCATTCTTCCAGAACTCGGCGGCCTTCTGCTCTTTGAGTTCTTTCACAAGTGAAATTCTGTTCTTTGATTTGTCGAGCTCCTTGATGTAAACATCGATCTCGTCGCCGACCGACACAACCTCGGACGGATGCGCGATACGGATGGGCGACAGCTCGGATATATGGATCAGACCGTCAACGCCGCCTAAATCAACAAACGCTCCGAACGATGTGAGAGACTTGACCGTACCGGTGTACTGCTTGCCCTCCTCGGCGTTTGCCCAGAATTCCTCAGCGGCCTTGTCCGCTTCTTCCTTAGCAACAGACTTGATCGAGCCGACTACTCTCTGTCTGCCTCTTCTGTCCGTGTCCATCTTGATGATCCTGAATCTCTGCTCGGTGTTGAGCAGCACACCCAGATCCGAAAGATAATTGATGGCACACTCCGACGCGGGAATAAACACGCGCACGCCGTTCGCTATCGTTACAACGCCGCCGCGAACCAGTTCCACTACTCTGCCTGTCAGGATCTCGCCGTTTTCGAACGCCGACTCAAGCTCCTGCATTCCCTTTACCGCGTCGATCTTTTTCTTCGACAAGGTGACAACTCCGTCACGATCGCTTACATGAACGATGTAAACATCGACTTCCTCACCGATCTTAACGAGATCGGCCGGATCATCTCCGGGATCGTTTGTCAGCTCGTCGAGCGGTATAACACCGTCATACTTGCTGCCGATATCAACCTGCACCTCTGTGGGTGTGATACCGATTACCACGCCTTTAACGACCTCTCCCGATCTCAAAGGCTTAAGTGTTTCCTCCAGTGCTTCCGCAAAATTCATTTCATTTTCCGCCATGGTTAAATAGACCTCCTTGATTACCGACTCGGGCGTTGACGCTCCGGCGGTAATACCGACTTTGATTAAATTTTTTGATATATTTTGTGTTTTATTATTTTTTACGTCTTTAAGTTCAGCCGCGTTTTCGATAAGCAGCGTCTCGGGCTGTATCTCGCGGCACACCTCGAACAGCTTTTTTGTGTTCGAGCTGTCGCGCCCTCCGATGACTATCATCATGTCCGAAACGGCCGCCAGATCCGCCGCGGATTTTTGCCGTTTGGACGTCGCACTACATATTGTATCAAAAAAATCAGCATTTGTAAAATGTTTTTTTAAAATTTGTACAACTTTTTTAAATAAATTTTCTCTTATAGTGGTCTGAGCAACGACAGATATTGGTAAATCACTCGGTTTTGATAATATTTCGTTCAGGTCGTTCTCGTCCGCCGCGACCGCCGCGGTGCCTCCGCACCAACCGTTTATGCCTATGACCTCGGGATGCGATCTGTTGCCCACTATAACAATATTTCTTTTTTTGTCGAAATATTCGCGGCTGACGATCGAGTGTATTTTTTTCACAAACGGGCATGTGGCGTCAACGATATTAACGCCACGCGCCTCAAAAGCCTCGATATCCGTTTTCGGCACGCCGTGAGCGCGGATTATCACGGTAGAGCCCGCCTCGGCCTCGTCTACCGTCTCGATCGGCGCGACGCCTTTCTCTCTCAGATTCTCGGTCACGTCGCGGTTATGGATAAGCTTGCCGTAGGTATATATTTTTTCGCTGCCGCCCGCCGCGGTGTCGTACGCTATTTTCACCGCTCTGTCCACGCCGAAGCAGAAACCGGCGCAGTCCGCGATCTTTATTTCCATAAGCGCCTCCGTTTTATGTGTATCATGTTCCCAAAACTAAACGGGAACGCGCGAAAGCCTTGATATTTCGGGCATCAGAACGTTGTCGGTAAGCTCCTGCATCTCGGCGCTGCTCACCTTTCTGCCGAAATATTCATTCAGCCTGATCGGCTCTCCGATATGTATGATTATCCTTGTGAAGGGCTTATACGAGCCCTCAAGACCGATGGGCAGTATGTCGGCGCCGGCCTTGATTGCGACCATAACGGCCCCCATTTTGCCCTTGCGCAGCCTGTTTGTGTGCGACCTTCCGCCCTCGGGGAAGATCACGATATGACGGCCGGACTCCGTCATTTTTATGGACGAGCGCAGCGCGCCGAAGTCCGATTTGCCGCGCCTTATCGGAAAGGCGCCGAGCTTTCGGATAAACGCGCCGAACAGCTTGTTGCGGAAAAGCTCCTCCTTTGCCATGAACCCTATCTTAAACGGCATGGCGAGGCCGACCAGCGGCGGGTCGAAGTAGCCCTTGTGATTGGCGCAGATAATAAACCGCTCGCTCTCGTCGGGTATATTTTCTTTTCCTTCTATTTTGAGTCTGAAAAATGTGCGGAAAAATATATTGACCGCCACTCTTCCCACGTCATACAGCGCCATTATCCGCTCACCTCCGCTCTTTTTTCTTCGGCCAGCTTGATTATGGCGGCTATGACCTCGGGCACGGTCATGTCGGTGGTGTCGACCAAGACCGCGTCGTCCGCCTGCCTGAGCGGCGCGAATTCGCGCTCGGAATCGTTTTTGTCGCGGGCGGCTATCTCCTGCTCGACGAGCGCCAAATCCGCCGTCTCGCCCTTGGACAAAAGCTCCCTGAAGCGGCGCAGCGCCCTCTCGTGAACGCTCGCCGTCAAATATATTTTGAGTTCCGCGTCGGGCAGCACATATGTTCCTATGTCTCTGCCGTCCATCACGACGTCGGCTTTCTCGGCCGTTTTGCGCTGAAGCTCCACAAGCTTGAGGCGCACCGCAGGTATGACCGCCACGTTGGACGCAGCCATCGAAACGGGGTTCTCCCGTATTTTTTCGGTCACGTCCGCGCCGTTTAAATAATATCTCTGAGCGCCGCCGCTCGTTTTTATCTCAATATTCAGGCCGTCCAGAATACCGACAACGCCGCTCTCATCCCGCGGGTCGATACCGCTCGATATAGCGGCAAGGCCCACGCTTCTGTACATGGCGCCCGTGTCGATATAAACATACCCCAGCTTCTCGGCGACGGCTTTTGATATCGTGCTTTTGCCCGCTCCCGCCGGCCCGTCAATCGCTATTTTCATTCCTTAACTCCCTCATCAGAATCACTGTTATTATCGTCGTTATCCCCGGCTGTGTCCTCGGCGGCTTTCACGTAGCCGCCGCCGATCAATCCCCTTTCCTCAAGAAAACCTGTCAGCGCCTCGGTGTTGTCGAATATATGCTCATAGTCAAAGCCGCTCGTCTGAGTGAATATCACCTCGGCTCCGGCCTCCCCCGCGGCCGCCAGCTTGTCGGAAATATTAAGCGCGCTGTCGGTGATAAGCAGCTTTGCCTCGGTGTCTTTAAGCACCTTTGATATGCCGTCTTTGCCGCCAAGATCATTGTATTGCTTAACGTTAAGCAGCGGCACCCCGTATTGCAAAGCCAGGTCCACGTCAAACTCGGGCGCCGCGGGGATCGGCACATAGAGAGCGTTTCGGTCAAAAACCTTTTCGGCTATGACCCTGACGTTGATCGGGCGCGACAAAAACACCGCGCCGCCCACCGTGTTGTTTATCTTGGCCGCAACGCCGGCGTATGAGTAATCAACGCCGCACTTCACCTTTTCGGGGTCGGCCGCGACCGTAACGTTCCGCGGCACAGTGGGGCGTATCAGTTTAATAAGCGGTATTTTCATATCCTCCGCCACGTTCAGCGCGGCGAGCGAGCCGTGGGCGTCGGGCGTGCTTACAGAGTCGATTATCGCGCTGACGCGGTTCTGCCTCACTATGCGCGCAAGGCCCCTGTAGCTCAGTTTTCCGACGATCACGTCGCCCTTTCCGAAGCCGCCCGCCATCGCGAGATCCTCAAAATGAAAAATATAATCGGCGTTGGCGCGGCTCAGACAATCGCTTATCTCGCGGGCTCCGCGCCCGCCGCTTGAGAGTACCAGCAGCATAGCCTACTCTGCCGCGTCTTGCGCTGAGGTCTCGGGCTCCGCGGCCGCTTCGGGCTTGCTCTGAGGCGGGGTGTAATACTCCTGCTCGGCGCCTACCTCGGCCTGCTTGTCGACCGCCAGCTTGGCTCCGCACTCGGGGCAGAAATTATTCTCGTCCTTCACGCTTTTGCCGCACTGCGGGCACTTTACCATCGACTTGTAATTATCGAGCTGACTTTCATACTCGCCGATCCGCTTCGTGAGCTCGTCGATGCGCGCGCATTTCTCCTTAACGATCTCGTCAAGCGGCGTGTTGTTTTTGTAGCTGTCGTACACGGCGCCGCCGATCTCCTCTTTGATATCCTTGATCTCGCCTTTCGCCTCATACATAGCGTACTTGATCTTGGAGAATTCCACTACCTCCCCGGATTTCTTTCCCACGGTCTGGGCCGCCGAGCCCACCGCGCTTTTAACCTTCTCTAAAAAATCCATGTTAACATCTCCTTATATAAAATTATTAATTTACACATTGAATCTGAACAGGACTATGTCGCCGTCCTTCATGACGTATTCTTTGCCCTCCGAACGGACGAGGCCCTTTTCCTTGGCGGCGTTCATCGAGCCGCAGGCCATAAGATCGTCAAAATGCACCACCTCGGCGCGGATAAAGCCGCGCTCGAAATCGGTGTGTATCTTTCCCGCCGCCTGAGGCGCCTTGGTGCCCTTGGTTATGGTCCAGGCTCTGACCTCGGGCTTTCCGGCGGTCAGATAGCTTATGAGGCCGAGCAGGGTGTAACTCGCCTTTATCAGCTTGTCAAGGCCCGACTCGGACGCGCCGAGCTCGTCCAAAAACATCTGCTTCTCGTCTTTGTCAAGTCCCGCGATCTCCTCCTCTATTTTGGCCGAGATCACCATCACCTCCGCCTTGTCGGCGGCGGCGTACTCTCTGATCTGCTTGACGAACCCGTTGTTATCCTCGTCGGCGTAATCGTCCTCCGCCACGTTGGCGGCGTAGATCACGGGCTTCATGGTAAGCAGCGAGACCTCGTCCAGCGTCTCGAGCTCATCCTCGGTCATATCGAGCGACCGCGCGGTCTTTCCGCTCTCCAGATGCGCCTTTAGCTTCTCGTAAAACTTCTGATGGAAGAGATATTTTTTCTCGCCGCCCCGTATCGACTTCATGATCTTGTCGATCCTTCTATCAAGTATTTCCAGATCGGACATGATTAATTCAAAATTGATCGTTTCGATATCGCGCACAGGGTCGATGCTGCCGTCAACATGAACGATATTGCTGTCCTCAAAAGCGCGGACAACATGCACGATCGCGTCGACCTCGCGGATGTTCGACAAAAACTTGTTGCCCAGGCCCTCGCCGCGGCTGGCGCCCTTGACCAGACCCGCGATATCCACGAACTCGATCACCGCGTATGTGGTCTTGTCCGGATGATACATTTCGGCCAGCGCGTCTATCCTCTTGTCCGGCACCAAAACGGTGCCGACGTTGGGCTCTATCGTGCAGAACGGATAGTTCGCGGACTCGGCGCCCGCCTGGGTTATCGCGTTGAACAGCGTGCTTTTTCCCACATTGGGCAGTCCGACAATTCCTAATTTCATTTATGCTTCCTCTTTTCGTATATTTTTGCTTGGTCTAATTCAGCTTCTCCTCAAACAGATCGGCAAGCTCCCGCGCCCGCTTGGTGATAAGCTCAACGTCTTTGCCCTCTATCATGACTCTGACCAGAGGCTCTGTGCCGGACGGGCGGATAAGCACCCTGCCGCTGTTTTCGAACTCTTTTTCAAGCGCTTCGATCGCTTCCCTGATCTCGGGGAACTTCATGTAATTCTCCTCGTTCTTGAGCTCGTTTTTAACGACCGCGTTTATAAGCACCTGCGGATATATCTGCATTATGCCCGCCAGCTCGGACGACTTTTTGCCGCTCCGCTTTATCACGTCGGCAAGCTGTATGCCCGTCACCAGGCCGTCGCCCGTGGTGTTGTGCTCAAGCAGTATCACATGCCCCGACTGCTCGCCGCCTATCTTGTGGCCGTGCTTTAGCATTTCCTCGAGCACGTAGCGGTCGCCAACCTTGGTGCGCTTGATGTTAACGCCGTGCTCTTCGCCCATAACAAAGAATCCCAGGTTGCTCATAACCGTGGCCACCACCGTGTTGTCGGGCAGCCGGCCGTTTTTCTTCATATCGAGGGCGAGTATCGTCATGATCCTGTCGCCGTCGATAATTCCGCCGTTTTCATCCACCGCCAGAACGCGGTCGGCGTCGCCGTCAAATGCGAGACCCAGGTCGGCCCCGCACTCTTTAACAAACTCGGTCAGCGCCTCAAGATGCGTCGAGCCGCAGTCCTTGTTTATATTGATGCCGTCGGGCTTGTTGTTTATAACGCTCACCTCGGCGCCCAGGCCTTTAAGCGCCTTTTCGGCCGTCACGCTCGACGCGCCGTTGGCGCAGTCTATCGCGATCTTCATGCCCGAAAGGTCGCCGCCGCAGGTGCTTTCGGCAAACTCTATATATTTATCAACAAGCGTGTTGTCGTACGTTATATGTCCTATGTTTTCGTGGGTGGGCGCCGCGATCTCCTCGGCATTATCCAAAATGATCGCCTCGATGCGCTCCTCAAGCTCGTCGCTGAGCTTGTAGCCCGAGCCGCTGAAATACTTGATGCCGTTGTGCTCAAACGGGTTGTGCGACGCCGAGATCATAACTCCCGCGTCGAATCCCTCGCTGCGCACCAGATGCGCGATCGCGGGCGTGGGTATCACTCCCGCTATGACCGCCTCGGCGCCAACACTGCATATTCCCGCGACAAGGGCGCATTCCAAAATGCCGCCCGATATACGGGTGTCGCGTCCCACAAGAATTTTAGGCTTTTTGTCGCCCGCCGAGGTCAAGACATACGCCCCGGCCTTGCCTATTTTAAACGCCAGCTCGGGTGTCAGCTCCTTGTTGGCTATTCCCCGAACTCCGTCGGTTCCGAATAATCTTCCCATCGTCACAAATTCCTTTCGTCGTCGCAGCTCGCCTCTTGGCTCGTTCCGACGCAAGCGTCGGAAGCTTCGCCTTGCCGGCGGCTGCTCCTCTATCCCGCAAAACGCACTGCGTTGGCGTTTTGCGGGAGCCCTATGCGCCTTGCGGCGCTTTACGATCCCTGCGCTTGTTCGCTTTCACGCAAGCGTGAAAGTCTCACCCGCTACGGGTCAATTAGTTGTTGCAATAATTCCGTTTCACTCCATTATTGCTTTTTATGTCCGGCGCTGCCGCGCCTCAATCGCATCTAAAACATGCCACAGGCATGTTTATTAACGATGCTACTCCTCTTCCCGCGTCACAAATTTCTCCGCTTATCACAAAAGCCTCATGCGGCTTTTGCTCATCGCTGCGAATTTGTTCCTTCTTCCCAAAAACGCAAGCGTTTTCGGGAGCCCTTTTGCACTCCGTTGGCGCTTTGCGGGAGCCCTGTTAACCCCTCTCAGTCAGCTGCGCTGACAGCTCTCCCCAAGGGGCGAGCCGGGCGGCCGGGGTCGTCCGCCCCTACGAACATAGTGATTAGTGATTAGTGAATAGTGATTAGACCTATGAACGCGGGGGATACGCAAATGTTTTGTGATAACTTATTTCCGCGTATTTGCTATTCTCTAATCCCTACGAACATAGTGATTAGTGATTAGTGATTAGTGATTAGTGAATAGTGATTAGACAAATCAAATCTCGCGGGGATACGCAAATGTTTTTTGCCGAATTAACTCCGCGTATTCTCTAATCGCTAATCCCTATTCCCTATGTTATTATACGCCAATATATTCCTTTTGTCAAATAATATTTTGGTGATTCGCGGCGCTCTTAAATAAGCGACAAAACGGCTTTTATGCCGTCCAACGCGGCGCTCATGATGCCGCCCGCGTAGCCCGCGCCCTCGCCGAGCGGGAACAGTCCGCGAACGCCCTCAGCCTGAAAATCACCGCCGCGCGCGATACGCACGGGCGCCGACGTTCTGGACTCGACCGCGGTCAGAACCCCGTCTCCGCTCATAAAGCCGGGGATCTTGGTCTCAAAATATTCAAGGCCCTCGGTCAGCGTTTTTGAGATAAACGGCGGCAGACAGCCATGCAGGTCAAAAGGCTTGACCCGCCCCGTGTAGCTCGGAACGACGCTTCCCAAATCAGCGGAAAACGAGTTTTCGGCAAACTCTCTCGCAAGCTGCACCGGAGCGGAATAATCTCCGCCGCCGGCTCTGAACGCCGCTTCCTCGTACTTTCTCTGGAACTCGACCCCCGCCAGCGGGTGCCCGCCGCCGAAATCCTCGGGCCGCACCGTTACGACCAGCGCGCTGTTGGCGTTTTCGCCGTCTCGATCGTGGCCGCTCATGCCGTTGACCGCGAGACGCCCGCTCTCGGACGAGGCGTTGACCACAACGCCGCCCGGGCACATACAGAACGAGTAGCAGCTTCTGCCCTTTCCGTTATACACCAGCTTGTAATCGGCGGGCGGCAGGCTCTCCCAAGCATCGCCGTACTGCGCGCGTCCGATAAAGCTCTGCTTATGCTCAATACGGACCCCCGCCGCGAAGGGTTTTTGCTCGGTTTTGACTCCCGCGTTGTGCAGCATTTGATAAGTGTCGCGGCTGCTGTGGCCTATCGCCAGCATCAGCGTGCCGCACTTTAAGGCCTCGGAGCCGTTCAGCTCGATCTCGGTCAGGCTGCCGCCCTCAATCTTTATGTTTGTGAGCGTCGTGCCGAACCTGATCTCGCAGCCCAGGCGCAGCAGCTCGGCGCGCATGTTTCCGAGAACCGACCGAAGCTCGTCGGTTCCGATATGGGGCTTGGCGTTATACAGAATGTCCTCGGGCGCTCCGAACCTCGCGAAGGTCTCGAGTATGAACCTTTGGCGCTTGTCCTTGTTCCCGGTGTTCAGCTTTCCGTCCGAAAAGGTCCCCGCTCCGCCCTCGCCGAACTGGACGTTGGAGTTCTTGTCAAGCTCTCCGGTTTTCCAGAACCGCTCAACGGTCTCGGCGCGCTTTTCGACCGGCTCGCCGCGCTCGACTATAATGGGCGGAGCGCCGCGCAGCGCCAGCAGATACGCCGCGAACAGACCGCATGGGCCCATCCCGACCACCACGGGCCTTGAGGCGGTTTTCGTGATCGGTTTTATCTCGATCTCACCGCCCGCGAGAGGAGATATGTTTTTAGCGCCGCTAAGCTTGGTCCCGTCGGGCGCGTCTGCCGCAACTGCGTACACAAAATGCACGTCCCTCTTGCGGCGGGCGTCGATCGAGCGGCGGTATATCCTGAAATTTTCGGCATAAATTAAGCTGTGCCGCGCTGTATCCTGCGCGGCAAGCAACACGTCTTCAATTTTATGATCGATAGGCATTTTGATATTATTGATTATTATCCGCACTTATCTTGACCTCCGTAATGTCATCGGCCGTTTTCGCCCATGACGGCAGATTCAGCTTCACGGTGACCTCTCCCGTTTTTTCAAAATCGGTCAGAGTGATCGGCTGCGTCAAAACGCTCGCCGTCTCGGACAAGCGGCTGTTGTCGCCGTAGATCGTGACGGTCTCGGGCTCGCATCTGAGCGTGACACCCTGAAGCGTTCCGTCGCGTTCGGGCACGATCGGCACGGTTTTTTCTTTATAAAGCAGACATTCCGCGGTTATCTCCGGATTGCTGTTCCATATCCATCGGTTCTCGCGCTCGGGCAGCTCCTGTCCGGAGGCGTCATACAGCTTGACGGCGCATTTCTGAGACAAAACGCCCTGATTATACGCCGAGTAGTTCGTGTTTATCAGGTCAATATTGACGCCCGCGTACGCCACCTCGTCGATGTTTGGCTGCGCGCCGAAAATTCTGATGCTGTCCTGAGACAAAGTGAAATCGCCGTGTCGGTAACCGCTGAGCACCTCGCCCGTGCTTGTGCAGTTCACGTCCACGTCTTTGTATTTTGTGGGCTCGACATAGACATCCACCGCCGACGGAGTGTAGCCGACCACTTCGCCGTACTGGCTCTCAACATTGAGGTTCACCGTGACGGTCGAGGCGTCCTCGAGCTTTGACAGATCGACATCGGAAAAATCAAGAGTCGCCCTTATATTGCCCAGGTCAAAATTTGACATAACGCGGCGGCTGCCCTCGATCCTGACGTTTGCGCCGAGCACCGAAAGGCGCTCTATGCAATAGCCGTTGTCACTGAAAACATTGTCGTTGACCGTGGTGATCGGCACGTCGCGGAAGGTCTTGTCCGCGGGCGCGTCGTTTATGACTATGATATACGTCCAAAGGACTATCGCCGCGATAACCGATATTATCATAAGGAGAATATTGCTTGAAAAAATCTTTCTCAAATCTACCTCTCCTTTCTGTCAAGAATATTGCGGATAGACCGCGGTTTCTTTTCGTCGGGCGCGGCGCCCGTAAGATCGCCGAGCGTGGACTTGAGCGAGCTTTCGTTAAGTCCGCGGTAAAGCACGCCCTTGTGAGCGACCGAGATTATTCCGGTCTCCTCGGACACGATAACGACCACAACGTTCGACTCTTCGGAAATGCCCAGTCCCGCTCTGTGGCGCGTGCCCAGGTCGCTGGTTATGTTGGGGTTATGCGAAAGCGGCAGCACGCAGGCGGCCAGCGCGATCCTGTTGTCGCGGATAATGACCGCGCCGTCGTGTAGCGGCGTGTTGGGAACGAATATGTTTTTAAGCAGCGCCGCCGACACCGACGAGTCGATGGCGACCCCGCCGCTTATGAGCGAGTTAACGTCGGAATTCTGCTCAATGACTATCAGAGCGCCGGTCTTGGTCTTGGACATATCGGCGGCGGCCTCGGCGACTTGGTCTATCATCTCAAGCGTTTTGAGCTGCTCGCCGCTCGCGCTGATAAACCAGCTGCTGATCTTGGTCTTTCCTATCTGGTCAAGCACGCGCCTCAGCTCGGGCTGGAATATTACGACCAGCGCGATAACGCCTATCTGTGCGCAGCCGCTCAGAATATACGACGTGACATGCAGGTTTAAGAGATAGACCACCTGTACCAGAAGGATTATTATAAGCACACCCTTGAGCAGACGCACCGTGTGGCTGTCGCGGATGAATTTCAGGACGAAGTATATCATCACAGCCACAAGTATAATGTCGATAATGTCGGCGATCCTGAGCAATGAAATCTGATCAGCCGCCGAGCTTATAAAGTTTTCAAACAAATCGCCACCTCCTTCGTCGCAGCTCGCCTCTTGGCTTGTTCCGACGCAAGCGTCGGAAGCTTCGCCTTGCCGGCGGCTGCTCCTCTATCCCGCAAAACGCACTCCGTTGGCGTTTTGCGGGAGCCCTGCGCGCCTTGCGGCGCTTTGCGGGAGCCCTGTTAACCCACCTCCGTCTTTTCGCCTTCGGCGAAAATCCACCTCCTCCCGGGAGGAGGCAGACGGGCGGATAATATCCGCTCGACGGGCGGCCGGGGTCGTCCGCCCCTACGAACATAGTGATTAGTGATTAGACCTATGAACGCGAGGATACGCAAATGTTTTTTGCCGAATTAACTCCGCGTATTCGCTATTTACTATTCGCTAATCACTACGAACATAGTGATTAGTGATTAGTGAATAGTGATTAGACCTATGAACGCGGGGATACGCAAATGTTTTGTGATAACTTATTTCCGCGTATTCGCTATTCTCTAATCCCTATTCCCTACGTTAGTATGCCTTTCCCCAGTATACCATGTGCTTGGCGGGCTTGCCGCAGCACACGCACTTGTCGCTGATCTGCTCCTGCTCAAAGGGTATGCAGCGCGACGTGGCGGTGGTGTCGTCTTTTATCTTGAGCTCGCAGGCCTCGTCTCCGCACCACATAGCTTTTACAAAGCCGCCCTTTTCGTCGATTATCTTCTTGAACTCCTCGTAGTCGGCCGCGGACGAGGTCTTGCTCTCGCGGTTTTCGAGCGCGGCGTCGTACATCTGCTTCTGTATCTTGTCCATCAGCTTCTCGAGTTCTTCCTCGATATTGTCAAGCGACACGAACGTCTTTTCGCGGTCAACGCGGCTGACGAGCACCGCCTGATTCTTTTCTATATCCTTGGGTCCTATCTCGATGCGGACCGGAATGCCGCGCATCTCGTACTCGCTGAACTTCCAGCCGGGAGACTTGTCGCTCTTATCGAGGCTTACTCTGAACTTTTCGGAAAGTCTGTCTCTGAGCGCCTCGGCGGCCTCGATAACGCCCGCTTTGTGCATGGCGATCGGGACTATCACCGCCTGGGTGGGAGCGATCTTCGGGGGCAGCTTGAGGCCCGCGTCGTCGCCGTGGACCATTATGATGGCGCCTATTATCCTCGTTGACATTCCCCACGAGGTCTGGTGCACGTACTGCTGCTTGTTGTTCTCGTCAAGATATTGGATCCCGAAGGCTTTGGCAAAGCCGTCGCCGAAGTTGTGGCTGGTTCCCGACTGGAGCGCCTTGCCGTCGTGCATCATGCTCTCGATCGTGAAGGTCTCGGTCGCGCCCGCGAACTTCTCTCTGTCGGTTTTCTGACCCTTTACCACGGGAATCGCCAGATATTCCTCGCACACCTTGGCGTAAATATTGAGCATCATTCTGGTGCGCTCCTCGGCCTCTTCCTGCGTGGCGTGCGCCGTGTGGCCCTCCTGCCACAAGAACTCGGTGTTTCTGAGGAACGGCCTTGTGGTCTTTTCCCATCTGACAACGCTGCACCACTGGTTATAGAGCTTTGGCAGGTCTCTGTACGACCTGATAATATCCGCGTAGTGGTCGCAGAAAAGCGTCTCGGACGTGGGGCGAACGCAGAGGCGCTCGGGCAGCTTCTCGCTGCCGCCGTGGGTCACCCACGCCACCTCGGGCGCGAAGCCCTCAACGTGGTCCTTCTCCTTCTGGAGCAGGCTTTCGGGTATGAACATCGGCATAGCCACGTTTTGCACGCCCGTCTCTTTAAAGAGTTTGTCGAGGGTGTGCTGTATATTCTCCCAGATGGCGTAGCCGTAGGGCTGGAAAACCATGCAGCCTCTGACCTTTGAGTAGCTGCAAAGCTCCGCCTTGCGCACGATATCCGTGTACCACTGGGCAAAATCCTCGTTCATCGAGGTTATTTCCTCTACCATTTTTTTGTTATCCGCCATTTGAAAATCCTCCAAAACTTAATATATACTAATGCCGCGCCCTTCCGCGCATACTTAATTTTAGTATAAACGAAAACGGCTTTTATGTCAAGGCGGGGCGCGCATTTTAATTATTACAATCCTGTTACTGTAACACAATTTGAGGCCTTGAATACTATAAACCGAGGTGATTTTCAATGTGTGGAATTACAGGCTTTATGAACTTCGGCAAACGCGTCGGCGAGGACGATCTCAAGATACTCCGCGCGATGGGCGAGACCCTGAACCGCCGCGGCCCCGACGCCAAGGGCGAATATCACTCGGACTATGCCGCCCTATGCCACAGGCGGCTCTCGGTCGTGGATATTGAGGGCGGGGCCCAGCCGATGGTCAAGACCGCGCGCGGCTGCGTTTTCGCGATATGCTACAACGGCGAGATCTACAACACCGAGGAGCTGAGGCGCGAGCTTGCCGCATCGGGATACGGATTTGACGGGCACTCCGACACCGAGGTCCTGCTGACATCGTATATAGAGTGGGGCGGAGAATGCGTTAAAAAGCTTAACGGGATATTCGCGTTCACGATCTGCGACGGCGAAAAGGAGCAATTGTTTTTCGCCCGCGACGGCGGAGGCGTGAAGCCCTATTTTTACTCGACGGCGGGCGGCGGATTCATGTTCGCCTCAGAGATCAAGGCGCTCCTTGAGCACCCCGCGGTGTCCCGCGATGTGGATAAGTTCGGCGTGGCGGAGCTGTTTCTGATGGGACCCGGCAAGACCCCCGGCCGGACCGCGTTCCGCGATGTGTCGGAGCTGAAGCCCGGATTCTGCGGCACCTTTTCACGGGAGGGGCTTAATATATACCCTTATTTCGCGATCAGAGCGCGGGAGCATACCGACAGTTTAAACGACACGATATACACCCTGCGCTCCCTGATCTGCGATTCGATAAAGCGCCAGCTGGTATCAGACGTGCCCCTCTGCGCGTTTTTGTCGGGCGGGCTCGATTCGAGCATAATATCGTACGTGGCCGCCAAGGAGTTTAAGGAGAGCGGCAGGGGAAGGCTCACGACCTACTCCGTGGACTACGAGGACAACGACAAGTATTTCAAAAAATCGTTCTATCAGCCAAACAGCGACGGATACTACATAAACCTTATGCGGGAGTTTATAGGCTCAGACCACAAAAACGTGGTGCTTGACAACAACGACGTGGGCGACGCACTGCTTGAGTCGGTGCTGGCGCGCGACCTGCCGGGCATGGCAGACGTGGAATCGTCGCTGCTGCTTTTCTGCCGCGAGGTCAAAAAGACCCACACGGTTGTGCTGTCGGGCGAGTGCGCCGACGAGATATTCGGCGGCTATCCGTGGTTCACAAACAAAGAGATGCTGACAAAGGCCGACTTCCCATGGAGCGGCAACACAAAGATAAAGGCAGGGCTTGTTCGGGAGGGCGTTTTGGCGCTCGACCCCGAGGAATACGTGTACGAACGCTACAAGCAGACGATAGACGAGGCGCCCAAGACCGGCCTCGAGACCCCGGGCGACGCCAGAATAAAAGAAATAACCATGCTGAACTACAAATGGTTCATGCAGACGCTGCTCTCAAGGAAGGACCACTCTTCGATGTACAGCGGCCTTGAGGTCCGCGTTCCGTTCTGCGACACGCGCATACTTCAATACGCCTACAATATCCCCTGGGAGATGAAGGGCCTGGCGGGCAGGGAAAAGGGCTTGCTGCGCAAGGCGTTTGAGGGCATCCTGCCCGACGAGATAGTGAGCCGAAAAAAGAGCCCCTATCCCAAGAGCCACAATCCGATATACACAAAAAACGTGGAAAACAAAGTATTGGATATTTTGAGCGACAAAGGATCGCCGATATTTGAGATCGTGAAATATAACAAACTGAAAGAGCTGCTCGACACAAAAGCCGCCATGTTCACCAAGCCCTGGTACGGCCAGCTGATGAACTACCCGCAGATATTGGCGTATATTTACATGATCAACGAGTGGCTGAAAATATACGCGGTCAACATAGTGTGATAGGGAATAGGGTCTAGGGCTCTCGAAAAAGCTTGCTTTTGCGGGAAAAGGAGACGACCCGAAGCGGGCGCAGCTTTCGCCGCTTGCGGCGGAACGAGCAAGCGTAGGGATCGGCGACGTAGGGACTAGGCCCCCTCAGTCGCCTTCGGCGACAGCTCCCCCAAGGGGGCGCCTATCTAATGCCTCCTCCCGGGAGGAGGTGGGAACGTAGGGATTAGCGATTAGTGAATAGCGAATACGCGGGAATAATTCGGCAGATTTCTTTGCCACATTCCCGCGTATGTTTCGTATAACCCTGTAGGGGCGGATATTATCCGCCCGCTTTGCCTCCTCCCGGGAGGAGGTGGGAACGTAGGGATTAGCAATTAGTGAATAGCGAATACGCGGAGATAGTTTGGCATAAATTGTTCGCGTATCTCCCGCGCTTTAAGGTTGGCTCGCCCCTTGGGGAGAGCTGGCTGCGGCTTGTCCGCAGACTGAGAGGGGTTCCTATTCCCTAGCCGCTAATTTCCAGTACCTATGTTGACCCCTCTCCGCCCGCACTGCGGGCACCTCTCCCCAAGGGGCGAGGCAAACAGGCAGGCTGCGGCCGGAGCCGCGCAGCGGGTTCGAGACACTATCGTATTCCGAGCGTACAAATAAACGAGGCCACAAATCATTAAATCATCTATGATATGCGAGATTGCCGCCCCTACAGGGTTTGGCGCCTATCATGCGTTCCGCGGCGATATGATATATAATCGAACTGGCCGTAAAAAGGCCGCTCCCGATTTGACCGGGAGCGGCCTTTTGTTTTAAACTGTTCTTATTTTATTGAACCGCGATCTCAACGCTTCCGAGAGTGTCGTCATATTCGTAGATAACCGCGTGCTCGCCGTCTGCCGCCGCATGGGCCGCGGGAACCGCCTTGACCGTCATAACATTTGACGCTTCGGCGGCCGGCTCGTCTGCCGCTTCGGCAGCCGCGCCCTGCGCGTCCGCATAAGACGGAACATCGGCCTCGGCAGTCGTGTGCTCATTGCGCTTGGTTGTCAGCGGGTGGCCGATTCTTTCCAGCTCGTCGCAGAACCACTGCGAGATCAGCTGCGCGCCGAAGTAGTTGATATGAGTATCGTCGGTCGTGCCGGCCGCGTAATACTGCGACTTGGTAAACTCCATGCCCGGCACATTCACGAATCTTGAGTCGTGAGGCTTAACGTAATTATAAATATCCTTCGCGCTCTCAACTCCGACTTTGGTGTTGTATCCCACAACCTTGCTGTAAAGATCAACAACCGGCAGGCCCAGTTCTTTGCCCAGCTCCTTTGTGGCGTTGACATACTGCTCAAGACCGCTGTCGCTTGTCTTGCGGCGGCTGATCGAGGTGGTGAGTATCGGCTTTGCTCCCTTGTCAAGCGCCATATTTATATAATTGTCGGTTATATTCTTCTTATATGAGCCGTCGGTAAACCTGTCGCCCTTCGGGTCGGTATATCTTTTGCTGTCACCCGTTTTGGAGTCATTATGTCCGAACTGTATTATAAAATAGTCTCCGGCTTTGATATTGTTTTTGATCGTGCTGTAATTGCCTTCACCCAAAAAGTCAAGCGAGCTTCTGCCGCTGAGCGCCAGATCGTTCACCTTTGCGCCGTCAAAATAATCGCCGAGAACCGCCGCCCAGCCCGTCTGCGGGAAACGGTTGTTGCTGCCTGTCGCGGGATAGGTGCACGCCGTTGAATCGCCCGCCACATATATTACGGGATTTCCGGAAATCGTCTCGTCAAAGACTGCCGCCTGCGCCATTTTGGGCGTCAGCGATTCAATGCTGCCTAACGCGAAAACCTTGATCCTGCAGTTCTCGTAAACCGGGAGCAGATCTTTGTCGACATGAATGATCGTCTCGGAGCCGTTTTGGTTTTCCGGCTTGCCGCAGGCTTCTTTTATGTTGAACACCGCGGCAGATGTTACCTCGCTGTCGTCGGCACCATAAACGGCGGCGACCAGGATCTCATCGCCCGTCTTGTTCGGCTGCGAGTCGGTAAACACGATATGACTTACATAGCAGCCTTCGGAAGGCGTCAGAACAACATCGCCGTCGCTGTTTGAAACGGCTATTCTGTTGATCTCAAGTCCGGGTATCATTTTAACCGTTATGTTAAACTCCTTGGTTACGGACGCCGAACCTCTTGTTATCAAGGCGGTGAGCACGGTTTTCTTATCCTCGGTTTCCGAAGGATAAATTACGCCGTCCGCGTCAACAACCGAAGCGTCCTCTGTTACCCATGTTATGCTCGTGTTTCTTCTGCCCTTTGAGGGAAGATCCAGATTCTTCTTGACCGCCGAGGTGTCGCCCAGCGTCAGCGCCTCTGCCGCCGCGTTTACCGCGGCATCGTCATCGGTATCCGCCGGAACAGTCAGTTCAAAATGTCTGTAAAGGAAAATATTCGGATAGTCCTGATATGAGAACACTGCGGTGAACGTCACCTGCGTATCCACGGATTTCGCGTTGACCTCGCCCGATTTGCTGAGAACTTCCTCATTCGAAGACTCCCAGCTGACATCCGCGTAGCCTATCGAGGTCTGCCAGCCGTCGAACGGCGCGAGATTGTCGTATACCTCTTTTTCCGAGGTATTGGCGCCCTTTATCTCGTCAAAGGACACAGCGTCAACTTCCTTCTGCACATCCTTGCTCACAAAGTCAACATACACCGTGACGTCATTGTCTGGCATAGTGAATGTGCTTTGCGTCATGTCTTCGCTCTTTGAAAGCTCCACGTCCTCGTCATCAGTGCGCACATTGCCCAAAAGGCCCTTTTCGTTGGGCTGCGCGTTTATTGTCACGGTCTGACCGGCATTGGCGGGCTTTGAGACGATCTCTTTGAAGGTCGCGCCGTAAACCCACGGTTTTGTGCCTCCGAACCAGAAATAATATGTCTCTCCGGCCTGAACGTCGAATTTAAAAAATGTTATCTCATCAGCGCCCGAGGAATTATTGTGCTCAAAAATATACTCGTCAAATTTTGACGCGCTCTTGACGTAAACCGATTTGTTATTGCCCGGCAAATTAGCGGCAATCGCCAGCTTTCCGGTTCTTTCGGTGACGATTTTATATGCGGCGCCTTTCATTGTGATCTCGCCCGTAGCGCTGTCTTTTGTAACGGCCGCGTTGTTTCCGGCTTTAATTCCGCCCGCAAAAGTTATATCTCCCACTTTCGCGCCTTTACCGAACGAGTTATTCTCAGCCGCTTCGATCGTTATTCCGTCAAACATTTCAACGGGATTGCCGGCGGCAAGCGCGGCCTTGACCTGCCAAACCTCATCGCCCGCGGCGGATACGGGAAACGCCGCGAATATTGTAAAAACCATCATCACGGCCAGCGCCATGCACAGCATTTGTCCAAATTTCTTTTTCATGTTTACACTCTCCTCTTTTATTTTTTGCGCCGCCCCCCGCGGCGAAGTTTCAACACTTGTTTATTATAACATAATATGTTTAAAAAGTAAATATGATTTTTGTAAAATTTTTCGCGTATTGCATCAAAAAAGCGCTCCCGAATGGGAGCACTCTTATTTATCGGTTTTACGCTTTGTTTACTTCCTCGAGTGTCTTTACCACACTGTGCTTGATGGGCTTCCACTCCACCTTCTTGAACAGCGCCGCGATAGCGATGGGGACGTATGTAAACTGGAATATAGGGAACAGGAACAGATAGAATATCTTCTTGTACCACACGCAGTTAACATTGTGCCACTCGGTTATCATCGTCATGGCGCCGAGGATAAAGAACAGTCCGTAGAAGTTCACAAGGGTCTGAACAAGCGCCTGTATCAGCGCTCCGGCCTCGGGCGCGTTCATCGCGACGGCCACGGGTATGGCCGCGGCGTTTATGATAACGCTCAGCAGCGTCATCAGCATTGCGGGCATGACCGTCATCAAAAGGTCGAAGCATGAGAAACTGCCCTTAAATATGCCGCGCAGGAGCTTTCCGCCGTAGTGGGCGAACACCTGATAAAAGCCCTTGGCCCAGCGCAGGCGCTGCGTGTACGACTGCTTGAAGGTGGTGGGCTGCTCGTCGTAGAGCATGGCCTTCGCGGCGTAGCCTATCTTGACGCCCTTTGAGACCGAGTCGCACGTGAACTCGATATCCTCGGTGAGCAGGTGGTGTATCCATCCGCCGTTTTGCTCGATTATTTTGGAGCTTACCAAAAATCCCGTTCCGGACACCGCGCAGCTTGTTCCCAGCTGCATTCTGGAGTTGTTGAGGTATCTCGCCTCGCGCAGGAACCAGATCGAGTATCCCGCGGATATCCAGTTGTCGTCAAAGTTCTTGGAATTCCTGTAGCTGGTCAGGCAGTCGTAGCCGTTGTCGAACACCTTGTTCATCTCTTTGACGTAGTTTTTGTCAAGCACGTTGTCGGCGTCGAAGATCATATATCCCTCGTAGCCCGCATCCGCGTGCTCCTTTTTGATTATATCAAACAGCCAGTCGAGAGCGTAGCCCTTGCCGACCTGAGCTTTGTTGAAGCGCTCGTATACTATAGCGCCCGCCTGTCTCGCGACCTCCGCGGTATCGTCGGTGCAGTTGTCGGCGATAACGAACACGTCGAGCTTGTCTTTCGGATAGTTCTGGTTCTTTATGCTGGAAATCAGGTTGCCTATAACGTCTCTTTCGTTTCTGGCGGATATGACCGCCGCGAACTTGTGCTGCGTCTTTGCCTTGAATTTCTGCTCGCCCTTAAACAGGCCGACAAACAGATAAAAGAACTGGTAGGCGTAACACATGGTGAACAATATCGAGATCACCGCGTTAAATACAATAATTGCTTCCATAAGATCTCCTTTTTACTTCCAAAGCGCAGCGCTTTGGCGCTTTCTTTCCGTCAAAATCCTATATTTTGCAGAGCCGCCGAACGTTAAATCGGTCGGTAATTTTTTCTAAATACTGTTATAGACCCAAATTATTAAAAAATTATAAATAAAATGTGAATATTTTGTAAACAAGAGGTTATTTTATTATTACGACCGATCCGGTATGTTTTTGATAAAATTTTTGTCTAAATTGTATAATTCCCGCCGGTAAGCCGCGCGTACAATCCGCCAATATCAAGCTGTTTTCCGAGATATATCTCGTCCGCCAGTATCGCCTGGCCTATGAGCATCCCGAGGCCGTTTATTATTTTATGTCCGCGCGCCTCGGCGTATGACAAAAACTTGGTTTTGGGCGGGCTGTATATGAGGTCGCACACCGCGGCGGAAGGGTTCAGGCCGTCCGTAAAGGACAGGTCCTCGTAGTCCGCGCCGACGCCGCTCATGCCGAGAGGGGTGGCGTTTATCAGAATGTCGCAGCCGCGAAGATACTTCGCCGCCTCGTCGGTGCCGCCCGAGATAAGCTCGCAGCCGCTCCGCGCCCTGCCGTCTTTTTGGTAGCCGCGTATCTTTTCGCAGACCGCCTCGGCCTTTGGGACCGTGCGGTTCATGACCGCGATGCTTCCCGCGCCCATGTCGGTCAGTTTGAGCGCCAGAGTTGACACGACTCCTCCCGCGCCGAGAATGACGATGCTTTTGCCCTCGGGGGCGACTCCGTTTTGCTCAAGAGACAGCACAAAACCGCGGGCGTCGGTATTATAGCCGTAGAGCCCGCCGTCTTTTATTTTGACCGTGTTGACCGCGCCGAACAGCTCGGCGTCGCCGTCTATCTCCTTGAGATACGGGATTATGTCGGTCTTGTGGGGCATCGTGAGATTAAAGCCGCAAACGCCGCTCTCGACCGCCGACTCGATATATTCCGAAAGGCCGCCCTTTTTGACGAGCACGCGGGTATAATCGCAATCAAGGCCCAGCGCGTCAAACACCAGGCCGTGAACGATCGGCGACTTGCTGTGCTCGATGGGGTCGCCGATAACGTTAAGCTTTATTTTGTCACTCATCGGTTTTCACCTCGTCGAGAAGGTAGTCTATCGCCAGCAGATAGCCCCGAAGGCCGAGGCCGCAGATCTGGCCGACGCAGCCCGCCGCGGTCACCGACTTGTGCCGGAATTCTTCGCGCTTGTGGATGTTGCTGATGTGTACCTCCACCGCGGGCAGGTCCACCGCCTTGAGCGCGTCCAGTATAGCGTAGCTGTAGTGGGTGTAGGCGCCGGGGTTTATCACTATGCCGTCGAAGTTCGCGAGCGCGTGGTGGATGAAGTCGATGATCTCGCCCTCGCCGTTGCTCTGGAGCACGACTGCCTCGCAGCCGCGTTCCGCCGCGTGGTCCTCGATCATTTTTTCAAGCTGCTGATAGCCGGTGTTTCCGTAAACGTCGGGCTCGCGGATGCCCAGCATATTGATATTCGGCCCGTTTATTACCATTATCTTCATAATATTTCTCCTTTCCTGACGGTGTTTCTGATGAGGCGGAGGACTTCGCCGAGGGCCGCGGCGAAGGTCCCGTCGTTTATGACAAGGGCTGTCGCAGCCTCTCTGTATTTGTCGTACCGCTCTTTATACAGCGTTTTGAGCCGCTCCGCGTTGTCTTTAAGCAGCGGCCTGCCCGAGGTGTCGATGTCGCCCGCGATAAGCTCGAGCGGCCGGTCGATAAATAAAATTGCCGCGCCCGAGTCCTTCATTATCTTGATGTTCTCATCGCGGGTGACTATGCCGCCGCCGGTCGAAATTATCCGATTATCGCCGCGTAAGCAATCGCGCAGCGTCTCGGTCTCTATCTTTCGGAACTCCTCCTCGCCGCGCTCGGCGAAGATGTCGGGTATCGAGCCTTCTCGGCGCTCGATCTCCGCGTCGGTGTCTGTGAACTCAAGGTTCAGGCTGTCCGCCGCGGCCTTGCCGAAAGCCGACTTGCCGCAGCCCGGCATTCCGATAAGCAAAACGTTCATATATAATACCTCTTATTCTTTCAGCTTGTAGTTCCCGAGCAGCTTGAACTCGCCCGTGCCCTCGATAACGTTGTTGGTGACGCGGCGCACGTGCCCGTCAAGCAGGTTCCCGCAGTAATCCACAAAAAACATATACTCGAAGTTCCTGTCATACAGCGGGCGCGACTCCAGCTTTACCAGATTCAGGTCGCCGCGGGCGAAGCACGCCAGTATCCTGTGCAGCTCGCCGCTCTGGTGGGGCAGGGTGAACGCGGCGCTGATCTTGTCGCAGCTCTCGTCGATCTCCAGATTCTTTGAGACGATTATGAACCGCGTGGTGTTTTTGGCGCTGTTGTTTATGTCCTCCGCAAGCACCTTGAGCCCGTACAGCTCGGCGTTCTGCCGTCCCGCGATGGCCGCCTTGCTCTTGTCGCCCTCGGCCGCCACCTTTTGGGCGCTCTGCGAGGTGCTGTAATACTCCTTGAGCTCAACTCCGCCCAGCGTTTTTAAAAACTCTCGGCTCTGCATTATGCCCTGCTCGTGGGAATACACGGTTCTGATATCCGAAAGCTCGGCCCCCGGAACGCCCAGCAGACAGTGGCGTATCGGCACGTCGACCTCGCCCGTGATGAAATATCCGTATTTGGCGAGGAGGTCGATCACGTCGGCTATCGTACCGGTGTAGGAGTTCTCGATGGGCAGCACAGCGTAGTCGGCGTTTCCGCTCTCAAGCTCCGAAAACGCGCTGTCGAAGGTCGGCACGCTACGGCGCTCTGAGTCCGCGCCGAAATATTTTATCGCCGCCTGCTCGGTGTATGAGCCGTCGGCGCCGTAAAACACGATACCGGGCTCTTCGATCGGGGGCTTGGGGTCGAGCAGGTCCTCGACCATGGTGCGGTTGCAGCCCACAAGCTCTCTGGTCTGGCGCTCGCGGCTGATCGACATTATCGCCGCGTAGAACTCGTACACCTCGTTCTTTTGGCGCTTGCCCTCCACAAGGTCCATCTTGCTCATCAGCACCTGCTTCTCGCGCTCCGAGTCGAGGACGGCCTTGCCCACGCTGCGCTTGTAGTCTGCCACGCCGCTGCTCAGCTCCATGCGCCGCAGGAACAGCGGCAGGAGCTCGGAGTCGATCTTGTCGATCTCGGCGCGGAGCTCGTCAAGCTTTGTGTTGTATTCTTTTTCGTTGATCTTGTTTATTTGCTCTTTGTCCATTTTTTCACATCCTAAAATCTGTCGTATAACAAGTCCAGCAGCGCGGCCGCCGCGGCGTTCTCGATCACCACCGCTCCGCGGTGAACGACGCACGGGTCGTGCCTGCCGCGGATCTCTATCTCGGCGTTCTCCATTTTCTCGATATTGACCGTCCTCTGCTTTTGGGCGATCGACGGGGTCGGCTTGAGCACCGCGCGGAACACGATCGGCATTCCGTTTGTTATGCCGCCGTTTATGCCGCCGTTGTTGTTGGTGTAGGTTTTGACGGCTCCGTCTTTAATATAAAACTCGTCGTTGGCTTCCTTTCCGGTCATCGCAGCGAAGTCCGCTCCCGCGCCGAACATGACCGCTTTTACCGCGGGCACCGAATACAGCATGGCCGACAGACGGCTCTCGACCGAGCCGAAAAACGGCTCGCCCTTGCCGGCAGGCATGCCGACAGCGGCGCACTCCACAATGCCGCCCACCGAGTTTCGGCCGTTTTTCGCGGCGAGGATGCGCTCGCGCATTTGCTCTCCCTTTTCGTCGTCATTAACGGGAAAATCCTTTTTTGAGACCGCCGCAAGATCGGCGGCCGAAACATTCACGGGGTCAAAGGGCTCGTCCCACACGTCGGCTATGCGCAGAATATGCGCGCCCACCGACACGCCCTCGTCCTCGAGCACCTGCTTGGCCACGGCTCCGGCGAACACCAGCGGCGCTGTTATCCTGGCCGAAAAGTGGCCGCCGCCTCGGTAGTCGCGGTTCTCGCCGTACTTCACATAGGCGGTGTAGTCCGCGTGGCCGGGGCGCATAAGGTCTTTTTCGTAATGCTTTGAGATGGTGTTGGTGTTTCTGATAACTCCGGCTATCGGCGTGCCGGTCGTCATGCCGTTCACAAAGCCCGACATGATCTCCACCTTGTCGGCCTCGCGGCGGGAGGTGGAAATTCCGCTCCGCCCCGGAGAGCGCCGCTCCATCTCGTCCTCAATTCTGCCTGTGTCCAGCTTTATCCCGCCCGGCAGACCGTCTATCACAACGCCTATGCCGAGCCCGTGGGACTCGCCGAAAATACTGAGCCTTATGTTTCTTCCGAATATGTTCATACCGTCCTCCGAATATGTTATTTATACTAAATCAGACCAGTCTGTCGTATACCTTGAAAAAGTCGGGATACGACTTTCTGACCGCCTGCTCCGCGCCGGTTATGCTTACCTCGCCCTCCGAGCGGCAGGCGGCGATAGCTATAGCCATCGCTATGCGGTGGTCGTTCCACGACGAGCAGACGTTGCTCTCGAGCAGATCGCGGCCGTTTATGATAAGGCCGTCCGCGGTCTCGCGGATGTTGGCGCCCAGCCGCGAAAGCTCGGTGGATATCGCTTTTAGTCTGTCGCTCTCCTTGAGCCGCAGCCGTCCCGCGTTTATTATTCGGCTCTCGCCGCTGAGGAACGAGCAGAGCACCGCCGATATCGGCACCAGGTCGGGTATGTCTCGCGCGTCTATCGTGATGCCGTGCATAACAGCCGTCTTTTTCGCCATGAGCCCGCCGTTGGGGCCCTTGACGATCCTGCCGCCCGCGCTCCTTATTATGTCGATTATGGCGCGGTCGCCCTGGAGGCTGTCGGGGTTTAAATTCATGCACTCCACATTGCAGCCGATGGCATCCGCCACAAGGAAAAACGCGGCCTGCGAATAGTCGGCCTCGACCTTAAGCTCGGCGCGGCCTTTGTATTTCTGGCCGCCCTTTACGCGGAACAGCTTGTATTTGTGATTCTCGATCTCGATACCGAATTTTTTGAGGATGTCGATAGTCAGGTCTATATAGCCCTTGCTCTCGCACTCGCCCGACACGACGATCTCGCTGTCGCCCTCAAGCAGCGGCAGCGCGAAAAGCAACCCGGTTATGAACTGGGAGCTGACGTTGCCGGCCAGGCCGTAGCTTCCGCTTTCGAGCTTTCCGTCCAGGATTATATAATCATCGCCCGTTTTGAGCCTGATCCCCTTTTCGCGGAAAATATTGAAGTAAGGCGTCTGCGGCCGCTTCATCAGCCGTCCGCGGCCGACAAACTTGACCGGCACGCCCCTGCCCAGCGCCAGCGGCATGAGGAACCTCAGGGTCGAGCCGCTCTCGAAGCAGTCGAGAGTTATCATGTTTTTCACTTTGTATGTCTTTTTGCCCGAAATGCTCACCGTCATGCTCTTGGTGTTGACGCGGCATTTGGCGCCCAAGGCGCGCATGCAGCCCACCGTGGCGGTTATGTCGTCCGACATGACCACGTTTTCGATCACGCAGTCGTCGCCGCTCAGAGCCGCGGCAATAATAGCCCGATGAGCCACGCTTTTGGACGGCGGCACCGACACGGTGCCCCGAAGCATGCTCGGACGTATTACTTTAATATCTTCCATAACATCCTCCAAAAAAGTTAAATATATATTAAATGTTCAAAAACTCGTCTTTTCTGAATTTTTTTATAACCACATCGCCTATGCCTTTAAGCAGTATCAGATTGATATAGGCGCCCTCGCCCTTTTTGTCGACGGCGGCCGCCTCGCCGAGCTGCTGTTTGCTTATCTCAACGCGGGTCGGCAGGCTGTAGTTTTCAAGTATCTTTGTCATTCTCTCGGCAGTGCCCGCGGGGGTCAGCCCCAGACGCCCGCCGTACTCGCACGCCATCCGCATTCCCACTCCCACAGCCTCGCCGTGGGTGTATGTCTCGTAGTTGTACCGTTTCTCGATGGCATGGCCGAAGGTGTGGCCGAAATTGAGGATCATGCGTCCGCCCTTGTCGAACTCGTCCTCCTCTACCACCCGTCTTTTTATATCACAACAATTATATACTATTTTATCTATTTTTGCAAACAATTCTTTCGTGTTTTTTATATTTTCCAAAAGCTCAAACAAAGCCTTGTCTTTTATGGCGCCGTATTTGATGACCTCGGCCATTCCGTCGCTTAAAACGCGGGGCGAAAGTGTCTTTAGGCACTCGGTGTCGATTATAACCATTTTGGGCTGGTTAAAAGCGCCCACAAGATTTTTGCCTCTCGGCAGGTCTATCGCCACCTTGCCGCCCACGCTGGAATCCACCTGCGCCAGCAGGGTGGTCGGTATCTGGACGTAAGGCACACCGCGCAGCAGGCTCGCCGCCGCGTAGCCCGTCAGGTCGCCCACAACGCCGCCGCCCAGAGCGATTATCAGATCGGAGCGGGTCAGGCCGAACGAGAGCATCCTGTCATACAGCTCAAACAGATATTTTTCGCTTTTGCTCTTCTCGCCCGCGGGGATCGTGATGAGCTCGGTCTCAAAGCCGCCGCCACTGAGGCTGTTTATCACGGCGCCGCCGTACAGCGGGCCCACGTTGGAGTCGGTCACGACGGCTATCTTTCCGCCCCCGAACACCTCCTTGATATAGTCCGCGGTGTTCTTTAATATATCCTTGTCGATGATTATGTCGTACTCTCTTTTCGGAATGTTTACTCTCAGTTTTTCCATATTATTCAGGCTCCTTTTTCTGCATGGTTATCTTGTTTTCGCAGACCGTATTGAGCAGCTTTTCGAGATTCTCGCGGTCGGCGTTTTCCACAAGCCCGCGTATTTTTTCGAGGCTGCCTATCAGGCGGTCGATCTCGCTCACCACGTTTTCCTTGTTCGAAATAAACAGCGAGCTCCACAGTTCGCCGTTTATCCGCGCCACTCTGGTGCAGTCGCGGAAGGCGCCCGCCGTGTAGGCGCGGTTCATCTCGGGCGGATAGTCGAGACAGAGCGCCGAGGCCGCCACGTGCATAAGGTCGCTGGTGTAGGCTATCACGCGGTCGTGCTCGTCGGGATCCGCCATCGCTATGCGGGTGGCGCCGATGTATTTCGCCATCTCCCGCAGAAGCGCTATGCTGCTTTCCTTTGAGCTTTTGTCGGGCGTTATTATAAATCCGCTCATCCAGAACAGCTCGGACGAGGCGTTTTCAAAGCCGTCGACCTCTTTTCCCGCCATCGGGTGGCCGCCGACGTAGTCTACGCCCTCGGGCAGAGCCGCGCGGATGCGCCTCGAGACCCCGCTCTTTACGCCGCACACGTCCGAAACGACCGCTCCTTTTTTGAACCTGCCGCGGTTTAAGTCGATTAAGCCGCCGATGCTGTCGGGATAGGTGCAGAACACCACCAAATCGGCGCCCTCGATCGCGTCGCCCGCGTTATCATAAACCTCGCTCACCGCTTTGTTTTTAAGCGCCGCCGCGCGGGTCTTTGGGTCTATGTCGCAGCCCGCGATCCGCGCGCGCCTGAATCCCCTCAAAGCGTACGCCAGCGAGCCTCCTATCAGGCCCAGACCGATCACCGCGACTTTAAAATCACTTTCCATTTATATCACACGATCTCCTTGTCAACATGCTTGCCTATGGCGCGCATTTTTTTCATAAGGCTGTCGAACTGTGTCTCGTTCAGCGACTGTGCGCCGTCGCACCACGCCTTGGCGGGGTTGTTGTGGACCTCTATTATAAGTCCGTCGGCTCCCACCGCCATCGCCGCCAGCGACAGAGGCTCCACCATCCAGCTCATACCCGCGGAATGGGACGGGTCGACAACCACCGGCAGATGGCTGAGGCGCTTCACCGCGGGAATAGCGCTCAGGTCGAGAGTGTTTCTGGTGTACGTCTCAAAGGTCCTGATGCCGCGCTCGCACAGAATAACGTTTGTGTTGCCTTCGGCCAGGATGTACTCGGCCGACATCAGCCACTCCTCGATCGTGGCCGAAAGGCCGCGCTTTAACAGGATGGGCTTTGAGGTCTTGCCCAGCTCCTTGAGCAGGTCAAAGTTCTGCATATTTCTGGCGCCCACCTGTATCACGTCAACGTCCCTTTCGAAAACCTCGACCATTTTCGGGGACATGATCTCGGTCACGATGGGCAGACCCGTTTTGTCTCTCGCCTCCTTGAGCAGGCGCAGACCCTCAAGCTCGAGGCCCTGGAACGAGTACGGCGAGGTCCTGGGCTTGAACGCTCCGCCCCGGAGCAGCGCGGCGCCGCTCTTTTTGACGCTTTCGGCGACGTGGATGATCTGCTCCTCGGTCTCGACGCTGCACGGGCCCGCCATGACCGTGAACGTGCCCTCTTTTCCGATCTCCGCGTTTCCGACCTTTATCACGGTCGGCTCGGGATGGAATTTGCGGCTGGCCTTTTTGAAGGGCTCCGCTATGCGCATAACGCGGTCAACGTGCACGTTGAGCATCAGCGTGTCGGGGTCGATGCGGCTGGTGTCGCCCAAGAGGCCCAGCACGGTGCAGTCAACGCCCTTGTTTATCATAACGTCGAGACCCATGTCCTCGATGTACGATATGATCTTGCTTACGTCATCCTCGCTTGTTTTCGGTTTTAAGATTACTACCATTTTATTTCCTCCTGAATATGTGTTTGTAAAAATAAAAAGGACGAGCGCAAAGCCCATCCTTGAATAATTTTCAAAGTTTTATGCTTATAAATTAGGAGCATAAACGGGCTTTACCTGAATTGCGGCACGGAAAAGAGCCAAAGCTAAAGTAAAAGCTGTGGCTAAAGTAGAAATATTCTGCTGTTTTATCAAGTTTTTCCTGCAGCAAACTACTCATTTTTAACTCCTTATGTAAACACTGCCTGATATTATACAACATATCAAAGCAAAATGCAAGTGTTTTTTTGAAAAATATCAAATAATTTTCGTCAGGTGCCGCGTCACGTGGCAGCTTATGTTGACCGCGCAGGGCATTCCCGCTATGTGGGTGGGGAACGTCTCGATATTGACGCCGAGGGCGGTCGTCCCGCCGCCGTAGCCCTGGGGGCCGATCCCCGTCTCGTTTATCTTTTTGAGCAAGACGCTCTCAAGCTCCGCGTAGTACGGGTCGGGATTATCCGAGTCAACGCTCCGAAGCAGCGCCTGCTTTGCCATCAGCGCCGCCTTTTCGAACGTGCCGCCTATTCCCACGCCGACAACTATGGGCGGGCAGGGGTTGCTTCCCGCCGCCTTGACCGTGCCGACAACAAAATCTATCACGCCGCCGAGGCCCTCGGAGGGCTTGAGCATTTTTATCGCGCTCATGTTCTCGCTGCCGAAGCCCTTGGGAGCTATCGTTATCTCTATGCTGTCGCCCGAGACGATCTCGACGTGTATCACCGCCGGCGTGTTGTCGCCCGTGTTGCCGCGCCTTATCGGGTCGGCCACTACCGACTTGCGCAGGTATCCGCTCTCGTAGCCGCGGCGCACGCCCTCGTTCACCGCGTCGCTCAGAAGGCCGCCCGTGATGCGTACGTCCTGGCCGAGCTTTATAAAGAACACCGCCATGCCCGTGTCCTGACAGATAGGCAGCTCCTCTTCCGCCGCTATGTCCGCGTTTTTGAGTATGTTTTGAAGCGCGTCCTTCGCCGCGGGGTTTGTCTCGGCTTCAAGGCCCCGCCCGAGCGCCGACTTGATATCCTCGTTCAGGCGGCAGTTGGCGTCGATGCACATTTGCGCCACCGTGTCGGTAATGATTTTCGCGTCTATCTCTCTCATGATCTGTCCCCGCCTTTAGTTTCCTCTGTTGTGGAATACCCAGCTGCTGAGCCATTTAAGCCAGATATTCGAATATTCTTTTGTTATGGTCATGCCCGACAGCACCGGATAGAACGCTATAAACAGCGCGCCGCACAGCGCGACATAGGCGTTTGATATATGCTTGAACCATCCGAAGCGTTCCTCAAGGTCGCGCAGCGTGTACACGATCATTATGATAAGGAACGGCGTGCTGGCGAAGAAGTGGTATATAAACACGCATCTTTTTACCAGGACCCACGGCAGGAACTGCGCCGCGAGCGCAACGACCAGGAACAGGACCTTTTTGTCTCTCTTGATGATTCCGACTACCGAGGTGTACACGAACGCCGCTATGCTCGACCAGAACACGAGCGGGTTTCCGAATATCGAAATGCAGCCGATGTTGTCGTTTCCGACCGTCTCGACCGGAGCCGAATATCCCCAAAGGGGCCTGTAGTCGATCGCCCACTGGTACCATTTTGACGAGTAGGGATGGGTCGCGTCAAGGTCCTTATGGTAGTTGAACATATATGTCTGGTTGTTGAGCATCGTGTGCCATACGTCGGGATAGCCGTCCACCATGGATATGGGCAGGTACGAAAGCACGTAGATAGCGCCGGGGATCGCCACGAACAGAACCAGGCACGCAAGGCAGGTCTTGATCAAGAATCCCCAGAACATCTGCTTTTTCTTTTTGGGCAGCGCCAGATATGTGCCGATGAATATCAGCAGCAGCTCGACCGCCAGACCTCCGCCCGCGTAGATACATATCCACTTTGACGCCGCGCCGAATCCGAACATCAGTCCCGAAAGGCCCAGGATCCCCAGAAGGCGCAGATAAGTCTTGCCGTCTTTCAGCTTTTCGGGCGAGTTTTGCGCGTAGTCAAGGGCCCTCTTGCCGAACAGGAACATGAACAGGTACATGGCGATTATAAACGTCACCGGGTACGAGTCGATCGTTCCCAATCGGGTAAGCGAGAAGTGCATGAAGTCAAAGGCGAATATCAAAGTTCCCAGCACCGAGTACCTGGTGCGCTCGAACAGTTTTTTAAGCAGCACGTACATCAGCGGCAGCATGATAACGCCGAACAGCGTTCCCATGCACCTCCAGCCGAAGGGGCACATGCCGAATATCGCGATGCCGATCGACATAATGAGCTTGCCGAGGGGCGGGTGCGTCGTCTCGTAATAAGGCATCATGTGCAGATGCTCGTAGGCCGTGCGCGGATGATAGATCTCGTCGAAATACGTGCTGTTTTTAAACGAGCTCCTGTACTGCGCGGTATCGGGCTCGTCCGCTATGTTGGCGCAGTCGCCGGGGCCGGAAACGTTTTGCACGTCTATCAGCGTGCCGTCGGCTCTCCAGAACGCCACCTCGAACAGGCGGTAATCGGTCGACGCGGTAACGCCGCGGATATATCTTGCCTGAGTCGGGGACGCCAGCTTGACGACCTCCCATTTGAACACAGAGTTCAGTTTGCATTCCGCGTTTATATCCGTCCAGCTTCGGCCGTCGTTTGAAGCCGACAGCTTCATGCCCGGCTTATTACCCACATCGCCTATGCCCGCATAATACGTGACCGTATCGACGGTCTGAGTCGAGCCGAAGTCTATGGTGACCTCCTCGTTTGCCGCCGTCGGCTTGTAAAACGTCTGAGGATTGTTGAGCCCGCCGAGGTTGACATAAGCCACAACGCTGTATATCACCACGATAACAGCCATTATGATAAGGTCGGCTCTGACTATCTTTTCGGTCTTTTGCGGGGTCTTTGGGTCAATGCGCAAAAGTCCGCTTGTCTTTTCGTATGTCTTTGAGACCGCGCCGAGATACGCCGTCTTTATCTTCGCGGTCAATTTATCAAGGGGTCTTTCCGCGCCTTCGGCCGGATGTAAAACATAGTCATGAATAAATATGAGCATCGCGGCGATAAAGGTCACTACCTCAAGCAGCGAAGCCAGAGCCAGCGCCGAATACTGCGGGCCCGTCGTGTTAAACATGACCTTATAGCGCAAAATGCAGAACACGTTTATGAAGTTGACCGAGCTGAGCGCCGCGAAAACCCAAAGCGTGCGCTTGTTTTTCGACAGCATATACTCGAATATCAGGAATATGATCGGCGTTATCAGATAACGCTCGTGCATTTTAAGCCCGAACGTGAACAGGAACGCGATTATAAAGAACGAGGGTATAAATATTTTTCCGCTTTCGCTCTTTATTTTTATATACAACACCAGGGCGCCGGCGACGGCCGCGATTATCAGCACATAATTGAGGATATTGAGCACCGTCTGCGCGGCTCCTCCCATCTCGAGAGAGGCCCAGTTGAGCTTGATCAGCGAGTAAAAGTTAAACGCGTTTATCGTGAAATAGGGATACGAAGCCAGAGTGCTTCCGTATTTTTTGATTATCCACAAGGGGTTAAACGCGGCGGCAAAGCCCGAGCCGCCCGCCCACGCGTCGTAGTTAAACGGAACGATGAACAAAAACGCGAGGACTATTCCTATGCCTATCATCTTGAGGATCATCTTTAAGTCGCGGCTCGCGGCAAACGCGAACAGGAAAACGGGACCCACCATCAGCGCCTGGGGCTTTATCAGCACAGCCAGAATATACAGGACGCCCGACAGGTACCAGTTCTTTTTGTAAAGATTATACATCGACAGCACGAGGAACAGAGCCAAAAGCGACTCTATCTGGCCCCACGCCGAGGAATTGACGATAAGCAGCGGGTTGAGCATCAGGATCACGCCCAGTATAAGCGCCTGCTTTTTGCCCAGCTCCTTTGAGCCGATCTTGAAAACGGCGATCATCAAACCGAGGTCGGCCAGTATTCCCGGCATCTTGAAGCAGAGCTGGGTCGCCTTGTCGGAAAGGCCGAAGGTCTGATTTATCCAAGCGAAAAAGCCAAGGATAGTGATGTATCCGGGCGGATAGTCGCAGAAATAATCGGGCGCGTAGAAATGCCCGGGGCCCTCGGAGAGCAGCTTGTTTCCCCACGCTATCCAGCAGGACATATCGGTGTCGTAGCCCTTTAAAAAGTATCCCGCGATCATTCTGACCGCGAGCGCCGCAAGAGCCGCGATCACAAAAGCTTTGGCCGGGACCTCGTTTTTCTTTATGGAAAACTTGGGTATCTTGCGGGCCGCCTCCGCGGCTCCCGCCTGCTTTTTCCTGTTTTTGTTTTTCCCGCCCTTGCGCTCGGGCTCGGGCTCGGGCGCGGGGACCGGGGCAAGCCTGCCCGGGTCAACAAATTTTTGCATAGCGGCAAAAACCAATATAAATAATACCGCGATCAAATACGCCAAATACAATGCGATCTACTCCTTTTAGTGAAATAATTACACGCTGCTAAGCGATACACAAACCATACAATCTTTTAGAAAATCAATTCTCCCGACTGCGGCTCGGGAACAAGAGTCGGCAGCGGCTCGTCCTCGGAGCCGTTTTCGGATTCGTCCCCGCTCTCTGCGCCGTATTTCTCCTCGGGCACATAATCGGTTATCCGCTCGGGATTCTCATAACCCTCTCTCCACATCTCGCCCAGCATTTGACGCAGGTCGTCGGCCAGGATGGTGTAGGGATAGCTGAGCACCAGCAGGTCGTCAAACGGGTGCAGGGCGTAAAAATCCTTGACCGTGAACATTTCGTCGGTCTCGCCGTGGCCGTTAAACTGCCGGTAGTCAACGACGTATATATCCTCATAGCTGTTAACCAGCCATGTCGAGAACGCGTTTCCGTACGACTCCTTTATCACGCATATCGACTTTCCGTTCCCGGCATCCGAATGAAAATACTCTATCGGATAATCGCCCTCCAGGAACACGTTGTAGTCGTCGAAATCCTCGTTGAGGAGCTCCATTTCCTTGATCGGTTTTTCAAAGGCCATATCGTGATACGACATTCCCGTATAATCGGCGATCGGCTCGTAGAGTATCATTTCGTCGGGCTTGAGGCCGAGCAGATTATGCCCGCGAGTGCCCTCGGTGGCCTTGCTCCATGAGCCCAGATACTCGTCCTTGACCGTGACGTCGAAATCGTCAAGGTTAGGAAACGGCGCTCCCGACTTGTCGCAGAACTCAAGATACGCGCAGTAGGAGCCGAAGTGGGTCCAGTGATGGTCGGTCCTGAAATACAGATAGTTGCCGAGGTTCGTGTTCATCGCGCCCTCCAGATTGAGGGGGATGACCCTGCCGCTCAGATTGTTGTATATATGAGCTATCGCCGACATATAGTTGGTCTTGTATGTATCGGCGGCGTAAAATTCCGCCGCTGTGGGAGGCACTCCGCAGAACACCCGAACATCGGGCAGGTCCTCGGCCATTCCGTTCACTATCTCCGCGTACTGCTCGCCGCGCCACGGCGTTATGGCCAGAAGCTCCATGCCGAAAAAGTCGGTGCCGTAATTGTCGAATATCGAGACTCCGTTATATTCCCCGTCATAGCCGGTGTATCTGTAGTCATTATTGATCACAACATCGCTCAGGACTCCGTTTTCCTCGACCGGCGAGGTTATCGAAACGACTCTCTCGTCCTCGTCCCACTCGACGCGGCTGCCGAACGCCTCGGACACGGCGCGCACCGGAACGAGCGTTCTGTCGTCCGCTATAAACGGCGCAGCGTCAAGCTCCACGCTCTCGCCGTCCACCAGCATTGTATCGTCGCCGATCTTTAAGTATATCTCCACGCCGTTATATTTCGACGTGACCGACTTGTCGCTCTCGTCCCAGTATATCATGGCGCCGTAGGCCTCGAATATGGCTCTCATCGGCACGAACGTGCGGTCGTTCACCAGCTGCGGCGCGGTGTCGAAGTCGATTTTGCCGCCGTCGAGCCGAACCGTCACGTCCGCGTCGGCGAATACCGACAGGCACGCCGCCGAGCATATGAGCAGGACAGCCGCCGAGCAGAGCATTTTTGATATTTTTCTCAGCATCCGTTCACCCTCTTAACGCTGTTTTTGGCTTTCATATAAAATTACCGGCCCTTAGATTTGTTCTCTGACAAATGTCGTCTTTATTAACAAACGGAAATATTATAACATATTAATTTTATATTTGCAATAATTAAGTCCGAATTTTTTACAAAAAAATTCACATAGGTCTTGCAATTTCGCAAAAACTGATTTAAAATTATAATGATCGTTTAAATAAAGAAAGGACAAGGTACTGCGCATGAAGGTTCTGATGGCGACAATGAAGCTGGATATAGGCGGCGCCGAGACCCATATCGTCGAGCTCTCAAAGGCTCTCAAGAGGCGCGGCGTCGACGTTCGGGTGGCCTCGGCGGGAGGCGCGTATGAAAGCGAGCTCCGCGAGGCGGGCATCGAGCATATTTACGTTCCGATGTCGGGCAAAAACCCTTCCGACGTTATGACCTCTTACAATATTCTGAAAAAGCTTATCAAGCGGGAAAGGTTCGACGTGGTCCACGGCCACGCCAGGATCCCCTGCTTTATACTTAACATGATCAGGAGGTCGGTAAATTTCAGATTCGTCACGACGGCGCACTGGGTCTTCAGCCTGAGATTTCCTTATAAATATATAAGCAAATGGGGCGACCGCTCTCTGGCGGTGAGCGAGGACATTAAAAAATACCTGATCGACAACTACGGCATAATGCCCGAAAACATAAGGGTCACCATAAACGGCATAGACACCGAAAAGTTTTCGAAAAACACCGACTATTCGGACGCGGCGCGGGAGTTTGACCTAAGCCCCGAAAAGCGCCGCATAGTGTATGTCAGCCGCATGGACGAGGACAGGAGCCTGGCCGCGCACAAGCTTATCGCGATCGCCGAAAAGCTCGACAGGGAGATCAGCGGTCTCGAGATTTTGATAGTCGGCGGCGGCAACGACTTTAAGGCCGTGCGGGACGAGGCCGACGCGGTGAACGACCGCCTGAAAAGGTCCCTGATAAAATACACCGGCAGCCGCACCGACATAAACAAGCTTGTGGCGAGCGGCGAGATATTCGTCGGAGTGAGCCGCGCGGCCCTTGAGGCGATGGCGGCGGAAAAGCCGTCGATAATCGCCGGAAACGAGGGGTACATCGGCATATTCTCGCGGGACAAGCTCAAGACCTCGATCGACACCAACTTCTGCTGCCGCGGCTGCGGCGGCACCACCGAGGAAAAACTTTTCCGCGACATAACCGCGCTGATGAAAATGAGCGCCGCCGAGCGCGCCGAGCTGGGCTCTTACGCCAAAGAGGTGGTCGAGAAATACTACTCGATCGAGACGATGGCGGACGACGCTTTGAAAATGTATATAAGCGCGATAAAAAACGAGGGTATAAACGACGTGTCGGTAAGCGATTTTGACTGCGCGGCCGAGTATCCGGCGCCGCCCCAAAAAAATCACGAATACGACGTTATGATCTCGGGCTACTACGGCTTTGACAACAGCGGCGACGACTCGATATTAAAAGCGATAATAAGCAACCTGCGGGAGCTTAAGCCCGACATAAAAATACTGGTCCTCTCAAACGACCCGAAGGAGACCTCGGCGCTGTTCGGGGTCGACTCGGTGCATCGGTTCAACATAGCGGCTATAAGGCGCGGCCTTAAAAAGACCAAGCTTTTGATCAGCGGCGGCGGCAGCCTTATCCAGGACGTCACCAGCGACAAATCGCTGGCGTACTATCTGTTTATCATCGAGACGGCGGCGAGGCTCGGCACGCGCGTCATGCTCTACGCCAACGGCATAGGCCCGATACTGAACCGCCGCAACTACCCGAAGATACGCCACGCGCTCGGCAAGGCCGATCTGATAACGCTCAGGGAAAAGTCGTCGCTGGACGAGCTTAAAAAAATCGGCGTCGACGGCCCGGGCATAACGGTCACGGCCGACCCCGCCTTTACGCTGAGCCCCTGCTCCGGCGAGGCGGCCGGCGAGATACTTTCAAAATGCGGCATAAGCCGAGGCGAGGATTTTGTCTGCGTTTCGATCAGGCCCTGGAAGACCCTCGGCGAAAATTTCGAGAGCGAGATCGCCGAAGCGGCGAAATATACCCGCCAAAAGTACGGTCTCAAAACTCTGTTTGTTCCCATGCAGTGCCCCAAGGACACCGAAATATGCGAAAGGGCGGCGGAGCTTTCGGGAGAATGCGGCTCGGCGGCACCCGAGAACCTCACCCCGTCCGAAATACTGGGGATAGCGAAGCGCTCCCGTCTCGTTATCGGAATGAGGCTCCATATGCTGATATACGCCGCCTCGGTGGCGACCCCGATAATCGGCCTTATATATGACCCGAAGGTCAGCGCTATCATCGGATATATCGGCCGAAGCGACGAGCTCGCGGTGGAGGATCTGAGCTCCGCGGAGCTTATACGCTTGATCGACAGAGTTATGCTCAGCCGCGAGCGGATCAGCGAGGAGCTGAAACGATCGACGGAGCGGCTGGCAAAGCTGGCGAAACTGAACGCCGAAAAGGCGATCGAGATAATTTCAAAATAAAAAAGGGGAAAGATATATGAACCTGTTTATTTTTAACAACCTAAACGACGACAAAACTATACGCGCCCTGCTCAAATTCAAAAAATCGGGAGACGAGGACGCGTATTACAAAGCGGTTCGGCGGCTGATCAAGTTTTCGTGCAAGCGGCTGACAGACGGCTGTATCGTCAAGGAATACGTGCTGCGCGCCATGCTTGAGAGCGACGGCCTGCCCGCCCCCGAGACGGTGCGCGCCTTTTTGCGGCGGGACGCGGGCGCGGTATTTGAGGAGCTGCTGACCCCCGACTGGGACGCTCTGTGCCGTGAGCGCGGGCTGGTCCCGTTCTCGTCGATAAACACCGCTCCTACAGCCGCGGGCCCCGGCGGATACGCCCGCTCGCTGCTGGGCATGATGAACGCCGCGTCAAAGGAGGCGCTGATGGGCGCCATGCTGGCCCACGCGGAAATTTTTGGCACCGGCAGGACCTCGGCCTACGCTGCGCTCAAATGGGAGAAAGGCCGGCTCCGCGGCATACTGAACGCAGACCCGATATCATTTGACGATCTCGTGGGGCTGGAGCACCAGAAAAAAGTGCTTATCGAAAACACCGAAAGCTTTGTGAACGGCCTGCCCGCCAACGACGTTCTGCTCACCGGCAGCAGCGGCACGGGCAAATCGTCCTGCGTCAAGGCGTGCCTCAACATGTTCAAAGACAGGGGCCTCAGGCTCGTGGAGCTTAAAAAATCCGACCTGAGCAGTCTGGGACAGGTCCTCGACGGCATAAACAACGACATGCTGAAATATATTGTTTTTATAGACGACTTATCTTTCGAGCCCGACGACCCCGGCTACAAGGAGCTCAAGGTCGCGCTGGACGGACAGACCGAGGCGAGAGGCAAAAACATCCTGATATACGCCACGTCCAACAGGCGCAGACTGATAAAAGAGACCTGGTCGGACCGCGAGGGCGGAGACGAGATACACAGAAGCGAGGCGATCAGCGAGCGCAAATCCCTCTCGGAGCGTTTCGGCATCAATCTGAGCTTCCTGACCCCCACCCAAAAGGAATATCTGCTCATCGTGCGCGATATGCTGGCGCGGCACAACATCGAAATGACCGACGAGCTGAGAGCGCGGGCGCTGACGTGGCAGGTCCAGTACAACGGCTTTTCGGGCAGGACTGCGGCTCAGTTCGTGGTAAGCGTTTTGAGCGGCAGATGACCGAGCGGCAAACCGACAACTCTGTCTTATATTAAATTTTCTTAACAATTTGTTTCATTTTGAAATAAACGTTGATTTTTGTCGTATTTTGTGAGAAAATATATATTGAAGTTTTTATAGGCGGGTGAGAGTTAATGTCAGACAGCGAAAACACTGTTTCGGGTGATATCGGAGAGGATATCAAAGATAATACCGGCGAGGGTGCCGAAGAGAAAATTAAAGGGGAAACCGAAGAGGTATTAAGCGGCGGCGGAGATTCGGGCCGCGCGGCAAAGGCCGCGGAAGCCTCGTCGAAGAGCGAAAAAACCGTTCCCGAAAAAGCAAAATCGGGCAAAAAAAACAAAAAATCACACAAGCCCGCGATAATAGCGGGATGCGCGGCGGGGATCATAGCGGTCGCCGCCGTCGGATACGGCGCGTATGTGAGCGCTTACGACAAGATAATGCCGAACGTCTGCGTCGACACGGTCGAGGTGGGCGGCATGACCCAGGCGGACGCCGCGGAAGCGCTGACCGCCGCCTACAGCGGGGACAAGATCGCCGACAGGACCATAAACTTCCACTGCATGGACTCAAGCTCGACGATCAACATCAACAACCTTTCGATGACGTTCGAGCCCGAGAAAATGGCAAGCGACGCGTACATGGCGGGCCGCGGTGAGGCGGGCTTTTTGAGCAAGCTCAAAAATTTCACGCTCGGTCTTTTCTCGAAAAATGTGATCACTCCCGCGGTTTCATACGACGAGCAGGCGCTTACGGGCGCGATAAGCGATCTGTGCTCGCCCTACGAGCAGGAGCCTTTGGGCTATACCTACAGATTGGGCGAGGGCGACAACATTATCATCGCCAAGCCCCAGCAGGGCGTCAAGGTCGATATGAACGCCGCCGTAAACAGCGTTCTTGATCAGATATACACGTTTAATTTCGGCGACGTCACCTTTGAGCCGCTGATAACGGACGCGGAGCCTCTTGATCTGGACGCGTTCTACAATTATATCACGGCTCCTGCGGTGAACGCGTCGTACGCCAAGGACGAGAACAACAAGGTCTACGTCGCGCCCTCAAAGCCTCAGATAGTTGTGAGCAAAGCCGATATAGAAAGGGCGGTCAACCAGTCCGCGGTCGAGTACAGCGTGCCGGTCCAGCTGGTGCAGCCCGCGGCGGACACCGAGTTTCTGCAAAGCATAATGTACGAGGACACGCTGGGCACCTATACCACCTCATACGGCGGCAGCAGCGCCTCGAGATCCAACAATATAGTATTAAGCTCAAACACGATAAGCGGTCTTGAGCTGCTTCCGGGCGAGAGATTCGACTTCAACAAGGTCGTTGGCGAGAGAACGCCCGGCCGCGGATATCTGCCCGCTCCGGTCTACGTTGTCAAGGGCGGCGAGACAGTCAGCGAAACGGATTACGGCGGCGGAATATGCCAGGTTTCATCCACGATCTTCTGCGCGGTAAACAGAGCGGGTCTTAAAGTTATCGAGCGCACTTCCCATTCAAAGGACGTGACATACGTTCCCAAGGGCATGGACGCGACCGTGTCGTGGGGCGGACCCGAGTTCATATTTGAAAACAGCACCGAATACCCCATAAGGATATTCGTGTCGGCGGGCGGCGGCACGCTTACGGTGAGCATTGTGGGCTCGAAAGTCTCGCTTCCCGACGAAAAGATAGACGTTATAAACGACGGCAGCAACGTTGTGGCGACAAAGACCGTGACCGACGGCGACGGCAACACAACTCAGCAGGTGTTCGACAGCGCCAATCCTCCGCTTCCTCCTCCGTCGGAGGCAGTGAATACGGCCGCGGCGGCCGACGCGGAAACGGCAGGCTCGTCGGACGAGCAAACAGAATAAACACTAACCGCCCGCGAAAACTGCGGGCGGTTTTAAACAAAATATTAAGGAGTGCGCGCTATGAACCCAAACAAAACAATAACCACAAGAATGATCGCCTCCGTGGCGGTGTGCGGCGCGGTTTCGTTCGTGCTTATGATGCTGGACTTTCCGCTGCCGATCGTGCCGAGCTTTGTGAAATTCGACTTTTCGGAGCTGCCCGCGCTGATCTGCGCCTTCGCGTTCGGACCGATCGCGGGCGTGCTGGTAGAGCTTATCAAAAACCTGCTCCACCTTTTTATGACGTCTACAGCCGGAGTCGGCGAGCTCTCGAATTTCATCCTGGGCTGCTGCCTTACGCTGCCGGCGGGAATAATATACAAGCACAACAAAACGCGCCGCGGCGCGCTTTGGGGAATGCTGGCCGGAACCCTGTGCTTCGGCTTTGTCAGCTTATTTTCCAACTACTTTATCGTGTTCCCGTTTTACATCAACGCGATGGGCTTCCCGCTGGACGCCATAATAAAAATGGGCACCGATATCTCGCCGATATTCGACAGCGAATTCAAGCTTATCGCGCTGTCGATAGTGCCGTTTAATCTGCTCAAGGGCCTCGTGATCTCGCTGCTCACATTTTTGCTGTACAAGCGGCTGAGACCGATACTCAAAAAATAGCCTCAGTCCGTGAACTCGATATTATCAAGCTGCGCTTTAAGGTTCCTGCGGACGTCCGCCAGGTACTCGCTTCTGAGCGCGGCTCTTTCTTTTGTCTCGGCCTCGGTGAGTCCGCCGGGGCTTTTTGCTTTTTTCGCAAGCTCGTTGATGCGTTTGATTTTTTCCTGTGTCATAATATCCCCTTTTTTATCTTCCTCGGTATTTTTTCGGAGTGAGCCTGTACATAATTACCGCCAAGACCACCGACGCGATTGTGTCGGGCACCTTTATCGCAAACGTGCCGAACATTCCCGACAAAAACGTCCCAAACCCCCGCGCGGTCGCCGGCTCGGAAAAATAATTCTCCCAATACAGGTTCGACGCGCCTCCGATCTGCCAGTATTTCCAAAGCCCCGAAAGCAGTGTGGACGCCGCGATTATCAGCACGGTCGAGATAGCGACCCTGCCGAACCTCAGGCGGCTGTTCCGATCAAGCATGAGCGCAGCCAGCAGCGCCGCCGCGGCCGACACGCTGTAGTACACCAGCGTTGTGGGGCCGTTGATGAATATGGCGCGGAAAAAGTTGTTGACAAGGCCCACGATCAGGCCCGCCGCGGGCTCCAGTATTATCGTCGCGGCTATCGTGCCCGTGACGTCCATACACAGAGGCGCCGAGATCCGCGTCATGATCTCCTCCGGTATCATATTGACCGCCACGCAGATCATCATAATGACCGCGTAACGTTTTTGCTTAAATGTCATGCCGGAGAGAAATCCTTTTATTTTTTTCATGTCTAACTTCCCTCCGTTTCCGATTCTTCGGCCTTATCGGGGCCATCCGCTTTTTCCTCTTCTTTTTTGCCGCTTTCCTTGACAGCGCCGTTGATCTCCTCCATAAATCCCGCGGTCACGATACCGGAGGGAAGAGCGATAACCGCGATGCCGAAGATCGAGGACACCATGCTTATCATCTTTCCTATGTTCGTCACCGGGTAAATGTCGCCGTAGCCCACGGTGGTCAGGGCGGTCGTCGCCCAGTATATCGCGTCGTAGAACGTGTCGAATGTTTCGGGCTCGTTAATGAACATGGCCAGCGCCGACAGGAATATATAACCGAGAGCTATGAACAGCACCGAAAGCAGCGCCTTTTTTTCCCTCTCGAACACGCGCGTGACCATTCCGAACGATCTCGAATACTGCAGCACCTTGAATATCCTGAACATGCGCAGGATCCTGAAGGTCTGGACCAAAATGCCGAGGGATGGCAGTATGCACAAAAGTCCCACTATCGCCATCGGCGTGAACGGGTACACCATAAACGCCCAAGGCTTGCCGTACCTGCTTCGGAAGTCATGGACCATCCAGCGCATGATATAGTCAAGGAACAATATGTACAGGGTGAAGGTTTCGATAGTATTAAATATCGGGTACCAGGTCTTGAACATCAGCGGTATGATACTGATGACCGCCGCTATGCTTACCATCAGCTCGTAAGCCCTGCCCACCCGGTTCCGGCTGTCCTTATTAAATATAAGCGAATATATGGTGTGTCTCATGGTTTCACCTCAAACAGAGATCGCTTTGTGTTATGTGTAAAAAAATCATTGACTTTTTACGGTAAATGTGTTATCATAGTAGTAGGCAGCCATGCGATAATCACTTTGGTTAAATCAATGATCGCATGACGTTTATAACTGCAACTGCAAGCAACAGTTTTTCACTCGGCGAGAGTGTGTGCTTGTGGTTGCGTTTTCTTTTGGCTGCCATTCACGCCTCTTTTTGAATCAGCCCTACGCAAATTATATAATAATATATCATTATTTGTCAATCACGAAAACCGATTTTTTTATTTAAAAACTGCTAAAAAATAATTTTAATAAAAACAGAAAAACGGGTCAAAATAAAAGCGTTCCGAAATCGCTTCGGAACCGGAGGTAAAAATGAAAAACGCCGTAATATCAGCATTGATTATAGCGTCTGTTTTAACCGCGAAAACCTACGTTCCCATTCTGTCTTTTGTCAGCGGAGAGGATGGGCGCGCTTATATCACCTCAAATAAGACGCTTTAAATCCCCATCGGCCTTTTGTCCGCCCGCGGCCCATGGCTCGGGCGCGGGCGGACGGAAAGGCAGGAAAAATGGCAAGCTACATCATAAACGGCCCCGCGAAAAACTTCGGCGGCAGCGTCAAAATAAGCGGCTCGAAAAACGCGGCGCTGCCGATAATGGCGGCCGCAATGCTGAGCGGCGGAAGGTGCGTTCTCAAAAATCTGCCGCACCTGTCGGACACCGGGGCAATGGCGGAGATCATGACCTCCCTCGGCTGCTCGGTCGAGCGGAAGGACAGCGCGCTTGAGATAACCGCGGACATAACAAAGCCGAGGCGCAAGTGCGGCTATGAGCTGTTCTCCCGCCTGCGGGCGTCGGTGCTCATAATGGCGCCGCTGCTGGCGCGGTTCGGCAGGGCGAAGATACCCATGCCGGGCGGCTGCAAGATAGGCGCGCGGCCCATTGACCTGCACCTTAAGGGCTTTTCGGCGATGGGGGCCAAGATCAGACAGGGCCACGGAATGATAGACGCGTCGGCCCCGGACGGACTTTCGGGCTGCCGCATTTATCTGGACTTCCCCAGCGTCGGCGCCACAGAGAACCTGATGACGGCCGCGTGCCTGGCAAAGGGCACAACGGTGATAACCAACGCCGCCAACGAGCCCGAGATAGCCGACCTGGCCGAGTTTTTGAACAAAATGGGAGCCCGGGTCTCGGGCGCGGGCAGCGATACCGTGACGATCGAGGGCGTGAGCGCGCTCCGCGGCTGCGAGCATAAAATTATCCCCGACCGAATCGAGGCGGGGACGTTTCTTGTGTGCGCGGCGGGGCTCGGCGCGGGCATCAGGCTGGAGGACGCGCGGCCGCCGCACCTGAAATCGCTGCTGGCCAAGCTGAGCGAGATGGGCGCGGACTGCGAGGCGGGGGCCGACTTTATCGAGCTGCGCCCGTCGGGCAGGCCCAAGACCGCGGACATAAAAACCATGCCGTATCCCGGCTTTCCCACCGACCTGCAGGCGCAGGCCACGGCGCTGCTGGCCACCTGCGAGGGCAGCGGCATGGTGGTAGAGACGATATTCGAGAACCGCTTTTCCCATATACCCGAGCTGAGGCGCATGGGCGCGGGCATCAAGACCGAGGGCAACGCCGCGTTCATAAACGGCGTGCGCCATCTGAGCGGCGCCGAGGTGAGCGCAACCGACCTGAGGGCCGGAGCCGCGCTGGTGACCGCGGCGCTCAAGGCGGGCGGCAAAAGCGTCATACACAACATAGAGCACATCGAGCGGGGCTACGAGAATTTCACCGAAAAGCTGCGCGCCCTCGGCGCCGACATCGAGCGCACGGATTAAAAAAAGGCTCCCCTTCCTTTAGGAGGGGGAGCTGTCGCGGAGCGACTGAGGGGGTGGCCTATTCACTATTCGCTAATCTCTAATCACTACGTTGACTGAGGGGGTGGCCTATTCGCTATTCGCTAATCTCTAATCACTACTTTGCTACGTTGCCGCTTTCCACTACCAGGCTTTCCTCATACTCGGTGCCGTAGGTGCCGACCAATGTTTCCTCATAGTCGGTGTGGAAGAAGTTCTCCTGTCCCAGCGCCACGATCTCGTCGTTCAGCCACTTGAGCAGCGTATCGTTGCCCTTGGTCACCGCGGGCGCGATCGTGTCGTTGCTGCCCAGCGTGGGTATGCCGACGGTGTATCCCGGGTTCTGGAGCGCGTAGGCTATGACCTCGGTATTGTCGTTGGCCCATGCCGCCGCGTTTCCGTTCTCGAGCGCGTTCTTGGCGTTGGCGTATGTATCGTATTTCTGAAGCTTGATCTCGGGGTTGTTCTCGGTGAGGTAGGTCTCGGCGGTCGTGCCCGAGATAACTATTACCTCGTCGTCGGCCGTCAGCTCGTCAAGGCTTGTGATAACTCTGCTGTCGGGCGAGACTACTCCCAGCGCCACGTTCATATAGGGCAGCGCGAAGTCGACCTCCTCGGCTCTTTCGGGCGTCACCGTGAAGTTGGCGAGTATAACGTCGACCTTTCCGGTCTGCAGGTACTCAATGCGGTTGGCCGCCTCGGTCGAGACGAAGTTCACCTTAACGCCCAGGTCCTCGCCTATGCGGTTTGCGAAATACACGTCGTAGCCTTGGTACTCGCCGTTCTCGTCCACATATCCGAAGGGGTTCTTGTCGGAGAAAACGCCGATGTTTATCTCGCCGTCCGCTTTGATCTCGTCAAGAGTGCGGTATTTCGCCGATGTGTCCGCATTGTCGGCGGCCGTGTCGGTGCTTGCCGCGCCGCCGCCGCTGCCGCAGGCCGCCAGCGCGAATACCATCGCGATCGCCAGAATTACAGCCGCTATTTTTCTTAAATTTCTCATAGTTTTATTTGCTCCTTTCAAAATTAAAAATATTCAAAAATTGTTTCGCTCTGTCCGACTTCGGGTTCTCGAAGAACGTGTCGGGATCGGTGTCCTCGACTATTTTTCCGTTGTCGATAAACAGAACTCTGTCCGCTATCGCCCGCGCGAACTGCATCTCGTGGGTGACGATTATCATGGTCCGGCCCTGCCCGGCAAGGTCGAGCATAACGTCCAGCACCTCGCGCACCATCTCGGGGTCGAGAGCCGCGGTCACCTCGTCGAACAGTAGCAGCACAGGGTGCATGCACAGGGCGCGCACGATCGCCACTCTCTGCTTTTGTCCGCCCGACAGCTGGCGCGGATAGCTCTCCGCCCTGTCCTCAAGGCCGACGCGCTTTAAAAGCTCCATGGCCTCGGCGCGCACCTCGCTCTTGTTCCGCTTCTGCACCTTGAGCGGCGCCAGCAGAATGTTGTCGATAACGTTCATATGGGGGAACAGGTCGTAGCTCTGGAAAACCATACCGATCTGCTGCCTCATTTTGGCGAGGTTTTTGCTGCCGTGCACCACGGGCTCTCCGCCGAGCTCCACGCTGCCGCCCTGTATCGGCTCAAGGGCGTTGATACACCTGAGCAGCGTGCTCTTGCCGCAGCCGCTCGAGCCCACCACGACTATCACCTCGCCGCGGCGCACGTCAAAGCTGATGCCGTCAAGCACCGTGCTGCCGTCGAATTGTTTAACAAGGTCCTTCACTTTAAGCAGTACTTCGGCCATGATCCTACCTCCATTTCTTTTCAAGATACCTTGCCAGCATGCTTATCGGCCAGCATATCATGAAATACATAATAAGCACGACCAGATAGATCCCGAAGGCGGCGTTGGGGCTCGACATGCGGTTGGCCTCGATTATCTGCTGCGCCACCTTGAGCACCTCCACAACGCCGATCATCAGTATCAGACTGGTGGTCTTTATCATTCTCGTCACCAGGTTTATCGAAAGCGGGATAAGCCTGCGCACCGTCTGGGGTATTATTATGTAAAAATACGTCTGAGACGGGCTGAGCGCCAGCGCCGACGCGCTCTCGTACTGGTGCTTCGGTATGCTTATCAGCGCGCCGCGCACCAGGTCGCCCATCTCGGCGGTCCCCCACGCGGTGAACACTATCACCGAGGCGAGCTCTCCCGAGATGTCCCAGCCTAAGGTCCGCGTGGAGCTGAAAAACACGATGAACAGCAGCACCAGCTGCGGCATTATCCTGATAAACTCAAGATAGATACGGGTGACGGTCTTGGTTATCGGGTTTTTGAAGGTCATTACTATGCCAAGCAGTATGCCCAGCGGTATGCTGAGCGCCACCGAGATAAGGCTGATCCTGACCGCGACCCACAGTCCGCCCAAAAGACGGAGCATGTTTTTGCCCTTAAACAATACGTCAAGACCCAAATCCGGCATAGCGCAGCCTCCTTTCGACATAGCTGCCCAATATCGACACCGGCAGAAGTATTATCAGATAAAACACGACCAGCAAAAACAGACTCTCGGTCGTCTTGTAATACTGTCCTATCAGGTCTTTGGCGGTGAACATCAGGTCCATAAGGCTGATGGCGCTGAAAACGCTGGTCTCCTTGAGCAGGAATATGATATTCGCCACAAAGGCGGGAACGCTTATCGAGACCGCCTGGGGCAGGACCACGTACCGAAGCGCCTGCGACCTTTGCATCCCGAGGCTGAGCGCGCTCTCGGCCTGAATGGGCTCCACCGCCTCAAGGCCGCTCCTGAAGGCCTCGGCCATATAGCTGCCGCCCAGAAACGCCAGGCCGATAATACCGCAGAGCTGCGCGCTCATGCCGATACCCACCTTGGGCAGGGCGTAATATATGAAAAACAGCTGGATAAGCAGCGGAGTGTTGCGGCTTACCTCAATATATACGATAACAATTTGTCTCAGAACCGGCACCTTGAAATAAAGAACCGCCGCGCACAGGAACCCGACCGCGATAGACAGCGCGATGCCTATAAGACCGATCTTGACGGTCAGCAGAGCCGCGGTCTCATACAACGGGAGATATTTCAGAATAAAATCCCAATTCATTAAATCACCTGCCAATTGTCTCCGGATACTATTGTATGATATTATATACGGTTTTTTCCAAATTGTCAAGAATATTCTAACAGCATTATCCCACTTTGTCAATAGGTTTTATAGGTTTTTGTAAATATCCACAAAAACGGCGCTTGTCCGCGGGACAATAATGCTGCAAAATTAACCGCTCGTTTGGATATTGATCGCGCGCCGCGCAAATTCTTATAATTCGGGCGCCGGTTTTACCGAATTTATTAGTAATATTACATAATTGATTTTCATATGTTATTTTGATATAATTTAAAAATAATATGAAGATTTGTTTTTTAATCGGGAGGCATACAAAATAATGGAAATATTGCTCGAAGTAATCAGTTTTATCGCCATATTCGGCTCCGTTGTTTTTGTTATACTTAAAATTTTTCAAAACAACGGCTTCAATTTGCCGGGTCCGATAGGCTCCGCGTTCAGCGGATTTACCGCGGGCGAGGCGGGTCCGGACGGAGCGCCGGGCGAAACGGCTCCCGATAATGCTTCGGTTCTTAGTACCCCCCCCGATCGCTTTTATCGCTTGCGGCCGACGCGCTTAAAAACGATTGCGTGAAGATTTTCTTGACGGCTCTGCTGCTGCGCTTCTTTATGTTATGCGTCGGATTTTTGATATACTGCGTTTTCAGAGGACAGGACGCGGCTTTTCCCTGGGACCAGTTTTTTGGTCAATGGGTAAAATGGGACGCCAACTCTTACATAAGGATACCGAACGGCTACCGCGCCATGATAGAGAACGGCGACTATGTTATGCTGGTTTTCTTCCCGTTTTACTCATGGATAATCAAAATATTCAACTGGGTCATCCCGAACATAAACGCCGCGGCTCTCACGGTCTCGTCTCTGTGCTACTCCGCGGGATGCGTGTTTATGTACAAGCTTTGCCTTATTGATTATCCGCGCGAGTCGGCCAAAAAGGCCGTCACCTTGATCAGCGCGTTTCCGTTCGCCTTTTTCTTCGGCTCGATCATGAGCGAAAGCACGTTTTTCCTCACGTCGGTCATCACCCTTTACTGCATACGTAAGCATAACTGGGCCGCGGCGGGCATCGCGGGAATGTGCGCGGCTCTGTCGCGCTCGGCGGGAGTGTTTTTGATTTTCCCCGCGACGGTGGAATTCATCGAGGAATACAAAATACTTGCCAATCTGAAAAAACCGAAACGGGTGTTCTCGGATATTTTGAAAAAATGGTCATTCCTTCTGCTGCTCCCTCTCGGGACCTGCATATATCTTTATATAAATTACAAGACCGCGGGTTCGCCTTTCGAGTTCCTAAGGCTTGAGGAAAAATACTGGAGCCAGACCACCCGGCCGTTTTTCAAAACGATCGGCTACATATGGACCGTTATCACATCGTCCTCAACAAACGTGAGCACGAAGTTCACCGCGTTCGTGCCGGGACTGACACTGCCGCTTATTATGTACGCCGTGCTGATCTGCGGTCTGAAAAAGACCCGAAGCATGCACCTGACCTGGCTGATCATCTATCTTGTGGTCAACACGTCGATGTCGTGGCCGCTCAGTATCGGCAGATACATGCTGTGCGCCGTTCCCGCGTTCATCATCGCGGGCGACCTCCTGCGCGAAAGGAACAAAGCCTTCACGGCCGTCACGTTCGCGTCGTGCGTGCTTATGGGAATATATTACACGGCTTATCTCATTGACAAGCAGGTTATGTGATTCAAATAAACGCGAAGAGTCCGCCTTATTCGGGACGGGCTTTTTTGTTTATATAAAATTTGTAAAATTTAATAAAATTTGCGCAGATTTTTCTTGCATTTTTGTTTTTGTTGTTATATAATTATTAATAGTAAATTTAAGTCAGGAGGCGTATTATGGACGCAAGCACCTTCGGGGATTATATAACGGTCCTCGCCGAGGAGGACGGGGTCACTATCATCGGGCTGACCCGCGGCAGGGACACGAAGTTCCACCACACCGAAAAGCTCGACAAGGGCGAGGCGTACATCGCTCAGTTCACCGAGAACACCTCGGCTATCAAGATCAGAGGAAAAGCAAAACTTTATACAAAAACAGGAATAATAAATGTAGGGGAGGTAGACTAATGACAAGAAAAACCAAAATCATCTGCACCCTGGGTCCCGCGACCGACGACCCCGAGGTGCTGAGAAAGCTTATGCTGGGCGGCATGAACTGCGCCAGGATCAATTTTTCGCACGGTACCCACGAGGATCATCTTGTCCGCATAAACGCGGTCAAGAAAATGCGCGAGGAGCTGAATCTGCCCGTGGCTCTGCTGCTTGACACAAAGGGCCCCGAGGTCAGAACGGGCGACTTCAAAGACGGAAAGGTAATGCTTGAGACGGGCCAGACGTTCACGCTCACGCCCAAAAAGATCCTGGGCGATCAGAAGCGCTGCATGATCACGTACAAGCACCTGGCCGAGGACGTGCGCCCCGGCGACAAGGTCCTGATCGACGACGGCCTGATCGAGATGGTGGTCTCAAACGTTAAGGGCGGCGACGTGATCTGCGAGGTCATGAACGGCGGCCCGGTCAGCAACCACAAGGGCATCAACGTGCCCGGCATCGAGCTTAGCATGGACTACATGAGCGAGAAGGACGAGGACGACATCAAGTTCGGCATCGAGCAGGACTTCGATTTTATCGCGGCGTCGTTCGTGCGCTCCGCCTTCGACGTGCTTGAAATCAAGCGCATCCTTGAGCAGAACGGCGGAGAGGACATCCAGATCATCTCAAAGATCGAAAACAAGCAGGGCGTTGACAACGTTGAGTCGATACTCAAAGTCAGCGACGGAATCATGGTCGCCAGAGGCGACATGGGCGTTGAGATCTCGTTCGACGAGCTGCCCGCGATCCAGAAAAAGCTCATCCAGCAGTGCTACAGCGCGGGCAAGATGGTTGTCACCGCCACGCAGATGCTGGACAGCATAACCTACAATCCGCGCCCGACCCGTGCCGAGATATCCGACGTGGCCAACGCGGTGTACGACGGAACCTCGATCGTTATGCTCTCGGGCGAGACCGCGGTGGGCAAGTACCCCGTCCGCGCTCTCAGGACAATGGCGCAGATATGCAACAAGACCGAGGAAAAGATCGACTACATAGCGCAGTTTGAGTCGCGGCACATCGAGCAGTCGCCCAGCGTTTCGAACGCGATCAGCCACTCTTCCTGCACCACCGCCCACGATCTGGGCGCCACCGCGATCATCACGGTCTCGAAGTCGGGCTACACGCCGCGCCAGATAGCGGCCTACAGGCCCAGCTGCCCGATAATCGCGGGAACCATGAGCAAGAAGGCGTGGCGCCAGCTCAACCTGAGCTGGGGCATAACCCCGATCCTGACCGAGATGAAGAACACCAGCGACGAGCTGTTCACCCACGCGGTAGAGTGCGCGGTCGAGGAGACCGATATCGTCAAGAAGGGCGACGTTGTCGTTCTGACGGGCGGATCGCCTCTGGGAATCAGCGGCACCACCAACGTGCTCAAGGTGCAGCTGGTCGGCGATATGCTGGCGTCGGGCCAGAGCTTCTCCACCAATTCGGTCAGCGGCAAGGTTTGCGTCGCGGCCAACAACAACGAGGCCCTCAAGAACTTTGAGGACGGCGACATCCTGGTTATCCACGAGACCAACAACGAGCTCATATCCCTTTGCAGACGCGCCTCGGCCATTATCACCGAGGTCGGCGGCGCCACTTCCCACGCGGCTGTTGTGGGCATGACGCTGGATATCCCCGTGCTGGTCGGCGTTGACGGAGCCACCAAGCTGCTCAAGAACGGCACGACCGTGACTATCGACGGCCCCAGGGGCCAGGTATATTCCGGCGTCGCCAAGATCATGTAACGCGTTAAGAGGCGAATTTTAATTGTTCAGGACCAAGATAACGGTGCGCTACGCCGAGACCGACAGTATGGGCGTCGTGCACCACTCAAGATATTTTCCGTGGTTCGAGGTGGGCAGGACCGAGTTTTTCAAGACCTGCGGAATGTCCTACCGTGAAGTTGAGGAGCGGGGCGTGCTGCTGCCGCTCCTTGACTGTTATGCCAAATTTATCCGCGGAGCCAGGTACCAGGACGACGTGTGGATCGAGGTCAGCCTCAGACGGCTGGGCGCCGCCAAGTGTATTTTCGATTACAGGATAATACGCTGCGGGGACGAGTGCCTTCTCGCCGAGGGATACACCACCCACGGCTTCACCGACAGGGAATTTAAACCCCTGAACCTCAAGAAAAAGCACCCCGAAATATACGCCGCCCTTGAAAGTTTGATAACGTAGTGATTAGCGATTAGTGAATAGCGAATAGGGCGGGCAGGCTGCGGCCGGAGCCGCGAAGCGGGTTCGTGGCACTAACGTATTCCGATTGCAGATATGAACGAGGCCACAAATCATAAACCCATTGAGAACATGCGAGATTGCCGCCCCTACAGGCGTCAATGATATTTTGTGTTGCCAAAATGCGCGAATTGCGCCAAACCCGTAGGGGCGGATATTATCCGCCCGTTAGGCGCCCCCTCGGGGATAATCAGCAAGCTTGCTTGCGGGTTCAAAGCTACCTTTCAAAATTGCTTGCAATTTTGACCAAGAGCTTCCTTAATGCTGGCTGCGGCCGGAGCCGCGTGAGCGGGTTCGTGGCACTATAGTATTCCGATAGTACAAATAAACGAGGCCACAAATCATTAACGTGAGCAGAAATGGCCGAAGGCGACTGAGGGGGGTCCTAGTCCCTAGTTTCTAGTCTCTAGTCCCTACGTTGACACCTCATCAGTCAGACTACGTCTGACAGCTTCCCCTCAAGGGGAAGCCTTTTTTGCCTTCCCCTTGAGGGGAAGGTGGGTTTTTGCCCAACGGGCAAAAAGTCGGATGAGGTGTTTATTACCCCCTCAATCGTCCTCCAGCATCATATCAAGGATCTTTTCCTCAATCGCGGCGTAATTGCAATTCTCGCTTTCAAAATTATTGAATTTTTTGCGCGCGCTCTTTTTGTTATACTCTTTATTTGTTTTATTTTGTTTATATAATGTTCGCGCATAGGGCTCGGACTGTGCCGCGGAGTGTGCCGCGGAGTGCGCTCGGGGTGTGTCGCGGACTGTGTCGTTTAAAACGACGCACTCGCCTCTTTCCGAAAACGGTATGATCTCGTATTCGGTGCATCTGTTGCCGCCCCGCTCCCGAAAATCTATCAGTCCTTGCTGCTTTAATGTGTTCCTGGCTCTGTATATGGCGTCCTTCTTGAGTCCGGTTTTCAGTTCCAGTGTTTGAATCGGCACCGCGAAACTCTTTTTCCATCTCAGTTTGTTGTTTATGTGCATAAGCGCGTACCATAAAACGATCACCGACGATGAGGAAGGGTTTTCGTCCAGCCAATTGTTAAACTCCAGAATCTCAGTCAAGTAGTTCACAAAGCCTCCTCCTTTCGTGTTTTGTTTCTGCCTGTATTTTAACGCAAAGCGGGTGCCGCGGAGTGCCAAGCTCGGAAAATGGCGGCATTATGTCTTGTTTGTCGGTTTATTTTAAATAATGTTATGATACAATTGATGGGTGACAAATAAAAAGGAAAATGAACTCCAAATATGATATAATGTTAAAAGCAAAAG